>NZ_JBEYIL010000002.1:294639-929646 GCF_040635845.1 Streptomyces sp. NPDC006872
GCCGAGCCACTTCAGCAGCGGCGGGTACCAGCTGATCGTGGCGCGCGCGGCCAGCCGGACCACCTCGTCGGCGCGACACCGACGCCGGTGCCGGGGCCGTGCCGAACGCCGACTGCACATACTCCAGCGCGTGGTCCACGGTCGCGGTCGCCTCGCCCTGGCCGTCCGAACGCAGCCAGGAGCGCAGTGCGTTGTTGTGGGCGGCGACCACCGCGGCCGCGATCACGTCGGCCTGCAGGGTGCCGTCGGGCCGGCCAGCGAAACGGCCCCGCAGATAGTCGGCGAGGGCGCGCTCGTAGCGCCAGACCACCGACAGTTCGTACGCGCGCAGCCCGGGCACCCGCTTGGTGAGCCGGTAGCGCTGCACGGAGAAGGAGGGGTTCTCCGCATACATCAGCAGCACGAGCCGGGCCGCGTCGCAGACGCGTCGCACCGGCTCGTGCTCCGTCCCGCTCGCGGCGAGGAACGCGGTCATGTCGGCCAGGCACCGCTCGTGGTCGGGGAAGACCACGTCCTCCTTGGAGGGGAAGTAGCGGAAGAAGGAGCGTCGGCCGACCCCGGCGAGGGCCACGATGTCGTCGACGGTGGTCTGCTCGTAGCCCCGCTCCAGGAACAGCCGGAAGGCCGCCGCGACCAGGGCGTCCCGCATGGGCGGCTTGGCCTCGGCCTTGTGAGTGGTGCTCATGGACGGGAACGTAGCACCTGAGGGGTGTCGATGGCACTCAGTTCCCTCGGAAGGGGAACCGAGTGCCCAAGGGGGCGTGCGGACCTCAGATCCGCTCCGCCGCCTCCACGACGTTCGTCAGCAGCATCGCCCGGGTCATGGGCCCGACCCCGCCGATCGGCGGCGCGAAGGAACCGGCGACATCGCTCACGTCCGGGTGGACGTCGCCGAGGATGCCCTCGACCGTGCGGGTCAGGCCCACGGACAGCACCGTCGCACCCGGCTTGATCCAGTCCGGCCGGACCAGGTGGGCCACTCCGGCCGCGGCCACCACCACGTCCGCCTCCCGGGCGTGCGCGGCCGTGTCCTGGGTGGCCTCGTGGCACAGGGTCACCGTGGCGTGCTCGGTGCTGCGGGTCAGCATCAGGCCCAGCGGCCGGCCCACGGTGACGCCGCAGCCGATGACGCAGAACTGCTGGCCCGTGATCGGCACGAGGTTGCGGCGCAGCAGGTCGATGATGCCGCGCGGGGTGCAGGGCAGCGGGCCCGGGATGCCCAGCACCAGCCGGCCCAGGTTGGTCGGGTGGAGGCCGTCGGCGTCCTTGACGGGGTCGATGAGCTCCAGGACGGCGTGGGTGTCGATGTGCGCGGGGAGCGGGAGCTGCACGATGAAGCCGGTGCACGCCGGATCGGCGTTGAGTCGCAGCACGGCGGCCTCGACGTCGGCCTGGGAGGCGTCGGCGGGCAGTTCCACGCGGATCGAGGCGATGCCGACCTGCGCGCAGTCGCGGTGCTTGCCGCCCACGTAGGAACGGCTGCCCGCGTCGTCGCCGACGAGGATCGTGCCGAGTCCCGGGGTGACGCCGCGCTCCTTCAACGCCTGGACGCGGAGGGCGAGTTCGCTCTTGATGTCGGCTGCGGCGGCCTTGCCGTCGAGGAGGGTTGCGGTGGTCACGGGAGTCGACGAGCCCTTCGGGAGAAAACGGCGGTCCTGTCATCGTACGACCCGCTCGTCCGGCGCCGCCCAGGAGTCCCGTCCGTCGCGGCCGTACCGCCCCGTACCGCCGCTCCCCCTCTGACGTAACCTTTCCGCACCGCTCCGCAGCCCACCGGGAGACCCGCATGCCTGCCGCCCGCCCCCGTCTTCTCCATGTCACGGACCTGGCCTACGAGGCCCGCGGGCGCCGCTACTGCGACGAGGACGTCTTCCTCGCCTCCCGGCTGCGCGCCCACTTCGACCTCGCCCTGTGCCATCCGCTGGACGCGGCCGCGCTCATGGAGTCCTTCGACGGCGTACTGGTCCGCAACAGCGGCCCGGTCCTGGGCTACCGGAAGGAGTACGCGGCCTTCCGGGAGCGCGCCCTCCAGGACGGCGTGCGCGTCTACAACCCGCTCACCGGCCGCGCCGACATGGCCGGCAAGCAGTACCTCCTCGACCTGAGCGCCGAGGGCTTCCCGGTCATCCCCACCGTCGACCGCCCCGAGGACCTGCACCGGCTGCCCGAGGCCGACCGGTACGTGGTCAAGCCCAAGCTGGGCGCGGACTCCATAGGCCTGCGGATCGTCCCGGCCGACGCCCTGTCCGACCTGGCCGACGGCTCGGTCCTCGTCCAGCCGTGCGTCGACTTCGTCTACGAGGTGTCCTTCTACTACGTCGACCACGACTTCCAGTACGCCCTGTACGCCCCGCGCCCCGACCGCCGCTGGGAGCTCCAGCCGTACCGGCCCACCGTGCGGGACCTGGAGTTCGCCCGGCGCTTCGTCGACTGGAACGGCCTCGCGCACGGCATCCAGCGCGTCGACGCCTGCCGTGCCCCCGACGGCGAACTGCTGCTGGTGGAGCTGGAGGACCTCAACCCGTATCTGTCCCTGGACGCCCTCGACGACGCCGGACGGGACGCCTTCGTCGCCGCGACGACACGTTCCCTGCGCCGCTTCCTCGACAGCTGAACCCGGCCGCCGCTGCACACGTATCTCTCCCGGGGGACCGACGGGAGGGAGACGAGCGTGCCGACGCCGGAGGAACCCGGAAAGCCGCACGAACGCCCGGTCCTGGAACCCATCCGGGTACTGCGACCGCGCAACACCGACGCCCTCGCGGAGCTGTTCCGCGAGATGACCGAGGACGCCACCGGCAGCTACGAGGCCGTGCCGGTGCCGAGGGAACCGCTCGGCAACGAGGACGTGACCCAGCAACTGCCGCCCGTGACCGACCGGGACGACAGGCTGCGACGGGAACGCCGTCCGCGCTCCGGACGGTCCTCCGGGCCGCCGCGCGCCGCCGTGGCCGCGGTCGCCGTGCTCGGGGCGGCGCTCGTCGGCTTCGCCTGCGCCCTGTTGCTGCCCGGCCGGGGCAACGAGGCCGCCGCGCAGACCCAACCGTCCACGCCCGCCGCCTCTCCGACCGTCAGCGCACCGGCGACCGCGTCCGCCGACCCCGACGGAGCCGGCACGCTCCGGGAAGGCGACAGCGGCCCCGAGGTGACCGACCTCCAGCAGCGCCTGCTGAGGATCCCGAACGTGTACGACAACGGCCCCACCGACGGCCGTTACGACACCGTGCTCACCGAGGCCGTCGCGCGCTTCCAGCTCTGGTACGGCATCCGCGGCGACGAGACCGGCGTCTACGGCGACGACACCCGCCGCGACCTGGAGTCCCGTACCGCCGCGGGGGCCTGACCGGCCGGACAGGTCCTGGTCCTAGCGTCCGGCGTTCTGGTCCACCAGGGCCTGGGTGACCGCGCGGACGCTGCGGGCGATGTGCTGCAACTGCATGACCTCGGCCGCGTACATCTTGATCGTGTGCTCGATGACCGACTCCGGCAGACCGAGCCGGGGCAGGTCGGCGCGGGCGGTCTGCAGTGCGGTGCGGGCCACCCGGACCTCGTTCTGGACCTGGATCTGCGCGTGACGGGCGAGCAGCACCGGGTGGCGCATCAGGGCGGGGTAGCTCGCGTAGCGCGCGGGCACCAGCTCGCGCAGCCACTTGGCGGCCGAGCGCTCCCAGTCGTAGCTGCCGGGAGTCTTGACCTGGCACGGCCAGTCCGAGCTGATGCGCGTCGTCGTCAGGGTCATGATCATCGCTTCCGGGTGTATGGCGTCGTGACGGTGGTCCGACGGTTCGGGGCGGCCCCGGTCCAGGGGATGACCGGGGCCGCCGCCACGGGCGCTCGCGCAAGCGAGGCCCCGAACACCCTCGAGCGCCGACGCGGGTAGGGGACGGCGGCTTCGGGTGCCCGTACAGGAGCCCTTTGCGGGCGGGTGCGGCCGTGAGCAGTATTTATATATGCCGTCGGCTTTGCAAGGCGTATGAAAACATTCATACGTGAAATACCCGCAATGATCCCTTTGGTCTTTTCTGTGGAGGGGGGGTCCGGAGGTCAGGTGGGCCGGGTCACTCCCGGAGGAAGAACTGGTGCTGCTCGGCGATCTGTTCGTACTCCTCGAGCCGCGCCTGCGTGCGTTCGGGACCCGCGTCGCTCATCGCCTGGAGCAGCGCCGCGGCCATCACGCCGGGGGCGGCGTAGGAGTCGAAGACCAGGCGGGACCCGGTGCCGCTCGCGAAGGTGGCGTCGGCCTCGTCGGCCACCGGCCCCAGCGCCAGGTCGGTGATCAGCGCGACCTTGAGACCGGCGCTGCGCGCGACCCGCACGGCCGTCAGCGTCTCCTGCGCGTGCCGCGGCATCGAGAACGCCAGCACCCAGGTCCCGCCCGCCTCCCTGGACTGCAACAGCGCGTCGTAGGCGACGCTGCCGCCCTGGGTCACCAGCCGTACGTCCGGGTGGACCCGGCGGGCGGCGTAGGCGAAGTACTCGGCGAGCGAGGCGGAGATGCGCAGCCCCAGGATGGTCAGCGGCGTCGACTGCGACAGTTGGCGGCCGACGTCGATGACCAGGTCCGGGTCGGCGAAGTCGCGCCGTAGGTTCTCCAGGTTCTCGATCTCCGCGTCGACCGCCGCCTGGAGTTCGTTGCTCCGGTTCACCTCCGCCGCCGCGGGGCCGCCGGCGGCCAGGGTGCCCAGCGCGATCGACTGGAGTTTCTCCCGTAGCGCGGGATACCCGCTGAAGCCGACCGCCGCGGCGAACCGGGTCACCGACGGCTGGCTGACGCCGACCCGGTCCGCGAGGTCGGTGATCGACAGGAACGCCGCCTCGGTGATGTGCTCGATCAGATACTGGGCGATGCGTCGTTGGCCCGGGGACAGATGGGGTCCGTCGAAGAGGGCCCGGAGCCGGGAGGTCGGGGACGCCTCCGTCTCCGGACCGGTTCTGCCCGAGGTGATCGCGGATGCCTGTGCGCGTGCCTGCTGCGGCGATGGCACCGGTGCGCCTCCTTTGTCTTCCACGAAGCTCAACATAGCTCAGGGACCGGGTCGGCCAGGGAGGGCGAAGAGGACCCCTTCGTGCACCCGGTGATCGCGGCTTACCGCCGGTACAGCGTGATCGAGTACCCCACCTCGTCGACCGGTCGGCTGGTGCGCAGCAGCGCCGCCAGCCGGCCTTTCGCCTTGGCGGCGGCGGAGTCGGACACCACCAGCAGTCCGTGCACCGTGCGCGCGGGCGCCCGCAGCGGATCGCCGGCGTGGATGCCGTAGTAGGCGGGCTCGCCGCTGCCCTTGTACACGAGCCACACCCGCTCGCCCCGGTACCGGGTGTGCAGCCGGGCCGCCAGCCGTCCCAGGTCCTGGCCCCAGTCCACGTTGGAGTCGTGCAGCCGCAGATGCGTCCTCGCCGGCCCGCCGAACGCCTCGTTGGAGTACGGCAGGTAGTACGGGAACGTGCGCAGCGAGCTGACGGCGACGAACGCCACCAGCGCCGCGGCCGTCACCGGCGTCCAGCGCCACCGCACCGCCAGGACGCAGCCCGCGGCCACCGCCAGGAACATCGGCACGAAGACGGCGTACCGGGTGCCCAGATCCCGGGCCCCGGTCATGGCCGAGGCGAGCAGCACGGCGGCCGGGAGGAGCACGTACGGCGCGGCGGGCCGCAGCCGGCGCACCGCGATCATCGCGACCGCCCCGGCCGTCCACAGGGCGAGCATGCCGAGCGGGGTCTTCACGACCAGTGCGACCGGCAGGTAGTACCAGCGCCCGCCGGAGTACACGTGCCCGAACAGGAAGCCCTGCCACGACCGGTTCTCCAGACCGAACTGGATCCGCATGCCGTCCAGGTACGCCTGCGGGAGGGGCAGGGCCCGTACGAGGAGCCCGTGCAGCCCGTGCACGGCGGGCACCTGGGCCGCCCGAGGATCCCAGCGCAGCCGCGGATCGACCGCGAGATACGCGGCCCAGACGACGGCCACGGCGCTCACCGCCACGACACCGGCCCCCAGCAGGCAGCCGCGGACGTCGCGAGGCCGCCGGACCCGGACCGTCAGCGCCGCCAGGGCCAACAGGACGGGGACCGCGGCCAGGGTGCTCATCTTCGTGGCGAGCGCGGCGCCGAGCGCGACCCCGGCGAGCGGCAGCCACAGGACGGGCCTGCCCCGCCGGGCCCGCCACAGCAGCCACGCCGACGTCAGCACGAAGCCGGCCGCCGGGACGTCCAGCGTGGCCAGCGAACCGTGCGCCACGACGTCGGGGGTGAGGGAGTACAGGGCGAGCGCCGTCAGCGCGGGCGCGGGGCCGGCCAGGTCGCGGGCGAAGGCGAACACCACCAGGCCGAACAGCAGCGTCAGCACGATCACCGGCAGCCTGGCCCACAGCATCAGCCGCCAGGGATCGTTGCCCGACTCGTACAGCAGATGCTGCCCCGCCGCCTCCTGGCCGCCGGAGAACGAAGGGTCGACATGCGGGTGGGCGAGGGCCACGCCGACCGCGACGACGAGCTTGCCGAGGGGCGGGTGCTCGGGGTTGAGGCGCACGCGGTGCTCGTGCAGGTACTCGGCCGCCGTGGCGACGTACACCGGCTCGTCGATGGTCGGCGTCTCCTGCACCGCGGCGGTGACCATCGCGACGGCCAGCTGCGCGAGCAGGACGACCACCAGGACCGGGACGAGCAGCGCCGGGCGCAGGAGCCGACGGGCGGCGGGCCGCGCCGGTCGCGCGTCGGGGGCGGTCTCCAGGACCGAGTGCGGTCGGTGCGCCATCATCCGCCCCGCGGTGAACCGGCCGGGCGGTGGCGGGAGCGATCAGGGAGCGGCCTCATGGGCCCACTCTGCATCAGCTCCCGCCGCCGAGGGCGTTACCGCTTGAGGAGTCGTACCGACAGACCGTCTGCCGTGTACACGGGTACGGCTCGCAGCTTGTCGGAGTTCAGCTCCACCTTGTCGAACTGGCCGCGCAGCTTGGCGTCGATCACCGGGACGGTGGTCCCGGCGACCGCGGGCTGCTTGTCGTCGAGGCGAAGCGACAGCACCGAGCCCTGGCCGAGGGTGACCCGGCCGGACACGGTGAGCACGGCGCCGTGGTTGCGGCGCAGCGGCAGGTCGAGGGTCGCGCCCTGCGTCTGCGTCCAGCTGCCGCGCACCCGCACCGGCAGCTCGGCGCGCACCGTGCCGCCGGTGAGCCGTACGTCGCCCCGGCCGAGCGCGCCTGCGTGGGCGGCGACCAGCGTGCCCGCCTCCACGACGGTGGCGCCGTGGTAGTCGTTGTGCCCGCTCAGCGTCAGCGTGCCGGAGCCGAGCTTGGTCAGACCACCGGCGCCGTCGATGTCGTTGCGCCAGACGTCGGCCGCGTGGAACCCGCCCTTCGACGCGTCCAGGGTGACCGTCACGTCCGACTCGAACGAGGCGTAGCCGTCGGCTGCGGCGAACAGGTTCAGCCGGCCCCACTGCTCGAGGCCGTCCAGCAGCACATAGCCCGACTCCAGCGCGGTGGTGCGCAGCACCGCGCGGCGCTGCTCGGCCGTCAGGTACGGCTGACGGGTCTCCAGCAGCACCTCCGCGCCCTTGGGCACGGTCAGCGGCGTCTTGCGGCCCTCGCGCTTCAGGATGTAGGTGAAGCGGGGCTCGTTGGCCCGCGCGTTGGCCTCGCGGTCGGCGTACGCGTCGCTCGCGTCGGAGTGCGCGTAGGCGGCCAGGGTGTCGGCGGTGGTTCCGGTCTGCGCGGTGAAGTAGGCCAGGGCCTGGGCGCGGGCGGCCGCCTTGAGGTCGGCGTTGGCCGGGTCGGCGAGCGTGGCGGCGGCCAGCGCGGTGGCCATGATGCGGCCGCCGATGACGTCGACGGTGGAGTGCATGCCGGACATGATCCGGGTGTGGCTGAGCTCCAGCGCGCGGGTCACCAGCTCCTGGAACCGCTCGGGCACCGCGTACGCGAACGCCAGCGAGGCCAGGTGGAAGGCGTTGGTGTGACCGCTGGGGAAGCCGCCGTCGTCGACGGGGGAGGTGCTGCGCTGGCGCAGCAGCTGCGGGACCACGACCACCTCGGAGTCGTACACCGGGTAGCCGAGCGCGTCGGTCTTCCCGGTGTCGACGACCTGGCTGTTCTCGTTCATGCGCCACGGACGCGGGTACTGGAAGGCGTACTTGCCCGGGTTGCCCGAGGCGAACGGGCCGCGCACGGTGTCGACGAGCTTGGCGACCTGGCCCAGGTCGGAGGTGTACGAGCCGGCGCCGATCGCGGAACCGGCGGGCGCGCCGGCGGGCACGGCGTCGCTGATCGTGGTCGCGGGCGTGGTGTCCGGCGCGCTGGTGATCGAGGTGACGGCCTTGGCGCCGGTCCTGTAGAGCGCGGCGAGCGGGCCGAGGCCGCCGATCATGGCGTAGCTCTGGTGCTGGCGGTCGTAGACGAACGCCTCCCTGCCCTGCGCCTCGGTGCGGGCCTTGGTGATCTTGATCGAGTAGCGCACGTTGGCGCGCAGGATCTCGGGCCGCAGCGGCGTACCGGTGTTCCACGCGGAACCCGTCTTCCACACCTGGGCGAAGCCGCCGAGGATCCGCACCACGGCGTTGGTCTCGGGCGTGAGGTTGGTCGTGAGGTTCGTCTTGTAGTCGTCGACGAACGGGAGGCTCGTGGCGGCCTTGGCGTCGGCGGCGCCCAGCCAGGACACCAGCGTCGGGGCGGCGACCAGGGCCGCCGAGCCACCGAAGGAGACCTTCAGAAAGCGCCTTCTGTTCACGGCCGAGGAGGTGTGGGTCCCGGTGGTTGACGGCATGGGAATGCCTCTCTTGAGTTCTTCGGCCGAGGGGCCAGAGGGAAGAGGTGCGATCACGTGCGGCCCGTGGGTCTTCTGACGACCTGTGAGCCGGATGACGCGTACGAGCGAAGATCTACGGCCAGGCTGTGACTCTTCTGCGATGGCCCGGCGACCGGTGCGTGTCCTGCAGGTGAACGTGAGACCGGCGTCTCACAGGAGCGAACGCGCCAGCAGTGCACGTGCCAGCGCCACCGCGCCCTCGACCGGCGGCACGGTCAGCGGCTGCGGCCGCGCTCCCGGTACGGCGGCGCGCAGGGCGACGGTGAACGCCTCGTACAGCGCGGGCTGGCCGAGCACGGTGCCGCCGGCCACCACCACGTCGTCGACCGGGACCCCGCGGGCGGCGAGCCGGGCGACGAGCGCGGCGAGGTCCCGGCCCGCCGCGGCGATCACGGACCGGGCCGACGCGGAGCCCTCGGCGGCGGCCGCGAAGACGACGGGCGCGTGCCGTCCCCACTCGGCGGAGACGTCGGAGGCGGCCTCCAGGGCGGCGCCGAGCGCCGGGACCTCGGGCACGTCGAACGCGGCGACCAGGCCACGGGCCAGGGCGTCGGGCGCCTCCCCGCGGTCGTGGGCCGCCCACACGGCCCGGGCCGCCTCGCGGACCAGACCGGCGGCGCCGCCCTCGTCGCCGAGGACCGCGCCCCAGCCGCCCACCTGGACGGGGTGGCCGTCGAGACCCGGGCCCACCGCGACCGAGCCGGTGCCGGCCACCAGGCCGACGCCCTTCTCCAGACCGGCGGCGGGAACGAGCAGTTCGGCGTCGCCCACGATGTGTGCGGGAACGCCGAGAAGTTCTTGGAGCGCGACGCGGATCCGCGCGCACTGAAGAGGGGTCTCGCAGGCGTGTGCCCCCACGGCGATCGCGGTGGGGCGCAGACCTGCGGGCAGCGCCTCGTGGAGCAGGTCGACCAGCCGGCGCGCGGCGGCGGCCGGGTCGTGCGGCCGCCAGCCCGTGCTGGCGCGGACATGGTCGGCGACGACCTCCGCGCCGGCGAGCGCGCGCAGATGTGTCTTGGTGCCGCCCACGTCGACGCCGACCACGAGGGGGCTCGAAGGGGGAGAGTCCTGCACGGATCCTCTTTCGTCGATGCGCTGACATACGACGGCGGGCGAACCGTGACCTGCAAAAAGCCGGGTTTCGGTGAACCAGGGCCTGTCCGGCCGATCATGCCGCAGACGCGGGGTGTGGCACGCACATCTGCGGCGTTGTCGTCGGTTGCCGACGCTCCGCGTCGACGCCCTCCTCCGCCTTGCAGCTGCACGCACCACACCCCGCTCCCCGGCGCTGATTCGGCACCGGCGATTTCCTGCGGCTTGATCGGCCGGACAGGCCCTAGGGAAGCCCCGGGACGGGCTTCTGACGAAGCACGGTAGGCGAGTACCGTGAAGTTCGTTAGGAAGTTAACTAACGAAGTACAGTGCGTCAAGAGTTATCGCGCACTCGACCGTCGCGGGGCCTTCGGGGCCGTCGCGAGGCGGGAACGCGCGACGTCGGTGCATCCCATCGCCGCAGCCCGCCGAGCCGATCGGTCCGGGCGCGCGGCCCTGTACCCGTGTGGGGGAAACTGTGGAACTCGACGTGGCTGAAGCCCCCCGCCTCACCGAGAGCGCCAGTGCGGTGTTCGCGGTGCTGGCCCGGGCGGGCAGCGCGACCCGGCCGCAGCTCGCGAGCATGGCGGGGCTGTCCAAGCCGACGGTGTCCTCCGCCGTGGCGGAACTGGAGGGCGCCCGGCTCGCCGCGCACTCCGGCACGGTGTCCGGCGGCACCGGCCGCTCACCCGCCGTATACCGACTCGGGCCGGCCGCCGGGGCCGTCCTCGCCGTCGACCTGGGGCCCGCCCTCACCCGGGTCAGGGGCTGCGCCCTGGACGGCGCGCTGCTCGCCGAGGCCACCGCCTCCCGCAAGGACGCCGCCGACGCCGTGCGCGAGGCGCTCACCGCGCTTCCCGCGGGCCTTCCGCTGCGCTCCATCGTCGTCGCCGTCGGCGACGTCGCAAAGCGGGACCGGCAGGGCAGCGGCATGCGGCCCGCGACGGCCAAGGCCGGTCCCGTCTTCGACGCCGTGACCGTCGCGCTGCCGCCGGGGGTTCCCGTCCATCTGGAGAACAACGTCAACTGTGCGGCGCTCGCGGAGCTGCACGAGGGCGCCGCCCACGGCCGTCACACCTTCGGCTACCTGCGGATCGGCGTGGGCATCGGTCTCGGCATCGTCGTCGGGGGCCAGGTGCTGCGCGGGTCGAACGGCGCCGCCGGTGAGCTGGCCCGGCTGCCCTATCCGTGGGACGAGGCCCGTGAGCCGCGCCAGGAGGCCCTGGAGGAGTACATCGGCGCCCGTTCCCTGCTGCGCCGGGCCGCGGCGGCCTGGAGCCGCGCCGACGGCCCGTGTCCCCGCACCACCGAGCGGCTCTTCGCGCTGGCCGGCGAGGGCCGGGCCCCGGCCCGCGAGGTCGTCGCCCGGCATGCCGCGGACGTGGGCCGGCTGGCCGCCGCCGTGACCGCCGTGCTGGACCCGGGGCTGATCGTGCTCGGGGGCAGCACGGGCGCGGATCCGCAGCTCCTGCCAGGTGTGCGGGCCGAGCTGGCGCGGCTGAGCTGGCCCACCGAGGTGGTCAGCAGCACGGTGGGGGATGCCGGCACCGTCGCGGGCGCGGCGCGGCTCGCGGTCGCCCGGGGAGTCCAAACCGTGACCGAGGCCGCGGGGGCTAAGGATTGACGGCCTCGGACTCAGTCTGCCAATGTCCGGACAAGCGCTTTCTAAGTCGGTCGGGACGCCGGCTTGGGGTAGCGTCCCGCCGGTACACGAAGATGTACGGCAGCCATGCGAGGGCGTGCTCGCTGGGTGACGGCCTGAAGGCCGGGGACCCCACCCGCAAGGAACGACGCGGCCGGGCGAGGCCGCGCCCCCCGGAAAGCGCATATTCCCGCACAATGCACCCGTGCCGCAGCGACCGGCCCGGAAATCCGTCACGCACATCCAGGGAGGACCCGGTGGGTCACCAGATCTCGCGCAGAACCCTCTTCCGCACTGCGAGCGGTCTCGCCGTCGCCGGCGCGCTCGGCAGTTCGCTGAGCGCCTGTTCCGGCGGTACCGGAGCCGGCAGCACCAGCAGCAAGCTGACCATGACCTGGTGGGGCAGCGACGAGCGCCACGCGGCGTACAAGAAGGCCCTTGCCACCTTCCAGAAGGCCAACCCGAAGATCAAGATCCAGGAGACCTACTCCGGGTACGACGGGTACTTCGACAAGTTCAACACCAACGTCGCCGGCGGCAGCGCCCCCGACCTCATGCAGATGGACACCGCGCTGGTCGCCCAGTACGCCCGCAAGGGCGTCCTCGCCCCGCTCGACGAGTACGTCGGCAAGAGCCTCGACCTCACCGGCTTCTCCAAGACGCTCCTGGCCAACGGCACCGTCGACGGCAAGCTGTACGGCGTCCCGTCCGGCATCGGCGTCAACCAGCTCACCGTCAACCGCAGCGGCCTGGAGAAGCTGGGTCTGAAGCTGCCGGACCGCGAGTGGACCTGGGCCGACCTCAAGGCGATCTCCACGGACGTCTACAAGAAGAGCAGCGGCAAGATCTACGGCGTCGACGACGGCGGCGGCAGCACCCTCCAGTGCTTCGAGGTCTTCGCCCGGGAGAAGGGCCAGACCTTCTTCTCCGACGACGGCAAGAAGGTCGGCTTCACCGCCGACACCCTCCAGGAGTGGTGGGAGTACTGGGCCGAGATGCGCAAGGTCAACGCCTGCCCGCCGCCGGCGGTCACCTCCGCCGCGCACAACGACCTCACCAAGAACGCGGTCGTCATCGGCAAGGCGCTCTTCACCTTCGACTCCGGCGTCTACGGCGCGGGCGGCTCGATCACCGACGCGCAGCTGGACTTCCTGCCCACCCCGCAGGGTGACTTCTCCGGCGCCCGCGAGGGCAACTTCGTCAACGGCGGTGTGCTGCTGAGCGCCACCAAGAAGAGCACGAAGGTCGCCGACTCCGTCAAGATCATCTCGTTCATCGCACAGGACGAGAGCGCGATCAAGGACTTCCAGCTGCTGCGCGGCATCCCGCCGACGGACAAGGCCCGCAACCTGATCTCCGCGGGCCTGACCGAGACCGACAAGCTCAACATGGCGAACGCCGACTACATCTCCCAGCGCGTCGCCAAGGCGACCAACGCGCTGCCCAACCCGGTGCCCCCGCCGCAGGGCGCCGACCAGGTCTGGGACCTGCTGTTCCAGTCCAACCTCGCTGTCGCCTTCGGCAAGAAGTCGATCAAGGCCCAGCTCACCGAGTTCTTCGACCAGGCGGCAGGAATCCTGTCCGCGTAACGGCGGCCCGCACAGCACGCAGAAACACCGGGAGAGGGTCAGGGAGATGAGTATGACCACCGCGAAGACCGATGAGGTCGTGAAGGAGGCGCCGACCCCGGCGACCCCGTCCGACCAGCGGGAGCGCGACCGTATGCGCCGCCGCCTCGCCAGACGGCGGGGCGGAGGCTGGTGGCCGTACCTCTTCCTGGCCCCCTGGTTCGTCGGCCTGTTCGGCCTGACGATCTACCCGATGCTCGACTCGCTGTATCTGTCCTTCACCAACTTCGACCTTCTGACGCCCGCGAAGTGGGTGGGCACCGACAACTACGAGCGGATGTTCGCCCACGACCCGGTCTTCTGGGACACGGTGCACGCCACGCTCCTGTACGTGGTCGTCTCCGTCCCGCTGAAGCTCGCGCTCGCCCTCGGCGTGGCGATGCTGCTCAACCGGGACCTCAAGGGCATCGGCCTCTACCGGGCCGCCTTCTACCTGCCCTCGCTGCTCGGCGGAGCGGTGGCCGTCGCCATCGTGTGGCGCCAGGTCTTCGGCGGCGACGGACTGTTCAACGACTTCCTCGGCTGGTTCGGCATCGAGGGCCAGGACTGGATCTCCAGCCCCGACACCGCGATCTACACGCTGATCCTGCTGGCCGTCTGGCAGTTCGGCACCCCGATGGTCATCTTCCTCGCCGGCCTCAAGCAGCTGCCGCGGGACGTGTACGAGGCCGCCGCGATCGACGGCGCCGGCCCCGTCACCCGCTTCTTCAAGATCACCCTGCCGCTGCTGACCCCGATCGTCTTCTTCAACGTCGTGCTCCAGATCATCGACGCGTTCAAGACGTTCACCCCCGCCTTCGTCATCAGCAACGGCACCGGCGGACCCCTCAACTCGACGATGCTGTACTCCCTCTACCTGTACAAGAAGGGCTTCACCGACCTCCAGATGGGATACGCCTCGGCCCTGGCCTGGGTGCTGTTCCTGGTCATCGCAGGCTTCACGGCGGTCAACTTCATCGCCAGCCGCTACTGGGTCCATTACGACGACTGACGCCTGACGTCTGAGCGAGGAGTCCCTTCCCCCATGTCCGCCATCACCCCCAATGCGTCGCCGTTGCAGAAGCTCCGCTCGGCCACCGGCGCCCGCCGCATCTTCATCCACACCCTGCTCATCGGCGTCGCGATCGTCATGCTCTACCCGCTGCTGTGGATGCTCAGCAGCTCGATCAAGCCCGACACCGAGATCTTCACCCACCCCGGTCTGATCCCGAACAAGCTGAACCCGCAGAACTACGCGGACGGCTGGAGCGGCTCGGGCAACTCCTTCTCGCTGTACATCACCAACTCGCTGATCGTCACGATCGGCGCGGTGATAGGCAACGTCGTCTCCTGCTCGCTGGCCGCCTACGCCTTCGCGCGCTTCGAGTTCCGCGGCAAGAAGATCTGGTTCGGCCTGATGCTCGGCACGCTGATGCTGCCCACCCAGGCCGTGCTGATCCCGCAGTACACGATCTTCTACAACCTGACCTGGATCAACACCTACCTGCCGCTGATCGTGCCGAAGTTCCTCGCGGTGGACGCCTTCTTCATCTTCCTGATGGTCCAGTTCATCCGCTCCATCCCGCGCGAGCTGGACCACGCGGCCATGATGGACGGCGCCAACCCCTGGCAGATCTACTGGAAGATCATCCTGCCGCTGATGAAGCCGGCCCTGGTCACCACCACGATCTTCACCTTCATCTGGACGTACGACGACTTCCTGCACCAGCTCGTCTACCTCCAGCAGAACGACAAGTTCACCGTTCCCCTCGGCCTGACCCTCTTCCTGGACCAGACCAGCGGCTCGTCCTACGGCGCGATGTTCGCCATGTCGACACTCGCCCTCCTGCCGACGCTCATCTGCTTCCTCATCTTCCAGAAGAGGCTGGTCGAAGGACTGGCGACCTCCGGTATGAAGGGCTGATCCCGCGTGCACCTTCTCCACCAGCGCGGCCCGCTGCACGACCTGCCCGACACCCCCGAGGCGTACGACGCCGTCCTCGCCGACGTCGTCGAGCAGGCCCTGCGGCGGCTGACGCCGGAGGGCAACCTCGAGCACCCCGACTGCGTCGACGACATCGGCGACACCTCCCTCGGCATCACCTCACTGCTGGCCCTGGCCTGGCAGCGCGGCAAGGACCCGCGGCTGCCGGACGCGGTCCGCCGCAGCCTCGCTTTCCATCTGCGCGAGCGGGTCTACCGGGACGACAACCCCGGCTACCCGAACCTGCGGGTGCGCGACTGCGGCCTGCCGTACGCCCGTTACACCCTGGCGGCCGGCGCGCACCCGATCGGCGACTGGCCCAGCACGGTGTGGGCGCTGCTCCAGGCCGTGAACGTCCTCGACACGGCCGACGGCCTGATCGACGACGAACAGCGCGCCGAACTGCTGGAAGTGGCGCGCGGCTACTGGAGCTGGCTCACCGGGGCCACCTTCTTCAACCCGCAGGAGGCCGGCAACCAGGCGATCGGCTGTGTGGTCGGCGGCCTGATGCTGGCCGCCCTGCTGCCCGCCCCGGAGGGGGCCGAGGTCCGGGCCCGGGCACTGGAGCTGTACTGCGCCGAGATCCGCGCCCACCGGGTGCGCGACCGGGGCGCACTGCTCCCGCCGGAGCACGGCGGCGCCTACGACAACAACTACGGCCCGATCTCCCTCTCCTTCCTCGCCCAGGCCCACCGGGTCAGCGGCGAGGCCGTCTTCGCCGAGGACGGCGACGCCCTCGCCCGCTACCTCGACGCCCGCCTCACCGGCGGCGGCTTCGACAACGGCGGCCCCCGCTACAGCGAACAGCACTCCGCCTTCGAGTCGGTCCTCGGACTGCGCTACTTCGGCGCGCGCATCGGCTCCGACCTGGGCCGCTACCGGGGCGACAGCCGCTGGGCCCGGCACGCGGTCAAGGCGGACGGCGGGGTGGACGGCCACTTCGCGTGGATGCTGGTCTGGCAGATCCAGGACGACACACCCTGGCACCGCACGCCCTGCGCCGCGCCCGCACGGCACCAACTGCGCGCCGGCACGGTCTCGGTGGCCTTCGACGACCACATGACCCCGGCGGTGATCGAGGCGGCCGGGACCTACTGCCTGCCCGCCGCGGTCGGCCGCCAGCACGGCTTCGGCCCCGTCACCGACGGCTTCCTGCTCTGCCGCCCCATGGGCGAGGTCCGCGTCCGCGACGCCCGGGCCGACGGCCTCACGGCCAAACTGGTCACCAAGCCGGTCGTCGGCCGCGACCACGTCCTGCGGTCCGTGCGCTCCCTGTACGTCACCGACGGCACCACCCTGTGGACGACGGTCGCCGTGGAGCGCCTCACCGGCACGCCGTACCTGCTGGCCGGACTGCCCTACGCCGAGGACGACGGCGACCGGGTCCGACGCACCGCCCACGCGGCCGTCTCCTCGGCGGGCGCCCTGCGCCTGACCCACCCCGAGGCACAGGGCCCGGAGCACTTCGACGCCCGCGCCGAACTCACCCAGGAACAGGCCGCGTTCGCCCTCGCCGAGGACCCGCGCGGCTACGGAAACCCGGACAAGGGATGGGCCCACCTGGTCGGTTCGAGCGCCCTGGAGGCCGGCCCGATCGCGGACGCGCCGGACGACCTCCACGTCTTCGCCGTGCGCCACGGCGTCGAGGAGCCCCTCGCGGTGTCGGCGGCGTGGGGCGAGGACGGGCTCGTCCTGACCACGGACGCCTTCACCGCCGTACTCGGCCCTGCCGACGCGCACGCCGAGCCGCAGTTGACGCTGCGGGCGGTCAGCCGTTGAGGTCCATGTCCGGCTCGCCGCGCACCGCGTACGCGGGCAGCTGGGCGTCCTGGAGGAACGCGGGGGACAGGGACAGCCCGAACCGCCGCTCCACGACGCCCAGGCTGCGGCGGTACGCCTTCTTGTAGTGCTCGTCCTCCGGCGGGAAGTACGTCTTTCCGTCGGCGCTCAGGATCCCCGCGGCGACCAGGTCGGGCAGGAGCAGATCAGGCTCCTGCCCCCAGCGCCAGATCTCCTCCGTCAGGCCGTGCCCGGTCACGAACACACCGTCGCGCGCGTAGCGGAAGGTGGCGGGCGGGTGTTCCAGGGGCGGCACGTAGTGCACGGCCTCGACGCCGTCCGCGGATATCTCCTCGAGCAGGTCGGCGCCGGTGGAGTCGCCGTACTCGAAGGCGAAGGACCACTCCCCGGACCGGCCCACGCGGATCACGCCGTCCCCGTCCGCGCCCGGCCGGTAGATCTCCATCTCGAGCTCCGACACGTCCGCGTGGGTGATCGGCTCCGTCGCGCCGCCCGGGGCGCCTCCCATGCGCACGGCCAGCTCCTCGGGCGAGATGCCCCGCGCGAAGACGACCCCCGACGTCCAGCCGCTGTCGTCCACCAGCCACACGATTCCATCAGTCATGCCACCGACCGTAACGGCAGGCACTGACAACGCGGTCGGCGTCAGACGGGTACGCGCACCACCAGATCCGCCCGCTCCCGCGTCGCCGCCACCAGCTCGGCGTTGCGCCGGTCGCTTCGATCCACCCAGGCCACCGCCTCCGCATGCCCCTTGCCGAACTGCTCGTGCCGGGCGACCAGGCGGCGGACACGCTCCTCCTCGTCGGTCTCGCAGAACCACACCTCGTCCAGCTCGGCGCGCACGCGCGTCCACGCGCCCGTGCCGAGGAGCAGGTAGTTGCCCTCCGTGACGATCAGCCGGGCGGACGGCGCCACCGGGACGGCCCCCGCGATCGGCTGTTCCAGCACCCGCTCGAAGCCGGGCGCGTACACCACCTCGTCGGTGTCCTCCCGCAGCCGCCGCAGCAGGGCCGCGTACCCGGCCGCGTCGAAGGTGTCCGGCGCGCCCTTGCGGTCGCGGCGGCCGAGCCGGTCCAGCTCTGCGTCGGCGAGGTGGAAGCCGTCCATCGGGACGTGCGCGGCGCCGTCCAGCTCCCGCGCCAGCCGCTCGGCCAGAGTGGTCTTGCCCGCGCCGGGGCTGCCCGCGATGCCGAGCAGCACACGCCGCCGCCCGTCCCCGGCGAGCGCGCGGGCGCGCGACAGCAGATCGTCGAAAGTGAGCACACAGCCGAGTGTCGCAGTCTCCTGGAAGGAGACCCCACGGAGAAAGGAGGACGACCGTGTACGACGACGAGACGCAGATCCGCGTCCTGATCAGCCGCTGGGCCGCCGCCGTCCACCGGGGCGACCTCGACACCGTCGTCGCCGGACACGCGGAGGACCTCGTCATGTACGACGTGCCCGCGCCGCACGAGGGCATCCGCGGGCTGGCCGCCTACCGGGCCTGCTGGCCGCCGTTCTTCGCCTGGCAGGCGCAGGGCGCCCTGTTCGACATCGACACGCTCGACGTCACCGCCGGGCACGACGTCGCCTACGCACACGCCCTGCTGCGCTGCGGCACACCACAGGAACTGGCCGCGCAGCCCACCCTGCGGCTACGGCTGACCTTCGGCCTGCGCAAGGAGCGCGGCCGCTGGCTGATCGCCCACGAGCACCACTCGTTCCCGCACGACTGAGTTTCCCGGCCGTGGGCCGCTGGTAGGTAGGGGATGTCGGATCGGGCGGCGAGAGGAATGACATGAGCGGTATGGGCGAGCGTGGGCAGGAGGGCCGGCTGGCCGAGGAGTTCTTCACGGCGGGAGGCTCTTCGTTCAGCGAGTTCCTGGCGGTGCACCGCCCCGAGCTGCTCCCGACCCGCCCGCCGTTCCCGGACGGCGTCCGGGCCGCCCCGGACAGCTTCCCGCACGGCACCACCGTGCTGGCGCTCACCTACCGCGACGGTGTGCTGATCGCCGGTGACCGCCGCGCCACCATGGGCAACGTCATCGCGCAGCGCGACCTGGAGAAGGTGCACCCGGCGGACGACCACACCGCCGTCGCCTTCGCCGGCACCGTCGGCCTGGCCCTGGACATGGTGAAGCTGTACCAGGTCGAGCTCAAGCACTTCGAGAAGGTCGAGGGCGTCGCCATGACGCTCGGCGCCAAGGCGCGCAGGCTGGCCACGATGATCCGGCAGAACCTCGGTCAGGCCATGCAGGGCCTCGCCGTCGTCCCGCTCCTGGTCGGCTACGACACCGCGGCCGCCGCCTCGGGCGCCCGGGGCCGTATATTCAGCTTCGACGTGGCCGGCGGCCTGTACGAGCAGTCGCCCTTCCACGCCGAGGGCTCCGGCTCCCCGTACGCGCGCGGGGCGTTGAAGAAGCTGTACCGCGCCGACATGTCCCGGCGGGATGCGGCCCTCGCCGCGCTCCAGGCCCTGTACGACGCGGCGGACGACGACTCCGCCACCGGCGGCCCCGACATCAGCCGCCGGATCTTCCCGATCGTCTCGGTGATCACCGAGGAGGGCTTCGAGCGGCTGCCCGAGCCGGAGACGGAGGGGCTCAGCCGTGAGATGGTCGAGCGCCGCGGCAGTCGGCCGGACGGCCCGAACGCCGCTCCGTGACCCGGCGGCCGGGGCAGAGCGCCCGGTTCAGTCGCGTACCCCCCACTCCTTGCGCCACTTGACGAGCTGTTGCGTGGGATCCCCGGTGAACGACCAGGGAGCGCGGGTCGCCCGGCGGCCGAGGGTCCGCAGCAGCGGCGCCGCCACATCCGAGGCGCCCGCCGAACACGCGGCGTGCGCGAGGTAGTTGAAGTCGCGCAACTCGCCCGGGGCGACGGCCTCTCCCGAGCGGCCCATGATCCAGCGCTCCCAGGTGCGGCGGACGTCGCTGACGGCGCCGTCGTTCTTCCAGTGCTGGCTCAGGGCCACCGAGGCGGAACGGCCCTGCGCGGCGTCGAGGGTGTGGCGGAACTCCTCGACGCGCGCGTACTGCACCAGCACCGGCAGCGGACAGCCCGGCGGGGCCACGCCGGCCGCGTCCCGGGCGAAGTCGTACATCAGGCCGTGCGAGCCGTGCCAGCGGGCGGAGTAGTAGTGCAGGACCTGGAGGTGGCCCTCCATGCTGTAGGGGTCCCGCCGGTGCAACTCGTCCCACCAGCGGGCCAGTTCCTGCCGCCGGACCCCGGACGGGTAGAGCCGGGCGACCGAGATCAGCGAGGTCCACGGTGTGGGGTCGTCCAGATACGCCTCGGTCGCGGCCAGACAGGCCAGCACCGCGGCGTCGACGCGGGTCCGGTCGACCGGCGCGCCCCGGCCGGCCGCGATGGCGACGTTGAACGCCCGGGCGGTCTCCGTGGCCGCCCGCAGCACCAGCGCGTCGGCGCTGTGCGGCTCGGCGGCCAGCCAGGTCTCCACCGTCGAACTGCCCGCGCAGGCCTGCGCCAGCAGCCGGACCCGGTGACCGCGGACGAGCCAGTCGGGTCCGGTCGCGCGCAACAGGTCCCGCAGCCCCTGCCAGCGGCCGATGACGATGTCGTGCCGGGTGGAGGAGAGGGCGGCGTCCCCGCAGTCGGGGTCGAAATCGGGGGCGAAGCGGTCCCGCGCCATCGGGTCCCCTCTCAGAAGTCGGTGGAGAGACCCTCGTGGACGGCGCTCTGCCCGGCCTTGTCGCCGTCCGGCAGATAGTCGGTCTCGACGGTCTGCGAGGCGTCCAGCCGGGCGGGCCGGTAGTAGTCGCTGCCCTGCCGCCAGTACCAGAGCATCGGCACCAGCCCCAGGGCGAGTCCGCCGATGCCGATGGCGATCGCCGCGGGGTCCAGCTCACCGAGCGACTCCACGAAGATCCAGAACATGAACAGCGCGCCGAACAGCGGCCACAGCCCGCCGAGGAGGAAGTCGGACGGGGACCTCAGCAGCGTCTTGCGATAGGCGACGACGGCCGCCAGGCCCGCCAGGCCGTAGTAGACGGCGATCTGCAGGCCGATCGCCGAGATCGCGTCGCCGAGGATGTCGCCCACCGAGCCCAGCGCGTTGGAGGCGACGAACAGCACCAGCGCCACCCCGCCCACCACCGAGATCGCCACCCAGGGCGTGTTCCACTCGCGGTGCACCTTGCCCAGCGCGGACGGCATCGTACGGTCGCGTCCCATCGCGAACAGGGAGCGGGTGACCTGGATGAGGGTCGTCTCCAGGGTGGCGACGGTGGACAGCATCACGGCCACGATCAGCAGCTTGCCGCCCCAGCCGGGCCACACCTCCTCGCCCAGCGCCGCCAGCACGTTCGCGCCGTTGTCCTCGATCTGCTGCGAGCTGAGGATGATGTTCACCGCGATGGTGAAGACCTCGAACAGCAGGAAGACGATGCCCACGCCGATGAGTCCCGCGAGACCGGTCGTCCGGCGGCTGTTGCGGGTCTCCTCACTGAGGTTGCTGGTCACGTCCCAGCCCCAGTAGTAGAACGCGGCGACCAGTGCGCCCGAGGCGAAGCCGGACACCCCGTCGAAGTGACTGAAACCGAGCCAGGACCAGTCGAACGGCAGTGACTTGTCCGTGTGGAAGACGGCGAGCAGCGCGAACAGCGCCAGGATCGCCAGCTCCACACCCGACATGATCAACTGCGCGCGTACGGTGAGCCGGGCCCCGCCCAGCACCACCGCCAGCATCACCAGGAACCAGGCGGCGCCGACGACGGTCGACAGGGCGGTGTTGTCGGCGAGGTCCTCGTCGAACAGGGCGAGCGTCATCGAACCGGCCGGCAGCGAGCCCGCGACCATGAAGATGGTCGCCGAGATGACCAGCGCCCAGCCGCTGATGAAGCCCAGGAAGGGGTGGAGCGTGCGCCCCACCCATGAGTAGCTGGCGCCTGCGTTGACGTCGATCCGGCTGAGCCGGCTGAAGGCCAGCGCGATGCCCAGCATGGGTATCGCGCAGTACAGCAGTGCCGCCGGACCCGCCAGGCCCACGGCGCCGGCCAGGACCGCCGTGGTGGCGGCGATGGAGTAGGCCGGGGCGCTGCCCGCGACCGCCATCACCACCGTGTCGAAGGTGCCCAGCACGTTCGCCTGGAGCCCTCTTCCGGTGCTGTTGCTCATCGTTGTGCCGCTTTCCGTCGTGCACGCCGCCCGGTGTCGGGGAGGATCCGACGGCGTATGGGGGGTGAGGAGTGGAGCACCGCCGCGCATCGAGAGGGGATGACCTCGGGATACGTCGGCGGCGGGCGCGCGGAGGATACCGTTCCAGCTCTGTGTCGGCGGACGGTCACACCGAGTGTGCGAGTGACTATAGCCCCACCGTTTGAGCTTTCAAGATTGACGGGTGGGTAATGTTCATGACCGCCGGTTCGGTCCCCGCTCGGTCTTCGCTCGGTCCCCGCTCTGTCTCCGCTTGGCCCCTGCCCGGCCCTTGCTCGGCCCCTGTTCAGTCCCCGATGCGGTCCAACTGCCGTAGCCGGTTGGTGGCGTCCAGGGCGGCGACCTTGTACGACTCCGCCAGCGTCGGGTAGTTGAACACCGCGTTGACCAAATAGTCGACGGTCCCGCCGCAGCCCATCACCGACTGACCGATGTGGATCAGCTCGGTCGCCCCGGTGCCGAAGCAGTGCACGCCCAGCAGCTTGCGGTCCTCGGGCGAGACCAACAGTTTGAGCATGCCGTGCGCGTCGCCGATGATCTGCCCGCGGGCCAGTTCGCGGTACCGGGCGACGCCCACCTCGAAGGGCACCCGGTCCTCGGTGAGTTGGTCCTCCGTCCGCCCCACGAAGCTGATCTCCGGGATGGTGTAGATGCCGATCGGCTGGAGGTGGTGCATCTGCCCGACGGGTTCGCCGCAGGCGTGGTAGGCGGCCGCCCGGCCCTGCTCCATCGACGTCGCCGCGAGCGCCGGGAAGCCGATGACGTCACCGACGGCGTAGATGTGCGGGACCTGCGTGCGGTAGTGCTCGTCGACGGGTATCCGGCCGCGCCGGTCGGCCGCCAACCCCGCCTTGTCGAGGTCGAGTTCGTCGGTCAGGCCCTGCCGGCCGGCCGAGTACATCACCGCGTCCGCCGGGATCTTCTTGCCGCTCTCCAGCACGGTCAGGGTGCCCCGGGGATGCCGCTCCACGGCGGCCACGGTCTCCCCGAACCGGAAGGCCACCGCCAGGTCCCGCAGGTGGTACTTGAGCGACTCGATGACCTCGACGTCGCACATGTCGAGCATCCCGGCCCGCTTCTCCACCACGGTCACCTTGCTGCCGAGCGCGGCGAACATACTGGCGTATTCCATACCTATGACACCCGCGCCGACGATCACCATCGACTGCGGCACCCGTTCGACCGTCAGGACGTTGTCGGAGTCGAGGATCGTCCGCCCGTCGAACTCCACGCTGTCCGGCCGGGCCGGCCGCGTCCCGGTGGCGATCACGATGTGCTCGGCGCTGATCAGCCGCTCCTGCCCGGTGATCTCGCGCAGGGCGACCGTGTGCGCGTCGACGAACCGGCCGGTGCCGGCGAACAGGGCGACATGGTTGCGGGACAACTGGCTGCGGATGACGTCGATCTCCCGCCCGACCACATGCTCGGTCCGGGCGGTCAGGTCGGCGACGGTGATGTTCTCCTTGAGGCGGTAACTCTGGCCGTACAGGTCGCGCTGGGTGAGCCCGGTGAGATAGAGCACCGCCTCGCGCAACGTCTTGGAGGGAATCGTGCCGGTGTGGAGGGAGACCCCGCCGACCATGTCGGGGCGGTCGACGACGGCGACCCGGCGGCCCAGTTTGGCCGCGGCGATGGCGGCCTTCTGACCGCCGGGACCTGATCCGAGGACGAGCATGTCGAAGTCGGGCATCCTCCGCAGTCTGACAGTTGCGGTGCCCGCGGCGGAAGAGGCCGCTGCCCGGCTACCTCACGGCAGCAGCTTCTCGATGGCGGAGGGTCCCTCCTCGTCGAGCTTGCGGCGGGCCCACTCGAGGTTGCGCGGCGTGAGGTCCCGCCCGGTGACGAGGACCATGTCCTCCGGCGACACCTCGGTGCCGGTGCGCGTGTGGAGCAGTTCGTCCGGGGTGACGCGGTCCGGGGACGGCCCGGAGGCGCCTGGCTTCGGCTTCGGCATGGCATCTGCTCCTCGGGTCCGAAGGAATGTACTAACACCATTCATCCTGTAGCCGCAGCCTGCAATCGCGATCAGTTCCGGATCGGGTGCCTCCGAGATGCCGCGAAGATCGAGTGGACGTGTAATGGGCGCATGGCACCCACCACCGCTGGGAAACCGCGACGCGGGGGACTGCGCAGGCTCGGCGCCTGGTGCGCCCGCCACTTCCTGCTCGTGATCGTCGCCTGGCTGGTGGCCCTCGTCGCCCTCCAGGTGCTCGACCGGTCCGTCGGCGGGACCTACGAGGACAACTTCCAGTTGCCGGACACCCAGTCCCAGAAGGGCCTCGACGTCCTCAAGGAGCACGACCCGCAGGCGGGCGGATACAGCGCCCAGATCGTCCTGCACGACGATGAACAGGCCCTGAGCGCACTGAGCTCGCAGATGTCCACCACGGTCGGCGACCTGCAGAAGCTGCCCCACGTCCTCTCGGTGCAGAACCCCCTCTCGGTCAGCCCGACCAAGGTCGGTCCGGTGTCGAGCGACGGAAAGACCGGCTACATCACGGTCCGCTTCGACGAGCAGCCCAACACCCTCGGCGACGGCTACCTGACCGGCGTCGACCAGGCCGTCCAGCCGCTGCGGGCTGCCGGCGCCGACGTCGAGTACGGGGGCACGCTCGGCGAACTGGCCCGGCCCAAGGCCAATGACCTCATCAGCGAGGCGATCGGCTTCGCGGTCGCCGTCGTCGTCCTGCTCATCGGCTTCGGCAGTGTCATCGCGGCCGGACTGCCCCTGGTCACCGCGCTCGTCGGGGTCGTCGGCGGACTCGCCGTCCTCGGCCTGCTGGCCGCCGCGTTCACCTTCGCGACCGTCTCACCGACCCTCGCCACCATGATCGGCCTCGGCGTGGGCATCGACTACGCCCTGTTCCTGATCACCCGGCACCGGCAGAACCTGATGAACGGCGCCGACCCCGCCGAGGCCGCCGGGCACGCCACCGCCACCAGCGGCCGCGCCGTTCTCGTCTCCGGCACCACCGTGATCATCGCCCTGATGGGCCTGTACGCGTCCGGGGTGTCCTTCATCGGCAAACTCGGCCTCGCCGCCGCCATCACCGTGGTCTCCGCCGTCATCGGCGCCCTCACCCTCGTCCCCGCCCTGCTCGGGCTCATCGGCCACCACATCGACCGCTGGCATGTGCGCAAGCCCGTCGCCGAGACCGACGCCGAACCGGGCGCCACCCCGCACGGCACCTGGCACCGCTACGCCAAGCGCGTCGAGCGCAGACCCTGGCAGTACCTCGGGGGCGGCGTCGCCGTCATCGCGATCCTCGCCATCCCCGTCTTCTCCATCCAGCTCGGTCACATCGGCGACGGGGCCGATCCCACCTCCTTCACCGACCGGCGGGCCTACGACCTGATGACCGACGCCTTCGGCCCCGGCTCCAACGGGCCCCTCACCGTCGTCATCGACCAGACGTCCGTCCCCTCCGACAAACGCTCCGACCTCCAGTCCCAGGCGCAGAAGAGCCTGGACGCGGTCCCCGACGCGGCCACCGTCACCCCGCTGACGACCACCCAGGACGGCGACATCCTGCTCGCCACCGTCTACTCCAGCCAGGCCCCGCAGGACGCCGTCACCACCGAACTGACGAACCGGCTCAAGGACACGACCCTGCCGGACGCGGTCTCCGGCTACGACGCCAAGGGCTACGTCACCGGAACCACCGCCGCCCAGGTCGACTTCCGCGACATCGTCGCCAGCCGGCTGCCGCTGATCATCTGCGTGGTCGTGGGCCTCGCCTTCCTGATCATCCTCGCCGTCTTCCGCGGCCTGCTCGTCGCGGTGAAGGCCGCCGTCCTCAACGTCCTGTCGATCACGGCCTCGTACGGCGTCGTCGTCGCTGTCTTCCAGTGGGGCTGGGGCGGTCCCGCGCTGGGCGTCAACGGCGATGTGCCCATCGAGAGCTATGTGCCGATGATGATGTTCGCGATCATCTTCGGCCTGAGCATGGACTACGAGATCTTCCTGCTCTCCCGCGTCCACGAGAACTGGCTGCGCACCGGCGACGCCGAGGACTCCGTCGCCCACGCCCTGGAGATCACCGCCCGGGTCATCACCTGCGCCGCCCTGATCATGGTGAGCGTGTTCGCGGCGTTCATCATCAGCGACAACATCGTGGTCAAGATGCTGGGCCTGGGCCTCGCGGTCAGCGTGCTGATCGACGCCACCGTCGTCCGGCTGCTCATGGTGCCCGCCGTGATGACGCTGCTGGGGAAGCACGCCTGGTGGACGCCACGGTGGTTGGACCGGGTGCTGCCGCACATCGACGCCGAGGGCGACGCGGAGACCCTCAGCGGTCAGGGCTCGCAGGCGCGAGAACGAGCATCGTGACGTCGTCGCGGACGGTGGGCGAGTGCCGCAGGACGTCCGCCCACACCCGGTCGGCCGTCGCCGCCGGGTCGGTGTCGCCGTCCGCGGCGAGGGCGGGCAGCCGGTCGAGGAGCGGGTAGAAGACGCCGGCGTCGTCCCTGGCCTCCGAGACGCCGTCCGAGGCGAGGAAGAGCCGGTCTCCGGGGCGCAGCGGCAGGACGTACGCGGTGAGCGCGGCGCCCTGCGGGAGGCCGAGCCCCAGGGGCGTCCACGGGACGGCGTCCACCTCGCTCGCGCGACCCTCGCGCAGCAGCACCGGCGGCGGATGCCCGCAGACGACGACGCGCACGGCGTCCGCGTCCGGCGTGAACTCCAGCAGGACGGCCGTCGCGAACAGCTCGGCATGGGCGACCCGCGCCGAGTCCACCACCAGCCGCCGGTCGAGACGGGCGGCCACCTCCTCCACGGTCGGCAGGTCGAGCACCGCCTCCCGGAACGCGCCGAGCAGCGCGGCCACCGTCGCCACCGCCGCCAGCCCGTGCCCCTGCACATCGCCCAGGACCGCCCGCACCCCGTGGGCGCTCGTCCGCACGTCGAAGAAGTCGCCGCCGACCAGCGTCCCCTCCTGCGCCGCCCGGTACAGGCCCGCGCAGCGCACCGGCCCCACCCGCTCGGGCACCGGCGGCACCAGGGCGCGTTGCGCGGCCTCGGCGATCGTGCGCTCGGTGTCCAGCTGGACGTCCCGGCGGCGGCGCACGAACGCCACGAACACGCTCAGCACGGCGACGAAGCACACCGTCAGCACATCGGTCTGCCCCGGCCGGTCCAGCTGGAACGCGGGCACGTTGAGCATGACGACGACCGCCGCGCCGAGCAGCGCGGTCGCCACGGGACCGTACGACAGGACGGCCAGCGGAGGGATCGCGCCCAGCACGAAGCCGATGTCCAGCGGGTCGGGGCTGGCCAGCGTGGCGGCGCAGACGCCCGCGATCAGGACGAGGGGCAGCGCCCGCACCCAGCGCGGCGGCGGCGCGCCCCGCAGCCACCCACGCCGGCCCGGCCCGTCCGGCCGGTCCCCGTCCTGTCGTGCCACACCCCCACGCTCCACCCCGGCACGGGCCCGCGCACGCCGAGAAAACCGATGGACGCGAGCGAGGACGACCCCCTACCGTGTGAGCGCACGCCCGGACACCCACGGAAGGAGGCGAGCGCCTTGAAGTTCACACCCATCCCGCGCTCCCACCCCGTGACCCCGGCGTGCCCCGTCTGACCGCTGGATCCGACCGCTGAGTCCGATCTCCGTGTCCGACGCCCGGGAGCGCATCGATCCGTACGCATCCCGGAGGAATCCGTGACCGATCTGGTCATCCGCGCTCTCGACGAGAGCGACGTCCATCTGTTCGACACCCTGCCCGACCCGCTGCGCGCCACCGAGGCCTTCGGCAGGATCGCCTACCGCCCGCAGTGGAAGCGCGTCGCCCTGCGCGACGGCCGCGTCGTCGCCCGCGCCGCCTGGTGGGGCGGCCCGGACGACGCCGAACCCCTCGTCGTCGAGTGGTTCGACTTCGCCGACGGCGAGGAGGAGGCCGCCGCCGAACTCCTGCGCACCGCACCCTGGCAGGTCGGCCTGGAGCTGGTCATGCCCGGCGGCTGGCGGGACGACCCCGCCATGCGAGCCGCCGCCGAGGCCCGGCACGCCGTGGCCCGAGCGGCCGGCCACACCCCGCTGGTCGAACGCTTCGTGTACCGCTGGACCCCGCAGTGCGGCCTGCCCGAGCGCCCCGGCCGGCTGATCTTCTCCCCCGAGCCCGACGACGCGGTCTTCTTCGACGCGCTGCGTCGCATCCACTCCGACACCCTCGACGCCCATGCCCGCAAGGCCATCAAGGAAGGCGGCCTCGACCAGGCCGCCCAGGAGGAGATGGACTTCTTCCGCTGGTGCCCGTCCCCGCGCGAGTGGTGGCAGGTCGCCCGCACCCCGGACGGCGATCTGGCCGGCATCCACATCCCGGCCCACAACCCCTCCGGCCCCTGCGTCGGCTTCATCGGCGTCCTGCCGCAACAGCGGGGCCACGGGTACGCCTACGACCTGCTCGCCGAGTGCACGCACTACCTGGCCGAACGGGGCGCCGAGTTCATCGCCGCCGCCACCGACCAGGGCAACTTCCCGATGGCGGCCCACTTCGCCAGGGCCGGCTACCCGATCGTCCGGGAACGGGTAAATTTCGAGATCGGCGGGTGATCGTCGGGTGATCAGCGGGTGATCTTCGGGTGACGGAGGCGTGATGGGGTTCGACGGCGAGGTCTGGCAGGTGCGCGACCTCGCCGGCGGGGCGGACCTCGGCGAGATCGTCGTCGCCGAGGCGGATTTCCCCTGGCTGTCGGGGCGCTTCACGGCCGGACCGGCGTACCACGCCGTCGAGCCCCTGTTCACCCGTGAGCTGGTGCTCATGGAGGCCGAGGACTGGCAGGAGTGGGAACTCCTGCAGGCCGAGATACGCCGCCGGGTGTCGCTGATCTCGCCCCGCGGGCCCGTCCCGGAGTTCCTGCTGCACATCGAGGACGACGTGGCCTGGTTCCGGTGGAGCGACGAGCCCTTCGAAGAGGGCCAGGCGGACTGACTCAGCGCGTTCCGGCCTCCAACAGCGCCTCGGCTTCGGCCAGTATCTCCGTCACGCGCAGCCCGAAAGCCGCGTCGCAGGGGTGGGGGCGGCCGTCGCGGGCCGCGGCGAGCAGTTCGTCCGCGGCCCGGGTGAGGGCGGTGTGGGCGTCTCCCGTGCCCTGGGGGAGCTGGGTCACCCCGGCCGTGCCGCGGAGTTCGAGGCTCGCGCCCGTCGCCGCGGGCGGGGCCGTCAGACTGAGCGTCAGTGTGCTCGAGGCGCCGGCGGCATGGTCCAGGACGAGGTGGACGGTGTCGCCGGGGCCATGGGCCGCGGCCGTCACCCGGCGGACGTCGCCGAGGACCGGCAGCAGCATGGACAGCGCGTGCGGACCGACGTCCCACAGGGCGCCCTTCTCGCCGCGCCAGGGCGTGGCGAACGGGCTGTCGCCGTCACTGTGGAAGACGTCCCCGAGCCACTGGGCGTGTCCCGTGAACCACCCTCCGGCGGCCGCCTGCTCGGCGATCCAGGCGCTGGGCTCGGACCCGAACCGGCTGGTGAAGAAGACGACCGAGGCGACCTGCGCCTTCGTCGCCGCCCGCACCACGGCCTGCGCTCCCGCGACCGTCGCCGCGACGGGCTTGTCCAGCAGAAGATGACAGCCGGCCCCGGCGGCCCGCACCGCGAGCTGCGCCTGGACGTCCGGCGGCAGGGCGACGGCCACCGCGTCCACGTCCGCCAGCAGGGCGTCGACGTCGTCGTAGGCCCGGGTCCCGTGGCGGTCGGCCAGTTCCTTCGCGGCCTCCGGGCGCCGGCCCCAGATTCCGACGAAGTCCAGGTCGTCGTGGGCGGCGAGGACGGGCGCGTGGACCATCTGGGCCCAAGGGCCGGTGCCGAGCAGACCGATGCGCATACCGCTGACTCTCCCTGTTGCTGTCCAACATTCAAGTGATCTCTGCCGTGGGCGAGCCTCGCACAGGCAGGGACGCCCTGGACAGCCCCGTCTCAGGGGCGGGCCGCCGCGGTGAAGCCCGTGAGCAGGGCGTCAGCCTGGGCCAGACCGCTCTCCAGGGAGATCTCCCGCACCGTCTGCGCGGACCGGACCGTGGCGAACGTGACGTGGGCGCCGTCGAGCAGATAGCCGTACACGGCGGGCCTGGGCAGGCTGTTGTACGACCAGTGCGCCGAGAAGTAGTAGCCGCCGGTGTCGTGGAGCACCACCAGGTCCCCCTCGGCGAGCTCCGGCAGCGGCCGGTCGTGGGCCACGACGTCCCCGGCGAAGCAGAGCGGCCCGGCGACGTCCTGCCGTACGAGGGGCGTCCGCTTGGGCGTGCCGTCCGGCCCGAACGCGGACACCCGCAACGGCCAGGCCTCCGGCATGAAGACCGTACGGGTGGCCACCTGCCCGCCCGCGTGGGTGAGCGCGATCCGGCGGCCGCCCGCGTCCTTCACGTACTCGACGAGGGCCGCCGTGAAGCCGTTCTTGGCGATCAGGGAGCGGCCGAACTCGGTGACCACCTGGTAGCGGCCGTCCAGCAGCGCCGGCTCCGCCGCCGTGAGCGCGGCGACGTACTCGGCGTAGGTCGGCGTGACCGTGTCGTCGGCGAAGTTCACCGGCAGCCCGCCGCCCAGGTCCAGGCTGGTCACCTGGCGGCGCCCGACGTACGCGTTGATCTCCTCGGCGAGCCGGTGCGTCGCCGCGAGGCCCGCCGCGATCAGGGACAGCGGGCAGCCCTGCGAGCCCACGTGCGCGTGCAGCCGGGTCAGCCACGGGCGCCGCGCGAAGGCCTCGACGACCCGCGCGCGGGCCCCCGGGTCGCGCAGCGCCACGCCGAACTTGGAGGTCGCGGTCGCCGTGCTCATCGCTCCGATGGACCCGCCGCCGACCTGGGGATTGACCCGCAGCCCGAGCACGGACGCGCAGTCCGCGGGGCGCAGCGCGTCGATCCGTTCGAGCTCGTCGAGGTTGTCCGCGTTGAGCGCGACGCCCAGGGCGAGGGCCTCGCGGATCTCCCGGCGGGTCTTGGCCGGCGAGTCCAGCACGATACGCGCCGGGGCGAACCCCGCGTCCAGCGCCAGCCGCAGCTCGCCGGGGCCGGCCACCTCGCAGCCCATCCCGGCGTCGGCGAGCAGCCGCAGCACGGGCACCAGCGCACAGGCCTTGGCGGCGAAGGCGTGCAGCACATCCGGCACCTGCGCGAACGCCTCGTGCAGCCCGGCGACGGTGTCGCGCACGCCCCGTACGTCGAGGAACCCGGCCACCGGCCGGTCCTCCCCGATCAGCCCGTCCACGACGGCCTGACGGACGGCGAGCGCGACGGGCGAGGCGTCGCTGTGATGGTTCTCGGCGGGAAGCGGCACGTCCTGGTCTCCTTCGGGCGAGTAAGCGCTGTCACCGCGGCAGGTGACACTTCCAGACTGGCCCCGCGCCGGCCATTCGTCTTCGGGGGACGGCACAAAGACGACCGGAACGACCGGAACCCTGCGCCGCCAGGCTCCGCGTGACGTGTTCCCGGCGATTGAGCGGCTCTGCTGCTGAATGCGTTCGCTTTCTCGCGTTGGACCCGCGGCCGACGGCGGGGTCAGGCTGGAGGACGTCCGGTGTTCCGCCCTCACCTTCCGGTGCACCGGACTTCCCCTTGCCCGCCCGCAGCCGCACTCCGAAAGAGGTCGCGAGCCCATGCAGACCCGCCGCATCGGTGACCGGGACGTCAGCGCGATCGGTCTGGGCGCCATGCCCATGTCGATCGAAGGACGCCCGGACGAAGCCCGCTCCCTGGCCACGATCCACGCCGCGCTGGACGCCGGCGTGACGCTGATCGACACCGCGGACGCCTACCACCTCGGCGCCGACGAGGTCGGCCACAACGAGACCCTGATCGCCAAGGCCCTCGCCTCCCACGACCGGGGCGGGGACGTCCTGGTCGCCACCAAGGGCGGCCATCTGCGCCCCGGCGACGGCAGTTGGACCCTGGACGGCAGCCCCGAGCACCTCAAGGCGGCCTGCGAGGCCTCGCTGCGCCGGCTGGGGGTGGAGGCGATCGACCTGTACCAGTTCCACCGCCCCGACCCGCGGATCCCGTACGCGGAGTCCGTCGGCGCGGTGCGCGAACTGCTCGACGAGGGCAAGATCCGCGCGGCCGGCGTCTCCAACGCCGACCCCGAGCAGATCAGGCAGGCGAACGACATCCTCGGCGGCCGGCTCGTCGCCGTCCAGAACCAGTTCTCCCCGGCCTTCCGCTCCAGCGAGCCCGAACTGCGCCTGTGCGACGAGCTCGGCATCGCGTTCCTGCCGTGGAGCCCGCTCGGCGGCATCGCCCGGGCCCGCGAACTGGGCTCCTCCTACGCGCCGTTCGCCCATGTGGCCGAGGCCCACGGGGTCAGCCCGCAGCGCGTCTGCCTGGCCTGGATGCTCGCCAAGTCGCCGGTGGTGGTGCCCATTCCCGGCGCGAGCCGTCCCGAGACGATCCTCGACTCCCTCGCCGCGACGGACCTCGTCCTGACCGCCGCTGAACTCGCGGAGCTGGACGCCGCCGTCTGACCCGACCACCAGGAGGACCGACGTTCATGGCGTCGTCGTACGAAGGACCGCTCGACCACCGATACCGGGGCGAGCACCCGATCCGCACCCTCGCCTACCTCCTGCGCGCCGACCGCCGCAGCCTCGCCGCCGCGGCCGGCGTCTTCACGGTCAAGCACAGCCCGGTGTGGCTGCTGCCGCTGATCACCGCGTCCATCATCGACACCGTCGTCCAGCACCAGCCGATCGGCCGACTCTGGACCAGCACCGCAGTCATCCTGTTCATCCTGCTCGTCAACTACCCGCTGCACCTGCTCTACGTCCGCCTGCTCTACGGCAGCGTCCGCCGCATGGGAACCACCCTGCGCTCCGCGCTCTGCACCCGGATGCAGCAGCTGTCCATCGGCTACCACTCCCGGGTCAGCGCCGGAGTGCTCCAGGCCAAGGTGGTGCGGGACGTCGAGACCGTGGAGCAGATGGTGCAGCAGACCGCCGAACAGGGCCTCGGCGCACTCACCGTGCTCACCGGCGGCCTCGTCATCATCGCCTGGCGCACCCCGGAGTTCGTGCCCGTCTTCCTCGTCGTGGTGCCCGCCGCCGCCCTGCTCGTGGACCGGCTGCGGGCCCGACTGCGCACCCACAACGAGGACTTCCGGCACGAGGTGGAGACCCTGTCCTCCCGCGTCACCGAGATGACCCGCCTGATCCCGGTCACCCGCGCCCACGGCCTGGAGCGCAAGGCGCTGCGCCGTATGGACGGCGTCCTCAGCCGGCTGCTCACCTCCGGCATGCGCCTCGACCTGCTCAACGGACGGTTCGGTTCGCTGGCCTGGGTGCTGCTCAACGTGATCGGCGTGCTCGTCCTCACCGGCGCCGCGCTGATCTCGTACTACGGCCTGTGGGGCGTCACCGCGGGCGACGTGGTGATGCTCAGCGCCTTCCTGACCACCCTCACCAACTCCACCACCACCCTGACCGGGCTGGCCCCGGTCATCACCAAGGGCCTGGAGTCGGTGCGTTCGGTCGGCGAGGTCCTCCAGGCGCCCGAGTTGGAGGACAACGCGGGCAAACCCGAACTCACCGCGCTGCACGGGTCCGTGAGCTTCGAGGACGTCGGCTACGCGTACGACGACGACCGCCCGGCGGTGCGCGACTTCACCCTCTCGGCCGCACCGGGCGAGACCGTCGCCCTCGTCGGGGCGTCCGGCGCGGGCAAGTCCACGGTGCTCAACCTCGTCATCGGCTTCATCCGGCCGACTTCGGGCCGGGTGCTGCTCGACGGAACCGACATGAACACCCTCGATCTGCGCACCTACCGGCGGTTCGTGTCGGTGGTGCCGCAGGAGTCGATCCTCTTCGACGGCACGATCCGCGAGAACGTCGCCTACGGCATGGAGGACGAGGCCGACGAGGAGACCGTCCGCGCGGCCCTGCGCGACGCCAACGCGCTGGAGTTCGTCGAGCGGCTCCCGGACGGTCCGGACACCCTCGTCGGCGAGCGTGGGGCCCGGCTGTCCGGCGGGCAGAAGCAGCGCCTGGCCATCGCCCGCGCCCTGATCCGGGACCCGAAGGTGCTGGTCCTGGACGAGGCCACCTCCGCGCTCGACACCCGGTCCGAGGCGCTCGTCCAACAGGCCCTCGCCCGGCTGCTGCACGGCCGCACCACCTTCGTGGTGGCGCACCGGCTGTCCACCGTGCGGGGTGCGGACCGGATCGTGGTGATGGGGGAGGGGCGGATCCTGGAGACCGGCACGCACGACGAACTCCTGCGGCGCGGCGGCGCGTACACGGACCTGCACAGTGGGCAGGTCGCGTGACGGCCCGTCGACCCCGGGTGGCCCGATCTCGACCCCGGCGGGTGACAGGTCCGTCCGACGTGCATGATCCGCCCTGGTCCGGGCACACGCAGCGCACCACCGCAGAGAGGGGCGCTCGTGATCGTTCCGGACCCGAAGGTCGCCAGGACGTTGCTGGCCCGGTACGCGACGCTGAAGATCGCTCAGGCGGAGCGGGAGCGGCCGCAGACGGTGTGTGAACTCCAGGACGTGACGTACACCCTGTGCTTGCTGATGGGCACGGCCGACGTCCGGGAGGCGGTCGCCGCGGCGGATGCGCTGCTGGAGTCCGCGGCGGCGGTGCCCGTGGGGAAGTCGGAGAGCGGACTGTTCCTGGCCGTCTGAGGACGGCCAGGAGTCCTGGTGTCTCAGCCGGCGGTCGAGCCGCACCGGTCGGTTCGCCGGGCGGTGCGCTCCGGGGGCGACCCGGCCAGCCACTCCGCGATGGTGCGGGCGATCGGCTGGCCGGTGTCCACCTCCACGAAGCCGAACTGCCCGGACTGGTTGCACTCCAGGAACCACCAGGTCCCGTCGGTGTCCTCCGCGAAGTCGAAGGCGCCGTAGGCCAGTTCGGCCTCCCGCAGATACCTCCGCACGGCCTCGGCGAGGCGCGGCGGGACGTCGGCGGGGCGCCACGGGGTGGTGGACGGCGAGAAGCGCACGTCCACCACGTCCGGGTCGCTTCCGGGAGCCGTCTCCTTGCGGGCGGCCAGGAGACGGTCGCCGACCGCGGTCAACCGGATGTCCGCCCGCTTGGCCACCCGGCGCTGCAGCAGCGTCGGACCGTAGGCGACGGTGGCGAAGTCGGCGTCCGCCGGGACCCTGGTGGTGGGCACGGCACGCGGCGGATCCTGCGGGTGCGCCCCGGACACCGGCTTGACCACCAGATCCGGATAGCGGTCCGCGAACTCGCGGGCCGCCTGCGGGAACGTGGTGATGAGGGTGGCCGGCACGGGCAGGCCGCTGCGCTGCGCGAGCCGGAGCTGCCAGGGCTTGTGCCGGGCCCGCAGGGACGCGTCCGGATGGTTCATCCAGCGCGTGTCGGTACCGCGGAGCATGCCGTACAGCGCCTGCGAGGCCTCCTCCGTGAGCCACGCGGACGGTTCGGGCGCCTTGGCCGCGGGGGAGCCGGGCCGGCGGACCCACACCGACCTGACTCCGTCGAGGCTCACCAGCCGCCCGGCGGACGACAGATGGCCCCGGAAGGCTCCGTGCACGTACTCGCCGGAGAGCGCGACGGAATAGGTCAGGTCGGCGGGATCGAGCCGGACGACCGGGACGCCCGCGGCGTTCAGGTGCACGACCACCATGTCCGCGGTGACGTCCTCTTCACAGGTCAGAATGAGCACGGTCATTTGCGTCGGTCCGTGTTCAGTCGTCGAAGTGGGTCTTGGAGCCCGCGGTCGAGGTCGTGGTCCCGAGTTCTCTCAGCAGAGCGTGATCACGAGCGGCGATCCGGCCGTCGAGAGTCACGTTCAACTGCAGTCCGGGGTCATAGGCGTACGGAGTGGCGAACTCCAACTCGGCCGCAGGGCGTGCGTAGTTGAGCGTGAACGGTTGCATCGTCTCTCCCTCGTCGGTACTGCCTCGATCAAGCGGTGCCGCTGTGCGACGTCACTCGGGCCCGCTTCAGTGCTGCTGGATGTGTGCGTCCTTCAGTCACTTATACGAATCGAACGGGTGGTTGGTTTCCTTACTCTCCGTGATCATCGGGGAGTTGGGCCTCGACCAGGGCGCGGAGCAGGGGAGATCGGGCTCGGGCAGGGTTGAAATCGGCTTCGGAGAACGTCAGTCGGGGGCCTGGGTCGGGGCGTTCTCAGGTGCTCGGCGCAGCGAACGCAGGGCCAGCAGGAGGACGCCGATGTCGTCCAGGTAGACGGGGTCGGGCAGCGCGTCGGCCGGAAGCACGAAGTACGCGACCGCCCCCCAGAACACCCAGCGCGGGCCGGTGGGCAGTCCCGCCCGTCTGAGGCCCCGGCGGGCCCGGACCAGACGCACCAGCACCGCGGCGGCCACGGCGAACAGGACGGCGGCGATCACCACCGCGACGACTACGAGCTTGGTTGGCGCATCCACGGGCCCTCCCATATGGTCCGTCGCGCGGCGTCTGCTCTGTTTGTCTCTCTGACGATTTCCCCGCTTCGGGGTTCCGAATTCCCGTTTCCGGCGGAATTACCGCATCGGAGGCGTCACACCCGGGATCTCACACGGGTGCCGCGTCCGAGTGGCGGAGCGCGCCGGACCGACGTCGGCCGGGCAGGCGTCGGCAGCGGGTCGGCGGGCCTTCGGCGGGCCCGCCGGCCCCGGCCCCGTCCGGGGCGGCTGCCCGCCGGGGGTTCTACCGTTCGGTCGCCCTCGGCTCGTCGGCGCCGGTTCCGGCGTCCGAGACGGCGTCCGAGGCGGAGCCCGCGGGCTCCGGTGGGTCGGCCGGCGGGGCGGCGGAGGACGCCGTCGACGCCGGGCGCAGGCCCATGGTCGTCTCCTTGAGCCGCTCCAGGGTCCGGCCCAACTGCTGGAAGGGCGAACCGCTCTTCCTGGCCGGCGCCTGCCGGAACTCACCCGCCTCGGCGGCCGCCTCCCGGTAAGCGGCCAGCGCCTCGTGGGCGTGCTCGGCGGCCTCCCGGTACAGGTCCCGGGACTCCGTCATCGCCTCCAGCGCCTCCTTGTACATCACCACCAGCCTGCGCTCGCGCGCCAGCTCCTCCTCCAGGGTCAGCAGCTGCCACTGCTCGCGCAGTTCGGTGAGCGCGGCCTCGGCGCCCTCCGGCAGCGGCCTGGGCAGGGCGGCGAAGCGCCGCACCGCGTCCAGCAGTTCGGTGGGATGCGTGCCGTCCAGGAACACACTGCGCACCGAGAAGTCGGCGACGTCGTAGTCGGCCGGAGCCGGAGCGCCGGGCAGCACCAGCGCACCGCCGCGCGGCACCTCCACCCCGGACTCCTTGAGAGCCCAGTTCACGGTGCGCAGCTGGTGCGGGGCCGCCCGGTGCTCGACGACCCGGTGCTGCAGGCCGGGCGGCAGCAGCGGGACCAGCGACCGCCGGCCCCGCTCGTCCGGCGTCATGGCCTCGTGGACGACGACATGGACGGTCCAGGCGTCGCGCAGGGCGTTGCGGAGCGTGCGCCGCAGCTCCTTCTCGTCCGCGGGGAGCGGGTTGGTGCGCAGATAGCGCTCACCGGTGACGGTCTCGTGCCCCCACGCGGCGTCCGCCTCCCAGGGCCAGAACATGCCGGCGGGCGACGGCCAGCGCAGATCCCACGGCTGCTCCGCCTCCGCCGTCAGCGTCCATTCCTGGCCCTGGCCCGACCACTCGGCGAGGGTGAGCCGGGCGCGGACGGTCACGTCGTCCGCCACCAGCCACCGGGCTTCGAAGGCCGTCGCCCCCTCGGGGGTGTCGGCGTCGGGCAGCTCCATGAAGTCCTGGACGGTCTCGGCGACCTTGAGGGCCTGGAGGTTCTTGCGCAGGACGTCCGGCGCGGTGGGGCCGGTGTGGCGGCCACGGGACTGCCACACCGTGGCGGGAGCCGTGGACGGAACGGTCGCGGAGATGTGCATGAGTCCATTCGTGAGGGCGGCGACGACATGGCGGCGAGGTACGCATGCCAGTATCGCGCGCCGCGAGGCGTGGGCGATCAAGCGGGTCGGCGGCGCGGGCGCCGAAGGAGCCCGTCGAGGTGCGCCTTCCCCGATGTGAGGCCCGCCACGCGTCCGGATCCCCGGGATCGCGTACGGGTGTGCGTCGCCCGTACGGGGTGCGCGCCGTTCACCACGGTCGGCGGTCCCGCACCCATGGGCCCGCCGGGCTCCGGGATCCGAGAATCGGACCCGGCGGACAGGGCTCGCCCACCATCCGCGTCGGGGCGGGCCCTGTCCGCGTGCGGAGGCAGTCGGCAACGGCCCGTACCCCTCGGTCACGACCGACGCAGGCGCCGACCTGCTCCAGGACCGCGCCCGGGACGGCAGTCGCTCGCCGATCGCCCACTCTCCCGGGAGGATCCGTGCGCGCAGCGAGTCGGCTACGGCGAGGTACGGCGCCTCTCGGGGCATGTGCGACTCTCCGGGGGCTCTGTCCTCACGGTTGCGTGTAGGCCCGCACGCAGTACTCCAGAGCGCCGAGGATGGTGCTGCCGAGCGAGTTCTCCCTCACCACGGTGTCGTCCGTACGCGGACACCTGCCGTCCGCATCCGTCATGTCGACGACCTTGCCGTCGGGGACGACCTCCCCTTCGCAGGGGACCTCCTCGTACTTCTCTCCCGTGTCCGAGGCCTCCACGCAGTCGCCGATGTCGATGTCCATGCCGCCGCCGCCCGGTTCGCCTGGGTGCGGGGCCCTGAGGTTGCGCACACAGGCGTAGCCCACACCGCTCGCGTACTTGACGTAGTCGCGCGAGCCGGCGATCTCCCATCCGGGTTCGCCGGTGATGCCCAGCACGTCGTCCGTGGCGTCGGGGCAGTCGGCGTAGGAGCCCATCCCTATTTCCTCCTCGACGCGCTTGAGGACCTTGCCGATGGCGTCCGGGTCTTCGCAGGGCATCTCCACGACCTGCCCTTGCTGGTCACCCGTCGGGGGCCCGTAGCAGTCGTCCTTGGCCATCAGCACGTTGTCGTCGCCGTCGTAGTACGGGGACTCGGACGGGCTCGGGCTGCTCGAGGCATCGGGCGCCGACTGCGTCGATGTGACGCCTGCCGCGTCCTCGCCATCGCCGTCGTCGCCGTTCGAGCAGGCGGCCGTCAGCGTCAGCACACCCAGCAGGACGGCGACCCGTATACCGCGCCCGTATCGCATCTCGTGGCCCCCCGGCCTCGGTGATGCGGCCAGCATGAGACGTCCGCAGCGGTCACGCAACCCTCAACTCGCCTTGTGCGGCAGGTGTGTTGAGATCGCGATGCGCTGTGCAGCATGTTCCTTTGGAAAATGCCAAAGTCATGGATTCCGGCCGCTGTTTTCCGTAGCCTCAGCGTCGGAGGCACGACAACGCGCCGAAGGGACACCGGTCATGGCCGTCGAGGCCGAGGTTCTGCACGAACTGCACCGGCTGCGCGCCCGTATGCCGCAGCTGACGGGGGCGTTGGCGGCCAGCGTGGACGGTCTCGTCCTCGCCCAGGACATGCCGGACGTACAGCCGGAGGGGCTGGCCGCGCTCACCGCGGCGGCGCTCGGCGTCGGCAGCCGCATGGTCGACCTCGCGGCCCGCGGCGAGTTCCGCGAACTGCTGGTGCGCGGAGCCGACGGCTACCTGGCGACGTACGCGGCCGGACCGAGCGCCGTTCTGACGCTGCTCGCCGACGACCGGGCCAACGTCGGACGGCTGCACCTGGAGGGGCGGCGCAGCGGCGCGCGCATCGCCGAACTGGTGGCGGCCGCCCGGTTCACGGACGACCGGCCCGTCATCGCAGACGGCGAGCCCACCCCGCCGCCGGCCCGCGAACGACTGCTCGGCGCCCTGCCCATCCGGATCCCGCCGCAGTCCCGGCGCGAGCGCTGAACCAGCGACCTCAGTCGTCCGGCGCCCGTCACGCCGCGCCGTCCTCCGCTTTCGCCGAGGGCGCGCTGAAGCCGCCGGGGACGAGGCGCGGCGGTCCCACGGCCGGGGGCCTCGCCTCCGCGTCCCGAGCCGCCTGCGCGATCCGGGGTCGCGGCGGAGCAGGCCGGCTCAGCACGCGCGCGTGAGGCAGCGACGCGGCGCACGCCGAGCAGACTTCGCTGAGCGTCCACACCTGGCCGACCGCCGGGTCGTGCCGCAGGACGAGGACGACCGCGCCCGCACAGGCCACGCGGGCGCCCTCGTGCAGCGCGCACCGCTGGCGGCGGCACCAGCAGGCGGCGTCGTGATGCACCGCAGCCGCCTTGGCGTGCGCGGCCGCATGGGCCACCGCGAAGCGGCGCAGGGCCGGCAGGTCCCGCGAGCGCGGCGGCATCGCGCACGCCGAGGAGCAGGTGACCGAGGCGGTGCGGTCCCGGTGCCCGACCACACGGATCGTCCAGCAGCGGCCCGGGCGGCGGGCCGAGGGCGAGGGGGCGTCAGGGTGCATAAGAGCCAAAGCACTTGTCCTTCGTGGGCAGAGGGGAGGGCGGTGAGCGAGCGGGGGTGCGAGTGGGGAGCGGTCCGGGTTCCGGCACGGCCCGGTACGGCCCACCGGATGTGACCTCGTTCACAGCATGCCCGTGGCCCCGCGGACCATTCGCGGTGTGCCCCCTCTGGCCGACACACCGACTGTCGGTCGGTACCCCTAAGCTCCCTCCCATGAGCACAGGGGGACCCCACAGACGCGTCGTCGACGGCCGCTTCGAACTGGTGAAGCGACTCGGCGGCGGAGGCATGGGCCTGGTGTGGCGGGCCCGCGATCTGGCCCTGCACCGGGACGTGGCCGTGAAGGAGGTGCGGCCCCCGGATCCGGACCTGGCCGAATACGACCCCGAGGGCGCCCGCACACTGCGCGAGCGCGTCCTGCGGGAGGCCCGCGCGCTGGCCCGCGTCCACCACCCCAACGTCGTCACCATCCATCACATCGTCGACGGCGGCGAGCACACGTATCCGTGGATCGTGATGGAGCTGGTCGAGGGCGGCTCGCTCCAGGACCGGCTCCAGCAGGGCCCGATGACTCCGCTCGAGGCCGCACGGCTGGGGCGCGAGGTGCTGTCCGCGCTGCGCGCCGCGCACGCCGTCGGCATCGAACACCGCGATGTGAAACCCGCCAACGTCCTGCTGCGCCCCGACGGGCGGCCCGTGCTCACCGACTTCGGCATCGCCGCGATCCGGGAGTCCGCCAGTCTCACCGCCACCGGCGCCGTCATCGGCTCGCCCGACTTCATGGCCCCGGAACGGGTCAGGGGCAAGGAGGGCGGTCCCGCCGCCGACCTCTGGTCGCTGGCGATGCTGCTGTACGTCGCCGTGGAGGGCCACCATCCGCTGCGCCGGGAGAGCACGCTCGCCACGCTGGCCGCCGTGCTCGGCGAGGACGTTCCCGCGCCGCGCCGCGCGGGGCCGCTGACCGGCGTCCTGACGGCACTGCTCGTCCGGGACCCGCAGGCCCGCCCCGACGCGGCGGAGGTCGACCGGATGCTCACGGCCGTGATCGACGGCGCACCGCAGCCGCAGCCGCAGCCGCAGTCGTCGACGCCTGCGACCGCCGGACCCGCCTCGACGCCGACCTCCTACCCGCTCTCCCCGCCCGCGGCGGCGGCTGTCGCCGATGTGACGCCCGCCCCGCACCCCTACCTCACCACCGCCCCGAACGCCGGCGCCCCGGCACGAGCGCGCCGGGCCCGGGTCCTGGCCGTCACCGGAGCCGTCGTCGCCACCGCCCTGACGGGCACCCTGGCCTGGTCGCTGCTCTCGCAGACGAAGACCGACGACAAGAGCAGCGGCAGCGGTGGCGCGGCGACGGCGAGCGCCTCGGTCTCGCCGAGCGTGAAGCAGACCGCCGGCTCGTCCGGCTCGTCCGGCTCGTCCGGGGCCTCCTCCGACGGCGTCTCCGCGGAGAAGGTCGACCTGCTCAACGCGGACGGCGTCAAGACGGCCGTCGCGAAGCTGACCGCCGCCATGGGAAGTACGAAGGTCACCAGCTTCACCGTGTACGGGGAGTACGCCATGGCCAACGCCCCGGTCCCCGGCCACCCGAAGCTCTACGACCGGTACACCTACCGGGGCGGGGACGTCGCGGTGAAGGACGGAGCGGGCGGCACGATCATGCGGGGAGCGGTCCCCGTCGACCTCGGCGTCTACGACTGGGACGCCGTGCCCGCGCTGCTGGCCAAGGCCGACAGCAGCCTCAACATCGCGGAGCCCACGACCCGCTATCTGTCGATCAGCCCCGCCTCCACTGTCTTCGACAGCGATCCGTCGATGAGCGTCTACCTGTCCGACGACTACGGCAGCGCCTGGATCGAGGCCGATGTGCACGGTCGGGTGATAGAGACCCACCCCCGCGACGACGGCTGAGCGCGACCGGCGGCCCGGTCAGCCACGGGTGAAGGTGCCGAGTCCGTTCTCGTCGAAGGCCTCCACTGTCACCCGTGTCGCCTTGCCGTCCCGGTCGCCCCGGAAGGTGACGCCGGACAGCCCGACGGCGTTCTCGCCGACGGTCGCGAAGCTGAAGATGTCCCCGTCGTAGTGGGTCAGCCGGAACGTCGTCGGCTTCGGGCCCAGCCGCATGGTCAGTTCGCCGCCCGACACGGAGACCGTCAGCGGACCGTAGTAGCCGTTGGCGTACCTCCCGGTGTAGGCGGCGTCGGGGCGGGCCGCGGCCGCGTCGGCGGGCGGCTCGGAGTAGTCGGTGGGCGAGCGCTCCGCCTCCTCCTGCTGCGCGTAGATCTTCCCGATCAGGTCGAGCCAGTCGGTCGTGGGCTTCCCGTGCTCGGCGGTGTCGAAGAAGTTCTGCGCGATGGAGTCGGCGAGACCGACGGGCTTGCCGTTGGTGAGGACCACGATGCCCAGTTCCTCGCCGGGGAGCATCGTGACGTTGGTGTTCGCGCCGAGCGCGAAGGCGCCCGAGTGGCTCAGGCGCAGCCGGCCGAGGTCGTCGTAGCTCACGTTCCAGCCGAGGCCGTAGAAGCCGGTGCGGCCCGCGGGCGCCGGCGGGGGCTGGGAGACGATCGCGGGGACGTGGGTGTGTTCGAGCTGCTCGGCCGGGATGATCTGCTCGCCGTCGAGCTTGCCGTTCGCCAGTTGCAGGCGCAGCCAGCGGGACATGTCACGGGCGGTGGAGCTGGCGCCGCCCGCCGGGGCCTGGGCGTCGGCGTCGCGCACGTACTGGGCCTTCCAGGTGCCGTCGGGGGCCTGGACGTGCACGTCGGCGCGGTTCTTCGCGGCCTGGTAGTCGGCGAAGAGGTAGCTGGTGGAGTCCATTGCGGCGGGCTTGTAGAGGGTGTCCTCGGCGAGCTTCTCCCAGGTGGTGCCCGCGGCGTCGGCGACCGCCTGCCCGGCCGCCGTCGGCCCGTAGTTGGTGTAGGCGTACGAGGCGCGGAACGGGGTCAGCGGCTCGTACCGCAGGTGGTTCAGGATGTAGGTGCGGTCGTAGCCGAGGTCCTCCAGCAGGTCGCCCGCGTGGTCGGGCAGGCCGCTGCGGTGGGAGAGCAGGTCGGCCACCGTCACCTGCCGGGTGACCCAGGGGTCCTTGAGGGCGAAGCCGGGCAGCCGGCCGGCCACGGGGTCGTCCCAGTCGATGGTCTTGTCGCCCACCGATCCGGCGATGACGGTCGACGTCAACGGCTTGGACAGCGACGCGAGCTCGAACACCGTGTCCGGGTCGATCTGCGCGGACCGCCCCGCGTGCCGGACGCCGAAGCCCTTCAGATGGACGACCTTGTCCTTGTACACGACGCCGACCGCGACCCCGGGCACGCCCGTGCGGTCCATCCCGGCCCGCACGATGGAGTCGAGCTTGCCGACGGCCGCGTCCACGTCCGACCGAGTCAGCTGCGGGGGCGGCTGGGGCGGGGGAGCGGCGGCGAGTGCGCCCGGTACGACGAGGAGCGGCGCCAGGGCCAGGGCCGCCGTCCGGAGCTTCCCTCGGCGGTACGGCGTCCCGCGTCGAACACTCATACCGACCATTGAACGCCTCACCGCGAAGGGTGTCCTGCTGAGCGGCGGCCACGCGGTGTGTGGTCGTGCTGACAGTCCGTGCCGGCCGGCCCTGGCACGGCCACGGCAGCCTTCGGCCGCCCTTCAGTGGGGGAAGGCCCGAGGCTGCCGCAGCACGGGCAGCCCGTCCCGGAACTCCTCGATGCGGGTGCTGATCTGACGCATGAGGACGGTGTCCGCCAGGCGGTCCAGGTAGAGGTTGCGGCGGGCCAGTCCCACGGCGTCGACGCAGAAGTACACCGCCATCAGCGGGTTCACGAAGAGCTCGCTGTTCCGGGTCCGCTCGGTGAAGCGCACATCGCCGAAGTCACCGCGCACGGCGGCCGCGACCGAGCCGTTGACGATGCTCGGGCGGCCCGGCGTGGAGGCCTGGGCGTCGGCGACCGCGTCGAGGTAGAGGGCGCCCTCCGTGCTGTCGCGGGGGAGGGAGAACGCGCCGAGGTAGGCGCCCTCGCGGTCCAGTGCGGCCAGGTTCTCCAGGGCGAGGGAGTGGTTCACCCCGTGGTAGGTGTCCACGCCGAAGCCGAGGCAGGCCACCAGCCGTTGCGGGACGTCGTCGAGCCCCTGCACGGCCGCCAGGCTGGCCATGTCCTCCTCGGGCGTCCCCAGACCGTGCTCGTCGCCCCGCATCAGGATGTCCGTGCCGCCGTCCACCAGGACGACGGCGTCCACCCCGCCGAGATGGTCGACGAGCGCCCGGTAGGCGTCCCGCAGCGGCGCCACGCCGGTGCGCGGGAAGGCGTACACCGTGGCGGGGAGGTCGTGCCGGTCGAGCCAGCGGGCCAGGGTGCGCTCGGGGAAGTAGTCGCCGTGGGCGGGGACTTGGGGTTCGACGGCCGCGACGTCCGGCTGCAGCCAGAACTCGGTGGGCAGGCCGTACAGGTCGGCGAAGGAGAGGTTGGCCAGATGGACTTCCTTGCCCGCCGACCGCAGGGCGAGCGCCAGCGGAAGGCCGGCGTACACGTCGAAACCGCCGCCCGCGCCCGCGACGAGCACCCGGCGCGCGTCGCGCAGCCGGGTGAAGAGGGGAGGCTCGTGGAGAGAGAACACCCCGGGAAGCTAACAGGCGGGGGCCCGGTCGGCCGAGGCCTTTCCGAGCCCCCCGGTGCGGCGGTTACGCGCCGCTCTCCCGCAGCATGTCCTCGCGCTCGACGATCTTCACGCGCTCGCGGCCCTGCGGCTCGCCCAGCGCCTTCTCGGCGGCGTCCAGCTTGTACCAGCCCTCCCAGGTGGTGAAGCGGACCTCGCGCTCGGCGAGGAACGCGTCCACGGCCTGCGGCTCGGGCGAAGCCGGCGTCTGCAGACGGCCGTTCGCGTGGTCGTCCAGCAGGTTCGACACCGTCTCGTTGGCGTCGCCCTTGGTGTGGCCGATCAGACCGACCGGGCCGCGCCGGATCCAGCCCGTGACGTACGTGGACTGGAGGTGCTCGCCGCTCTCCTGGATGACCCGGCCGCCCTTGTCCGGGACGGTGCCCGAGTCGAGGTCCCAGGGCAGCTTGGGCAGCTTGTCGGAGAGGTAGCCGACGGCGCGGTAGATCGCCGTGACGTCCCAGTCCTTGAACTCGCCGGTGCCCTTGACGTTGCCGGTGCCGTCCAGCGCGGTGCGCTCGGTGCGCAGGCCCACGACCTTGCCGTCCTCGCCGAGGATCTCGGTGGGCGACTCGAAGAAGTGCAGGAACAATTTGTGCGGGCGGTCGCCGACATCGCGGATCGCCCAGTTCTCCAGCGTCTTGGCGACCATGTCGGCCTGCTTGTTGCCGCGCCGCGTCGCGATGGAGCCGTCGTCGTAGTCGATGTCCTCGGGGTCCACGATGACCTCGATGTTGGGGGAGTGGTCCAGCTCCCGCAGCTCCATCGGCGAGAACTTCGCCTGCGCCGGGCCACGGCGGCCGAAGACGTGGACCTCCAGCGCCTTGTTGGCCTTCAGGCCCTCGTGGACGTTGGCCGGTATCTCCGTCGGCAGCAGTTCGTCCGCCGTCTTGGCCAGGACGCGGGCCACGTCGAGCGCGACGTTGCCGACGCCCAGGACCGCGACCTTCTCGGCGTGCAGCGGCCAGGTGCGCGGCACGTCCGGGTGGCCGTCGTACCAGGAGACGAAGTCCGCGGCGCCGTAGGAGCCGTCGAGGTCGATGCCCGGGATCGTCATCTCGCGGTCGGCCGTCGCGCCGGTCGAGAAGATCACGGCGTCGTAGAAGGCGCGCAGATCGTCCAGGCTGATGTCGGTCGGGTAGTCGACGTTGCCGAAGAGACGGATCTGCGGCTTGTCGAGGACCTGGTGCAGGGCCGTGATGATGCCCTTGATGCGCGGGTGGTCCGGGGCGACGCCGTAGCGGATCAGGCCGAACGGGGCCGGCATGCGCTCGAAGAGGTCGATGGAGACACCGGGCTCGGCGGCCACATCGGACTTGAGCAGCGCGTCGGCGGCGTAGATCCCGGCGGGGCCGGCTCCGACAATGGCTACCCGCAGGGGGCGGGGCATGATCAGGTTCCCTTCGAGTGACGACAGATCGACTCGGGGGAAGCCTAAGCTAAGGCAAGCCTTACCCGGTACGCGGGTCCGGTCTATGAGCTCATAAACATCATTTATGAGTCATTCGGGGGTGGGCGGTCGGTCCGACGGCCCTGCGAAGGCCGGCCCAACGCGCCTCACGGCAGCGGCTGTTCGGCCCAGATGACCTTGCCCGTCGGGGTGTAGCGGGTGCCCCAGCGGTCTGTGAGCTGCGCCACGAGGAACAGGCCGCGCCCGCCTTCGTCGGTCATGGCCGCGTACCGCAGATGCGGCGAGGTGCTGCTGCCGTCGCAGACCTCGCAGATCAGGGTGCGGTCGCGCAGCAGCCGGACGCGCACCGGCGCGCTGCCGTAGCGGATCGCGTTGGTGACCAGCTCGCTCAGGATCAGCTCCGTCGTGAAGGACAGCTCCTCCAGGTCCCAGCGCGCCAGCTGCCGGGCCACCGCCGCCCGCACCTCACCGACCGCGGCCGGATCCACCGGCACCTCCCACTCGGCGACCCGGTCGGCGTCCAGCGCCCGGGTCCGCGCCACGATCAGCGCGATGTCGTCGTTCGGGCGGGGCGGCAGCAGGGCGTCCAGGACGGCCTGGCAGGTCTGTGCGGGCGTGCCGTCGGAGCCCCGCTCCAGGGCGGTGCGCAGCAGCTCCAGGCCGGTGTCGATGTCCCGCTCCCGGTCCTCCACCAGCCCGTCGGTGTACAGCACCAGCGAGCTGCCCTCGGCCAGCTCCAGCTCCACCGTCTCGAACGGCAGCCCGCCCAGCCCGAGCGGCAGCCCGGCGGGCACGTCGGGGTACTCGACCCGGCCGTCGGGGTGGACCAGCGCCGGCGGCGGATGGCCGGCCCGCGCGATCGTGCAGCACCGGGAGACCGGGTCGTAGATGGCGTACAGACAGGTCGCCCCGGAGACGGGCGCGCCCGCGCCGTCGTCCTCCTCGTCCTGGTCGATGCGCGCCACCAACTCGTCCAGCAGCCCCAGGAGTTCCTCGGGGGGCAGGTCCAGTGCGGAGAAGTTGTGGACCGCGGTGCGCAGCCGCCCCATGGTGGCCGCCGCGTGCAGCCCGTGGCCCACCACGTCGCCGACGACCAGGGCGACCCGGGCCCCCGACAGCGGCAGCACGTCGAACCAGTCGCCGCCCACGCCCGCCTGCGCCGGGAGATAGCGGTAGGCGATGTCCAGGGCGTTCTGCGCGGGCAGGCTGCGGGGCAGCAGACTCCGTTGCAGCGTGACGGCCATGCCGTGCTCGCGGGTGAAGCGGCGCGCATTGTCGATGGAGATCGCGGCCCGCGCCACCAGCTCCTCCGCGAGCGTCACCTCGTCCGGGTCGAAGGGGTCGGGCCGCTCCGAACGCCAGAAACTGACCACGCCCAGGATCAGCGACCCGGCCCGCACGGGCACGGTGATCAGCGAGTGGATGCCGAACTCCACGACCTGCTCGGTCCGTTCGAGGTCCTGCGCGCGCCACCCCGGCGACTCGGCGAGGCGGGCCTCCAGGACGGCCCGTTCACCGTGCAGACTGCGGGCCTGCGGGGCGGAGTCCACGAACCGGATCCGCTCGCCCACCACATACAGCGGCGCGCCCTTGCGGATCCCGCTCAGCGCCGTGCGCCGCAGCGCGCCCCGCGCCTCCGGCTCCTCGCCGTCCAGGACGGCGTCGAACAGGTCGACGGTCGCGAAGTCCGCGAACCTCGGCACCGCCAGCTCGGTCAGCTCCTCGGCGGTACGGGCCACGTCCAGGCTCGTCCCGATCCCGACGCCGGCCGCGTACAGCAGGTCGAGGCGCTCGCGAGCCGACTCCGCCCGGCCCGACAGGGCGCGCAGCTCGGTGGAGTCGCGCAGGGTGGCGACGCTGCCGGCCGGTCCGCCCGCCAGGTCGGTGGGCCGCTGGTTGATCGCGAGCAGCCGGTCCCCGACCAGATGCACCTCGTCCGTGACCATCCGTCCCGAGGCCAGCAGCTCGGCGGTGTCCTGGTCGAGGCCCAGGTCGACGACCTGCCGGCGCTCGGCGTCCGGGGGCAGGTCGAGCAGCCGCTGCGCCTCGTCGTTGGCGAGCAGCAGGTCGCCCTCGTCGCCGACGATGATCACGCCTTCCCGCACGGCGTGCAGCACCGCGTCGTGGTGCTCGTACATACGGGTCATCTCGCGCGGTCCGAGACCGTGCGTCTGGCGCAGCAGCCGGCGGCTGACCAGCGCCGTGCTCAGGGTGGCCAGGGCGAGGGCCACCGCTGCGCTGCCGAGGACGAGCGGCAGCTGGCGGTCGGCGGTGCCGCCGACGTGCTCGGTGGTGATGCCGGACGACACCAGCCCGACCACCCGCCCGTCGGAGGCCTTCACCGGCACGACGGCCTGGACCAGCCTGCCGATGGTCCCGTTCACCTCTTCGACCACGACGCCGCCGTCCAGCGCGGGCTGGATGTTCCCGACGAACTTCTTGCCGATGCGGTCCGGCTTGGGGTGGGTGTAGCGGATGCCGTCGGTGTTCATGACGACGATGAAGTCCATGTCCGAGGCCTCGCGGGCGGCCTCGGCCCGGGGCTGCAGGATCGCCGTCGGATCCGGGCTCGCCAGCGCCGCGACCATGCCCGGCGAGTTGGCGAACGTCTGGGCGACGGCGACGGAGCGGTTACGGGCCTCCTGGGTCGTGTCGTGCCGCACCTGGAGCAGCAGCGCCACCACGGCGGCCACCACCAGCACCAGCACGACGACGACCTGCAGGACGAACACCTGCGCGGCGAGACTGCGCCTGCCCAGCGCGGACTCGGGCGTGCGCCGGCCCCGCTGGCCCCGGGGACGACGGGCCGGCCGGGCATCCGAGCGCCCCAGGAGTCGGACCATGTGCCATGTCTACACTGCCCGGCCGCGTGAGGCGAGAGGCGTCACAGAGCGTCACCGGCCGCGTCGTCGACCTAGGCCGACCTAGCCCTGCCCTCGCCCCGGGGGAGCTGCCTCGCCGTCGCGCCGCGTCGCCAGCAGCAGGGCGATGTCGTCGGGCCGGTCCGCGGTCTGCCGCGCCATCGCGGTGAGCCGGTCCGCGACGTCGCCGAGGGAACGGCCCGGAGAGGTGTCGGCCGCGGCCAGCGCCCCGCGCAGGGCGGTGATGCCCTCGTCGATGTCGTGACCGGGCCGCTCGACCAGCCCGTCCGTGTACAGGGCGAGGATCGCGCCCGGCTCCAGCCGCAGCTCCGTCACCGGGTAGTGGGCGCGCGGGTCCACCCCGAGGACCACCCCGCCGGGCAGCTCCACGATCTGGGTGCGGCCGTCGGGATGGCGCAGCAGCGGCGGCAGATGCCCGGCGCGGGCCGCCCGGGCCACCCCGGTGGCCGGATCCAGCCGGACGTAGCAGCAGCTGGCGAACTGGCCCGGGTCCAGGTCGATGAGGAGGTGGTTCGTGCCGCCCATGACCTCCTGGGGCGGCCGGTCGCCGAGCGCGAACGCCCGCACCGCGCTGCGCAGCTGCCCCATGGTGGCCGCCGCCTGCACCCCGTGGCCCTGGACGTCCCCGATGACCAGGGCCAGCCCGTCCCCGGCCTCCACGACGTCGTACCAGTCGCCGCCCACGTCCATGCCCTTGGTGCCCGGCAGATAGCGGCCGACGGTCTCCACGCGCGGGTGCTGCGACAGCCGCCTGGGCAGGAGGGCCTGCTGCAGCCCGCGCGCGAGGGCGGCCTCGGTGTCGTAGCGCTGGGCCTTCTCCAGCGCGTGGGCGATCAGCCCGGCGAGCGCGGTCAGCACCGTGCGTTCCTCGGTGCTGAAGCTGCGCGGACCGTCGAAGCCGAGGATGCACGAGCCGACCGGGCGGCCCGAGGCGATCAGCGGGAGGAAGGCGCGGGCGCCCACCGGGGCGTCGAGCTCGATGCCCGGATAGGCGGCCGACAGCTTCTGCATCGAGTCGAAGAAGAGCGGCCGTCCCGTGGTGAGCGTCTCCACGCCGGGCAGCCGGGCGTCCAGCCCGACCCCTTCGAAGGGGGCCAGGAAGCCCTCGGGGAAGCCGGACTCCCACGCCAGGTACAGATGCCGCTCGTGGAGCAGGTAGATGGCCAGCATGCGGCCGCCGAACGCGGGCAGCAGCTCCTGCATGACCACCGCCGACACCTGCCGGGCGGTCACCGCCTCCGTCAGCGCGATGGCCAGCACGATGGGCCGGTACAGGGGAGCGGTGGCGGCGCCCGGCGCCGGGACGTCCGTGTCCACCGGCTCGGGGGCCGCTTCGTCCGGCACCCGGTTCGCCGGGACCGCCGTCCAGGTGACGAGATCCGCGCCGGGATACAGGGACATGCGCAGCCAGTCGCCCTCGTACGCTCGAGGGACGGCGGGCCGGTCGGTGACGGCGGGCAGCCGCACATGGAAGTGCGCGGGCTCCGGAGACAGCAGGGCGGCGCGCAGGTGCTCCTCATAGGTGCGCTGGTTCAGCAACGGCACGGCCTCCCACAGCGGCCGGCCGACCAGCCGGTCCAGGGGCACGCCCAGGAGGTGCCCGGCCCGGGGATTGGCGTAGACGACGATCCCCAGCCGGTCGAGGCAGAACACGCCCTCCGGAAGGAGGTCGGCGGCTCCGTCGGCGAAGGAGCCCGGGCCCGGGTCCAGGACCACGCCGACGAGGGCGCGGAGCGGGCCGGGAGCGTCGGCCGGCCCGGGTCCCGCGCCCGTCGCCGCGTCGGCCGCCTCCCACAGTTCCAGCAGCCGCAGCGCGCCCTCGGCGGTGCGCACCTGGATCGGCAGCGGCGGGGGCCGCCCCTGGGCCGTCCGGCGCAGCAGGCCGGGGAGCCGATGGGCGTCCGTCGGCTCGAGAGCCCGGGTGAGGGCGTCCAGCGTGCCGTGGGCGTCGCCCGGGCCCAGTCCGAACAGTGAGTGGGCCCGCTCGTCCACGGTGACGGCGTCGGTCGCCGGGTCCCACGAGAACTGCCCGGCGCGCCCGGGGACCGGTCCCGCGACCGGCGGCCGGACGCACAGCGGCTCGTCGTCCCAGGTGACGGCCTCCCCGTACTCCTCCAGACGCAGCAGGGCCGCGCCCATGGCGTCCGCGACGGCCGTCAGCCGCTCACGCTCCGCCAGGATCTCCGCCGCGTCGGCCGCCGCCGGGCGCAGGACGGTGATCACACCGAACGACCGGCCGTCGGCCACGACGGGCACATAGAGCGAACCGAACTGGAAGGGCAGCCCCGCCGCGAACTGCGGATAGCGGCGCATGCTCTCCGTGGCGTTGGCCAGTACCACCGGGATGCCCGTGCGGTGCACGTCGGCCACCGGGAAGGGCCGGTCCACGTTCAGCCGCCACCAGGGGCGGAACAGCTTCCCGGGCAGCCCCGCCAGGACCGCGAGGCGCAGCAGCCCGGTCGTGCCCGAGCACAGGTAGACGCCGCCGGCGTTGCCGCCCGCCGCCCGCAGCGCGTCCGCCACGACCCCGGTCAGCAGCGCGGGCGACGGTCCGGACGGCTTCCGCTCGTCCTCGGCGCTCCCAGTCATCGGCCCTACCTAGTCCGTGCGCCGCCGCGTGTGCCTCACAGCAAGAATGCGCCACATCTGCCCGGATGTGCATCCGGGCAGACGGCGGAGAGACCCGGGCCGGTCAGGCGGCGGTGGGGCGCAGCGTGCTCTTGGCGAGCTCGTACGCCGGGAGCATCGCGTTGTGCTCGTCGGTGTCCAGACCGCCGAGATGCAGGACGACGGGACCCGCCGAGGTCGTGACGGCGAGGGCGTGCTCCGTCTTCGACTCCTCGAGGACCTTGCTCGTGGTCACGTACTCGACCTCGGCGCCGGTGACGTCGCCCGCCTCGAACGTGTTGTACTTCGCCCCGCTCGCCTCCGGCTCGGCGGCCACGAAGGCCTCCAGCACTGCGCGTGCGTCGGCGTCGCCGGGCTTGCCGGTCCACACCCGGAGGAAGCCGATCTTCCCCGCGGGCTTGGCGTCGATCTCACAGGCCATGGTGACCGGGCCCTGGCGCGCGAACACGTCGACGAGCTCGGCCAGGTCGCCGGCGGCGGCGGTCGCCTCCGCGGTGTCGACGGCCTCGGCCTTCCAGAACTCGGCGATGTCGAAGGTCACCGGAAGCTCGCAGGCGGACCCGGAGGCCCCGACGGACCCGCCCCGCTCGGCGACCTTCGCCGACGCCCCCGACGCCGTGTCCGAGTCGGCGTCCTCGGCCCCGCACCCCGTGACCAGCCCGGTCAACAGGGCTGCCAGCGTCAGCCCCCGCCCGACGTTCCCCACGTTCCCCACCCCAAAGCGCACCGCTGTGTCTCCTCTCGACGCCGGCGCGATGCCGGCGGGGCACTGTAACCGAGGAGGTCATGGCCCTCGTCACCGAGATTTCCGGCGCCCGGACCGGTTGGACCGGTTGCACCGATGCGGAAGAGTGACGCACCGTCAGATCTGGGCCCGACCGGGAACGCATAGCGGCATGAGCCGGACCGCGCCGATCCGAGGGGCACACCGCACATGGCCGAACTGACCCGTCGTAGGCTCCTGGGCTCGGCCGCCGGCGCGCTGGGCGCCGCCGCGGCCCTCGCCCTGCTCCCGCCGAGCGTGCAGCGTGCGGCGGGCCGTCGCGGCCGGACCGCCGCGCCGCGGCTCGCTCGCCGACGTCGAGCACGTCGTCCTGCTGCTGCCCGACGACGCGATGGAGCTGCTGCGGAAGGCGCAGACGGAGGTCGCCACCCTGCCCAAGCCCACCCTGCCGGGCGCCGAGCAGACGTTCCCGGCCCAGGAGGCGGGTCGCCGACCGCAACGCTGATCTCCGGCTCCGGTCAGCCGTACGCGAGTGCCTCGGGGGGTTCTGCGCGCGTAGACAACGCACTGCCCTGCGGGAGGAAGAACAGGGCGCAGATGTGCAGGGGCTCCGGCTCCCGGTTCTCCGCCCTGTGCACACCCTGCGGTCCCACCGGCTCGACGATGCACCCGCCGGCCGGCGTCACGCACTCGGAGCCGTCCGCCAGGGTCCGGGTCAGCACACCGGCCGTCACCACGGCGACGACCCGGCCCTCGTGGTAGTGCCAGGGCAGCGAACCGCCCGGCGCAATCGCATAGTTCGCCACCGCGACCCGGGTGCCCTCGGGCACGGCCAGGGCGAGTTCTTCGGTGAGGACGCCGTCGGCGAGCAGGGTCGGCACGGGTTCGACGGTGGTCGGTCCCGCCGTGCGACGTAACCCGGCCGGGGTCATGTTCCGCTGGTCAGTGCGTTCCACAGAAGTGACATTAACCCACTTGAGTTACAGCGGCGTGACCGGGAGTCAGCAGGCGCGCGGTGCCCGTCGGCAGGTCGGGCCGCGCGACGGCGAGGCACATGTGAGGTAGACGGCTTGCGGGACGGATGATCCTGCCGGGCCGTCTTCGCGTCTTCCATGACGTGACTCGCACGAAACATCGTGCGACGAGTGTTTGGGGACGACCTTGAGCATCCTGCGTCCGGAAGTGGAGCGGCCGCACGGCGACCGCGTGGAGAACGAGCCTCGCGACAGCCGCGCCGCGGACCGCCGTGCCGCCGTTGAGCCGCGCCGTGGCGCACCGGCGCGCCTGGCCGCGTTCGTCGGCCGGACGCTGCGGGACGAGTGGAACGGCATCGTCGTCGACCCGCTGCGGCAGCTGCGTCGGCGCGGACCCGGCGCGCTGCTGCTGGCGTTCGTGGCCTGCGCGGGCGTGATCTTCTTCCATGCCATCGCCCAGCACCCCGCGGGCGCGACGGCGGTGCGGATCCTCGGCGGGGTGCAGGGCGACCTGCCCCTGTGGCTGGCCCTGCTGCGCACCCCGGTCTCCCTCTACGTCCCGGCCCTCGACCTGCCGGTGTGGGCCGGCATCACCCAGCTGTTCCTCGCCTTCGCCCTGGCCGAGCTGGCCCTGGGCCGCCGTCGGACCCTGCTGATCGCCTACGCGTCCACCCTGGCCGGCACCCTCACCGTGCGGGTGATGCTGGCGACGGGGCCGGGCCTGTGGGGTCTCGGACTGCCGCCCGAGGTCGGTCAGGTGCTGGACACCGGCCCGTCCGCCGCGGTCGTCGGACTCTTCACCTACCTGTCGGTCGTCCGCCGCGCGCCCATCGTGTTCACGCTCACCGGCGGCTCGATGGTGCTGGAGTCGATCGCCAAGCCCAACCTCGCCGGCCGCGAGCACCTGATCGCGGTGGCCGCCGCCGTCGTCATGGGTCTGCTGCACGAGCGCGCCCGCCGTAAGAGGCAGGTCACGGCCGTTCCGGAGGGGCGGGGTGCGGCGCTTGCCTGAGATGTTGCTATGAATTCGTGGGGCGGTTGAACACTCCCGCCTCCGGCTGCGTATTGGGTCGGGGGATTTCATGGCCGTGGCCGCCGACGACGCGTAGGAGCATTCCTTGGTACAGAACAGGCGCAGACGCCAGACGGGTGGGCGGCGGGCGACCTTCGCCGCGGTCGCCCTGATCCTTGGCGGCGGCGGGCTGATGGCGGCGAACGTCTACGCCTCGGCCACTTCCAACGGCGAGGCGGTGGAGCTGACCGGAGGGGGCTCGGTCACCATCGACTGTCCCGACGTCGGCAACAGCCTCACCAGCGTTCCCGAGGGCGCCAGGCCCGAGGTCGACCGTGAACTCGCGCTCCTGGACGAACAGATAGCCGCCGCCTACCGGCAACTGCAGGACCAGGCGCAGGCGGTGCGGCAGGACCCCGGCTTCGCCGACAACGCGGTGATGAACCCGCTGAAGGAGAAGCGCGGCGCGACGATCGGCCGTATCGCCGAGGCCATCGACCGCGACGGCGACCGCCCGGACGGCGTGGACGCCCTGGCCGCCTGCTCCCTGCGCATCACCGAGGAGCAGAAGCAGCAGGAGCAGGGCGGGCAGCAGGGGCAGGACGCAGGCCAGGAACAGGGCTCGGCTCAGGAGTCCGGTCAGAACGGCCAGCAGGGCAACGGCGGACAGGCCGGCAACGGTCCCGTCGCCGGGGACTACGTCGACATCACGACCGTCGCGGCCACCCAGCAGCTTCCCGACCCCCGCTCGGGTCCCTCCCGCGGCACCTTCGTCACCAGCTGCGGAGTCAACGCCAACGGGCTGTTCAACTCCGACAACGTGATCGTCGCGCCGGGTGTCACCAACGGCGCCCACCACTTCCACGACTACATCGGCAACCAGTCCAACAACGCCTTCGCCTCCGACGACGACCTTGCGAAGGCCGAGACGAGCTGTGTGGACCAGAGCGACAAGTCCACCTACTACTGGCCCGTCCTGCGTCTGCAGAACGGCACCCAGGAGCAGGACGCGAAGAGCCCCGGCGGCGGCATCGAGGGCAACGCGGGCGAGATCGTCACGGCCAAGCAGGTCACGCTGACCTTCGTCGGCAACCCGAGCTCCAAGGTGACCGAGATGCCCCGGCTGCTGCGCATCATCACCGGTGACGCCAAGGCCTTCGTCAACGGCCCGGCCAACGCCAACGCGTCCTGGAGCTGCACCGGGTTCGAGGACCGCCAGCTCAAGGACAAGTACCCGCTCTGCCCGGCCGGCAGCGACGTGGTGCGCACCTTCCGCTTCCAGAGCTGCTGGGACGGCGCCAACATCGACAGCGCCAACCACCGCACCCATGTGGCCTTCGCCGCCCCCGACGGCACCTGCCCGGCCGGCTTCGAGGCCGTTCCGCAGCTGGTGCAGCGCATCGTGTACGACGTCGACGCGCCGAGCCTTCAGGACGGCGGGAAGACCACTCCGCTGTTCGCGGTGGACTCCTTCCCCGAGCAGCTGCACAAGCCGGTCACGGACCACGGCGACTTCATCAACGTCTTCGACGAGAAGCTGATGCGGGAGATGGTCGACTGCATCAACGAGGGCCGCACCTGCGGAGCGGGCGCGGACGACGGCGCGGGCGACGGAGACAACGGCAACGGGGACAACGGCAACGGCGGCGACGGAGACAACGGAGACGGAGACAACGGCGGCGGCAACGGCGACGACAACGGTTCGGACGACGGCGGGCAGCAGCCGTCCCAGAGCCCCGAGGCGCCCGCGAGCGAGCCCGCGACCACCGCACCCGCCACCGCACCCGCGACCACCGACCCCGTCGACACCGAGCCCGACACGGGCGACGACGGCGCCGGCGTCCCCGTCACCGCCGACCCCACCCGCGACACCAAGCCGTCGCCCAAGGCGGCCACCTCGGCGCCCGCCGCCGCGTCGGCGGCAGCGTCGGCCGCTTCGGGCGCTTCGGGCGGCGAGATCGGCGCGCCCGCGACCGCTCCGCCGACCGTGTCCACCCCGGTGTCCACCCCGGCCCAGACCACGCCGCCGGCCGACACGGGCACCGGGACCCTCCCCGGCGGGACCGAACCGCAGGCGGTCCAGGGCGACCTCGCCGAGACGGGAGCGAGCCTGTGGCCCGGCGCTCTCGGCGCCCTGCTGGTGATCGGCGGCTTCGTGGTCCTGCGCCGCAGCACCCGGGGCAACTGAGCTCCGGCCTGAACAGACGACGAGGGGCCCGCCGCACTGCCGGCGGGCCCCTCGCTCGCGCCGCCCCCGCCCCGTACGGGTGCTCCCGCACGCAAGAAACCGTCCCGGTCCCGGAGCACGCGGTATACGTCGCTCGACTCGAACAGCGCGCGACGACGGGAGACCCATGAAAGACAGCAATGACAGCGGGGAGCACACCGGGGAGTACTACGACCTCGGCAGTCACGGGCGGTCCGTGACGACCTCGTCCGCCGAGGCCCAACTGTGGTTCGACCGCGGACTGGTCTGGTCGTACGCCTTCCACCACGAGGAGGCGGTCGTCTGCTTCGAGGCCGCCGTCCGCGCCGACCCCGACTGCGCCTTGGCGCACTGGGGCATCGCCTACGCCCTCGGCCCCAACTACAACAAGCCGTGGGAGTTCTTCGACGAGGAGGACCTGACGACGACCGTCGCCCGCACCCACGCCGCGGTCGAGCTCGCCCACGAGAAGGCCGCGGCCGCCACCCCCGTCGAACGGGCCCTGATCGGCGCGCTGCGCGCCCGCTTCCCGCAGACCCGCCCCGCCGAGGACTGCTCGGTGTGGAACGAGCCCTACGCCGACGCCATGCGGGCCGTCCACGAGCTCGCCCCCGACGATCTCGACGTCGCCGCCCTGTACGCCGACGCCCTGATGAACCTCACCCCCTGGCAGCTGTGGGACCTGCGCACCGGCGAGCCCGCCGAGGGCGCCCGCACCCGGGAGGCGAAGGCGGTGCTCGACCGCGCGCTCGCCGACGCGGCCGCGGCCCGGCACCCCGGCGTCCTGCACTTCTACATCCACCTCATGGAGATGTCGCCCACCCCCGAGGCCGCTCTCCAGGTCGCCGACCGGCTGCGCGGCCTGGTGCCCGACGCCGGTCACCTCCAGCACATGCCCTCGCATCTGGACGTGCTGTGCGGCGACTACCGGCGCGTCGTCACCGACAACACCGCCGCGATCGCCGCCGACGAGAAGTACCGGGCGCGGTCCGGGGCCATGAACTTCTACACGCTGTACCGGTCGCACGACTACCACTTCAAGATCTACGGCGCGATGTTCCTCGGCCAGGCCGGGACCGCCCTGGAGACCGTGGAACGGCTGGAGGCCTCCATCCCGGAGGAACTGCTGCGCGTGCCGAGCCCGCCCATGGCCGACTGGCTGGAGGCCTTCCTCACCATGCGGTTCCATGTGCTGATCCGCTTCGGCCGCTGGCAGGACGTCCTCGATCTGCCGCCGCCCGCCGACCCGGTCCTCTACAGCGTGACCACCGCGATGCTCCACTACGCCCGCGGCGTGGCCCTCTCCGCCACCGGCCGCGTCCCCGAGGCCGAGGCCGAACGCGCCCTGTTCCACGCGGCGGTCGACCGTGTGCCCGAGACCCGCATGCTGTTCAACAACACCTGCCAGGACGTCCTCGCGATCGCGTCCGCGATGCTCGACGGCGAACTGGAGTACCGCAAGGGCAACCACGACCTGGCCTTCGCCGCCCTGGAGCGGTCCATCGCACTGGACGACGCCCTCCCCTACGACGAGCCCTGGGGCTGGATGCAGCCCACCCGGCACGCCTACGGCGCACTGCTGCTGGAACAGGGCCGGATCGCGGAGGCCGAGGCGGTCTACCGCGCCGATCTCGGACTCGACGACACGCTGCCGCGCCCGTCCCAGCACCCCGGCAACGTCTGGTCGCTGCACGGTTTCCACGAGTGCCTGGTCCGGCTGGGCAAGGACGCGGAGGCACGGATCGTGGCCCAGCAGCTCAAGTTCGCGGCCGCGCTGGCCGACGTACCCGTCCGGGCGTCCTGCTTCTGCCGCCTCGACGCCACCGCCGACGGCGCGGGCGAGGTCACATCGGAGTGCTGTGGCATGGACAATTGACGGAGATCGTTGGCGCTGTAGACGCAGGACAGGGAGCTTCGGAGCATGGCGGGCGCACGGTGAACGAGACGGGTAGATCGAAATGGGCGCTGCCGCACCTGCGCCCGGCGCAGCAGGACGCCGTCGCCCGCGCGCGGGGTTGGGCCCGGATCGCGCTGGTGCTGGTCGCCGCCTGCGTCGCGGTGGTCGTGGCGGGCGCCGACTCCGGCGGCTGGCTGATCCTGCTCGCCGGATTCGCCCTGCTCGCCCTGGCCGGCGCGGGCGTCTGGTGGATGCTGGCGCACCGGGGCGGACCCCGACTGGTCGGCGGACTGGTCGCCGTCACCGCGCCCGTGGGCGTGCTGGTGCTGTACGCCACCTCCGGCCTGTGGCCGGTGGCGGTGGGCGCGATCGGGCTGTGGGCGGGCGCCCTGGCCTCGGCCCGGGCCTCGCTGCGCAGCGTGCGCCGTCCCAAGGGCACACACGGCCGCAAGACCCCGCCGCCGCGCCGACCGGTCCTGATCATGAACGTGCGCTCGGGCGGCGGCAAGGTCGTCAAACACGGCCTCGTCGCGCACGCCGAGGCGCTCGGCGCCCGGGTGATCCTGCTCGGCACGGACGACACCTACACCGACCCGGCGGTCGAAGCCCGCCGGGCCGTCGCCGAGGGCGCGGATCTGATCGGCGTCGCGGGCGGCGACGGCACCCAGGCGCTGGTCGCGGCCGTGGCCGCCGAGCACGACGTGCCCTTCCTGGTCGTCGCCGCCGGCACCCGCAACCACTTCGCCATGGACCTCGGCCTCGACCGCACCGATCCCGTGCGCAGTCTGGACGCCCTCACCAACGGCGTCGAACTCCGCGTGGACCTCGGCGACGTCGGCGGCCGGGCCTTCGTCAACACCGTCTCCTTCGGCGCGTACGCGGAGATAGTGCAGAGCCCGGAGTACCGCGACGCCAAGGCAGCCACCGCCCTCGAACACCTGCCCGACCTGCTGCTTGGCGGTTCCGGCCCGACGCTGGACGTCCGCACGGACGACGCCCGGCTGCACGCGCCGCAGGCGCTCCTGGTCAGCAACAACGCCTACGCCCGCGCCGACCCGCTCGGCGGCGGCCGCCGCCCCCGGCTGGACGCCGGACTGCTCGGCGTGATCGGCATCCGGGTCGAGGGCGCGGCCCAGGCCGCGGAACTCGCCCTGCTCGGCGAGCGCGCGGGCAGCATCACCTCGGTGATCTCCCGGAGCGTCGTCGTCGAGGCCGACCGGGAGCGCATAGCGGTGGCCGTCGACGGCGAGGCACTCGAACTGACCACCCCCGTCGTGTGCACGGTACGGCCCGCCGCGCTGCGGGTCCGGGTGCCCCGGCACCGCCCGGGCGCCGCCTATGCGCCCCCCACGGTCGACTGGCGGCGCGTCTTCCGCCTCGCGCTCGGCCATCCCGACCCCCGCACGATCAAGGAGGCCTACGATGTCTGACCGCCGCCCGAAGCTCCCCCCGACCCTGCGCCTGGTCGGTGACCTCGCCACCCTGGACCAGGCGCTGTACGAGGCGGTCAGCGTGACCAGGACGCCGACCCTGGACACCGCGTTGCGCCGGCTGTCCGCCGCCGCCGACCACTCCAAGCTGTCCTTCGCGGTCGCCGCCGCGCTCGCCGTGCGCGGCGGCCGCCAGCGGCGCGCCGCCGCCATGGGCGTCGCGGCCATCGGCATCGCCTCGGCGACCGCCAACCTGCTCGGCAAGCAGCTCGTACGCCGCCCGCGTCCGCACCGCGCCGAGGACTCGCCGTTCCCGGGGCGGCATGTGCCGATGCCGCACTCCGCCTCGTTCCCCTCCGGGCACACCGCCTCGGCCGTCGCCTTCGCGGCCGCCGTCGGCCCGACCCTGCCGGTCACCGCGGTCCCGCTGGGCCTGCTGGCCTGCGCGGTGGGCTACTCGCGGGTCCACACGGGCGTGCACTACCCGGGGGACGTGGTGGCCGGCGCCCTGCTGGGCACGGGCTCGGCGGCACTGGTCCTTGCGCTCGCCGCCCGCAACGAGGGCTGAGCGCCTCCTACTTCCTGCCGCACTGGAGGAAGACCTGCGGCTCGGGCACGGCCTCGGGATGGTCGGGGGTGAACAGCACGTTCTCCTCGGCCAGCACGGTCAGCCCGGCTCCGGTGACCACGTCGACGAGATCCGGGCCGGCGAAGCTCGTGACCCGCACGGGCTGCCCCATGAACACGGCGTCGACGCCCTCCACGTCCAGCGGCACGGTGGCGAGCACGAGACTGCCTCCCGGCCGCAGCGCCCGCGCCAGCCTGCCGATCACCTCGGCCTGCTGCGCCCGCTCCATCTGGAGCAGCGAGAAGTACACGCAGGCTGCGTGCAACGAGCCTTCCTCCAGTGGGAGTTCCCGCACGTCGACGCAGCGGAAGGCGGCCTCGGGCACCTGTCGTGCGGCGAGGTCGACCATCACGGGGGAGATATCGACGCCCAGTACGTCATGGCCGGCGCCCGCCAGGGTCGCGGCCGTCGGCCGCCCGGTCCCGCTGCCGACGTCCAGCACGGAGCTCCGCGGCGCGAGCCGCCCGAGCAGCCACTCCAGGGACCGGTGATGCGCCTCGGAGTGCGCGAACGCCTTCTCGTACACGGGCCCCAGCGCGTCGAACACCCGCGCCGCGCGCTGCCTGTCGTCCTCGCTCGTCAAACCGGCCTCCTCAGTGGGGATCGCATTTTCCGCTACCGTGAGTAACATGGTCAAATCCTCTTGACGGGGTGCTACTGGTGAGTAGCTAAGCCCCGGGTAACCGCCGTTCCGTTCGGAGGACCCCCCATGCCCTCTCCCGAGGATGCCCTGCAAGAGGCCCGCAACGCCTACGAGGAGCACGCACGCACGTGCCGACAGTGCCACTTCGACCGGTCGCCCTGCGCCGTCTCCAAACTGCTCCTGCGCGCCTACAACAACGCCAGAAGGGCTCAGGCGCGCACCGACTCCGCGTTGCACTGAGTGAGCCCAAGGCGCTGAGCCAAGGCGTTGAGGCGACGCGCTGAGGTGTGTCATCCCGGCGCGGCCGTGGTCACCGTCAGGTTCCGGATCTCGTAGCCGCCGATCTCGTCCTTGAACGAGATCCGCGGTCGGCCGGTCATCCGCAGACCGTCGAGCGCGAAGAGCCGGCTCAGCAGGACGTCCGCCTCCAGGACGGCGACCCCGGCGCCGGGACAGCGATGAGCGCCGTCCCCGAAGGTGAGCCCGGCCGTCCCCGCGCCCTGTGCGAGCACCCGCCCCGGACGCAGGCGGTCCGGGGCGCGGCCGACGACCTCCGGGTCCGCGTTGGCCTCGTCGACGAAGACGGTGATCAGCTCGCCCGGGGCGACCGACGACTCCCCGACCCGCAGCGGCGCGGTGGCCCGCCGGGACAGGCGTCCCACGACGGGCTCCAGCCGCAGGATCTCCCGGAGCAGCTCCAGCCGCTCCGGTTCCTCGGCCGCGCGGTACCGCTCCAGGAGCCGCGGATCGTCGAAGAGATGCCAGGCGGCGACGCAGATGAACTCGCGTGTGGTGACCATGCCCGCCGCCGCGTACGTCAGGCACTCGCCGAGGATCTCCGCGTCCGAGCACCCCTCGGCCAGCAGATGGGAGATCAGGTCGTCCCGCTCCCGACGGCGGTGCGCACGGATCGCGGGACGGACGTCGGCGAGATGGATGCGCAGCCAGTTCGCGTTCTGGCGCACCAGCCAGTACAGACCCCTGAGGCTGGTCAGCCCCGGCTGACCGAACTCCTCGGGGAAGAACCGCTCCAGCCTGGACTTCAGCCCCGGACGGCTGTGCGTCAGCCCGAGGATGTCGCTCACCACCTCGATCGCCATGGTGAAGCTCAGATCGGACAGCTGCGCCGTACCGACGGCCCGGACCGTCGCCACCTGCTCCTCGGCGACGCGCGTCATCAGCTCGCGGTAGTGCTCGTCCACGCGCCGGGGCGTGAAGAAGCGGGCGGTCTGCCGCCGCTGCTCACGGTGTCCGGGGCCGTCCTGGTAGAGCACGGGGCGGCGGATGCGGGACGGCATCTTCTCCACCGTCTCTATCCCGAGACCGGCCTGCACCGTCTCCGCGCCGCGCAGCACCTCACGTGCGGCCGCGTAGCCCCGGACCTCCCAGGTCCCGTCCGCTCCGCGGCGCACCGGGCAGCCCGGCCGGGCGGGCCCCCGCTCCACCTTGCGCACGCTTTCTCGCGAGTCCCCCATCGCGCGTCCTCCGCTTCGCAGCACCGGACGCCAGTCTCCCCGGGACGCCCGCTCCCGCGATGCGCGAAAACCGGCCACGCGCACCCCTGTGCGCGTGCGCCCTCACAAGGGGCGGACGGCGCCCCGCAGGGCGCCCTCGCCGAACGGGAGGATCGCCTCCTCGCGGATGTACGAGCCCGGGCCCGGCGCATGGATCATCATGCCGTTGCCCGTGCACAGTCCGGTGTGGCTGAGGTCGTCGAAGAAGAAGACGAGATCGCCCGGGCGCAGATCGGCCAGGCTGATCCGGGTGAAGTCCCGGGCCTGGTCGATGGCGGCCCGCGGCAGGGTCACCCCGGCGGTCTTCCAGGCGGCCTGTGTGAGGCTGGAGCAGTCGTAGGACTCCGGCCCCGTGGCTCCCCACACGCACGGCCGGCCGATCTGGGCGCGGGCGAAGGCGAGCGCCTTGTCCGCCTTCCCGAGGTACGCGGTGCCGGTCGTGCTGGAGGTGACGTCGGTGGGGAACGCGGCCGGGGGAGCGGTGGTCTGGGGGGCAGCGGCTTGGGGAACGGCTTGAGGAACGGCGGCCGGGAGGACGGGCTCGGCGGGGAAACCGGCGGGAGCGGCCTGGAAACCGGTGCCGTTCGTCAGGAGGTCCGACGCCGGTGCCATGACGCCGAGTTCGGACGTCTGGTAGCCGGAGGCGTAGCCGGTGGGTGCCGCCGCGAAGCCGGACTCCGGTGTCATGAGGGGGAGTTGCTCGGGCACCGCGAACCCGGAGGGCGGTGTGAAGCCGTCGAGTTCGGACGGCTGGTAGCCGGACGTGGCAGGACCGGCGCCCGGCGCCGGGAAGGCGGTTCCCGGTGCGGCCAGGCCGAGTTCGGGGATCGGCAGACCGAACGGCGGTGTGCCGAAGCCGAGTTCCGACGCACGGTAGTCAGGAGCGGAGGGCGCGGGGGCCGCGACCTCGGGCGTCGCGAAGCCCGACGCCGGTGTGGCGAAGCCGAGTTCACCGGTTGTGAGGAAGCTCCCCGTGTCGCCCGGTGCAGCCGCTCCGGAAGCGGCGGCGGTCGGCCGTCCCGCCCACGCGGCCGTGATCTCCGCCCGGAACGCCTGCTGTTCCGCCGTGTCCCAGGGCTGCTGGACCTGCTGCGGCTCGGCCGGCTGCGCCTCGACCACCGGCAGGACGGCCGTGGGCATGGCCGACGCGGCCTGAGGCTGCATGGCCTGGGACTGCATTGCCTGGGGCTGCATCGTCTGGGGCTGCATGACCTGGGACTGCATGGGTTCAGGCGGCATGGGCTGGGACTGCATGGCCTGCGGCTGCATCGGCTGGGACTGCATGGCCTGGGACTGCATTGCCTGGGGCTGCACCGGCTGCGCGATGGCGCGGGCCAGCACCTCCCGGGCCGTGGCGAGCTTCCGCCCGATCTGCTCCTTGGTGTTCTTGAGCGAGGCCTGCCGGTTCGCGGGAGCGGCGGCGGGCGAGGCCGGAGAGGCGGGCGACGCGGGCGCGGCGGGAAGGGCGAGGGCGGCGGGCGCGAGGGCCTTGGGCTCGTCCCGGCGCTGCTCGGGCACGGCGGGCAGCGCGGCGACGGCGCGGCCGGTCAGCTCGGGACCCCGTCGGGTGGCGGCCTCCAGCTCCCGCACCACGGGGCTGTCGGCCGAACGCTCCGGTGCGCTCGCCGGGCGCGCGGGCCGGGCCGGGCGCGCAGGCTGACGATCGGCCGGCAGCACGGCGGGCGTGATCGGCCCGACCTTGCTGCGCGCCGAGTCGAACCACTGCTTGGCCACCGCTTCGAGTGACTGATCGTCCGTCCGGCGTCCGCCGGAGCCGCCGCCCCTGCGTGAGCGAGTCGACGCGGCGCGAGTCGCGTTGTAGGTGCCCGTGTCGGTTTCGGCGCGGTCGTAGAGGGAACTGACCCGCTGCTGGATCTCCGCCCGGCTCGGCTCGTCGGTGCTGTTGCCTGGGGAGCGCGGGCTGCGATCCGTCGCCATGGAAGACGTACTCCTTCCGTGCTCCGCCTGCCAGTCGGCGGCGGAATCCGGGCGACCCCTGGTGCGGGTGCCCCAAGCCCCGTGCCCTGAAGGGCAATCGAAACGGCTAGGCGTCAACCTAGCCAACATGTGTGACTGGTGTGAAGGTTGAAGGGCCAAATGTCCGATACGTATTCGTGACCTTCGTCTCTTGTCGTCACGGACCGTTGTCGTGTGCCTCGGTTTCGGAGCGCCGCGCGCGGCCCGGTTCCGCTGCCGGGGGCCCGCGTCGGGTAGAACTGGCCGACATGCGCATCGACTACGACCCCGGGTCCCTCGGCGCGGGAGCCTTCTACCGGCTGCTCACCGCCGTCGTCGTACCCCGCCCGATCGCCTGGGTGTCGACTTTGGCGGCGGACGGAACGACCGCCAACCTGGCCCCGCACTCGTTCTTCACCGTCGCCTGCACCGACCCGCCGATCGTCCAGTTCACCTCCGTCGGCCGCAAGGACTCGTTGCGCAACGTCGAGGCCACCGGCGAGTTCGTGGTCAACCTCGCGCCGGAGGAGCTCTTCGAGCAGATCAACGCCACCGCCACCGCTTTCCCCGCGCACGAGGGGGAGTTCGACGCGGTCGGCATCGAGCAGGAGCCCTCGCTGCGGGTGAAGCCGCCCCGCGTGGCCGCCTCGCCGGTGGCCCTGGAGTGCCGACTGCACTCGACCCTGGGCATCGGCGACTCCACACTCGTCCTCGGCGAGGTCGTGCACGCCGCCGTACGCAAGGACGTCCTCGTCGACGGCCACCCCGACATCCGGCGGCTGCGGCCCCTGGCCCGGCTCGGCGGCAACGAGTGGGGCACCGTCGGCGAGATCCGCGACCTGGCCCGCATCCCCTACCGCGACCAACCGCCGTCCTGACCGGTCGCCGTCCTGACGGGCCGCCGTCCTGACCGGTCCGGCCTTCCGGGCCTATGATCGGAGCATGACGAGATCCGTGACGAAGCGTGACGGCTCCAACGGCCTCGACGGCTCCTGCGGCGTCGACCGTGCCGACAATTCCTGGCGTTCGCTGTGGTCGAAGAACTCGGCGCTGTCGATCGGCTCGGTCGACTCGTTCCTCTCCATCGGCTCGGTCGGCAGCTCGCTGTCCATCGCCTCGGTCGGCAGTTTCCTGTCCGTGGGGTCCGTCGGCTCCGCCGTGTCCTTCGTCTCCGTGGGCTCCTGGCTCAGTGCGAGATCGGCGCTGTCCGCCCACTCGGTCGATTCGGTGCTGTCCTGGCGCTCCCGCGGCGGCTTCCGCGCGGTCGGTCCGGCGGCGGCCACCATCGCCGGGGCGGCCCTGATCTACGCGTGGACCGCGAGCCGGGACCGTTCCTCGACGTGACGTCGAGCCGACCTCGCCGCGGTCCTCGGCCGCGGTCCTCGGCCGCGGCCCTCAGCCGGTCGGCAGCAGATCGTGCCGCGCGTCGCGCCACTCGCGTGGGGAGAGCCCGTAGGCGGCGCGGAAGACCCGGCTGAAGTGGGCCGGGTTGGCGAAGCCCCAGCGCTGCGCCACCGCCGACACGGTGGGAGCCATGGCGTCGGACCGGGCCAGCTCGTGGGCGCACCGCTCCAGACGGCGCTGCTGGATCAGCCGGGCGACCGTGACGCCCTCGCCCTCGAACAGCCGGTGCAGATAGCGCACGGAGATGTGGTGCGCCGCCGCCACGGTCTGCGGGGAGAGATCCGGATCGCCGAGGTTGCGGTCGATGTGGTCGCGCACGCGCAGTACGTGGTGGTCGCCCGGGCTCCGCTCCCGCACCGCGGCCCGCCCGCTGCACTGGTCGACCAGCGCGGCGAAGAGGTCCACGACGCCCGTGGCCAGCCGGGCGGCCACGGCCGGGGCGCAGGGCGGGACCGACGAGCTCAGCGAGGTCAGGAAGCTCACCAGCAGGGCGCTGACCCCCTCCGTCGCGGCGATCGCGGTCCCGGTCACCTGCCGCAGGTCCGCGACGGGCAGACCCACCGCCCGCCGGGGCATGTGCACGACATGGGCGGAGAAGCGTCCCGGAAAGTCCAGCGAATACGGCCGGGCGGTGTCGTAGACGACGAGGTCGCCTTCGGCGACGACGGCGCGTCGGCCGTCCTGGATCAGCGTCGCCGTGCCCGCCGTCTGGACGCAGACCGCCACACAGCCCCCGGCGGTGGCCGTGCTCGCGGACGCGTCGGCGACATGGGCCTGCGTGCGGCTCAGGCGGTGTGCGTCGGCCTCGATCGTGGAGATGCGCAGACAGCCCAGTCGCTCGGTGGAGATCCGGCCCTCGAACGGGCCGTCGCCCCGCGCGGTGACGGTCATGGGCACCAGCGCTCTGCCCAGTGCGTCCTGCCAGTACGCGAGTCTCTCTCCCTCGGGAACCGAAGCAGTCGTCACCACCAGAGCCACCTGGCTCTCCTCTCCACCTGTGCGTAACCGGCGGAGAGGGATCGGACAGCGGCCCGTTCCTCCCGCCGTCACCAGCCAAGCAGTCGGCCCCGGCGGTCTCCAGGCAGGAAGCAGGCAGAAAAATGCGGACGGCGCGGGCGCGGCCGTCCGCCGTGCCTGCGCAGAGCTGCGCTCAGCAGTGCACTGAGGGAACAGCACGGTGCACTGCGGGACAAGACGCGGGGGAGGCCGCGGGACCAGGATGGGGGGCACGGCGAGGGGACCCCTCGCCCGTCGATGGCGCGTGCCCGTCACCGTCCCGCCGCCCTCCCCGTGGTGCGGCGCCCCCGGGGACGGGAGGGCGAGTTCAGGGCGCGTCGAGACGGGCGAGGACGCTGCGTGCCTCGGCGACGCGCTGCGGGTCGGCGTCGAGACCGAGGGAGACACAGCGGGCGAAGGCCTCGCGGCCTTCCGTCGGCCGACCGGCGGACAGCAGCGCGTTGCCCAGGTCGACGAGCTGACGGCTCTCCATGGCCGTGTTGCCGCTCTTCCGGGAGATCGCCACGGAGGTGCTCAGGTCGTCGACGGCCTGCGTCCACCGCCCCAGCAGGGCATGGCAGGCGCCCAGGCCCGAGTGCAGCTGGCCCCGGGAGAAATCAGCGATGTGCGACGGCAGCCGGTCACCGGCCCGGTCCACGAACGCCAGCGTGTCGCGGTAGGCGACGAGCGCCTTCTCGGGATCGTCGGAGTCCAGCAGCGCCGAGGCCTGCCCGTGCCGGGCCTGGAGGCTGCCGGGCAGGTCGTCGACGGCCTCGAACAACGGGGCCGCGCGGTGCATGTGGTCGGCGGCCGGTATGAAGTCGCCCAGCCGGCGCAGCGCCCACCCGCGATAGATATGGGCCCAGGCCTGCTGCCGGGTGTCGGCGGCGCGCAGCGCGGCGGCGAGGGCCTCGGCGGAGCGGTCGAGACTGTCATGGGGGCGGTCCTCGCAGGTCAGCAGCGCCCAGGCGTGATAGTTGAGGTGTGTCGCCTCCAGGACGGGATCGCCCAGCGCCCGCGCGCTGTCGGCGGCGGCGCCGAAGACCTCGGGCCAGTGTCCCCAGAAGATCCACTGGTCGGAGAACCAGTGCAGGGCCTCGGCCACCTCCACCACAGCGGTGTGCTCACCGGCGGCCGCGGCGGCGCGCAGGGCGGCCAGCCAGTTGGCGCCCTCCGACTGGAGCCACCCGCGCGCCCGGTCCGCGCTCGACAGATCGACCGTGCCCTGCCAGGTCGGCGGCGGGCTGCCGTGGTCCGGCTCGAACCAGCGGCCGGCCACGACCGTGGTCTCCAGCAGCCAGTCGTACAGCGCCGCCCGGGCCAGATCGGCGTCCGGCGCGCACTCCTCGGCCTCGAGCCGGCTCCGGGCGTACAGCCGCAGCAGGTCGTGGAGCCGGTAGCGGTCCCCGGGCGCGCCCAGCAGCCCGGTCTCGACCAGTTCCTCCAGGGTGTCCTCGGCGTCGAACAGCGGCTGACCGGTCAGCCGGGCGGCGCCGGCCGCACCGACGTCCGGGCCGGGGACGAGGGCGAGACGCCGGAACAACCGGGCGGCGGCGGGCGTCAGCTGCCGGTAGGACAGGTCGAACGCGGCGGACACCCGCAGGTCGCCGGCGGCCAGCGCGTCCAGCCGGCGGTCCTCGACGGCGAGGCGGTCCGCGAGCCGGCGGACCGTCCAACCGGTGCGGGTCGCCAGCCAGTTGCCCGCCACCCGCAGTGCGAGCGGCAGATGACCGCAGCGCTCGGCGACATCGGCGAGGGCGGCCGGATCGGCGGCGGCACGATCGGCTCCGACGAGCGAGGTCAGGAACTCGGCCGCCTCCGCGGGTTCCAGCTCCCCGAGCGGCAGCCGGTGCACGCTGTCCAGACCGGTCAGCATCCGCCGGCTCGTCACCACGACCATGCCCGCGCCCGCGGCCGGCAGCAGCGGACGCACCTGACCCTCGTCACGGGCGTTGTCCAGGACCAGCAGACAGCGCCGCTCCGCCAACAGCCGTCGGTACAGCGCGGGATGACCCGACGGCCCGGCCTGCGCCAGGTCACGGTCGGCCACCTGAAGGGCCTTGAGCACGCTGAGCACGAGTTCGGCGGGACCGGGCGGATCGTCGTCCGTGCCGCGCAGGTCCAGGACCAACTGCCCGTCCGGAAAACGGTCGGCGAGATCCCGGGCGGCGTGCAGCGCCAGCGTCGTCTTGCCCGTGCCCGGCGGACCGCACACCGCCACCACCGCCGGCTGGGCCGCCGCCTCCTGCGCCGCGAGCGCCGCCAGCCGGGTCAACTCCCGTTCCCGGCCCACGAAGTCGTCCACGCCCCGCGGGAACGCCCGTACGCCCACCGGGCTGTAGCCCCCGGTGCGCCCGGCCCGCGCCGCCGTCAGCAGCCGCTGCCGCTGGCTCTCGTCCAGGCCCAGCCCGTCCGCGAGCGCGGCGACGGTCCGCCGCTGCGGAGCCGCCCGCCGTCCCCGCTCCAGATCCCCGATGCCCCGCACGCTCACGCCCGACGCCTCCGCCAGACCCTCGATGGTCTGCGACGCGGACAGCCGCAACTCCCGCAGCAGCGCCCCGAACGCCGCCCGCTCCCCGCTCAACCCCGCCCCTTCGCCTCGGCATGCCCCTGCCGTCGCCCCCGAGCATGATCATCTGAATTCTAGAAGAGCCGGGACCTGCTTGAGGCTCGTCGCCCGTCGCCGGGTGCTCGGACGGCGTTGTCAGTGGTCGCCGGTAAGTTCGTCAGTGTTGCGCCGATCGGTTGCGACAACCCCCCTGCGCTGCGCCGATTCGGCGTGCGCGAAGCCTTGTGCCGCAAAGGAGATGGTGCGTGTCGGACTGGGAGAAGTCGAGTACGGCCCGGGTGGTCCCGCCCGCGAGGCCGCGCAAGCTCGCCAAGGTCCCCTTCGTCGAACTGGCCGACGGACGTCTGCAGGGCGTGGTCTCCAGCGGCTCTGACATCGAGCGGGTGTACGTCTCGTCGGTCGCCGCCGGCACGTACGCCTTCGCGTGCAGCACCAACAACAACCGCCCCTGCGGCGGCGCGCGGGGCTCGTTCTGCAACCACATCCGCGCCCTGGTCACCGAGGCCGTGCTGCAGTACGGCGCGGACCGCGTCGCCCGCTATCTGCGCGTCGAGCCCGGGGGCGCGCAGGCGGACGCCGCCGCTCTCACCGCCGCGATGACCGGCACCCGGCCCTCGCCGGCGGACGGAAAGGCGGCCGCGGCGTCCGTCTTCAGCCGGTTCCTGCGCCACCTGGCCTATCTGGAACTCGCCCCGGTCACCGCCCCGCTGCCGGAGCTGCAGTGGTTCCCGCCGACCCGGGCGGCTGCCGCGACGGGCACGCCCGCCGACGAGCCCGAACCGGCGGAGGAAGAGGAGACCGGCTGCCCCGCCGCGCCCGTGGCTGGGCTGGACGAGGCACTGGCGGCGGTCGACGCCTTCGACCGGACCCTCGTGGCGGGCCTGCTGCGCCCCCGCCCCGACCGGGTGCAGGACCTCGCCGAGCTCGTCCGCGCCGTCGCCGGCACCCCGCTCGCCGCCCGGGTCGCCGAAGCGGCCGAGAAGGCCGCGGTCGGAGCCGCGAGCGAGGACCACTTCGTCGCCCTCGCCGCCGCCCGCACCGCCCTGCTCGGCGCGGTGCACGACGCACTGACGGTCGGCGCCGACGAGGTGACGGGCCGCACGCGGGAGGAGCGGGAGCCGACGGCCGTCGGAGCGCGGCCCGAGGCCAACCTGCCGGCGGCGGCCCGCAGTTGGCTGGCGGACCTCGCGCGCACCGGCTGGCAGGGCATCGACCACGAACTGGCCGGCGGGGCCGCACCGATCGTCTCCGCCATGCTGCCCGACCCGGGTCTGCGCCGCCTGGCGACCCTGCTCGACGGTTTCGCCGCCGAGCTCGCCGCCTCCTGCCCCGGCGCGGCCCTGGACCGGATCCCGGCGCGCCGCTGGGGCGACCTGTGGGCCCGCGCCCTGCTGCTGACCCGGCCGGGAGCCGCCGACGTGCCCGCGGTCGAGGCCGTCACCGGCCGGCTGCTGCCGCTCGGCGTGGACCTGCACGAACACGCCACCGCCGCACAGGCCCAGGTCCACGCGGTGTTCGAACCCGCCGACGGCGCCGCACCCCGACTGGTCCGCGCGAGCGTCTCGGCGCCGAAGCCGGACACCGTCGTCGAGGCGGGCGTCTGGCAGCTGCTGCGGCCGCACCTGTCGCTGCTCACGGCCCTCGGCGAAGGCCGGGCGATGGACCTCGACGCGATGCCCCTCACCGACGAGGGCGATCTCCTGTGGGACGACGCCAGGGCCCGCCAGGGCGATCCCGCAGACGCCCTCGCCACCGCGCGGGTCGTCCTGCCGACCGCCACCGCCCTGCCCACCGCGCCCCTGGACCGCCACCCGGCGCGCATCGCCGAGCCGGTGTTCCTGGAGGGCTACGACAGGAGCCAGGACGGCGACACCCTCACCTTCACCGTCGCCGGCCGCGCTCTCCCCGTCGACACCGACCGCATCCCGACCGCGAGCCCGCTGACGCCCGAGGCCGTCGCCGCCTCCGGCGCGTGCATCGCCCTGCTCCGCTGGGACGGCGGCGGGTTCCGGCTCCAGCCGCTCGCCGTCGAGACCACCGTGCGCAGGAAGGCCGTCGCCCTCCACGCGGGCGCGTGGGCCGGCGGCACCGCCGACAAGACCGGCGCCCGGGCCGAGAAGGCCGCCACCGACGCCGTGACCGTCCTGCGCGAACGGGCGGGAAGGCTGCTCCGGAAATGAGCGACGACATGGAATACACGGCCGGCACGGCCGGCACGGCCGGCACAGCCGACACGGCTGATACGGCCGGCGCGGCCGACGTGCCGGCGGCAGTTCCCGACGACAACCGTCGGCAGGTCCTCTACTGGCGGCTGCTCGCCCGTCTCTTCGACCCCGAGGAGCAGGCCGGCCTGGAGTCCGCGAGCCTCGCCGTCGTCGAGGACATCGGTCTGCCGCCCGCGCTGCTGGACCCGCAGGCCTCCGTCGACTCGATCGTGCAGCGCCACCCGGAACTGGCGGCGGAGTTCGACGGGTTGATGGTCCCCGAGACCGAGACCGAGACCGACACCGAGGACGCGGCCGTCGGCGACCCTCGGGACCGTGCCGCCGAAGTCCGGCGCGCGGCCCTGGTGTCCAAGGTGCTGCTGAACGTCTTCGCCACCGGCTCCGGAGCTGTCGGCGCCGGGCAGCTGTCCCGTTGGCAGAGCGACGCCGGCTGGCTGGAGCGTGCGCTCGGCTGCGCACCGGGCGAGCTGCGCGGCGGCCGGGTGCCGGGCGGCCCCGGTGTCAGCCCGACCGGCTCCGGAGGCGCCGGCCGGACGCCCGACCTGAGCAACCTGATCCCCACGATCGGCCCCGAACTCGGCGCCCTCGAAGCCGACCTCGTCCGGCGCATGCACCTGCGCGAGGTGCTCGCCGACCCCCAGCTCGCCGCGCGGCTCACCCCGAGCATGTCGCTCATCGAGCAGCTGCTGCGCGACAAGAACAACCTCTCCGGCGTCGCCCTCGCCAACGCCAAGGCGCTGATCCGCCGCTTCGTCGACGAGGTCGCCGAAGTGCTGCGCACCCAGGTGGAGAAGTCCACGGTCGGTGCGATCGACCGCTCGGTCCCGCCCAAGCGCGTGTTCCGCAACCTCGACCTCGACCGCACCATCTGGAAGAACCTCACCAACTACAGCCCCGAAGAGGAACGCCTCTACGTCGACCGCCTCTACTACCGGCACACCGCCCGCAAGACGACACCGCAGCGGCTCATCGTGGTCGTGGACCAGTCGGGCTCGATGGTCGACTCCATGGTCAACTGCACCATCCTGGCGTCGATCTTCGCCGGTCTGCCGAAGGTGGACGTCCACCTCATCGCGTACGACACACGGGCGCTCGACCTCACCCCGTGGGTGCACGACCCCTTCGAGAGCCTGCTGCGCACCCAGCTCGGCGGCGGCACCGACGGGACGGTCGCGATGGCCCTGGCCCAGCCGAAGGTCGCCGAGCCCCGAAACACCGTAGTGGTCTGGATCTCCGACTTCTACGAGTGGCAGAGCCAGCCCCTGTTCGACAGCATGGCCGCCCTGCACCGCTCCGGGGTCAAGTTCATCCCCGTGGGCTCGGTGACCAGCTCCGGGCGCGGCAGCGTCAACCCGTGGTTCCGGGAGCGCTTCAAGGACCAGGGCACACCGGTGATCTCCGGTCACATCCGCAAGCTCGTCCACGAACTCAAGACGTTCCTCACCTGAACACCCCTCTGGGTCACCCCTCTCTCCTGATCACCCCTCTCCTGGAAGGCACCGCGATGTCCGACCTGCTGCGCGCCCCCGCCGAGCTCAAGTACGCCGAGGAACTCGACTGGCTGGAGTCCGTCGACGACAGCCCCAAGCCGTTCTCCTGGCGGCTGTCCCCGAAGATGGTCCGGCTGTTCATCCTGGGCTCCGAGCGCGCCGACGGCCTCGACCGGGAGATCTCCCAGAAGTGGTTCGGCGACCGCAGCTTCGTCGAGCGCTCCATCGTCACCCTCGCCTCCGACCGCGGCCTGCTGCTCATCGGCGACCCCGGCACCGGCAAGAGCTGGCTGGCGGAGCTGCTGTCGGCGGCGATCTCCCGCAACTCCACCCTGGTCGTGCAGGGCACGGCGGGCACCACCGAGGACCACATCAAGTACTCGTGGAACGTCTCGATGGTCATCGCCAAGGGCCAGTCGAGGGAGTCGATGATCCCCTCGCCGATCATGACGGCCATGGAGGCCGGCTCGATCGGCCGCTTCGAGGAGCTCACCCGCTCCACCAGCGACGTCCAGGACGCGCTGATCTCGATCCTCTCCGAGAAGTACATCTCGGTCCCGGAGCTGGGCAGCGACCAGGACAGCGACAACATCGTGTTCGCCAAGCCCGGCTTCTCGGTCATCGCCACCGCCAACAGCCGCGACCGGGGCGTCAACGACCTCTCCTCCGCGCTCAAGCGCCGCTTCAACTTCGTCCGCATCCCGGTGGTGACGAACAAGAAGAGCGAGGCGGAGATCGTCCGCTTCCGCACCGAGGAACTGCTGCGCCGCCACCAGATCGAGCTGGACGTCCCGCCGACCCTGCTGGACGTGCTGCTGCAGAGCTTCGCAGACCTGCGGGCCTCCTCGGCCGCCGCCGGCAGCGACGACGAGAAGCTGGAGTCCGCCCTGTCCACGGCCGAGCAGATCGGCGTCCTCGAGGACGCCATCCTGCACAGCAACTTCTTCGGCGAGCGCGCCCTCACCGCACACGCCCTCGCCTCCTCGCTCGTCGGCTCCCTGGCCCGGCGCGAGCCCGAGGACCTCGCCATTCTCAACAAGTACCTGCACGGCGTGGTCGAACCGCGCAGCAAGGAAGAAGGCGGCTCCTGGCCGGAGTTCCTCCAAGGCGGCCGCGACGCGATCGCGACCCTGTCATGAGCGGCGGCACCTTCGAGGCGCTGCGCGGTCAACTGCACGAGGCGGCAACCGCGTTCGCCGACGGACCCGGAGCCCTGGAGGGCATCCTGCGGGGCATCGTCGACGACGTCGAACGCGCGGTGCGCGAGCCCCTGGAGATCTTCCCGGTCTGCCACCACTCCCCGGCCTCGGCGATCGCCATGGCCCGTCGGCTGCGCGAGAAGCAGCCGAAGGTGGTCTATCTGGAGCTGTGCGAGGACATGGCGCCGCTGCTCACCGAGCTGCGCAACTGCCGTCTCCCGGTGGCGGTCCAGGCCTTCGCGAGCGAGATCGAGGGCTTCCCGCTCGACTGGGCGCCGCTCTCCGTGGTGGCCCCGGTCACCGAGGCCTCCGCCGAGTACCAGGCCATCGCCTACGCGCTCGACACCCCGGGCGTCGAACTGGTCCTCGTCGACCGCTCCTCGGACCACGTCTTCCAGTGGGAGACCGACTCCGTGGCCGAGTCCGAGTCCGAGGCCGACGCCGACTCCGACGTGCCGCAGGCCGAGGAGCAGTCCGCCCTGCACGGCGACGCCGTCGGCGTGGAGATCGGCCGTCTGCGCCCGCGCTTCGCGGAACTGGAGGAGCACCTCCTGCGCCACGGCCGGGTCCGCCACTGGTCGGAGTGGTGGCACCAGTACGTGGAACTGCCCCTCGGCGACAGCGACCACGACACCTACCGTCAGGTGATGCTGCTCATCGGCAGCCTCTTCCGGCGTCTCGCCCCCGGCGACCCGGGCAGGGCGCGGGTCGACGAGGACCGTGAGCGGTACATGTGGACGCGGATGCGCGAGCATCTGGCCGCCACCGGCGCCGACCCCGCCGACTGCCTCTATGTCTGCGGCGCCTTCCACGCGGCCAGCCGGGTCGAGGAGTTCGGCGTGCACGGCAGCGACACCTTCACCATCAGCCCGCCGAGCCCCACCAAGTGGCGGCACGGTCTGATCCCGTCCAGCCACGCGGCGATCGAGGCGCAGTTCGGCCTCGCCGCGGGCTCGGTGTCCATCGCCGCGACGGAATGGGCGAAGAACGTCAAGCGCACCGGCGTCCGGCCGTTCCGCCTCGCGGGGCAGGCGGGCACCAAGAAGCCGACGAGGAAGGCTCTTCCCGCGCCGGTCCCGGCCGCGGCGGCGCCGCCCGCCGACCGGCTCACCGGCTTCCTCCGACGCCCGCCCGCGCTCGACCCCCTCGACGAGGCCGAACTGCTCGGCTGGTCGGTGGACATCGTGCGCGCGGCGCGCCGTAACGGCTATCTCGCGTCCACCGCCGACGCCATCGCCGTCTTCGAGACGTCGATCCTGCTGGCCGGGATGCGCGAGCGCGCCAAGCCGACGCCGTACGACTTCCAGGACGCGGCCGTCACCTGCATCGAGAAGGACGCCGTCCCGGGCCGGCGGGACGTTGGCCGGCTGGTCGAGATCATGATGGGCGGCGACCGCGTCGGCCAGGTCGGATACGACGCGCTGCCGCCGCTGGCCCGCGATGTGCACGACCGGCTCGCCCCGCTGAACCTGAAGCTCCAGCAGCGCGGAGTGCAGCGCGCCCTGCTGGACATCGCCTCGCGGCCGGAACTGGAGCACTGTTCCGACCTGCTGTGGATGCTGCGCCGGCTGCTGCCCGAGGGCGCCGCCCGGCCCATCATGGGCGAGCGACGGCTCGGCGAGCGCCCCATCCAGGAGTCCTGGGACCTGGCCCTGGGCACCCACCAGCGCGCTCTGATCGAGCTCGGCTACGAGGGCGTCAGCATCGAGCAGGTCCTCGAACAGCGGCTGCGCCGCGCCGCGTACGCCCCGCAGGCCACGGCGGCGCAGGTCCTGGAGGCCGTCGAGGACGCGATCCTGCATCTGCGCAGCCGCCGGCTGGCCGACGAACTCGGCACCCGGGCCCTGGAGGTGCTGGCGGGCGAACGCAGCGTCGACGGCGCGCCGGAGGTGCTGCGCCGGGTGCGCCGGCTGCTGGCCTACTACCGCACCGCCGAACCGGTGCTGCCGCCCTGGATCGAGTCCTTCGTCAAGGCCGGCTACGCGCACTACTGCACGCTGCTGCCGACGGCGTTCACCGACGACGACGCCACCGTCCGCCAGGTCGCGGCCATGCTGGGCTTCCTGTTCGGCATGGAGAGCCTGGCCCTGTCCCTCGGCTGCGACCGCACCCAGCTCGAACTCGCCCTCGCCCAGTCCCACCCGACCGAGCCCTCCCGCACCGCACTGCTGTGGGCCGCGCAGACCCACCTGGGCACGCTGTCGCGGACGGCACTGCGGGCGCGCTGCGCCGAACTGCTCGGCAACCCGCTGGTGGTCCCCGCCTACCCCCGCTACCTCAGCGGGTTCGTGCACGCCCTGGAACCGGTGCCGGGGCTGGCCGACTTCGTCGTCGAGGCGGTGTCCAACGCGTTCGCCCGGCTCCCGGACCCGGTGCTGCTGCCCTGGCTCCCGACGCTGATCACCGGCCTGCGGGCGGGCGGCAGCGAGCTGGCCCCGCTGCTGATCCGCGAGGCCGGCCGGGTCTTCCCCGCCCGGCTCGCCGAGCTGGACAGCTGGGTGCCGCCCTGGCGACTCCCGCAGGAACCGCCGCGCCTGCGCCTGGAGTCGGCGGCGAGCACCGGAGTCGCCCTCCCGCTCCTGACCGCCCACCCCGCGACCTGCGATGCGCTCGCGGACCTGCTGGGCTGCGAAGGCTCATGGGAGGCCGTCGAGGCCACACCCGCCGGAGCGGCCCTGCTCGCCCGCCACCCGGAGACCGCGACGGCACTGGAAGCGCTACTCGCCGTCGGCTGACCCGGTGCAGGCGCTCACCAGAGCGCGGATCGTCGGTGCGGGCAATGTCGGGTTGGCGGCCGCGTGGTGGACCAGTTCCTCGTCGTCGAGGAGCTCCGCCAGTCGGGACGGCGCAAGGTTCGGGTGGCGTGCGAACGCGGCCCGGACGGCGGGGTCGGGGTCCCGGGTGAGCCGCTCCACGGCGGCTGGCGGGACCTCGGGGTCGCGGGCGGCCAGCGCCCGGACGGCGGGATCCTCGTCGTCGGCGTAACCGGCCAGTCCGTCGGTGGGGAAGTCCGGGCGGGTGAGGAGGCGGTCGCGCTCATGGCCGGTGTACTCGAGGAAGCTGCGCAGCAGCAGGGCCGCCGGGGCGTCCGGGTGGTTCTGGGCCAGCAGGACGCGCACGCCCAGGTCGTCGTCGACGGCCAGCCGGGCCACCAGGTCCGCCGGCAGGGTGTGCACCCACGCGGCGTTTCGGCGCAGCATCGGGTGACCGGACAGCGCGTCCCGGCGGACGGCCTCGGGGTCCGGGGGCGTCAACGGCTCGGGACGGAACAGGAAGAGCCCGTCCAAGGGGACCGCGTAGTCGATTCCGGCCCGCTCCTCCTCGTTCCACGCGGGGTGCACGGAGACGGCCAGCCGCACGCCCGGGTCGGGATCCGTGGCGAGGGCCTGGCGCTCGGCGAGGCCGAGGTCCGGGTGGCGTGCGACCGCCCTGCGCACGTCCGGCAGGGGGTCGGCGGCGAGGGTGTGGCGCTCGGCGGGGCCGAGGTCGGTGCGGCCGGCGATCTCCGCACGGACCTCCGGGTCCGGATCGGCGGCCAGGAGCCTCACCACGTCGGGCGGCAGGGTCGGGTTTCCGGCGATCATCGACCGGTCCTGCGGGCCGGCCGGCGTGCTGAGGACCCCGTCCACGACCGCCCTGCTGAGCGCCCTGTGCATCAGGATGTCGGTGCGGCCGTGACATGGTCTTTCGGGCAGGACGCTCTCGACCCACACCGGGTCCTCGCCGCGCAGATGCCGCTCGGCCCTCGACCGGACCTCGTCGTCGGGGTCCGTCAGCAGCGCGGCCCATGTCTCGGGGGGCAGCGGCGTCCACTGCATGCCGACGCCCAAGGCGCGGACCTTCGGATCCGGATGCGTGTGCATGGATCGGCGCAGCCCGGCTGAGATCTGCCGGTAGAAGGAACCGCCGAGGTGTTCCTGCTCGTAGCTGTTGAGCATGTGCACGATGGCGTCGTCGGGCAGTGGCGGCCCGTCGTAGTCCAGCCCGGGTCCCTGAGCGAGGTGGGCCTGGACGAACCAGTGCGGATCGTGCAGGAGCCGTGCCCGCTGGGCCGGATCGGCATGGGGATTGCGGGCGAAGAAGCTGCGGGTGCGATGGTCGGGGTGTGCGATCACGGCGTCGACGACCGCCGACGGCAGGACCCGGTCCCGGCACAGCACCATCCGTGCGGCGAGCGGGGCCTCGGCCAGCAGGTGCAGCAGGTCCTCCTGCGCAGCGGCGGGATTCAGCGCCAGCCCGGCGAGCCGCCGGGTGGGCAGGTCGGCGTCCTGCCAGATGTCGTCAGGTGTCGGCACGTCTCGAACCCCCCAGGGAAAGAACACGGAACGGGCCCCCTGCCGCAGGGCAGGGGGGCCCATGACCTTAACCGTTCACTGTTGTCCTACCGGCGTCGAACTCCGACCGTGACGATGCCGCGGACCGGCACTGTGCCGCTGTCGTGGACGACCTGGCCGCCGGACGTCTTCCAGATCTTGATGCGGAAGGTGTCCGGGCCGTCCGTCGCGGTGATCCGGAAGCTGTAGCCGGCCTTTCCGTTGACCGTGCCGGAGCCCTGGAGGACGGCCCGGGAGCCGGCGACCACGAGCCAGTCGGTCCTGGCGGACCGGAACTTCAGATGGGCCGAACCGAGGTCGAAGGCGACCGCCCCGGCCGGGGCGGAGGCCCCGGGAAGGTATCCGACGGAGAGGGAGAAGAACGCCTTGCCGACGGTTCCCGCGCCCACCACCGGGCCGGCCGCCCGGTCGTACACGATCACCTCGGGCAGCGTCGTGGTGGCAGCGCCGCCGTCGTCGTCGGTGACGGTGATCACCGGCTGACGGATGCCCGCCGAGGTGTAGACGTGCTCCGCACGGCAGCCGGACGCGGTGACCGTGCCTGCGGTCGGCTTGCCGCCGTCCTTCCAGTCGACCGTGCAGGTGTGGGTGTCACCGGCGCCCGGGTCGGTGAACCGGGCGGTGACGACGGCAGGCCGAGCGACCGAGACCGGAGACGACGGCCCGGCGGCGGACGTGATCGAAGGCGCGGCGTTCGTCACGGTGACGACGGCCGTGTCGGTGCTGCGGCCGCCGGTCAGGGTGAGGGTGAAGGCGCCGTCGTCGGTGCAGGTGACCGTGGTCCGGGCGGCAGCGGCGTCCGCGACCGTGCACGGCGCGCCCTTCTCGACCGTCCACTTGGCGCCGCCCGCCCCGGAGACCGTGCCGTTCAGCGCGAGCGCGGAGCCCTCGACGCCCCCGGCGTCCGGACCGGCGTGGACGACGGTGACGGGGTCGATGCCGATGAGCGTCGGCACGACCTTCTTGATCAGGCCGTCGGCGTCGAACTCCAGCTTGTCGACGGTGGTCTCCCGGTGCATGCCGTCACCGTCGGGGATGGCGAACCGGTGGTAGGCGATGTACCAGTCGTCGGTCCCCGGGACCTGGACGACCGAGTGATGGCCGGGGCCCTTGATGCCCAGCGAGAGGTCCTTCTCCAGGATCACTCCGCGTTTGGTCCACGGACCGGTCGGGGAGGGGCCGGTGGCGTAGGCGACCCGGTAGTTCTCGTCCCGGGTGTCGTTCTCCGACCACATGAAGTAGTAGGTGCCCTGCCGCTTGATGACGAAGGTGCCCTCGTTGTAGCCGCTCGGGGTGATGTCGGTGACCTTCGAGGCGTCGAAGGAGACCATGTCGTCGTTGAGCGGGACCACATAGGCGCGGCCGTTGCCCCAGTACAGGTAGGTCTGGCCGTCGTCGTCGGTGAAGACCGCCGGGTCGATCATCTGCCCGGTGAAGTCGCCCGCCTTCAGCAGCGGCTTGCCCAGCGCGTCGGTGAAGGGGCCGGTCGGTGAGTCCGAGACCGCGACCCCGATGTTGGCGTCGGCGCAGAAGTAGAAGTAGTACTTGCCGTCCTTCTCGGCCATCGTCGGCGCCCACGCCCTGCTGTCCGCCCAGCTCACGTCGGGCCCCAGGTCGAGGATGACGCCGTGGTCCGTCCAGTGCACCAGGTCGGTCGACGAGTAGGCCTTGAACTGCGTGCCGCTCCAGCCCTCGAAGCCGTCGGTCGTCGGGTACATGTAGAAGGTGTCGCCGAAGCGGACGATGTTCGGGTCGGCGTTGAGCCCCGGCAGGACCGGGCTCTTCATCACCAGCGCCGACACGGTCCAGCTGCGCTTCCTGCCGTCGGAGCCGGTCACCTCGTACGTCACCGGCTTGCTGAAGTCCTGGACGCTGCCGGAGGCGGGGCTGATCGCCGCGCCGTGGGCCAGGGTGAACTCCGGTGCCAGCGCGGTGAGGTCGGTGCCCTCCTTCAGCGGCAGGGTGATCCTGCTGTCGGTGTTGTCGACGATCGCGTCGACCTTGAGTGCGGGGTGGGTGGCCTTGGCGATGCCCGCGGTGTTGCCGCTGAGCTCCATGACCTCCGTGGCCGTCAGGGCGCGGTCGTAGATGCGGAAGTCGTCGACCTCGCCGCCGAAGTACGGGTCGGCCGAGTACAGGGACCTGCCGATGTAGCCGCTGTAGTCCTTGTTCGCGTCGTACAGCTCGGACGGCTTGATGGAGGTCGTGGTGCGGGCCGCCTCGATGCCCTCGACGTAGAGGACCATCGTGCCGGTCGTGCCGTCGAGGGTCACGGTGACGTGCCGCCACGCGCCGGGCGTGAGCTGCGAGCCGGCCGTCAGCTTCGACTCCGCCGACCAACTGGCCTTGGTGATCGCCGAGTACAGGCTCGAACCGCCGTTGGAGGGCGTCGCGAACAGGTACTTGTCGCTGTCCGGGCCGAGCCCGAACAGCCACTGGAAGCTGCTGCCGCCCTTCCACTTGGCGTACGTCGACACCGTCACGCTGTCGGCGTTCTTCAGCACGCCGTTCGGGATCTTCACGTACGGCGAGTCGCTCGCGCCGGACATGGTGAACGAGCCGCCGTCCACGCCGGTGCCGAAGGCGGGCGTGCGGACGTAGGTGCCGTGGTAGCCGTGGCCGCTGGAGTCCCGGGCGATGCTGCCGGACGTCTCGTCGAAGCCGTAGTGCAGCAGCAGGTCGGCGGGCACCTCGGCGCCCTCCGTGGAGACCGTCACCTCGGCCCGCACCGGCAGCGCGGCGCTGTCCGGCAGAGCGCCCGTCACGGCGAAGGTGCCGGCCTGTGCGTAGGCGGACGCCGGAACGTCGTCCCAGTCCACCGCCACCGGGCGCTTGACGCCGTCGGCGTACGTGGCGATCACGGTCGCGGGCAGCACCGGGGCCTCGCCGATCCGGGTCTGCACCGAGATGTCCTCGACGGACTCGACGAGCTGGTCCGGCTGGTAGGCGCGCAGCAGCCGGTCGTACTCGGCCTGGGTGACCGGCAGGACGGTGCCGTGGCGGGGCTTGGCCGGCAGGTCGTAGTCGGCGACCGGGGTCCAGACGCCGGACGCGAGGTCCGTCGTCTCGAACGGGAGGTAGCCGCGGCCGCCGAACTCGTCGAGGAACGCGTACCACTTCTCCTCGGTGTTGGACTTGAACACCAGCGGTCCCTCGGCCGCGTTCATCGCGCCCTTGCCGATGCCCTCGGCGACCGCGTCCCAGGACAGGTTCAGCAGCGAGTCGCTCTTCTCCTCGAAGATGAACTTGCTGTTGGGAGTGGAGGAGGAGTTGTTGCGCTCGTCCTTCGACAGCCGGAAGTAGGTGCCGTCGTGCTGGATCACCGTGGAGTCGATGACCGAGTAGCCGCGGTCGATCCAGACCTTCGGCTCGCTGAAGGTGTAGAAGTCACGGGTCGTGGCGTACATCATCCGGTTGTAGGTGTCGCCGGAGTGTGCCTCGTTGTCGTACAGCTTCGACGCCCAGAACACGACGTACTCGCCGAGCGTGGAGTCGTAGTACGCCTCCGGCGCCCAGGTGTTGCCGGCGCTGTCGGGGGAGACCTTCACCAGCCGCTGGTCCGTCCAGTGGACGAGGTCGGTGGACTCCCAGACCATGATGGACTTGCTGCCGGTGCGCTGGGAGGCGTCCCAGTCGCCGTTGCCGTAGATCCTGAGGTCGGTGGCGATCTGGTAGAACTTGTCGCCCTCGGGGGAGCGGATGATGAACGGGTCGCGCAGGCCCTGCTCGCCGAGCGTGGAGGTCAGGACGGGCTTGCCGTCGTTCAACTCCCGCCACTTCAGCGGGTCGTCGCCCTTGCTGAGCGCGGCGTACAGCTGCTCGCCGTCCGAGGTGCCCTCGCCGGTGAAGTAGCTGAACATATAGCCCTTGAGGGCTTCGTTCGCGGGGAGCTCGGGGACCTTCGCGGTGAACACGCGGGTCGCCTTCGCCGTGCCCTTGGCGACGGTCGCGGTCAGTTCGACCGTGGTCGCGCCGGCGCCGTGCGCCGGGCGGTGGACCACGCCGTCGGCGGAGACGACGTCGGGTCGTGCGGAGCTCCAGGTGACGGTCGAGCTGTAGGAACCGGTCGCCGGGAGCGCGAGGTTGCCGCGTACGTCGTCGAGGTTGTGGACGGTGAGCGCCTCGGCGGCCTGCGCGGCGGCGGTGGCGTCGTCGAACGCGGCGAGGACCGTGACGTCGAAGGCGCGGGTGGCGGTGACCGTGCCCTTCTTCAGGGTCGCGGTGAGCGTGGCGTGGCCGTCCGGCTCGCCCGCGGCCGGGCGGGTCACCTTGCCGGCGTCGCTCACCAGGTCGGTGTCGTCGCTGGCCCAGGTGATCGTGGAGCCGCCGGCGGCGCCGGTCTTCGGCAGGGACAGGTCGGCCGTGACGGCGCTCGTGTCGCCGAGGTTCAGCGCGGCCTTGTCGTCCTCGACGCCCTGTGTGGTCACGGGGAGGGCGAGCTGCTCGACCTCGGCGGCGTCCAGCGCGCGGTCGTACACCCGGAAGTCGCGCATGCTGCCCTTGAACAGCTTGTCGCCCGAGTACACCGACTTGCCCACGTAGTTGGCGGTCGTCGTGCCGGCGCCGATCGCGCCCGGGGTGATGGTGACGGCCGAGTTGCGGGCCACCTCCACGCCGTCCTCGTACAGCACCCCGGTGCTGCCCGTCTGGGTGTAGGTGACGTGCTTCCACACGGAGCGGGTCAGGTTGTGGGAGTCGGCGGGCTTGGTGGTCTGCTCCGTCGACCAGTTGCCGGTGGCGATCGAGGTCCGGTAGGAGTTGCCCGTCGTGAACAGGTAGCCGTTGCCGTTGCCGCCGCTGGTGTTGCCGAAGCCGTAGAGGAAGTACGGGGTGGTCTGGGCCGCGTCGAGCTTCACGTCCATCGCGACGCTGATCGAACTCAGGCCCTTGAGTACGTCGTTGGGCGCCTTGACGTAGGTGTCGGAGCCGTTGAAGGCGAGCCCCTGGCCGTCGGCCGACCAGTCGGCGGTGCCGTTGACCGTGCCGTCCAGGCCGTGGCCGGAGGAGTCGGGCACCGTCGTGCCGGACGCGCCGTCGAGTTTGTACCAGAGGGCGAGGCCGTCGGTGACGCCCGCGCCCCCGGCCGCGCTCTCGGCCGTACTCTCCGTCGCCTGGACGGGAGTCGCGGCCCCGACGAGGCCCACGAGGAGTGAAACGGCGGTCAGCGCGGCCAGTTGTCCCGCCCCGCGTCTCGCGCGTTCGCGGAGTCGTTCCCTGTGCGTCATATGCGCCCGCCGTTTCAGCCGTGTGACGTGATGTTGCGAGAGTGTCAAACGGTGTGCAGGGTCACGTCAATAGATCTCGAACAATGTCCGACAGGTCGAACATCGGGAATGCGGGGCGGGTATGGGCCGAGGCGTACCGCTCAGTCGCGTGTCGCCGGTCCCGGGAAGTCCAGCCAGGAGGTGAGCGCCCACCACCAGTGGAGCCCGTCCATCGGACCCAGAGCGCCCTCGGCGAGGGACGCGGAGGTGATCTGCCGGAGTCGGCCGAGCCGGTAGCGGACGGTGTTGGGGTGGGTGAACAGGGCCGCGGCCGTCTGGTCCAGGCGGCGTCCGTTGTCGAGGAACGCCAGTGCGGTGAGGGCGAGTTGGCGATGGAACTCGTTCGCCGGATCGAGCTCCCCGAGAAACCGGCTGCTCAGCAGCGAACCCAGCAACGGCTGTTCGGCGAGCGCGAGCCGGGCCGCGAAGTCGGTGACGTCGTACAGGCCGCGCAGGCCCTGCTCCCGGCCGAGCTCCACCGCCCGCACGCACAGCCGGTACAGCGCGGGCAGTTCGGACAGGGCGGCAACCGGCGCGAGCACGACGAGGGCGTCCGGAGCGATCTCGTCGGCGCCGGGCGGCCGGGGACACAGCCCGGCCAGGTGTCTGTCGACCGTCCCCGTGACCACGTGCGCCGAGCGCAGCGAGCGGCGCCGGGCCGGGACCGCGGCGAGGCAGTGATACCGGCCAGTGGGGTCGGCCCGGATCCCGGCCTGCGCCAACTCCTGGGTGTGCGGCGTGACTTCGCCCAGCAGGATCCTGCGCAACAGGCGGGTGCGCAGCGCGCCCATCGCGCGCGGGGCCTCGTGCTCGGCCGCGCGATAGCCGTGCACCACATGCCGTTCCACCGCGTTGCCGTACTCCTGCAGCCGCAGGACCACCGACAGCAGCACCCGGTCCGGCACCCCCGCGCCCCGGCAGCGGTCGACGGCGATCTCCGCCGCGCGCGCCAGCGCCGCCTGCACCCCGCGCAGCACCGAGGTCATCGCGACCCCCTGGACGGCACGGTCCGCGCCCAGCAGCAGCGCGGCGGTGAAGTCCTGCTCCTCGACCGCGCCCCGCCGCTCCAGCGCCGTGAACCAGGGGCCGGCCGCCCGGATCATCGCCGTCACATGCGAACGGGTCGCCTCCTCGGCGAGCCGGGACAGCTCCGGGGACTGGCTGCGGGCGGCCCCGACGAGTTCGCCGCACACCTCGGGATCGTCGGCCATGCCCCGCAGGACGGCCGCGATCTGCTCCGGGCCGTGAACGACGGTCATGGTTCCCTTCCCGCCCGGCCGCTGTCTCCGGGCCACAAGCAAGCGGTGGCCGTGTTGGCTGCCGTGCACTATCGCACCGCTGTGACGACCTGGTTTCCTGTGGGCTACCGACGGTAACAGTGCCTCTGTCGCAGGAACACCCCTGCGTCACGCGCCCATGTACCGCCCAAGCCTTGGTCAAGCATCGCCCAAGCACCGCCCCTTGCAACTTCCCCAGGAGGGCCGCTCATGGACATCCCCGCCGCCGCAGCCATCACCCGCCGCCGCGCCCTCACCGTGGCCGGCGGGGTCGTCGCGGGCGCGACCCTCGCGGCCCAGGCCTTCCCGGCCTTCGGCGCCGCGCAGGACGCCGATGCGATCGTCGTCGGCCACGGACTCGCCGGACTCGTCGCGACCGCCGAGCTGGCCGCCGCCGGCCGCAAGGTGCTGCTCCTCGACCAGGAACCCGAGGCGAGCATCGGCGGCCAGGCGTTCTGGTCCTTCGGCGGCCTCTTCTTCGTCAACTCCGACGAACAGCGGCTCATGGGCGTGAAGGACACCTACGACCTGGCCTGGCAGGACTGGCAGGGCACGGCCGGCTTCGACCGTGGCGTCGACGACCCCAAGGGCCAGGACTACTGGGCCGCCCAGTGGGCCAAGGCCTACGTCGAGTTCGCGTCCGGCGAGAAGCGGTCCTGGCTGGCCGGGCTCGGCGTGCAGTGGTTCCCGATCGTCGGCTGGGCCGAGCGCGGCGGCGGCCTCGCGACGGGCCACGGCAACTCGGTGCCGCGCTTCCACGTCACCTGGGGGACCGGGCCGGCCGTGGTCGAGCCGTTCGAGAAGAAGGTGCGGGCCGCGGTCGACGACAACAAGGTGACCTTCAAGTTCCGCCACCGCGTCGACGAGGTCGTCACCACCAACGGAGTCGTCACCGGCGTCCGCGGGGCCGTCCTGGAACCCAGCAGCGTGGCCCGCGGCAAGCCCAGCTCCCGCACGGTCGTCGGCGAGTTCGAGCTGCGCGCCCCGGTCGTCGTCGTCACCTCCGGCGGCATCGGCGCCAACCACGACCTCGTACGGCAGAACTGGCCCGCCCGGATGGGCACCCCGCCGAAGTTCATGGTCACCGGCGTCCCCGCGCACGTCGACGGCCGGATGCTCGCCATCACCGAGAAGGCGGGCGGCCGCATCGTCAACCCCGACCGCATGTGGCACTACACCGAGGGCCTGCGCAACTACGACCCGATCTGGCCCGGCCACGGCATCCGCATCCTGCCCGGCCCCTCCTCGATGTGGTTCGACGCCAAGGGCAAGCGGTTCGACACCCCCGACATCCCGGGCTACGACACCCTGCACACCCTCAAGACCATCACCGACTCCGGCTACGACTACTCCTGGTTCGTCACCACCCAGAAGATCATCGCCAAGGAGTTCGCGCTCTCCGGCTCCGAACAGAACCCGGACCTCACCAACAAGAACATCTGGCAGCTGCTGTCCCGCATCTGGCAGACCCCGGAGCCGATCGAGAAGTTCAAGAACAAGGGCGAGGACTTCGTCGTCGCCACGACGCTCACCGACCTCGTCGCCGGCATGAACAAGCTCACCGGCGACAACCTGATCCAGCTCGCCGACCTCAAACGGCAGATCGAGGCCCGCGACCGCGAGATCGACAACAGCTACACCAAGGACGTCCAGGTCATGGGCATCCGCAACGCCCTGAACTACACCGGCGACTCGCTCAGCCGTACGGCGTCCATCCACCGGATCCTCGACTCCAGCGCCGGACCGCTGATCGCCGTACGCCTCAACGTCCTCACCCGCAAGACCCTCGGCGGCCTCCAGACCGACCTCTCCGGGCGGGTCCTGAACGCCGCCGGGAACCCCGTGCCCGGCCTGTACGCGGCCGGAGAGGTCGCCGGCTTCGGCGGCGGCGGAGTCCACGGCTACCGCTCCCTGGAAGGCACCTTCCTCGGCGGCTGCCTCTACTCGGGGCGCCAGGCCGGACGGGCCGCGGCGGCGGCCACGGCGACCTGATCGGGCGTCGAATGTAGTCGATCACGGTCCGAACGAGCGAGACATGCGGTGAGTGGCCGGACTCACATGGCCAAGCCGGTCACTCACCGCCACGATGGGTCCCGTCACCGTCAGGCTGAAGGGGTCCAGGATGTTCCGCAAGGTGCTGGTCGCCAACCGCGGCGAGATCGCGATCCGTGCATTCCGCGCCGGCTATGAGCTGGGCGCGCGCACGGTCGCCGTCTTCCCGCACGAGGACCGCAACTCGCTGCACCGGCAGAAAGCGGACGAGGCCTACGAGATCGGCGAACCCGGGCATCCCGTGCGCGCCTACCTCTCCGTGGACGAGATCGTCGGCGCCGCACGCCGGGCGGGCGCCGATGCCGTCTATCCGGGCTACGGGTTCCTCTCCGAGAACCCCGAACTCGCGCGTGCGTGCGAAGAGGCGGGCATCACGTTCGTCGGGCCCGACGCCCGCACCCTCGAACTGACCGGCAACAAGGCGAGCGCGGTGGCCGCGGCCCGCGCCGCGGGCGTGCCCGTGCTCGGCTCGTCCGCCCCCTCCAACGACGTCGACGAACTCGTCCGGGCCGCCGAGGAGATCGGCTTCCCCGTGTTCGTGAAGGCGGTCGCCGGCGGCGGCGGGCGCGGTATGCGCCGCGTCGAGAACCCGGCCGTCCTGCGCGAGTCCATCGAGGCCGCCTCCCGGGAGGCCGCGTCCGCCTTCGGCGACCCCACCGTCTTCCTGGAGAAGGCCGTCGTCGACCCCCGCCACATCGAGGTGCAGATCCTCGCCGACGGCGAGGGCAACGTCATCCACCTCTTCGAGCGGGACTGCTCGGTCCAGCGCCGGCACCAGAAGGTGATCGAGCTGGCCCCCGCGCCCAACCTCGACCCCGAGCTGCGGGACCGCATCTGCGCCGACGCCGTCCGCTTCGCCCGCGAGATCGGCTACCGCAACGCCGGCACCGTCGAGTTCCTCCTGGACCCGGCCGGCAACCACGTCTTCATCGAGATGAACCCGCGCATCCAGGTCGAGCACACGGTGACCGAGGAGGTCACCGACGTCGACCTGGTCCAGGCCCAGCTGCGCATCGCCGCCGGCGAGACCCTCGCCGACCTGGGGCTCTCCCAGGAGACCGTGAAGCTGCACGGCGCGGCCCTGCAGTGCCGGATCACCACCGAGGACCCCGCCAACGGCTTCCGCCCGGACACCGGCCGCATCAGCGCCTACCGCTCGCCCGGCGGCTCCGGCATCCGCCTCGACGGCGGCACCACCCACGCGGGCACCGAGATCAGCGCGCACTTCGACTCGATGCTGGTCAAGCTGACCTGCCGGGGCCGGGACTTCCAGACCGCGATCGGCCGCGCCCGGCGCGCCGTCGCCGAGTTCCGCATCCGCGGCGTGGCCACCAACATCCCGTTCCTCCAGGCCGTCCTGGACGACGCCGACTTCCAGGCCGGCCGCGTCACCACGTCGTTCATCGAACAGCGGCCGCATCTGCTCACCGCCCGCTCCTCCGCCGACCGCGGCACCAAGCTGCTGACCTACCTCGCCGACGTCACCGTCAACAAGCCGCACGGCGAGCGGCCCGAGCTGATCGACCCGACGGCCAAACTGCCGTCGCTGCCCGCCGGCGAGCCGCCCGCGGGCTCCCGCCAGCGGCTGGTCCACCTCGGTCCCGAGGGCTTCGCCCGCTGGCTGCGAGAGTCGCCGACCATCGGCGTCACCGACACCACCTTCCGCGACGCCCACCAGTCGCTGCTCGCCACCCGGGTCCGCACCAAGGACCTGCTGGCCTCTGCCCCGCTGGTCGCCCGGACGCTGCCGGGCCTGCTCTCCCTGGAGTGCTGGGGCGGCGCCACCTACGACGTCGCCCTGCGCTTCCTCGCCGAAGACCCGTGGGAACGCCTTGCCGCCCTGCGCGAGGCCGTCCCCAACATCTGCCTCCAGATGCTGCTGCGCGGCCGCAACACCGTCGGCTACACCCCGTACCCGACCGAGGTCACCGACGCCTTCGTGCAGGAGGCCGCCGCCACCGGCATCGACGTCTTCCGCATCTTCGACGCGCTCAACGACGTCGGCCAGATGCGGCCCGCCATCGACGCCGTCCGCGAGACCGGGACGGCAGTCGCCGAGGTCGCCCTCTGCTACACCTCCGACCTGTCCGACCCCAACGAGCGCCTCTACACCCTCGACTACTACCTCAGGCTGGCCGAGCAGATCGTCGAGGCAGGCGCCCACGTCCTGGCCGTCAAGGACATGGCCGGCCTGCTGCGCGCCCCGGCCGCGGCCAAGCTCGTGTCCGCGCTGCGCCGCGAGTTCGAGCTGCCCGTGCACCTGCACACCCACGACACCGCGGGCGGCCAGCTCGCCACCTACCTGGCCGCGATCCAGGCCGGCGCGGACGCCGTCGACGGCGCCGTGGCCTCCATGGCCGGGACCACCTCACAGCCCTCCCTGTCGGCGATCGTCGCCGCGACCGACCACTCCGAGCGGCCCACCGGGCTCGACCTCCAGGCCGTCGGGGACCTGGAGCCCTACTGGGAGGGCGTCCGCAGGATCTACGCCCCCTTCGAGGCGGGCCTCGCCTCCCCGACCGGACGCGTCTACCACCACGAGATCCCCGGCGGACAGCTCTCCAACCTGCGCACGCAGGCCGTCGCGCTCGGCCTCGGCGACCGCTTCGAGGACATCGAGGCGATGTACGCCGCCGCCGACCGCATCCTCGGCCACCTGGTCAAGGTCACCCCCTCGTCCAAGGTGGTCGGCGACCTCGCCCTGCACCTGGTCGGCGCCGGCGTGTCCCCGCAGGACTTCGAGGCGACGCCCGACCGCTACGACATCCCCGACTCCGTCATCGGCTTCCTGCGCGGCGAGCTCGGCACCCCGCCCGGCGGCTGGCCCGAGCCGTTCCGCAGCAAGGCGCTGCAGGGCCGCGCCGCGGCCAAGCCCGTGCAGGACCTGACCACCGAGGACCGCGAGGGCCTGGAGAAGAGCCGCCGCAGCACCCTCAACCGGCTTCTCTTCCCCGGCCCGACGCGCGACTTCGAGACCCACCGCCAGGCCTTCGGCGACACCAGCGTGCTCGACAGCAAGGACTTCTTCTACGGCCTGCGCCCGGGCAAGGAGTACGCCGTCGACCTCGACCCGGGCGTGCGGCTGCTGATCGAGCTCCAGGCCGTCGGCGAGGCCGACGAACGCGGCATGCGCACCGTCATGTCGTCCCTGAACGGCCAACTGCGGCCCATCCAGGTCCGCGACAAGGCGGCGGCCTCCGACGTCCCCGTGACCGAGAAGGCCGACCGGAGCAACCCCGGGCATGTCGCCGCGCCGTTCGCGGGCGTCGTGACGCTGGCGGTCGCCGAGGGCGACGCGGTGGAGGCCGGCGCGACGGTCGCCACCATCGAGGCGATGAAGATGGAGGCCACGATCACCGCCCCGAACGCCGGAACGGTGTCGCGGCTGGCCATCAACCGGATCCAGCAGGTGGAGGGCGGCGACCTGCTCGTCGTCGTGGGGTGAGACCGCGGTCGCCGGCGGTCACTCGCCGGCGACCACGTACCGCGTGCCGTCCTCCTCCGGACGCTCCTGCTCGGAGAGGTCGACCTGCACCCCGTGCGGCTCCAGGGCCTGCCGCACCCGCTCCATCATGGCGTCCGACAGGTAGTGGTGCGACAGGTCCAGCTCCTTGAGGTGGAGCAGCGGCTGACCGCTCAGGAGGGCCTCGGCGCCGGCGTCGCCGAGCGTCCCGCGACCCAGGTGCAGGGCCGTGAGCTGGGCGACGACCGGCGCGGCGGCGACGGCCGCGGCGATCTCGTCCTGGATGTCGGCGTTCTGCAGGCCCAGTCGGCGCAACGCGGGGAAGCGGGAGCCGTCCAGGATCGGCGCCAGGTCGGCGACGGTCGTGCTGCGGCCGTACCACTCCTCTCCCAGCCAGATGTCCAGGTGCTCCAGCGCGGGCAGCTCGGAGGCGGCGAGACCGTGCACCACATGGGCGGGCAGCCCGCCGTTCTCGAAGCGCAGGATGCGCAGCCCGTCATGACGCAGGGGCTTGAACTGGAGCCCCGGGCCGCCGCTGAAGCCGTTGCCCGAACCGCGTACGCCGAGCTCCTCCAGCTTCGGGAACGGGGCGAGGAACTGGCTGACGTCGTCCTGGACGATCCAGGACAGCTCGGACTCCTCGAATTCGAGATCGGCGAGGTAGAGCGCCCGAAGACCGGTGAGCCGGTCCGCCGCCGCGGCGAGCTGCTCGGCGGTCTCGCGCGGGTCGGCGTAGTCGTTCTCGGTGCCGTAGGCGCCCGCCCCGAGGACCAGGGCCCGCACGCCCGCCGGGTCCACGGTCTCCAGGAAACGGTCCCAGCACGCGGCGTAGTCGTCCTCCTTCCCGTTCCCCTCGTGCCAGGAGATCTTCCAGGCGACGGAATCCGCCGCCGGCAGGTCCGCGGCGTGGCCCGGCAGCGGGAAGTCGTAGACCGGCAGACCGTGCAGTTCCGATATGTGACTCAGGGTCAAGGCAGGAGCCTTCCGTGCGGTGCGGCGGCCGGCGACGACGATCCCGGCCCGTGCGCCGCCTGTTCTATCAAGCCCCTCCGACAAGCCCCGCCGACCGGACCGGGCCCGTGCCGGACCGCCGACGGTCAGGTCTGCCCCTGCGGACAGCGGGTCTGCCCCCGCGTCCGGTGACGTGCGCCGGGCGGCGGACTAGCGTCCGGCCGTGAACAACAGCACTTTCCCGGAACGGCTCGTGACGGACCGTCCGGAGTTCTCCGCGTGAGCGACGAGCCCGCCGTCGAGACCCGCACGGCCACCGACGAACCGGCGACTTTGCCCCCGCCGTCTCCCCGGCCCTCCGCCCCGCCCCCGCGTCGACGCGGGCCCGGCGCTTTCACCCTGATGGTGCTGCCGGGCCTGCTGACGCTGTCGGTGGTGGCCGGATTCCTCGCCCTCACCGGCGGCCTTCCCACGGACCGGGCGCAGGACGAAAGCCCGCAGCAGTCCGCCGCGAACGGCGTCGACGCGACGTACGGGCCCTGGCTGCGCAAGGCGGCCGAAGCCTGCACGGTCGTCACCCCGTCCTTCCTCGCCGCCCAGATCGACCAGCTCTCCGGCTGGGACAACGGCAGCGCCACGGCCACCGACGCCCCCGCCACCGCCGCAGCCTCCGCCGCCGACGAGCAGGGCATCGCCGCGTTCACCGACGCCGAATGGCGGACCTGGGGCAAGGACGACGACGGCAACGGCAGCTCCTCGCCGCTCGATCAGGCCGACGCGATCATGGCGCTGGGCCGGCAGGACTGCTCCCTCGCCGAGAAGATCACCGACCTCAGGACCGACGGGACCGTCTCCGGCGAACTCGTGGACCTGACCCTCGCCGCGTACGCGGTCGGCACGGACGCGGTCGCCGGGGCAGGGAAGGTGCCCGCCGAGGCACAGACCTACCTCACCGAGGTGAAGGCGCTGTTCGCGCGGTACGAGGAGTTCGACCGGGACGACTCCGCCGGCGGCGCACCGGCGAACGCGATCCTGGCCGCGCCCGTCACCGCCCTCACCATCACCTCCCCGTTCGGTTCGCGCCAGCACCCCCTCACGGGCGTGACCAAGCTCCACACCGGCGTGGACTTCGGCGCGCCCCAGGGCGCCCAGGTCTCGTCGGCGCGCGAGGGCACGGTCGTGTTCGCGGCCATGACCAAGGCGTACGGCAACCGCATCGTCGTGGACCACGGCGCCATCGACGGCAAGCCGCTGCAGACGACGTACAGTCACCTGTCGGCCATCGAGGTCGTCGTCGGACAGACCGTGCAGACCGGCGCCCCGATCGGCCGGGTCGGCTCCACCGGTCTGTCCACCGGCCCGCACCTCCACTTCGAGGTGATCTACGACGGCTACTACGCCGACCCGCAGCCCTGGCTGGCCTCGAACGGCTGACGGCGGCAGCCGGACAGGCCCCGGGGGGTGGTTCAGCGCAGGACCGCCTCCCAGGTGTCCACGGCGAAGTGGACGGTCATCCCGTTGCGTTCGTACAGCTGCGGAGCGCCGGTGGCGTTGGAGGTGTCCACGCCCAACCCCACCGTGTCCCGCCCCCGGGCGGCGAACGCGGCGAAGGCGTGCCCCAGCAGGAGCCCGGCGAGCCCGCGCCCGCGGGCTTCGGGCACGACGCCGATGTTGCGGATCCACCCCATGGCCTCCCGGTCGTCGCGGGCCAGCAGGAAGCCCGCGTCCCCGAGGTCGTCCGTGGCGACGATCGACACCAGCGACCAGTCCAGCCCCTCGGCGTCGATGTCGTGCAGCCACTGCCGGTACTCGCGGGGCTGGAAGTCGTAGTGCTCCGCGAAAGTGGCCTGGTGGAGCTCGTGGACGCGGACCCGGTCCGCCTCGGTGGCGCAGGGCCGCAGCCGTGTCCCCGCGGGCGGCTGCGGCGCGCGGTCGGTCGTCGGGTCCACGGCGCGGCGCAGCACGTGATGGCGGCGGACCGCGGACCAGCCCCGCTCGTGGAGCAGAGCGGTGTCGAGCGTCGGCCGCACGTTCAGGTGCAGATGCACCACCGCCCGCTCGGCGCCGTTCTCCTGTGCCCGGCGCAGCGCCCTGGCCTCCATCGCCTCCAGGACGAGCTTTCCGGCCTCCTGGTGAGCGGGCAGCACATAGTGGTCGACGTCGATGCGCTCGCCCGCCGAGTCGTCCCACAGCAGCCCGTAGACCACCAGCCGGTCCCCGTCGAAGGCGAGCCACGAGTCCTGCGCGAGATCGGTCTTCGGATGCTTCAGATCCGCCTCGACGGTGTGCAGATCCGTCTCGGGACGGCCGATCTCCAGCAGGTCGATCTCGTTGAGCAGGTCGGTGACGGCGGGCGCGTCGGCGAGAGTGGCGGGGCGCAAGAGGTAGGGCATGAAGTCCAGGGTCCGGGCGGACAGGACCCGCCGCAACGCAATTTGACGTTGTGCGAGATGCAGCCATGAGCCCTGTATGCGCCCCCGCGCGCCTGGGCAGAATCCGTTCTGCCATTGATCATGCGGGTGAGTGACACGCTCCTCCCCACGAACTATCCGGGAAGGCAGGTTGGTTGTCGTGCAGTTGCGTCTTCCCTCCTCCATAGCCGAAGCACAGCGGTGTCTGGCCGAGGGAGCGGTACCGATAGGCGGCGCCACGCTGGTCTGGGCCGGCTGGCAGCGGGACGGCTTCCCCGAGCAGGCCGTCTCGCTGCGCAACCTGCCGGAGGCGGGCGTGGTCGGCCCCGAGGAACTCGGGGGTGCCGTGCTGCTGCACCGCGTCGACGCGACCGTGCCCGAGGTGCTGCACCGGGCGGCCTCCGGCGTGGGCACGGGCGCGGTGCGCCGGGCGGCCACGGTCGGCGGCAACATCGTCGGCAGCACCCTGCGCTGTCTGCTCCCGGCAGCGCTCGTCCTCGACGCCCGGGCGACCGTCCTGGAGCCCGAGGGCGTCTACGACACCGACCTGAGCGAGCTGTTGGCGAAGCGCCATGTGCTGCTCGCCCTGCGCTGGCGCACGCCCCTGGCCAGCGGCTACCGCAAGGTAGAGGGCGAGGCGGGCGGCCCGCCGCCCCTGGTCGTCGCCGCCGCGGTGCACACCGAGGGCGCGGCCTCCGACGGGCCCGCCGCCCCCGCCCGGCTGCGGGTGGCCGTGCGCGACGGCTACGAGGTGCTCAGCGAGAGCACGCCGTACGACGCGGGCACCGGCGCCGAAGAGGTCCTCGACGCCCTGGCGGGCACGGACCTGGCCGGTCTGCCCGCCACGGCCCGGGACGTGGTCCGCACCGAGGTCGCCGACGTACTGGCCCGCGCCGCGGCCGCCTGAGGCCCGCCCGGGGAACTCACCGGCTCACGTCTCCCGCACGGGCGCGTACACGTCGGGGTGGAGCCCGAACGTCCAGGCGACGCCCTCTCTCGCCGTCCGGGTCGCCGGCGGTACCCGCAGCCAGTACGTGCGATGGGTCCCGTCCGGCTCCGGCGTGGAGTTGAGGACCTCCACCATGACGACGGGCTCGTCGTCCGCAAGGTCGATCCGCCACAGCGTGCCCGTCTCGTCGCGATGGACGTGACGCGCGCCGGAGTCTGCCAGATAGCGGTCGTAGCCGTAGTACTCCAGCATGACCCGGCGTAGTTCGGCGTTCTCCTCGGACCGGATCCGCTCCGGTACGAGCGTCGGCAACTCCGCGAGGAAGTCGGCCGGCACCGGCATCCCGCGCCAGGCGTGCAGGGCGAAACCGTCGGGGTAGGCCAGCGCCGGACCGTCTCCGTTGTCGAGCCGGCCCGCCTCGTCGCGGTGCAGGGCGACGGGCCGTTCGCACACCACCGCCACGCGGGCGAACGGCCACCACCAGCCGGCGTTGCGGCCGACCGCGGCCAGCCCCTCGAGCGGGCCGCGGTCGGTCGGGAACGCGGCGAGCCACGGCGCGTCGTGCTGGCCGAGCACGGCGTCCAGCAGGATCAGCCGGATCTCCGTCTCGGCGGCGGAGCCGCTCCGCTCCCCGGCGACCAGCTCCTCCAGCACCCCGGCACGGATCCGGTCGACGAGCGCCTGCGTGGATTCCCACAGGCCCCCGCCCGTGGCCGCCCAGTGCGCGGCCCAGCCCGCCGGGCCCAACTCCGTGTGCAGCCGCTGTCGTTCGCGGGCCCACGGCACGCTGCGCACGGCCTCCCGCACACTCGCGCCCCTGTCCGCCAGGTCCCGCACCAGCGTGACGGCCTCGCGCGGTGAACCGGCCCACACCACGAGCTCCGGCTCGGCAAGACCGGCCTGCCGGTAGGCCCGGCGCACGCCCTCCTCGGCGGCCGCGCGGTCGGCGGGCCCGATCGCCGCGGCGCAGGCGCGCCATTCGCGCACATCGTCGGAGGAGGCGCCCTCCACCACTGCCACCACTGCCTCGGAAATCTCCGTAGTCGTCATCTGTCCGTCCCCCACCCTCTGTTCAGTCCGCCACGATCCGCACGGATCCGGGCACGTACTCCCGCTGCCGGATCACCCGGAACCACCCCTTCGGCAACGCGATCGCCGCATGCTCCTCATGAACCACCCGGCCGCCCTGCGGCAGATGCAGCAGCAGCGGACCGAACGGCCCGGGCTCCCGCACCAGATCACCCGGGCCCACCACCGCGTGCGCGTGCCCGGTCACCTCGCCCAGGGCCAGCACCAGCCGGCCCCGTGCATCCCGCCGCTCCCTGGGCGCGACCGCCACATGCGGCGGCACCGCCTCCTCGTCGACGGGCACGATCAGCACGTCTCCCTGCCGGTACATGGCTCTCCCCTCACCGCCGGGCGCACCGTGCACCGGCCTCAGAACCCAGACCGTACGGGCCGCCACTGACAACGCCCCGAACCCGAGGCCCCGCCGAGGAGCGTTGTCAGTGCCTGTTGGTAGAACTGCGAACACATCACGGACCGCACGCCTTTTCCTCCCAGGAGCAGCCGCATGACCATCGGTGACCACCTCGACGCGCTGTACGGGCTGCCCGCGTACACGTTCCCCGGCATCAAGCACCAGCCGCGCCCCGTCGGCCCGGACGCCGTCGCCTGGCGGATCTCCGGCGAGGCCTACGACGCCGAGGAGAAGTGGACGGACGTGTTCGCCCGCTTCCGCGCCGCCGTCGACACCACCCGGGTGAAGGCCCTGATCGTCGGGGCCTGGGAGGACGCGTACGAGGAGGACCCCTCCGAGATCATCGAGGCGCTGGTGGCGGCCCGGGAGCGCTTCCCCGCCCTGCGGGCACTGTTCCTCGGGGACATGGTGGGGGAGGAGTGCGAGATCTCCTGGATCAACCAGACCGACGTCACCCCCCTCCTGGCCGCGTTCCCCGAGCTGGAGGAGTTCGGGGTGCGCGGTGGATCCGGGCTCGGCTTCACCGCTCTGCACCACGGCGCGCTGCGCAGGCTCGTGGTGGAGACGGGCGGGCTGCCCGCGGAGGTGGTGCGCGGAATCGGCGGCAGCGACCTGCCCGCGCTGGTCCGCCTCGACCTGTGGCTGGGCACCCCCGACTACGGCGGCGACAGCGAGCCGGCCGACCTGGAGCCGATCCTGTCCGGCGCCCGGCTGCCGAGCCTGCGCCATCTGGCCCTGCGCAACAGCGAGATGCAGGACGCCGTGGCTGCCGCGGTCGCCGCCGCCCCCGTCGTGGCCCGTCTGGAGACGCTGGACCTCTCCATGGGCGTCCTGACCGACGAGGGCGCGGCGGCCCTGCTCGGCGGCCAGCCGCTCAGCCACCTCGAGAAGCTCGACCTGCACCACCACTACCTGAGCGAACCGCTGATGCAGCGGGTCCGGCAGACCCTGGAGCCGGCCGGCGTCGAAGTGGACCTCGACCGCGGCGACGCCGAAGAGGACGCGGACGACGACGGCACGGTCTGGCGCTATGTGGCCGTGGGGGAGTGAGCAGCACACCCATGGGCACTGTGTCGCCGCCGGCGAGTGAGCCGGGGCCGCGGTTCGCGGTCGTCGGCAACCCCCAGAACCGTCGGGTCACCCTGTTCGAGGACGCGGTGCGTGCGGCCGGTCTGCCCGCCCCGCGGGTCGTCGCCTGGACGCACGTACTGCGCGCGGGGGGAGCCGACTTCGCCGCCGACGAGCTCGTCCGGGTCGACTCGCCCGGCGAGAACCCCGAGGTCGACCGGCTGCTGCGGGGCCCCGGCGACCCGACCCGGGTCGAGGGCTCGGCCCGTTGGTACGCCCGCTTCACCGCCGCCGTGCGCACGCTGCGCGGCGGCGTCCGCCTCGACGACCCCGACGAAGTCGCTGTGCTGTTCGACAAACGGCTCTGCCACGGCGTCCTCGACGCCGCGGGCGTCCCGGTCCCCGCCTCGCCCACCTCGGGTCCGCAGGCCCCGCCGGTGCGCGGTTGGGACGACGTACGGGCGGCGATGCGCGAGCACCGGATGCCCCGGCTCTTCGTGAAACCCCCGCACGGGTCGTCGGCGTCGGGCGTCCTCGCCGTCGAGTCGGGCGGCGGCGGCCGCGTCAGAGCCACCACCTCCGTGGAACTCGCCGCCGACGGATGCCTGTACAACTCCCTCAAGGTCCGCCGCTACGAGAGCGAGGCAGACATCGCCGCGATCGTCGACGCGCTCGCCCCGGACGGACTGCACCTCGAACGCTGGCTGCCGAAGGCCTCCCAGGAGGGCCGGGCCGCCGATCTGCGGGTCGTCGTCGTGGCCGGCCGGGCCACCCATGCGGTCGTCCGTACCAGCCGCTCACCCATGACCAACCTCCACCTCGGCGGCCGTCGGGGCGATCTCGACGACGTCCGGCGGTCCTTCGAGGCGGCCGGCGCGCGTTGGGCCGATGTGCTCGATGTGTGCGAGCGGGCCGCGGCCTGCTTCCCGCGCACCCTGTGCGTCGGCGTCGACCTGCTGCCGGCCGTCGGCTGGCGCAGCGCCGCGATCGGCGAGGTCAACGCCTTCGGCGATCTGCTGCCCCGGCTCACCGGGCTGCCCGGCAGCGGCGCGGAGGGCCTCGACACGTACGCCGCCCAGGTGGCCGCCGTCCTACGCGACCTCGCCCGGCACGGAAGCCGGCACAGAACAGGAACACCCCATGCCGGAACACCCCATGCCGGAACACCCCATGCCGGAACACGCCATTCCGGAGCACGCCATGTCTGAGCCGGACATGAACGAGGTGGTGGGCAGCCACGACCTCCTCCTCGTCACGCTCGACACGCTCCGGTACGACGTCGCCGTCGAGCTGGCGGCAGCCGGCCGCATCCCGAACCTGGCGCGTCATCTCCCCGGCGGCCGCTGGGAGGAGCGACACGCCCCGGGCAGCTTCACCTACGCCTCGCACCAGGCGATCTTCGCCGGTTTCCTGCCGACCCCGGCCGCCCCCGGACCGCACCCCCGGCTGTTCGCGGCGAGCTTCGCGGGCAGCGAGACGACCGCCCCGGGGACCTATGTCTACGACACCCCGGACCTGGTCTCCGGTCTGGCCGAGAACGGCTACCGCACGGTCTGCATCGGGGGAGTGGGCTTCTTCAACAAGCAGGGCCCACTGGGCTCGGTGCTGCCCGGCCTGTTCCACGAGTCCCACTGGACACCGGAGTTCGGCGTCACCTCAGCCGACTCCTTCGAGAACCAGGTCGCCCGGGCCGAACAGGTCATCGCCCGACTCCCCGCCGAACAAAGGCTGTTCCTCTTCGTCAACGTCTCCGCGCTGCACCAGCCGAACTGGTTCCATCTGCCCGGCGCGACCCGCGAGACCGGAGACACCCGCGCCACCCACGCCGCCGCCCTGGAGTACGTGGACCGGCACATCGGGCGGCTCTTCGCCGCCGCGAGCAGCAGACGCCGCTGCTTCGCGATCGTCTGCTCCGACCACGGCACCGCCTACGGCGACGACGGCTACACCGGCCACCGCCTCGGCCACGAGTCCGTGTGGACCGTGCCGTACGCCCACTTCTTCCTCGACCCCGCCGAGGCCGCCGTATGACCACCGCCCAGCGCACCAGCCCCTACCAGCACTACGTCTACGCCTACCCCCACAAGACGGCCTACCGCGCACTCGAAGAGCGACCCCTGCTGCGGGACCTGTGGGCGGCCGAGCCCAAGGACGCGCTCTCCCTCTACCTGCACATACCGTTCTGCGAGGTCCGCTGCGGCTTCTGCAACCTCTTCACCCGCATCGGCGCCCCCGACGGCCTGACCGGCGCCTACCTGGACGCCCTGGAACGCCAGGCCACCGCCGTACGGGAAGCGCTGGGAGACACCGGCGACGTCCGGTTCGCCACGGCGGCCTTCGGCGGCGGCACCCCCACCTTCCTCACCGCCGGCGAGCTGTGGCGCCTCTGCGACATCGCGGAGCACCGCATGGGCGCCGACCTGCGCGCGGTCCCGTTGTCCGTCGAGGCCTCGCCGGCCACGGCCACCGCCGACCGCCTCGCCGTACTGGCCGACCGGGGCGCCACCCGACTGAGCCTGGGCGTGCAGAGCTTCGTCGACTCCGAGGCCCGGGCCGCCGTCCGCCCGCAGCGGCGCGCCGACGTGGAAGCGGCCCTCACCCGCGTGCGCGACGCCCGCATCCCGGTCCTCAACATCGACCTGATCTACGGCATCGACGGCCAGACCGAGCAGACCTGGCTGCACTCCCTCGACGCGGCCCTCGCCTGGCGCCCCGAGGAGCTCTACCTCTACCCCCTCTACGTCCGCCCCCTCACCGGCCTGGACAGACGGCGCACGGGCCCCGATCCGGCCTGGGACGAACAGCGGCTGCGTCTGTACCGCGCGGGCCGCGACCACCTCCTCGCCCGCGGCTACACCCAGCAGTCCATGCGCATGTTCCGCCGCACGGACGCCCCGCCGCAGGGCGCCGACGACTACGCCTGCCAGACCGACGGCATGATCGGCCTCGGCTGCGGCGCCCGCTCCTACACGGCCGGCCTGCACTATTCCTTCGACTACGCCGTCGACATGCACCAGATCCGGGGCATCATCGACGACTACGTCGCCGGCACCGCCGCCGACTTCGCCCATGCGCAGGTCGGCTACGCCATGGACGCCCACGAGGCACGCCGACGGCACCTTCTGCAGTCGCTGCTCCAGGCCGAGGGCCTGCGCCTCGACGACTACCGCGCCCGCTTCCCGGGCAGCGCGCCCGCCGACGACTTCGGCCCCGAACTCGAACGCGTCGCCGACCGCGGCTGGCTGACCGACGCCGACCCGACCACCCTCCGGCTCACCCCCGAGGGCCTCGCCCACTCCGACGCCATCGGCCCCGAGCTGTTCTCCCCGGCCGTACGGGACGCCATGGCCGCCTACGAGCGGAAGTGAGCCGGCCGTCATGGACCTGACCCTCCTCTACCGCGGCCCGCTCGCCTCCTGCGACTACGACTGCCCCTACTGCCCGTTCGCCAAGCGACGCGACTCCACCGCCCAGCTCCGTACCGACCGCGCTGCCCTGGAGCGCTTCGCGCACTGGGCTGCCGCCCAGGCCGACGACCGGCTCTCCCTCCTCTTCACCCCCTGGGGCGAGGGCCTGGTCCGCTCCTGGTACCGGCGTACCCTCGCCGAGCTCTCCCACCTCCCGCACATCCGCCGGGTCGCGATCCAGACCAACCTCAGCTGCCGCACCGACTGGCTGGCCGAGGCCGACCCCGACACGCTCGCCCTGTGGTGCACCTACCACCCGGGGCAGACGCCCTACGACCGCTTCCTCGCCAAATGCCGTGACCTGACGGACCGGGGCATCCGCTTCAGCGTCGGGATCGTCGGCCTCGCCGAGCACCTCGACGCGGCCCGTCGGCTGCGGGCCGACCTGCCCCCGCACGTCTACCTGTGGATCAACGCGGCCGACGGACACACGTACACCGACGCGGAAGCCGACCTCTGGACCGCCCTCGACCCGCTCTTCCCGTACAGCCGTCGTCCGCACACCAGCGCCGGACTGCCCTGCCGCACCGGCGAGTCCGTGATCTCCGTCGACGGCGAGGGGACCGTCCGCCGCTGTCACTTCGTCCGCGCCGAGCTGGGCAACCTCTACGACGGCTCCTACCGCGCGGCCCTGCGCCCCCGCCCCTGCCCGCTCGCCGTCTGCGACTGTCACATCGGCTATGTCCACCTGGAGACGCTGCCGCTGTACGACGTCTTCGCGGGCGGAGTGCTGGAACGTATACCGGGCCCCGCACACCTGCAGACCGGCGGCCCGCTGCCGGTCGTACTTCCCGGATGACCGGCGGGGGGCGGGGGCGCGATGTGGCGGTGGGTGTTCCTGGGGTGTTCGGCTGGTGTTCTTACCGGCCCTTGACCCTGCTGGTCGCTCAGGCCGTCCACGTCAGCACCTGCCGACTGCCCCGGGACGCGCTGGGACACCGGAGCGACGACGGCGAGGGCTCGGGGCAGCGTCAGCGTTTCGCCACGGACCAGGGCGAGCTGCCCGAGTGACCGTCGACGCGAGTGGCCCGCCGCGCGAGGGATCGCGCGGCGGGCCACCGTCGGGTCAGGGCGTCACGGAGTCACGTCCGTGACCCTCCAGCGCTGGTTGGAACCGGAGTTGGCCTGCCAGGTCGTGACGGCCGCTCCCTCGTTCGTCGCCTGGCCGCCGACCTCGAGCAGGCGCCCGGTGGCCACGTTGACCAGGGTCCACGTCCCGTCACCGGTCGTCGACATGATCCACTCGGTGGCCGGGTCACGCTCGTCCGTGTCCGGCTCGATCACGGGCACGTTGTCGCGGACGGCGAGGCGCTTGCCCTCCGCCGGGTTGGCGAAGACGTAGTGCTGGCGGGCGCCGGTCTTCCCGTACCGGGCGTCCAGCTGCCACTGCTGCGCGACGGTGCCGTTGGCCGACCTGATGACCAGGTTCGTGCCGTTGGCCGAGACGGTGACCGCCTTGCCGCTCTGGACGCCGGTCAGCGTGTACGAGTGACCCTTGCTGAACAGGCCGGCGTTCTTGGCGACGCCCGAAACGCCCTTGACGGCGAAGGAGGTCACGGACTGGGCCGGGACGGTGTAGGTCGCCTTGCCGTCGACGACCTTGACCGGGGCCTGCTGCTGGAGCTTGCCGTCGGCGCTGGTCACGGTCGGCGTGACGGTCGCGTTGCCCTTGATGTTCCGGAACTTCGACAGGTCGAGGGTGACCGTGCGGGCCGCGGTGGTGCTGTTGACGTGGACGAGCGAGGCGCCCTTGCCGTCCTTCGTCACAGCGGCGGCGCTGGAGGTGTCGTCCACCTTGATCAGCTTGTCGCCGGGCTTGATGAAGTGCGTGAAGTTGCGGGCCGTGTCGAACTTGGTGTTCGTGTAGATCGGGCAGGACTGCAGGGTGTCCGTCGAGGTGCAGCTGAACGGGAGCTGGATGGAACCCCAGTTGCCGCCCTTGGCGGACTCGCCGCCCGGCTTCATGTTGTCGTAGTCCTCGACCGGCTGCCAGAACACCCAGGCGGTGGGCTCCAGTTCACGCAGATCGTTCACCATCTGCTGGGCCAGCCCGAGGCCCGGCCGCATGTCGGTGAAGCTCTGCCCGTCGCCCCAGTCGCCCTCGACCTCGCTCATCCACAGCGGCTTGTCGGCGGCCTTGGCGAGGTCGCGCACCGTGGTGCGCTGCCCGGTGCCGTAGGTGTGGACGTTCATCTGGTCGACGAGGTCCTTGGACTCCTGCGAGTAGGAGTTCCAGTTCGTCGCGAAGATCGACGGGTTGGTCTCGTCCATCGCCGATATCTCGGCCTTGACCTTGGCCTTCTTCAGCGCGGGGGCCAGCGCGGCCAGCACCTTCTGCTGGAGCGCGGGCCCGATGTGGGCGCCCTCCTGCCGACCGCCGACGGGCTGCCCGTTCGCGTCGAGCCGGGTGCCCCAGTAGCCGGTGTTGGGCTCGTTGAACGGGTCGATCGTGTCGACCTTGATGCCCTCGGACTTCTCCAGCCGCTTCGTCGCACCCGCCAGATAGGCGGCGAAGTCGTCGACCGAATCGGTCTTCAGCTGGTCGGTGTTGGCGTTGAAGCCGCCGGAGACGTACCCGCTCTCCGTCATGAACCACGGCGGGGAGTTGCTGAACGTCTCCCAGTGCGTGATGTCCTTCTTGATGCGCTCCACCCACCACCGCTGGGTGGCGTCGGCGTCCTTGTTCCAGTCCGCCGGGTCGTCCGCGCTCCACCAGTCGGTGTCCTCGCGGGTGGTGCCCTCGGGCGCGTTCCACCAGCCCTCGACGGCGCCGCCGGCCCGCAGATAGTCCGTGACGTCCGGGGCGTTGCCGCCGCCGATGTTGTAGCGGGCGATGTTCAGCGCGAGGCCGTCGTCGTCGAAGAGCAGCTTGGCGAGCTTCTCGCGGATCGCCGGCGGGTAGTCGCCGGTGGCGTTGGCGAACCAGACCAGGCTGGTGCCCCAGCCCTCGAACTTCTCCTGCTGGTACGACGGGTCCGGCGTCACGGTGACGGCGGCCTCGGCGTGCGCCTGCACGGGGACGGCGAGCAGGGCGGCCCCGGTGGCCAGTGCGGTGAGTGCGGCGGCCCCGAGGGTCCGTCTGCTGCGGGTACGGCGTGCCATCTGTGCTCCCAACTGCGGTGCGGTCGCTGTGGTGGGCCCCTCCTGCCGAACGGGCAGGAGGGGATGGCCCTCGGCACGGACGCATACCGCGCCGAGGAGTCGTGAGGGGGACTTCAGCGGCCGGGCTGCCGCACGACGGCGACTTCCCTCGGCCCGAGGACGAGGACGCCGTCCGCGGTCTCGGCGCCGATCAGCGCCGCTCCGTCCAGACCCGGCACCTGCACGGTGTCGTCGGTCCGGTTGACCAGGAACAGGAACCGCTCCTCGGCGCCGCGTCGGACGGTCAGCTCGACCGACCCCCGTGCCTGCGCCGGGAGTTCGCTGCGCACACCGGCCGGTTCCAGCAGCCGCGGCAGCAGCGAGCGCAGCCCGTCGACGCCGAGCCGGGTGGAGACGTACGAGGCCGAGCCGTCGCCGGTCGAGCGGCGGGTCACGGCGGGCCGTCCGGCGTGGTCCCCGGTGCGGTAGTGCGCCAGGACCTCGGTGTCGCCGTCGGTGACGGTGATCCGGTCGGTCCACAGGCTGCCGACGCCGGAGTCGTCCAGCTCCACGCTCTGTCCGGCGAGCAGCGGACCGAACTCCTCGATGCGGATGCCGAGCAGTTCGCGCAGGGCGCCCGGGTAGCCGCCGAGCCAGACGTGGTCGTTCTCGTCCACGATCCCGGAGAAGTACGTGGTGACGAGGTGGCCGCCCTGCTCGGCGTAGCGCGTGAGGTCCTTCGCCAGCTCGGCCGGGACGACGTGCAGCACGGGCGCGATCAGGACCTGGTGGCGGGAGAGTTCGGCCCGGGTGGTGACGAGGTCGGCGCGCACGCCCAGGGCGAGCAGCGCCGAGTACCAGTCGAGCGCCTCCTGCCGGTAGTCCAGCAGGGAGGTGGGGTGGGAGTCCTGCTCGCTGGCCCACCACGACTGCCAGTCGTAGAGGATGCCGACGGCCGCCGACTCCCGCTCCGAACCCGCCACCGGGGCCAGGGCCTTGAGCTTGGCGCCGAGGTCGGCCACCGCGCGGAAGAGGTCGCTGTCCTCGCCGGCGTGCGGGACCATCGCCGAGTGGTACTTCTCGGCGCCGGCCGCCGACTGCCGCCACTGGAAGTAGCACACCGCGTCCGCGCCGTGCGCCACGTGCAGCAGCGCGTCCCGGGCCAGGTCGCCCGGCCGCTTCGCGACGTTGACGGGCTGCCAGTTGACGGCGCTGGTGGAGTGCTCCATCAGGAACCAGGGCCGGCCGGCGGCGATGCCGCTGGTCAGGTTGGCGGAGAACGACAGCTCGTCGCGGTCCTGCGGGCCGGGGTGGACGTAGTGGTCGTTGGAGACGAAGTCGATCTCGCCCGCCCAGTCCGGGTAGTTCATGCCCTTGGTGTTGCCCATCACCATGAAGTTGGTGGTGACCGGGACGCCGGGCGTGATCTCCTTCAGGATCTCCCGCTCGGCTATGAGGTGGTCCTTCAGCGCGTCCGAGGAGAACCGCTTGAAGTCCAGCTGCTGGGTCGGGTTGGGGTGCGAGGCGGCCAGCCGCGGCGGCAGGATCTGCTCCCAGTCGCTGTAGCGCTGCGACCAGAACGCCGTTCCCCAGGCGTGGTTGAGCGCGTCGAGCGTGCCGTAGCGGGCGCGCAGCCAGAGGCGGAAGGCGCGGGCCGCGTCGTCCGAGTAGTCGTAGACGTTGTGGCAGCCCAGCTCGTTGGAGACATGCCAGGCGACCAGGGCCGGGTGGTCCTTGTAGCGGTCCGCGATCTCACGGACCAGGCGCAGGGCGTACTCGCGGAACACGGGCGAGGTGGGCCGCCAGTGCTGGCGGGCGCCCGGCCAGAGCGTCTCGCCGTTCGCCGTCACCGGCAGGATCTCCGGGTGGGCCGTGGTCAGCCACGGCGGCGGGGAGGCGGTGGCGGTGGCCAGGTCGACGCCGATCCCGCCGGCGTGCAGCAGGTCCATGACCTCGTCGAGCCAGCCGAAGTCCCAGGCGTCCGGGCCCGGCTGGATCCGGGCCCAGGAGAAGATCCCCACGGAGACGACGTTGACGCCGGCCGCCTGCATCAGCCGGACGTCCTCCTCCCACACGTCCCGGGGCCACTGCTCGGGGTTGTAGTCGGCGCCGTAGGCCAGACGCGGCGCGGCGGGGTCACCGTCCGCCCCGCGCAGCATGCGGGACTGGAGGGTGGAGATCATGGCGGTCCTTCCGAAGGTGGTGCACGGGGGCGGCGCGGCCAAGGTGCCGCGCCGCCCGGCGCTTACTGCTTCTCTACTGCTACTTCTGCTACTGCCGTACTGCTACTTCTCGATGGTGAAGCCCTGCTCCTCGCCGTACTTGATCGAGGCGTCCTGCCAGGCCTTCAGACCGTCGGCCAGCTTGGTGCCGGAGACGTAGGCCTTGCCGACCGTGTCGTTGAAGATCGAGTTGGCGTACGGCTGGAACGGGAGGTACGACCAGTCGCTCGCCACGTTGGCCGCGGACTCGGCGAAGATCTTGTTGGCTTCCTGGCCGTCGAAGTAGTCGAACTTCTTGCTCTGGAACGCGGGCGACTCCAGCTCCGCCTTGGTGGCGGGGAAGGCGCCCTCGCCGACGCGGGTGGCGACACCGTCACCGGCGTTGGCGTACTCGGCGAAGGCGTAGGCGAGTTCCTTGTTCTTGGCCAGCGCCGGGACCGCCAGCGAGCTGCCGCCGTTCTCCGCGCTCGCCTTGTCGCCCGCGGTCCAGGCCGGCATCGCCGCAGCGCGCCACTGGCCCTTGGCGTTCGGGACGCCGGTGACGAAGTTGGCGGGCATCCAGGCGCCGGTGGCCAGGGTGGCGATGGAGCCGTCGCCCAGGCCCTTGTACCAGTCGTCGGTCCAGCCGGTGACCGGGGCGAGCAGCTTCTCGTCGATCATCGTCTGCCAGACCGTCTCGAACTTCTTGGCGCCCGCGTCGTCGAAGTTGATGGCGACCTTGGTGCCGTCGACCTTGTAGGGGCGCGAACCGGCCTGCCACAGCATGGAGGTGGTGAAGCCCGCGTCACCGGTGTCGTTGGCGATGTAGACCTTCGGGTCGGCCTTGTGGAGCTTGCGGGCCGCTTCCAGGTACTCGTCCCAGGTGGTCGGGACGGCGATCTTGTACTTGTCGAAGACCGTCTTGTTGTAGAACAGCGCCATCGGGCCCGAGTCCATCGGCAGGCCGTAGACCTTGTCGCCGTCGCTGACCGCGTTCCACGGGCCGGGCGTGTACTTCGAGGCGAGCTTGTCGGCGCCGTAGGGGGCCAGGTCGGTCAGGCCCTTGGTCAGGGAGTACTGGCCGAGCGCGAAGTACTCGACCTGGGCGACGTCCGGGACGCCCTTGCCGGCCGAGATCGCGTTGGACAGCGCGGTGTAGTGCTTGTCGCCGGAGCGCTCGCTGACCAGGTTGACCTTGACCTTCGGGTACTTCTTCTGGAAGTCGGCGGCCACGGTCTTCAGGGTGGGCTCCCAGGCCCAGACCGTGATGTCGCCGCCCTTGTCCAGGGCTGCCTGGATGTCGCCGGCGGAGACGGCCTTCGTGTCGGAGTCGTCGTCCGAGCCGCCGCAGGCGGTGGCGCCCAGGGCGAGGGTGGAGACGAGGGCGATGCCGCGCAGGATGCGGCTCGTTGTTCTGCGCATGGGGCTGCTTCCACTTCTTCGTGGGCGGGACAGGTGAGGGTGGGGGTGGTGCTGGTGGTGCTCAAATGTGGGGCTTGGGGGCGCGGCCCACGTCACTCCTTGACACTTCCGGCGGCGAGGCCGGACTGCCAGTACTTCTGGAGGAACAGGAAGGCGGCGATCAGGGGAAGGATCGTGAGCAGGGACCCCGTGATCACGAGGTTGAAGATCACGTCGCCGCCGATGGTCTGTGCCTGGGAGCTCCAGGCGCTCAGACCCAGCGTCAACGGGTACCAGTTCGGGTCCTTCAGCATGATCAGCGGGAGGAAGTAGTTGTTCCAGGTGGCGACCGTGGTGAACAGCAGCACGGTCACGATCCCGGGGGCCAGCAGCGGCAGCGCGACCTGGAAGAAGGTCCGCACCTCGCTCGCCCCGTCCATCCGGGCCGCTTCCATCAGCTCGGTCGGGATGGCCTCGGCGGCGAACACCCACATCAGATAGAGGCCGAACGGCGACACCAGCGAGGGGATGATCACTGCCCAGGGGGTGTCGGTCAGTCCCATCTTGCTGAACATCAGGAAGGTCGGCACCGCCAGCGCCGTACCCGGCACGGCCACCGCGCCGATCACCACGGCGAAGATCGCGCGCTTGCCGGGGAACTGGAACTTCGCCAGCGCGTACCCGCCCAGCACCGCGAGCAGCGTCGCGCCGCCCGCACCGAGCACCACGTACAGCAGGGTGTTCAGCAGCCAGCGGCCGAAGATGCCGTCGTGGTAGGTGAAGGTGTCCCGGATGTTGTCCCACAGGGCGAAGTCGTGGGCGAACCACAGGCCGTTCGAGTCGGCCAGGCCCGTCTGGGTCTTCGTGGCGTTGATGACCAGCCAGATCAGCGGCACCACGGTGTAGAGGACCATCAGGGCCATCAGCACCGTCAGCAGCACATTGCGCTTCGGCTTGCTCGGGCTGTGCTTCTTACGGGGGGTCCGCAGCCTCGGGGCGGTGTTCTTCGCGGGGGAGGCGGTGACAGAGGTGCTCACGGGTCACGCTCCCTTGCGCATGCCGCGCAGCTGGACGGCGTAGGCGACGATCATCGTGATGACGCCCATGATGATGGCCACCGTCGCGGAGTAGTTGTGCTGCTGGCCGTTGAAGGACAGCGAGTACGTGTAGAAGTTCGGCGTGTAGTCCGTGGTGATGGCGTTCGGCGCCAGCGGACGCAGGATGCTCGGCTCGTTGAAGAGCTGGAAGCTGCCGATGATCGAGAAGATCGTCGCGATGACGATCGCGCCCCGGATCGCGGGCAGCTTGATCGAGCTGATGATCCGCCACTGGCCGGCGCCGTCGATCTCCGCCGCCTCGTACAGCGAGGTCGGGATGACCCGCAGTGCCGAGTAGAAGATCAGCATGTTGTAGCCGACGAACTCCCAGGTCACGATGTTGCCGATGGAGGCGAGGATCCAGCCCGGGGAGAACAGGTCGGGCAGGGTGACACCGAACGCGGAGTTGATGTCGCCCACCAGGCCGTACTTGGTGCCGTACATGAAGCCCCACATCAGGGTGGCGACCACGGCGGGCACGGCGTACGGCAGGAAGATCGTGATCCGGAAGAAGCTCTTGCCGTAGAGCCGGCCGCTGTCCAGTGCCAGCGCCACCAGCAGGGCGATGCCCAGCATGATCGGCACCTGGATCACCAGGAAGAGCGCCACCCGGCCGACTGCCGACCAGAACGCGTCGTCCTGGAAGGCCCGCGTGTAGTTGTCCAGGCCGACGAACTGGTTGCCGCCGATGAGCTGGTCCCGGAAGAGGCTCAGGTAGATCGAGTATGCGATCGGAGCCAGGAACACCAGGGCGAACACGGCCACGAAGGGGCCGATGAAGCCCCAGCCCGTCCAGGATCGGCGGTCCCGTTTCGCCGGCGGAGGTGCCGGCCGCGGCTCGGCGGCCACCGGCGGTTGCAGCGTCGTCATGTCGTTCCTCGCTCGTCCAGTCCTGGAACCGGCAGGTGTTGCGCGGAGGTTTCCGGCCGCCCCGCCGACACCATGATGTTTACGCAAACATCAGCCACGCAAGAGGCTCGGTGAACTGTTATGTTTACGTAAACATCTGATGGCGGCATGTCTACACTGCCCCGATAACGATGGTCAAGGGTCCTCTGACGATGCGTGAGGGTCCTCTGGGGAGACCGTGACACCCGAGCCGACAGAGAGGTGGGCCCACCGAGTGGACATGGCTGAAAGAACACCGGCGAGGGCGCCGGGACGCCATCGGGCCACGGCCTCCATGGCGGATGTCGCCCGGCTCGCCGGCGTGTCCTCGCAGACCGTCTCCCGGGTCTCCAACGGTTACGCGGGAGTGAACGAGGAGACCCGGCAGCAGGTGCTCGAGGCCATGAAGGAGCTCGGCTACCGGCCCAACAGCGCCGCCCGCGCCCTCAAGCGCGGGGAGTTCCGCACCATCGGCGTCATCACCTTCACGCTGTCCACCACCGGCAATGTGCGCACCCTGGAGGCCATCGCCACCTCGGCTGCCGCCGAGGGGTACGCGGTGACGCTGCTCCCGGTGGCCGTCCCCACCACCGACGAGGTGCGCGGCGCGTTCTCCCGGCTGGAGGAACTCGCCGTCGACGCGGTGATCGTCATCATGGAGGTGCACCTGCTGGACGCGGCGACCGTCAAACTCCCGCCGCACGTCCAGGTGGTGGTGGTCGACTCCGACGCCGGCGACCACTACACCGTCGTCGACACCGACCAGGCCGGTGGCACCCGCACCGCCGTCCAGCATCTCCTCGACCTCGGCCACGAGACCGTCTGGCACCTGGGCGGCCCCGCGGACTCGTTCGCCGCGCAGCGCCGCGCGGACGCCTGGCGCGCCGCGCTCGCCGAGGCGGGCCGCACCCCGCCGCCCCTGGTCAGGGGCGACTGGTCGGCGGAGTCCGGCTACCGGGCGGGCCTCGAGCTCGCGGCCCGGGAGGAGTGCACGGCGGTCTTCGCGGCCAACGACCAGATGGCCCTGGGCCTGCTGCGCGCCCTGCACGAACGGGGGCGCCGGGTGCCGGAGGACGTCAGCGTCATCGGCTTCGACGACATCCCCGAGGCGGGTTCCTTCCTGCCCCCGCTCACCACCCTGCACCAGGACTTCGCCGAGGTCGGCCGCCTCTGCGTCCAGGCGGTGCTCCGCAAGATGCGCCCGGACGGCTCGGAACGGGGAACGACGCTGGTGCCTACCCGGCTGGTCCTTCGGGACAGCACGGCGCCGCCGCGGACCGGGCAGCCGTAGCGGCGACCGGGGTTGGGGGCGCCCCGGCGTCGCCGATGGGGGTGGCGCTCGCCCTGGCTCCCGCGGCCGCGGTCGCGGTCGCGTTCGGCGTGCGGGTCGGGCTCGGGCGCCACGGGGTGGTCGCGCCCGACGCAGGTCCGCCGTGCGCCGAGGGCGCGGGGAGGGCGAGCGGTGCGGCCGTGGTGTTGTTGCTCGCCTTTGTGGGCAGTCGGGGCTGCAGCCGTGTGCCGGGCTCGGTTAGCTCGGGTGTTCGCCGTTGGCGCGGGCTGTTGTGCGCCGGGCTGTGGGGGCGGCGGGCGGGTGCGGCCGTGGTGTTGTTGCTCGCCTTTGTGGGCAGTCGGGGCCGCAGCCGTGTGCCGGTCTTGGTTACTTCGGGTGTTCGCCGTTGGTGGGGGTTGCTGTGCGCCGGGCTGTGGGGGCGGCGGGCGGTGCGGCTGTGGGTCCGTTGTTGGCCTTTGTGGGCGGGCGCAGTCGCAGCTCTGTGTCGGGCTCGGTTACCTCGGGTGTTCGCCGATGGCGCGGGCCGCTGTGCGCCAGGCCGTGGTGACCGCGCGCTGGGCGGCTGTCGTGCCGCTCTCCGTTTCCTTGGGGAGGCGCAGGGGCGCGCCGAGGTGGACGTGGCAGTGGGGGCGGCGGATCGGGGCCGTCAGGGTGCCTGCCAGTTGCTTCGCCGTAGAGCCCGAGGCGATGCGGCGGGCGCCCGCGTGGCCCACCGGCACGACCAGCGCACCCGTCGTCTGCGCCAGCCGGGCGAGGCCGGTGCGGAACGGCTCGGGCGGAGTCGCCGCAGCGTCCCGGCGGCGCGGCAGCCCGCCCTCGCCGTAGAGGAGGACGTGCCGTCCGCCCGCCAGCGCCTCGGCGGCGGCGTCGAGCGCCAGCGCCGCGTGCGCCGTCCGGCGCCGGACCGGGATGTGGCCCTCGCGGGTCAGCGCCCGGCCGAGCAGCGGTATGCGCCACAGCCCCGCCGTCGCCATGACCACCGGCTCCAGCTCGTACCGCCGCAGTGCGGTCATGACGACGGCGGGGTCGGCCATGGAGTCGTGGTTGGCCACGAAGATGGTCCCCGCGGGCAGACGCAGCTTGATCTCACTGGTGACGGTGAGCCGCCCGAAGAACGGCGTCAGGGCGATGACGGCACGGCTGAACACGAGGGAGCCTCTCCGCTGAAAGGTGATCGGAGCCCCAGTCTCGTGGCGCGGCGATGCCCACGCCTGAGTACGGCTACTCAGATCCCGGTCCCGGGTCGACGCACGGAACGGAAAACCGGCCCCGTACTCGCGGACGGCCGCTCCCACAAGGGAGGATGGGACTTGCAGGTCAATGATCACAGACGTTGAGGAGCGGGCACATGCAGCACGAGCGAGCGGGCCAGACGGCCGGCCCCGAGGATCTCGTCGACGTCGCCCGGTTGGTCACCGCGTACTACGCGTTGCACCCCGACCCGGCCGACCCGGTGCAGCGCGTGGCGTTCGGCACCTCCGGGCACCGGGGGTCCTCGCTCAACACGGCGTTCAACGAGGACCACATCGCCGCGACCAGCCAGGCGATCTGCGAGTACCGCGCGGCCCAGGGCACCGACGGCCCCCTCTTCCTCGGCGCCGACAGCCACGCCCTGTCCGAGCCTGCCCGGGTCACCGCCCTGGAGGTCTTCGCGGCCAACGGCGTGACCGTGCTCATCGACGACGCCGACGGCTACACGCCCACGCCCGCGGTCTCGCACGCGATTCTCACCCACAACGCGGGCCGCAGCGCCGCCCTCGCCGACGGTGTGGTCGTCACCCCGTCGCACAATCCGCCCGCCGACGGCGGTTTCAAGTACAACCCGCCGAGCGGCGGCCCCGCCGGCTCCGACGCCACCTCCTGGATCCAGGACCGGGCCAACGAGATCATCGCGGCCGGTCTGAAGGACGTCCGGCGCATCCCCTACGCCCAGGCGCTCGCCGCGCCCACGACCGCCCGGTACGACTTCCTCGGCACGTACGTCGCCGACCTGCCGAACGTCCTCGACCTGGACGCGATCCGCGCGGCCGGCGTCCGGATCGGCGCCGATCCGCTCGGCGGGGCCTCCGTCGCCTACTGGGGCCGGATCGCCGAACAGCACCGGCTCGACCTGACGGTCGTCAACCCGCTCACCGACCCCACCTGGCGGTTCATGACGCTCGACTGGGACGGCAAGATCCGCATGGACTGCTCGTCGCCGTACGCGATGGCCTCCCTCATCGACCAGCGGGACCGCTTCCGGATCGCCACCGGCAACGACGCCGACGCCGATCGGCACGGCATCGTCACACCGGACGCGGGCCTGATGAACCCCAACCACTACCTGGCCGCGGCCATCGCCTACCTCTACGCCCACCGCGAGCAGTGGCCCGCCGCCGCGGGCATCGGCAAGACGCTGGTGTCCTCCTCGATGATCGACCGGGTCGCCGCCGACCTCGGGCGCCGACTGGTCGAGGTGCCCGTCGGCTTCAAGTGGTTCGTGGACGGGCTGGTCGACGGATCGCTCGGCTTCGGTGGCGAGGAGTCGGCCGGCGCGTCCTTCCTGCGGCGCGACGGCTCCGTCTGGACCACGGACAAGGACGGCATCATCCTGGCGCTGCTGGCCTCCGAGATCACGGCGGTCACCGGAAAGACGCCGTCCGAGCACTACGCCGGTCTGACGGAACGCTTCGGCTCGCCCGCCTACGCCCGTATCGACGCCGCGGCCACCCGGGAGGAGAAGGCGCTGCTCGGCAAGCTCTCGCCCGCGCAGGTCACCGCCGACACCCTGGCCGGGGAGGCGGTCACCGGCGTGCTCACCGAGGCGCCGGGCAACGGCGCGTCCATCGGCGGCATCAAGGTCACCACCGCCAACGCCTGGTTCGCGGCGCGCCCGTCGGGCACCGAGGACGTCTACAAGATCTACGCCGAGTCGTTCCTCGGCCCCGACCACCTCCGCCGCGTCCAGGAGGAGGCCAAGGACGTCGTGGACGCGGCGCTGGCCGGCTGAGCCCGGGAACGGCGTACCTCACCCCACCCCCGGTGTGACGCGCGCCATATCTTTGCCGCGGAACTCGGTCCTCGGCCGGTCCGACTACTGAATCGGTACGGCGCGATCCCGACGACGTCGTACGACGTGGTCTGGAGACGCGGTTGATGGACGAGTCCCGGCAATCCTCCCTGCTCGGCGCGGGCGCGGCCTTACGCAGAGCCGCGCCCCCGCCCGCCCTCTGCGGCTTCCTCCTGTTGCTGGCCCTGATCTTCGCGGTGTCGTACGCGGCCGGTGCTGCCGCCGGCCCCGTCGCACCCGGAATGCACGGCACCGAAACCGGCACGGGCAGCGGCGACGACGGCGACAGCGGCGGCGGGGGAGCCGGCGACACGGGCGGCACCGGTGACACCAGTGACATGGGTGACATGGGTGGCATGGGGGACATGCACGGGGGAGGCGGCTGATGGGCGCGGACCCGGTGAGCACCATGCTCATCACCGATCTGACCGTGGGCGGCATGACCTGCGCGGCCTGCGTGACCCGGGTCGAGAAGAAGCTCGGCAAGCTGGACGGCGTCACGGCGACCGTCAATCTCGCGACCGGCTCGGCCCGCGTGAGCCATCCCGCGGACATCAGCCGGGACGAACTCGTCGCGACCGTCGAGAAGGCCGGCTACACGGCCGCCCTGCCCCGGCCGCCCGAGAAGCGCGAGCCCGCCGACGACGGCGGCGGCGAGTCCGAGGTCGCCCGGCAGCAGCGGCACCGACTGGTCGTCACCGCCCTGCTCGCGGTCCCCGTGCTCGTCCTGTCGATGGCGCCCGTCCTTCAGTTCCGCAACTGGCAGTGGCTGTGCTTCGTGCTCGCCGCGCCCGTCGCGGTCTGGGGCGCCTGGCCCTTTCACCAGCGCGCGGTACGAGGCCTGCGGCACTCCGCCGCGACCATGGACACGCTGGTCTCGCTGGGCGTGGCGGCGTCCTTCTGCTGGTCGGCGTACGCGCTGTTCCTCGGGGGCGCCGGCGACCCCGACATGCGCATGCCGTTCACGCTGGTGCCGACCGCCTCGGACGGCGTCGCGCACGTCTATCTCGAAGCGGCCGTCGGCGTACCGCTGTTCGTGCTGGCCGGGCGGTTCCTGGAGGCGCGGGCCCGGCGCGGGACCGGGGCTGCGCTGCGCTCGCTGGCCCGGCTCGCGGCCAAGGAGGTGTCCGTCCGGGAGGACGACGGCTCCGAACGACTCGTCCCCATCGAGGAGTTGGGGGTGGGGCAGGTCTTCGTCGTGCGGCCGGGGGAGCGGGTCGCCACCGACGGCGAGGTGGTGGAGGGCAGTTCCGCCGTCGACCTCTCCCTGGTCACCGGAGAGAGCGAGCCCGTCGAGGTGGGACCGGGCTCCGCGGTGGTCGGCGGGGCCGTCAACGCCGGCGGGCTGCTGCTCGTACGGGCCACGGCCGTCGGCGCCGACACCCAACTCGCCCGGATCGCCCGGCTGGTGACCGAGGCGCAGGCCGGGAAGGCGCGGGCGCAGCGGCTGGCCGACTCGGTGGCCGGTGTCTTCGTGCCCGTCGTGCTGGCGCTGGCTGCCACCGCGCTCGGGTTCTGGCTGGGCGCCGGGGCCGATCCGCAGGCGGCCGTCACCGCGAGCGTGGCCGTCCTGGTCGTGGCCTGCCCCTGCGCGCTGGGCCTCGCGACGCCGACCGCGCTGATGGCCGCGACCGGCCGGGGCGCCCAGTTGGGCGTCCTGGTCACCGGGCCGCAGGCGCTGGAGGGGCTGCGACAGCTCGACGTCGTCGTCCTGGACAAGACCGGCACGCTCACCTCCGGGCATATGAGCGTCGCCCGGGTCACCGCCGTGCCGGACGGGCTCGGCCGCGACGAGGCGCTGCGGCTGGCGGGGGCCGTCGAGCAGGGTTCGGAGCATCCGCTGGGCCGGGCCGTCTGCGCGTACGCCCGGCGGGAGTCGGGCGAACGGCGGCTGCCGGAGGTGAGCGACTTCAGCGCCCTGCCCGGGCGGGGAGTGCGCGGCCGGGCGGCGGGGCGGCTGGTCGAAGTCCTCGCACCGGCCGACGAGTTGCCCGCCGTCCTCGAGGACGCGCTGGCGCAGGCCGAATCCGCCGCCCGCACGCCCGTGCTGGTCCGGGTGGACGGCCACACCGAGGCCCTGATCGAGATCGGGGACGTCGTACGGCCCGGAAGTCACCGGGCGGTGGACCGGCTGCGGCGGCTGGGGGTCCGCCCGGTGCTCGCCACCGGTGACCGGGAGGCGCCCGCCCTGGCCGTCGCCGACGCGCTCGGCATCGACGAGGTGCACGCCCGGCGCACCCCGCAGGACAAGGCCGACCTCGTACGGCAGTTGCAGGAACAGGGGTACCGGGTCGCGGTCGTCGGCGACGGCGTGAACGACGCCGCCGCGCTGGCCGTCGCCGATCTCGGGATCGCCATGGGCAGCGGCACGGACGTGGCCATCGGGGCCGCCGACGTCACCCTCGTCCGCGGCGACATCGAGGCCCTCGCGGACGCGGTACGGCTCGCCCGGCGCACGCTGGGCACCATCCGGGTCAACCTGGTGTGGGCCTTCGGCTACAACGTCCTCACCGTCCCGCCGGCCATGGTCGGTCTGCTCAATCCGATGCTCGCCGCGGCAGCCATGTCGGCGAGTTCGGTGCTCGTCGTCGCCAACAGCCTGCGGCTGCGTGGCCGGCAGCCCACGCCCAGGCTCTCGCCCTTCAGGAAGGCCGCCGGATGACCGAACAGGGGCTTCGGCGGCCCGCCCGTCGCCGACTCGCCGACACGCTGCTCGCCGCGCTCGCGCCCGTCGCCGCGTGCGGTCTCGCGCTCGGCGGTCTGAGCACCTGGACCGCCTACGGCAACGCCGGCAGTCCGGCGCGTATCGAGGTCACCGAGGGCAAGGTGTTCCTGCCCTCCGCCGACGTCGCCGAGACGGCCGCCTTCTTCCGGGTCACCAACAGCGGGGGCGCGGCGGACCGGCTGCTGAAGGTGACCTCCGCAGAGGCCGGGACGGGCGAGTCCCGCCTCAGCCGGCACCGGATGGCCGGCACCGGCTCGGCCGCCGCGCAGACGGTCGACTCCGTCGCCGTCGCGGCCGGCGAGAGCCTCGCCATGTCCCCGAACGGCGTGGACGTCGTCGTGCCGGCCAAGTCGGGCTGGGAATCGGGCGATCTCGTGTCGTTCACCCTGCACTTCGAGCACAGCGGCACCGTCAGGACACTCGCGGTGGTCGTCCGCCCGGGCCAGGACAGCGCAGGAAATTGAGCGGCGGTGACAAGGGGGTAGGAATTAAGCGGGGGCAGGAATTCAACCAGTGAAATACCTGTGCTTTCCGGCCGGCAGTTCCGTACTGTCGGCTCCCAGGGCTGCCCCGATATCCGGGAATGCGGAATACATCGATGTGCGGTCGTAAAAATTGGTCATTCCCAAGCTCGAATCGGGCTGCTACGGTGACGGAAAATGATCTGCCATTCGGAATTCCCTTCCATGGAATTCCGGATTCTGTGATTCCTGAGGGGGTGATGGATGATGTCCCTGTTTGTTCTGGCGTTGGGGCAGCTCGTCATCTCGCTCGACTACAACATCGTGTACGTCGCGCTGCCGGACATCGGCGCGGGCCTCGGATTCTCCGACCACGACCTGCAATGGGTGGTCAGCGCCTACGTCGTGACCAGCGGAGGCTTCCTGCTGCTGGGCGGCCGGGCGGCCGACCTGCTGGGCCGGCGCCGGATGTTCGTGCTGGCGGCGCTGCTGTACGCGGGCTCGTCCCTCGTGGGCGGACTGTCGGAGTCGTCGGGCGTGCTGGTCGCCGTCAGGGCGGTCCAGGGACTCGGCGGCGCCCTGCTCTTCCCGGCGACGCTGTCCCTGATCAACACCCTGTACGAGGAGGGGCCCGCGCGGAACCGGGCCCTGGCCGTGTGGGGGGCCGCGGGGGCCGGCGGGCTCTGCTTCGGATCCCTGCTGGGCGGGGTCGTCGTGGAGGCGTTCGGCTGGCCGTCGGTGTTCTTCGTCAACGTGCCGATCGCCGGAGTGCTCGCGGTGGCCGGGTGGCTGCTCTTCCCGGCGGACGGTCCGTGGGACCGTACCCGGCGCTTTGACGTGGCGGGAGCGCTCGCCGCCACGGGTGGCATCACGATTCTGGTGTTCCTGCTGGTGCAGGCCCCGGCGGAGGGCTGGACCACGCCCACGGCCTTCATCAGCGCGGGGCTCTCGGCCGGTCTGCTGACGCTGTTCGCAGTCGTGGAGCGGCGATCGCCCGAACCGCTCGTACCGGCACGCATGTTCGCGCACCGAGGGCTGTTGGTGGCGATGGGTGTGACCGCGTTGTTCAGCGCCACGTTCAGCTCGGTGCCGTACTTCCTCACCCTCTACTTCCAGACGGTTCACGGCTACAGCGCGGTCGCGACCGGGCTGGCGTTCCTCGTGCCCGCCGTGGTGGTGGCCGTGGGCACGCAGGCCGGGGAACGGGCGGTGTCCGTCTTCGGAATGCGCCGCATGCTGGTGGGTGGCATGGTCCTGGGCGCCGCCGGGGCGGCGGCCCTCGGTCTGGCGCTCACCTCGGACGGCTCGTATCCGAAACTCCTGCCGGGGATCGTGCTGCTCGGGCTCGGCCAGGGCGCCGTGTGGACGGGGATGTGGATCGCCGCGTCCGCCGGGGTGGCCGCCGATGACCAGGGCATCGCCTCCGGGCTGGCGTCGACCACCCTGCAGGTGGGCGGCGCGGTGGGCCTCGCCGCACTGGTCGCGGTCGCCGGCGGCGTCGGACAGAGCGCCTCGGGCCCCGGACTCCTGGAGGGCATCCGTACCGCCGTCTTCGCGACGGCGGCCGCCCTCGCCCTCGGCGCCCTCGTCCTGCCGGCCCTCGGCCGCGGCGCTCCGACCGCCGGGCCGGGTGAGGCCATCGGCGGCGCGGACGCCACCCGGACCGCCGGGAGCACGAGCCCCTAGGCACTTCCGACCTCCCTTTCCGACTCCCGACGCCCGCCTCGCCCTGCCTGACGCCCGCCTCGCCCTGCCTGACGCCCGCCTCGCCCTGCCTGACGCCCGTCTCGCCCTGTCCGTCCCCGCCTCGCCCCGCCCGTCCCCGGGCCGCCCGGTCCGTCCTCCGTCATGCCAGGAGAACCCCTATGTCCACCATCGCCGCCGGTTCCCCGGCGTCTCCGGCCGCCGTTCTGTGCGGGCTGGCCGGCTACGTGCCGCCGCGAGTGGTGACCAACGAGCACCTCGCGCGAAGGCTCGACACCGACGAAGCCTGGATCCGCACCCGGACCGGGATCCGCCGACGGCACGTCGTCGAGACCGGGCAGGCGACCTCCGACCTGGCCGTCGAAGCCGGCCGGCGGGCCCTCGCCTCCGCCGGTACGGACACGGTCGACGCCGTCGTCGTCGCCACGGCCACCCCGGACCACACCTGCCCGGCGACCGCCCCCGCGGTCGCCGCACGGCTCGGCCTCACGGGTGCCGCCGCCTTCGACGTCGGCGCGGTGTGCACCGGCTTCGTCTACGGACTCGCCTCCGCCGCCGGGCTGATCGCGGCCGGCGTGTCCGAGCGGGTGCTGCTCATCGGGGCGGACACGTACTCCACGATCGTGGACCCGCTGGACCGGGCCAACGCGATCATCTTCGGCGACGGCGCCGGTGCCGTCGTCCTGCGCGCCGGACACCGCGCCGAGCCCGGTGCGGTCGGCCACTTCGACCTGCACAGCGACGGCGCCCACGAGGACCTGATCATGGTCGCGGCCGGCGGCTCCCGGCAGCGCTCCCGGCCCGGTGAACCCAGCCGCGAGGAGCGGCACTTCCGGATGCGGGGCAAGGAGGTCTACCGCCACGCGGTGACCCGCATGGCCGAGTCGGCGCGGGCCGCGCTGGACCGGGCCGGCTGGAAGATCGACGACGTCGACCACTTCGTGCCCCACCAGGCCAACCTGCGGATCCTGCACTCGGTGGCCGACGACCTCGGTCTGCCCCGGGAGCGGTGCGTGACGCATGTCGAGTCCGTCGGCAACACGGGCGCGGCGTCCATCCCGCTCGCCCTGTCGGACACGGCGGCGCGCGGGATCGTCCGCCCCGGCGACCGACTGCTGCTCACCGCTTTCGGTGGCGGCCTCACCTGGGGTTCCTGCCTGCTGACCTGGCCCTCCTCGCTTCCTCGACCAGAACGGACGACGCCATGAGCACCGCCTACGAGCAACTCGTCGAACTCCTCGTGAGACTCCACGACGCCCCCGCCGACCGGATCCGCCCGGCGGCGACCCTCGGCGAACTCGACGTCGACTCCCTGACGACGGTCGAGATCAGCATCCGCATCGAGCGCGACCTCGGCGTGCGGATCGGCGACGACGAACTCGAACCCGACCTCACCCTCGGCGACCTGGCCGGACTCATCGACGCCCGCCGCCGCGCGACTGCCTGAACCAAGCGGAACACGGACGGAACACGGACGGAAAGCGAAAGGAACCACGGACATGGAAATCCAGGACCAGCCCGGCAAGGCACTCGGCGCCACGGTCGAGGGCTTCGACCACACCACCGCCTCGGACGCCGACATCGCGGCGCTCAAGACCGCCGTCTACACGAAGAAGATCGCCGTCCTGAAAGGCCAGGACCTCTCTCCCCGGGAGTTTCTCGCGCTCGGCGAGCGACTGGGCCGGCCGGAGACCTACTACGAGCCGATGTACCAGCATCCCGAGGTCACGGAGATATTCGTCTCCTCCAATGTTCCGGAGAACGGGAAGCAGATCGGCGTACCGAAGACCGGAAAATTCTGGCACGCCGACTACCAGTTCATGCCGGACCCCTTCGGGATAACCCTGATATACCCACAGGTCATCCCGCAGAAGAACCGCGGAACGTATTTCATCGACATGGGGCGGGCGTACCGGAAACTGCCGGATGACCTTCAGCGGGCGATTGTCGGAACGCGCTGCCGGCACTCCGTTCGCAAGTACTTCAAGATCCGGCCCCAGGATGTCTACCGCCCCCTTTCCGAGATCATCGAGGAGGTCGAGCGGAAGACCCCGGCCGTCGTCCAGCCGACTGCCTTCACGCACCCCATGACCGGCGAGACGGTCCTCTACGTCAGCGAGGGCTTCACCGTCGGCATCGAGGACGAGCGCGGCGAACCGCTCGACGAGGAACTCCTCAAGCGGCTGTTCGAGGCCACCGGCCAGCTCGACGAGACCTTCGAGCACGACAACATCCACCTCCAGAGCTTCGAGCAGGGCGACCTGCTGATCTGGGACAACCGCAGCCTCGTCCACCGCGCCCGGCACACCACGACGCCCGAGCCGACCGTCTCCTACCGCGTCACCGTGCACGACGAGCGCGGGCTGCACGACGGGATCAGGGCGGCATGACGGACGAAGCCCTGCTGGCACAGGTGCTGCTGCCGTACAAGGACCACTGCAAGTACCTGCGTTCGGCCGTCGTGACCGAAGGCGACGCCGGACGGACCGCGGCCCGCTGCGATTTCGAGATTCCCGAGTCGTGCTACATCGACGACACCGGCCATCTGAATTCCGTCGAGGTGAACATCTGCTACAACCAGATGATGTATTACCTCGTCGCCCGGTCCGTGCGGGACGGGCTGGGTACGGGATTCGCGTCATGGACGCTGGACGACTTCTGGAAGCACCAGCTGCCGGACATTCTCATCGCCCGCTTCTCGTCGAATTTCCGCCGCCCGGTCGACCCCCGTGCCTTTTCGGGGGAGATGGAATTCCGCTCCGTCACCCGGCGCGCACCGGCCGACGGCAGCCCGTTCCTGTACGCCGAGACCGTCTACCGCTTCTGGGACACGGGCACCGGCCGCTGCGACGGCGAGGCGACCCTCGCGTTCGTCGACATCCCCTGACCGCCGAAGGGCCGTCCGTCATGAAGACGCTTGTCCAGACCACCCGCCGTCACGCCGAGCACCGGCCCGACCTTCCGGCCGTGCTCTGCGAGGACCGCACCCTGACCTACGGCGATCTGCACCGCGAGAGCAACCGCATCGCCCACGCCCTGCGCGCCGCCGGACTCGCCCCGGGCGACCGGGTCGCCTATCTCGGCAAGGAGTCCGAGCACTACTACGAGATCCTGTTCGGCTGCGCCAAGAGCGGCACGGTGCTCGTCCCCGTCAACTGGCGGCTCACCGCGCCCGAGGTCGGCCATATCCTCCAGGACTCCGGCACGAGACTCCTCTTCCTGGAGGACGAGTTCGCGCCGATTGTCGGGAATCTGCCGGGCGCGCCTCCCGAAACGGTCGTCCCCCTGGGCTCGATACGGGCATGGCGCGCCGAACACGCCGAGGGGGAGACGGAGTTCGACGCCACCCCGGACACCCCCGTCGCCCAGCTCTACACCAGCGGCACCACCGGCCTGCCCAAGGGCGTGGTCCTCGCGCACCGCAGCTTCTTCGCGATCCGTGACGCCCTGGCGAGCGAGGGGCTGGACTGGATCGACTGGCGGCCCGGCGACATCGCGCTCATCGGCATCCCCGGCTTCCACATCGGCGGACTGTGGTGGGCCACGCAGAACCTCGACGCGGGGACGACCGTCGTCGCGATGCGCGCCTTCGACGCCCGCCGGGCCGTGGACCTCATCCGCGACCTCGGCGTCACCACCGCCTGTGTCGTCCCGGCCATGCTCCGCATGATGCTGACCGAACCCGGCGTCGACGCGAAGGACTTCACCACCCTGCGCAAGACGGTCTACGGCGGCTCCCCGATCTCCGAGGCCCTGCTGGAGGAGAGCCTCGCCGTCCTGGACTGCGAGTTCGCCCAGATCTACGGGCTCACCGAGACGGGCAACACCGCCGTCTGTCTGCCCCCGGCCGCCCATGTCCCGGGCGGCCCGCTCATGCAGGCGGCGGGACGCCCGTATCCGGGCGTCCGCGCCAAGGTGATCGACGGGGCGGGGCGGGAGCTCCCGCCGGGCGCGGTCGGCGAGGTCTGTCTGGCCACGCCCGCCCGTATGGTCGAGTACTGGGGGCTGCCCGAGAAGACCGCCGAGACCCTCGTCGACGGCTGGATCCACACCGGGGACGCCGGCTACCTCGACGAGGACGGCTACCTCTTCATCCACGACCGCATCAAGGACGCCGTCCTCGTCGCCGGTGAGAACGTCTACCCGGCCGAGATCGAGAACGTGCTCGAAGCCCATCCGGGCGTCGCCGAGGCCGTCGTCGTCGGCGCCCCCGACGAGCGCTGGGGCGAGTACGTGCACGCCTTCGTCGTCGCGGCGCCCGGCCACCGGCCCAGCCCCCGGGAGCTGCACACCTTCCTCGTCCCGCGGCTGGCGAGCTTCAAGCTGCCCGCCCGCTACGAGTTCATCGACGCCGTGCCGCGCAACCCCAGCGGAAAGATCCTGCGCCGCGAACTGCGCGACCGCTTCTGGAGCGACTCCGCCCGCAAGGTCAACTGACCGGCCCCCCCTCGGCCCTTGGAGAGAACGACATGCCTGCTCCCCTCACGCTGGACGGCTTCCGCGCGGACCTCGCGGAGTACCTGCACCAGCGGCCCGACGAAGTCGACCTCGACGAGAACCCCCTGTACGCGGGGCTGGACTCCCTGCGCATCGTCACGCTCCTCGAACGGTGGCGGGAGACCGGCGTGGACGTCACCTTCGTCGAACTCGCCGAGTGCACCTCGTTCGCCCAGTGGTGGCAGCTGCTCTCCGCGCGGCAGGGGCGGACCGCATGACGGTGCGCCGTCCGCTGCTGGCCGCCCAGGAAGGCATCTGGACCGGCCAGCGGCTCGACCCGGACAGCCCCGCCTACAACACGGCCGAGTACGCGCACATCCACGGCCCGGTGGACGCGGCCGTCCTCGACGCGGCACTGCACCACGTCGTCGCGGAGACGGAGGCCCTGAACGTCGTCTACGTCACCGACGACCAGGGCCGCCCCTGGGAGACCGCGGCCCAGGCCGGCGACTGGCGGCTGCACACGGCCGACCTCACCGCCGCACCCGACCCGCGCGCGGCGGCGCTGGCCTGGATGGACGAGGACATCGCCCGCCCGGTCGACCTCACGCGCGGCCCCCTGTTCGGCCACGCCCTGCTGCGGATCGCCCGGGAGCAGTACCTCTGGTACCACCGCGTCCACCACATCGCCCTCGACGGCTTCGGCCTGTCGCTGGTCGCCCGCCGGGTCGCCCAGGTCTACACCTCCCTGGTCGCGCGCGAACCGGTGCCGGACAGCGGCTTCGGCACTCTGGCCTCGGTGCGGGACGAGGAACACGCCTACCGCGAGTCGCCCCGCTTCGCCGCGGACCGCGCCTACTGGACGGACCGGTTCACCGACCGGCCGCGGGTGGCGACACCCGCCGGCCGCACGGCCCTGCCCGCGCGCGCCTTCCACCGACGGGTGGTCGACCTCGACCCGGCGCGGACGGCGGACCTGCGCGCCGTCGCCCACGACCTCGAAGTCACCTGGCCGGACGTCCTGTTGGCGGTCACCGCGGCCGGGCTGCACCACGCGAGCGGCGCCCCGGAGATCGTCCTCGGCCTGCCGGTCATGGGCCGGCTCGGCTCCGTCGCCCTCCGGGTGCCCTGCACGGTCCGCAACATCCTGCCCCTGCGCGTGAGCGTCGACGACCCGGACACCCTGCGCGAGCTCGCGGCCCGGGTCTCGCGAGAGCTGCGCGCCGGACTGCCGCACCAGCGCTACCGCTACGAACAGCTGCGGCGCGACCTCAAACTCGTCGGCGGACAGCGCCGGTTGTCCGGCCCGGGCGTCAACATTATGCCGTTCGCGTACGACCTCCGCTTCGCCGGACACCGCAGCACGGTCCACAACGTCTCCGCGGGGCCCGTCGACGACCTGTCCGTCAACGTCTACGACCGCTCCGAGGGCGCGGGCCTGCGCATCGCCGTGGACGCCAACCCCGACCTCTACGAAGAGACGGACCTCGCCGCGTTCCAGGCCGGGCTCCTCGCCCTGCTCGGGGCCGCCGTCGCCGCTCCCGACCGGGCGCTGGGCGAGCTGCGGGCGCGCGAGGCCGTCCCGGTCCTGGACGGCGGTCCGCTGCCCGGTCCCGTGCGTCCGGTGCTCGACCTGATCGCCGAACAGGCCGCCCGACGCGGCGATTCGGTCGCCGTCGAGCACGACGGACGCAGCGTGACGTACGCGGAGCTCCTCGGCTCAGTGCGGGACCTCGCCCGCCGGCTGGCGGCCCGCCGGATCGGGCGCGGCGACCTGGTGGCCGTGGCCCTGCCCCGTGGCATCGACGCGATCACCGCCGTCCTCGGCGTCCTGGCCTGCGGAGCCGCCTACTGCCCGCTCGACCCGACCGTGCCCCCGGCGCGCAGAGCCGAGCTGCTGGCGGACGCCCGCCCCGCACTCGTCCTGACGCCCGCCGCCCACACCGACCTGCGGGGGCCCGGCCCAGGCGACCCCACCGACCCCACCGCCCCCACGCCGGACGACCTCGCCTACGTCCTGCACACCTCCGGCTCCACCGGCCGCCCCAAGGGCGTCGAGATCGCCCACCACGCGCTGGCGCACTTCGTCGCCGGCGCCGCACACCGCTACGGGCCCCGACCCGGCGACCGGGTCCTGCAGTTCGCCCCGCTGCACTTCGACACGAGCGTCGAGGAGATCTTCCTGACCCTGTGCGCGGGCGCCACGCTCGTCGTGCGGACCGACGACATGACCGACTCGGTCCCCGACTTCCTGGCCGCCTGCGCCCGGGCGCGGATCAGCTACCTCGACCTGCCCACCGCCTACTGGCACGAACTGGCCCATGCCGTCTCGACCGGGACCGCAGCCCTCCCCGCCGAGGTGCAGACCGTCGTCATCGGCGGGGAGGCCGCCCTCCCCGAACGGGTCGACCGCTGGCGCAAGGCCGTCGGCCCGTCCGTCCGGCTGCTGAACACCTACGGCCCGACCGAGGCCACCGTCGTCGCCACCGTCGCCGACCTCCACGACCCCGCGCTCGCACCCGGAGACGTGCCCATCGGACGTCCGCTGCCCGGTACGCGCGCGGCGGTCGTGGACGGAGAACTCCACCTCCTGGGCGGCAACCTGGCCGTCGGCTACCGAGGGGAGGCGTCTGCGGAAGCCTCCCGCTTCGCCCCGCTCCACGCCCTCCCCGGAGCACCCCGCGCCTACCGCACCGGCGACCTCGTCCGTCTCGGCGACGACGGACAACTGCGCCACCTGGGCCGCTCCGACGCCGAGTTCAAGATCGGCGGACGTCGGGTGCACCCCGCCGAGGTGGAGAGCGCGCTCCTGGGCTGTCCGGGGGTCCGCGAGGCCGCCGTCGTCGGACAGGCGCTGGAGGACGGCACCCGGCGACTGATCGCGTACGTCGTCCGCGACGGGTCCGCAGGCCCGGCCCCGTCCGAGATCAGGGACCGCCTCCGCACGACGCTGCCCGCGGCGATGATCCCGGCCGCCGTCGAGTTCCCGGACAGCCTCCCCCGGACCGGCACCGGGAAGATCGACCGGAACGCGCTCATGACGCGGACTCCGCCGGCTCCTCCGACCGGGCAGCCCGGCACCCTGGAACACACCGTCGCCGCAGCCTGGCAACGGGTGCTCGGAGTGGCCGAAGTCGGCCCCCAGGACGATGTGTTCGACCTCGGGGCCCAGTCCCTCCAGGCCATCCAGGTCGCCAACCGGCTCGGCGTCGCACTGCGCCGCGACGTGAAGGTCGCCTGGCTCTTCCAGCACCCGACCGCGGCCGGACTCGCGCGCCTGCTGCGGGAGCGGCCGGAGGCAGCCGCTCCCGCGCTCCCGGAGACCCTGCTCGCCGACACCGTCCTCGACCCGGACATCCGCCCCGGCGGCGGCCCCCGGGCGGCCGACGGCCCACCGGAGCGGATCCTGCTCACCGGCGCGACCGGTTTCATCGGCGTCCACCTGCTGGCCCGGCTGCTGACGAGCACGGACGCGGAGATCGTCTGCACCGTCCGCGCGCCGAGCCCGGCCGAGGCCACGGCCCGCGTGCACCAGGCCCTGGACACCCACCGGATCGTCCTTCCGGACCCGGCACGGCGGCGGATCACGGCGGTTCCCGCGGACCTCGCCCGCCCCGGACTCGGCCTGGACGACCGGGAGTTCGCCGAGCTCGCCCGCACCTGTGACGCGATCCTGCACAACGCGGCGACCGTCAGCATCCTGCGCGAGTACACCACCCTGCGCGCCGCCAACACCGAGTCCACCCGGGCCCTGCTGCGCATGGCGGCCGTACGCCCGATCCCCCTGCACCTCGTGTCGACCCTCTCCGTCGCCCCGCCGCTCGCCCTGAGCCCCGAGGTGCCGGAGGCGTTCCTCCCGTCCCATCCCGGACTGCGCTCCGGCTACCAGCAGTCGAAGTGGGCGGCCGAGCGGCTCCTCGAACAGGCCGCCGAGCGGGGGATCCCGGTCACCGTGCACCGGCTCGGCAGGATCGTCGGCCCGTACGAGACCGGTTACGTCAACGAGCGGGACTTCCTGTGGAGCGTGCTGCGCGCGGGGGTGCCCGCCGGGATCGTCCCCGAACTGTTCGAGGAGGAGATCTGGACACCGGTCGACCACGCCGCCCGGGCCGTCGTCCACCTCGCGCTGGGGCCGCCCGGAGCGACCGTCTTCAACCACGCGACCGCGCCCCCGGTGCGGCTCGACGACGTCCACGACTGGCTGGAGGAGTACGGCTATCCGCTGCGCCGTCTGCCCCTGGCCCGGTGGAGAGCCGAACTCCCGGAGTCCTCCGGGGCGGCGGCGACCACGCTGGCCTTCTTCGACTCCTGGGGCGCCGACAGTGACCTCCGACTGGGGCGCGTCCGCGCCGACAACGTCGTGCACGGTCTGCGCGGCAGCGGCATCGCCTCCCCGCCCGTCGACCGGGACCTCGTCTTCCGCTACCTCGACCACTGCGTCAGCACCGGCGCGCTGCCCGCACCGAGCCATCTCCCGTCCTCCGCAACTTAGTTGGGCATCGCCGGGAACTCGCCCTCCCTTGCTTCCGACTACTGCAACAGAGCCCCCCGCCCGTCACGAGCCCCCGCACCAAGGAGCCAGCATGTCGAAGAAACGGCCCGTAGCCGTCGCCCTGGCCGGCGCCCTCTGTCTGGTCACCACGGCCTGCGCCGACTCCTCGACCGGCACCGACAGCGCCGCCGCCGGCGACGCGTCCGCGGCCGCCGCGCAGTCCGGCTACCCGGTGACCCTCGAGAACTGCGGAGCCTCCGAGAAGATCACCAAGGAGCCGAGCCGGGTCGTCCTCATGAACGGCGCCTCGGTCGCCGAGGTCTCCACCCTCCTTGCCCTCGGCGTCCAGGACAAGATCGTCGCCAACCAGCAGACCTACGGCATGTCCGAGGTCTCCGGGCGGGCCGCCGCCATCAAGGCCCTGCCCACCGGTGACGTGAAACTGAACGACGCCTACGACATCCCCCGCGAGGCGATGATCGGCCTGCGCCCGGACCTGGTGCTGTCCACCACGTCGTACGGCTTCGACGAGAAGAACGGCTTCGCCACCCGCGAGCAGCTGAAGCAGGTCGGCGCCCACACATATGTGTCGCCGCAGGGCTGTGACCAGGACACCACCAAGATGACCATCGCCGACAGCTACACGCTGCTGCGCGACATGGGGAAGGTCTTCAACGTCTCCGACCGGGCCGAGAAGCTGATCGCCGCCTCGGAGAAGCGCATCGCCGACATCGCCGCCAAGGTGAAGGGCGAGAAGCAGCCCAAGGTCATGGTGCTGTTCTCCAACATGGCCATGGGCGGCAACGACTTCAGCTCGGTCGTCGCCAAGGGCATCTACAACGACATCCTCGCCAAGGCCGGCGGCGCCAACGCCTTCGAGAACGCCTCCGAGACGTCCTTCGCCGACCTGAGCAAGGAGAAGGTGGCCGCGACCGACGTCGACGCGCTCGTCGTCATCGGCTACAACGACCCGAACCCGGCGGCCTACGCCAAGACGCTGTTGAAGGAGTTCCCCCAGTGGCCGGCCGCGAAGAACAACACGTACGTGGCGCTGTCGGACTCGATGTACCTCGGCCCGAGCAACGATCTGGCCGTGGCGAAGATCGCCGAGATGCTGCACCCCGACAAGGTCTGAACGGCCCTCGGCTGTCTCTCGCCGTCGGCATCCTGACGGTCGTGCTGGTCGCCGTCATGGTGGTGGCGGTCAGCATCGGCGCGGTGAACATCCCGGTCGGTGACGTGTGGGGGATCCTCCTGCACCATGTCACCGGCCGAGGCGCCACCGGCGACCCGGCGCTGGACCAGATCGTGTGGACGTTCCGGGCCCCGCGTGTCGTCCTGGCCGCCCTGGTCGGCGCGGGCCTGGCCGTGGTCGGGGCGGTGCTGCAGACCCTGGTCTCCAACCCGCTCGCCGACCCCGTCGTCCTCGGTTTCTCCTACGGCGCCTCACTCGGCGCGGTCCTGGTCATCACCCTCGGCGGCGTCGCGCTCGGCGGGCTCGCGGGTCTGGGCGTGTCCGGTGCGGCGTTCGTCGGCGCCCTCGCGGCCGGGGCGCTGGTCTTCGTCCTGGGGCAACGACAGGGCCGGCTCGCCCCCACCCGGGTGGTGCTGGCGGGGGTCGCGGTCGGTTATGTCCTGCTGTCGATGACGAGCTTCGTCCAACTGCTGGCGACGCCCACCGAACTGCGGACGGTGATGTTCTGGATGCTGGGCAGTGTGGCCGGCGCCCAGTGGAGCCAACTGCCCACCGTCACGGTCGTCGTGCTGGCGAGCACGGTGCTGCTGACCCTGTTCGGACGGCGGCTCAACGCCCTGCTGGCCGGCGACGAGTCCGCGACCGCGCTCGGCGTGGACGTGAACCGGCTGCGGGCCGTCCTGCTGGTCATCAGCGCGCTGCTCACCGGCACGGTCATCTCCGTCGCGGGCGGGGTGGGCTTCGTCGGCCTGATGATCCCCCACCTGGTCCGCCTCACCGTGGGCGCCGACCATCGCCGGCTGATTCCCCTGACGGCCCTCCTCGGCGCCGTCTACCTGGTCCTCGTGGACCTGCTCTCCCGCACCCTCACCCGCCCCAACGAACTCCCCCTGGGCATCCTCACCGCCCTGCTGGGCGCCCCCTTCTTCCTGTGGCTGCTACGCCGCAACAAGGGCCTGGACACCGTATGAAACTGACCGTGGACCAGCTCCACATCACCCTGGACCGCAAGCCGATCCTGCGCGAGGTCACCCTGGAGGCCGCCAAGGGCGACGTCGTCGGGCTCGTGGGCCCCAACGGCAGCGGCAAGTCCACACTGCTGCGCACGGTCTACCGCTCGCTGCGGCCGGCCGACGGGGTGGTCAGGGTGGGCGGCGACGACGTGTGGGAGCTCCCGGCCCGCACCGCCGCCCGCCGCACCGCGGCCGTCCTGCAGGACGCCGGCACCACCACCGGCCTGACCGTGACCGAGTTCGTCGCCCTCGGCCGCACCCCGCACCACGGACTGCTGGGCCGCGACGGCGCCGAGGACCGCGACGCCGTGGCCGAAGCCGTCGCCCGCTGCGGGGTCGGCCCCTTCGCCCACCGGGACTACGCCACCCTCTCCGGCGGCGAACGCCAACGCGTCCTGCTCGCACGGGCGTTGGCCCAACGGCCGCAGCTGCTGGTCCTGGACGAACTCACCAACCACCTCGACATCCGTGCCCGGTTCGAACTCCTGGACCTGATCCGCAGCACCGGCATCACCACCCTGGCGGTCCTGCACGACCTGGACCTGGCCGCCCGCCTCTGCGACTGCCTGGTCGTCCTGCACGAGGGCGAAGTGGTGGCGGCCGGCCCGGTGTTGGAGGTCCTGACGCCGGACCTCCTGCACGACGTGTTCGGCGTTCAGGGCGACACACAACGGCATGCCGACGGAGTCGTCCGCATCACCTACGCGGCCCAGCCGCTGGCCCTGGCCCCGGACCGGGAGGCGGCCGACCGTCCGGCGGCGCCGGTCACTGCGTCCATGTCCTCGCCCGAGGCATGAACCTGTGCCCGGCGGCATGGGCCGCGATACGGGCGTCGCGCGCCTCGGCCTCGGGTCCGTCCGGCAGATGGAAGTCCTCGCCCGCGGCCACGACCAGGTCCGCCCCCAGGCGCTCGCCGTCGGCCGGGACCTGGTGCAGATCAGCCCGGTGGAGCTGTAGGTAGGGCGCTCCGAACACGTCCTCGGCCTCGTGCCCCAACGCGTGGCGGCAGATCTCCGCTCCGTCGGACCAGCTGCGGAAGCTCACCTGGGCGGGGTGTGCGGCCCGGGCGGCGACCGCGTCGAGCAGGTCCAGCCGGTCCAGCCGGCGCAGCACGCGGGTGGCGTGCGGGGCGAGCTGGATCCCCGCACCGACCTCGCCGCTTCGTCGTCCCTTCAGGATTCCGCAGCGGCCGGTGACCGAACACCCCTCGGGTCGGCGCACGGGAACTCCAGGAGATGCGCGAATCTGCTCGACTCTGCCCTGTTCCGACAGAATCGCGTAACCCTTTCATTACCGACGTCGGACCGGGTTCCCCCCGGCCTGGTGTTGTGCCACACTTCAGCGCTCAGTCTCGCTCCATTCATGATCCGTCATCGTAGAAGGTGCTTCGCTGCCGCATGGATCTGCTGATCGGAATCGTTGAGAAGACCGCATCCGCTCTCGCCGCCTCGGGACTCTCACTGTTGGGTCTGAGGATGCTCAGGCCGCGAATCGATATCTCTCCCGAAATCTCCGCCTGGTGGTCCGAGGAGAAACAGGATTTTCGCTACAGCATCAAGATCTCCAACAAGACCCGGCGTGCGCTCGTGGAGCCTCGGTTCGAGTTGACGCTCCTCTATCCGAACGAGCGCGGCGCCACGAAGAGCAAGCTCATTCCCCGAGGCCGGCCGGACCCGATGTCGATCAGCGGGCGCAAGAAGGACAAGGCCAACGACAAGGAGCTCGGGACCTACACCATCGCCTACGGCGGACAGGAGGCGGATCTCCTCTTGCTCGCGGGTCAGCGTACGCGCGGCGACGCCAATCGGGCCCACTTCCGGTTCCGCTGCTTCGTGCGGGACGGCCTTTCCGGGATCGGCAGGCAGTTCGAGATGAAGTACGAAGTCCCTGTCGATTCGATCGTCTTCGGAACGTTCAAAAAGGGGCGGGTGTTCGACATCGACGAGCAGGTGCCGAATCAGGAGTGGACGGAGAAGGTCGCCGCGGCGCTCGCAAGCAGTGGGACGGCGTCTGCGGAGGGCGGTCGGGTGCCGCGCGTGCGGAACGGGGACGAGCCGCCCCTTCCGGTGGGCGAAGAGCGGGGCGCTCCTGCCGATGGGGATGAACCCGCTGGTCGCTGAGCCGGTACCTGACCCGGTCGCGGAGCTGGTCACCGAGCCATGGAGATGTCCCGCACGAGGTCGCGCGCCCGCTCGATGAAGCGCTCGTCGGGTCGTCGGATGTCGTCGCCGAGCTCGGAGACGACATCCGCGTCCCGGAGCAGGGAAAGGCGGTTCAGCGGCCATTTGCCGGCCATCAGGAGATCGTGTTCGTCGGGATTCCGATCCAGGTGTTCCCGCACCATGCGATAGCCGGCCAGGTATACATGGTCCTTGACGAAGCCGCCGGGTTCGGCGGTGTCGACGAGTCCGCGTTTCACGCGCGTCGCCACGTCGAAGGCCGCTTCGACCGGCACGAAAGGCAGCAGGGCGTGGACGACGTCCACGAAACTCCCGCGCAATGCCGTGTGCACGGCGACGACGCGCAGGGCGAATCTCGGGTCGAGCGATTTCCCGCCGGTCGCCCGCTGTTCGTTCCAGACGGCCAGACCTTCTTCCGTGGCGGTGGCCCCGGACAGTCGAACGCAGAGGACATCGGCCACTCGGTGCGCGTTCTCCCATCGAAAGACATGGGTGCCGATCTCGTGTGTGACGAGCCCGACGAGTTCGTTCTCCCCGAGACGCAGATCCGCGCGGATGTTCACCGACCGGTTCCCTGACCTGACGCTCATCCGGGCGGCCATCTCCGGATGGATCTGGGGCTTCCAATCGGTCAGACCCTCTGCGGCGAGTGTCTTTTCCACGGCTTTCAGCACATCCGCGGCGGAGAATCTCTGTTCCTCTCCGGGCGGAGTCCGCTCTTTTCTCTCCCGAAGAATTTCGAGGGCTTCGGCGAGCAGTTCTTCGTCGGGCACCCCGTTCTCATCGGACAATGCCTGAGTCATGCGTTCGGCCTCGTGGCTCACGCAGGCCTGGAATCTTGCGAGGTGCTTCGACGCCTCGTCCGCGATCAACCGGATCAACGGTTCGTCGTGCGCACCGTATTCGTCCACGATCTGCCGCAGGGGCTCGACGCGGGCCGCATCCGTCTCGGGGTAGGTGAATACCGGACTACGTGGAGATCCCTGCCGCATATCGCGGACGAATCTCTCCCTCTGGCTCTCGATGTCGTCCGGCAGTACCGCCTTGAGGAGCGAGGTCTGGTTCAGGGCGGCCTCGAACAGACGAGCTGGAACATCGGCGTCGCGCATGCTCTCGATCGATATGTTCACGCTCGGATGCCCCTTGGGGTTCGTATCGATGCCGTTGGTGACCGAAGGCCGTCGCGGTGGGCATCCTCCTCGCCCGCATCGGCCCGGCGCAATACCGGCCCGGACCTCTCCGGGCCCCGTTTCGGGCCGGGCCTCGAGGCCGCTATCATCCTGTAAAGGTAAAATATGAGGTTTGCCCGATGTGGCTGCCCTCCTGACGAGCCGCCGTCCCGCCGGAGTGATCAATGTCCCGCAAGCGTCCCACGGAGGACGGCGACGAGCTGCTGGCCAGACTCGGTTCGCTGACCGCCCAGGCGCGCGAGCGCGCGGAGCTGCAACGCTCCCGCGTCGAGCTGGCCCTCGCCCTCCAGCGCGGAATGCTGCCCAGGGACCTGCCCGTGGCCCCCGGCTTCCGGCTGGCCGTGAAGTACGCGCCCGCCTGCTACGGCCTCAACGTGGGCGGCGACTGGTACGACGCCTTCACCATGCCGGACGGGCGCATAGGCCTGTCCATAGGCGACGTCCAGGGCCACAACATAGAGGCGACCGCGTTCATGGGCCAGGTCCGGGTCGGCCTGCGTGCCCTAGCCTCCGTCACCGGCGAGCCCGGCGAGCTCCTCGCCCGGACCAACGACCTGCTCCTCTCCCTCGGCAGCGACCTCTTCGCCACCTGCACCTTCATGCGGCTCGACCCCGCCACCGGGGTCCTGGAGAGCGCCCGGGCCGGCCACATCCCGTGCGTGTGGGCCACGGCCGACGGCAAGTCCGGCGTCGCCGAGGACGAGTGCGGACCGCCCCTCGGGGTCCAGGAGGGCATGGACTACCCGGTCACCCGCTACCGGCTCACCAAGGGCGGAGTGTTCGTGCTGCTCACGGACGGGGTCGTCGAGGGCCCGACCCTGACCGTCGAGGAGGGCCTCGACCAGGTCGTACGGCTCGCGGGTATCGCCGCCGTCGCGGGCATGACGGCGGGCTCGCTCGCCGCCGCGGTGATCAAGGGCGCCGAGCGCGTGGGACACGAGGACGACGCGGCCGTACTCGTGGTGGGCCACGACGGACTCGTGGGCCCGGAGATACCCCGGGTTCAGCCATAGGGCCCCAAGGGGCCCGTCACGGCGCGTCTCGCCGCGCCGACAGTGCCGCGCCGGTGTCTGATGGCTGCTGTGGTGGGTACCCAGGATCTGCGCCGACCAGCCGTCCTCGCCGTCCTGACGCTGGCCGTCGCGCTCAGCTACTACGCGGCCGGGCGGCTGGGACTCATGCGGGAGCTCGTGGTCGAGGGCGCGATCTTCACCCCCATCTGGCCGCCCACCGGAGTGGCGGTGGCCTGCCTGCTGGTCTTCGGGCTCCGCACCTGGGCGGGCATCGCCCTCGGAGCCCTCCTCGTCATCATGTCCCTGACCTCGCTGCGGCCCTTGGTGTTGGGCAACCTCGTCGGCAACACCGCCGCCCCCGTCTGCGCGTACCTCATGCTCCGCAAGGTGGGCTTCCGCAACGACCTCGCCCGGCTGCGGGACGGCCTCGCCCTGGTCTTCCTGGGCGCGCTCACCGCCATGCTGCTCAGCTCGACCGTGGGCGTCGGCCTCCTGGTCCTCTCCGGCAGGCTCGACCCGCACAGCTTCTGGCCCGTCTGGCTGGCCTGGTGGGTCGGCGACGCGATGGGCGTGCTGATCGTGACGCCGGTCCTGCTGGTGCTGCACGCGATACAGCGCCCCCTGCGGCTGTCCCGCTGGAAAGAGGCCTCGGGCCTGGTCCTCGTCGCCGTCGCCCTCGTCCCGCTGGCCACGCACAGCCCCGTCAGCCTGCTGTTCCTCGTCTACCCCATGCTGATCTGGGCGGCGCTGCGGTTCCAGCTCGCCGGCAGCATGCTGTGCGCCCTCTTCACCTCGGTCATGGCCACGATCGCCGCGACGGACGAGGTCGGTCCGTTCGACCGCCTGTCCCGAATCGAAGTGATGATCAAGCTCCAGGCCTTCAACGGGACGATGGCACTGACCGCCCTGCTGCTCTCCGCGGTGATCACCGAGCAGCGCAACACCAGACGCTCCGTCGAACGCGCCTGCCAGGAACTGGTCGAGGTCCTCGAACACCTCACCGCCGGCGACGCCCCGCCCGGCCGGACGACGAAGGACTCCGAGAGCTGACCGCGGGGAGGCCGGCGAGGGCGATTGTCAGTGCCTGCGCCTACGGTTCGATCAGTGGGACCCGCCGGAACGGCCGCGGGTCCACCCTGGGGAGGGTTCTGCCATGTCTACCGCGTCCAGCACGGTGTCGACGACGTATCTGGAGTTGTCGCAGGACGGCGACGGTGCGCACAAGTTCTACGAAGTGACCGTCGACGGCGCGGTGGTGACGGTGCGGTACGGGCGGATCGGCGCCACCGGCCAAGTGCAGACGACGACGTTCCCGACCGCCGAGAAGGCGCGGGCCGCCGCCGCGAAGAAGGTCGGGGAGAAGGTCCGCAAGGGATACGCCCCGGCCGTCGTCGGGCAGCGCGCCCCGCGTTCGGTGACCCGCCGTCAGGTGGCCTCGGCGCCCTCCACCGCGCGCGCCGTGGCACCCGTGCTGTGGCGGTTCGCCACCGGCTCCTCGGCGTTCGGCATCCACGTGGACGACGACCACTGCTGGGTCGGCAACCAGTCGGGCGACGTCTACACCCTGGACCACGAAGGCGGCGTCCTCGCCCGCTTCAGCCTGCCGGACGGTGTGAAGTGCCTGGTCGCCGACGAGTTCTGGATCTACGCCGGCTGTGACGACGGCAAGGTCTACGACCTGTCCTCGAAGCTGCCGTTCGCCGCCTACGACATCTCGGCCGACGTCGACATCTTCTGGCTGGACATCCACGAGGGCATCCTGAACGTGTCCGACCGTGACGGCCGGCTCACCGTCATCGACCACGAGGACGAACACCAGTGGGCCCGGCGCAGCCAGGGCGAGCACGCCTGGATGGTCCGCGCCGACGACCGTGCCGTCTACCACGGTCACCACGCGGGCGTCACCGCCTACGCCCCCGACGGCGGCGGCGAACTCTGGCACACGCCCACCCGCGGCGGCGTCCTGTTCGGCTGGCAGGAGGACGACGCCGTGTACGCGGGAACCGCGCACCGGGTGGTCCAGCGGCTGTCGAAGGCGACCGGCACGGTCGAGGCCACGTACGGCTGCGACAGCGCGGTGTACTCGTGCGCCACCTCGCCGGGCGGGCGCTTCGTGTTCGCCGGTGACGCGTCGTCGTCCGTCTACTGCTTCGACCGGGACGGCACGCGTCTGTGGAAGCTCGGCACCGGCGGCGGCTCGGCCCTGTCGATGCAGTACCGCGACGACCGCCTGTACCTGGTGACCACGGACGGCTCGCTGGTGTGCGTGGACGCGAGCGAGACGGCCGTCGCCGCGGCGCAGCAGGGCACGGTGCCGGTGGCCCGGGACGTCAAGCTCGCCGCCGCCCTGCCGACCTACGCCTCGGCCACGGCCGCCGCAGCGCTGGCCACGCTGGACCGGGCGCCCTCCGGCGCGATCGTCGTCGAGTGCGTCCAGGAGGCCGGCCGGGTCCGGGTGCACGTCGTCTCCGAGGGCTACGACACGTCCTGGAACGTCCAGTTCCCGCGCGAGATACGCGAACCCGGGGCCCGCTACGTCGTCGACGCCCTGCACACAGCGGCCGGCGGCTTCTACCGGGTGCGGGGGGACATCCGCCGGCTGCTGTGAGCGGGGGCGTGGACGACGAGTCGGGGCGGCTACGGCTTGCGGGCCAGGCCGCCGTGTTCGCCGATGACCGCCGGGGCCGGGGAGCCGGCCTCCGGGCGCCAGAGGGGGACCGAGACGACCCCCGGGTCCAGGAGCTCCAGGCCCTTGAAGTACGCCGTGATCTCGTCCACGGAGCGCAGGTTGTAGGGGACGGCGCCGCTCTCGTTGTAGGCGTCCTGCGCCTGCTCGAAGACCGGGTCGATGCCCCGCGAACCGTCGTTGACGGAGAGGTAGCTGCCGGACGGCAGTTCCGCCATCAGGCGGGTGACGATGGCGAGCGCCTGGTCGTAGTCGGCGACGTGGCCCAGGATGTTGCTGAGGATCAGCGCGGTGGGGCGGCTGAAGTCCAGCGTCTCGGCGGCGGCCGCCAGGATGCGCTCCGGGTCCAGCACGTCGGCGTCGACATAGGCGGTCGCGCCCTCGGCGGTGGAGGTCAGCAGAGCGCGGGCGTGCGCCAGGACCAGCGGGTCGTTGTCGACGTAGACGATCCGCGACTCGGGGGCGAGGCGCTGGGCGACCTCATGGGTGTTGTCGGCGGTCGGCAGGCCCGTCCCGACGTCCAGGAACTGCCGTATGCCCGCCTCGGAGACCAGGTGGGTGATGTTGCGGCGCAGAAAGGCCCGGCTGCTGCGGGCGATGGTGACGATGCCGGGGAAGACGTCGGTGTACGCGTCGCCGGCCTGCTCGTCGACGGGGTAGTTGTCCTTCCCGCCCAGCCAGTAGTTCCAGATGCGGGCCGAGTGCGGCACCGACGTGTCGATGTTCTGATGGTCGGTCATGAGGTGCGTCCGTCTTTCAGCCGAGGCGTGAGCAGTTCGAGCCACAACTTACGTCCCAATGACCCATCCACGTACACCAGTTCGCGTTTTCGACCAGCTCGAACAGGGCTTTCACGTGTACACGGTTCAGTGGCCGCCGGAGGGACGGTCGCAGCCGGTGTGGTCGGGATAGCCGGCGAAGGCGTCCACCTTCGTGCCCCCGGAGTTCATCGTGCCTTCCAGGCACAGCGGACGGGCGTCGACCAGGAAGCTCACCCCGGTCGGGCCGTTCTGGTACGACTGCACCTTCCCGGCGGAGTAGCCGAGACCGGTCAGCACGCCACGGGTGCTCTCCGGGGCGAAGTCGCCGCGCTCGCGCAGCGGTTCCAGCGCGGCCTCGATGCGGTCGGCGGCCGCGAGCCCGTCACAGCGGCGCTCACCGTGCAAGGGGATCGGCACCATGAAGCCGTGGTTCTCGGCGTAGTGGTCGACGGGCGGTGTGGCGGAGGCGGAGGGGGAGCCGGGGGCGGGCACGCTCGACGTGGGCGTCGGTGCGGGGCTCTCGCCGGGGCACGGGAGGTCCACCGGCGCGCTCGGCGTCCGTGCTGCGGCCCGAGAGGAGCCGCCGTCACCGGCCGTGTCCGCCGCCCGCTCGGTTCCGCACCCCGCGGCCAGTACGGCCAGGATCGCCAACAGCGGTATTCCGAACCGGACTTCCGTGCGTCTCATTCTCGTCATCCGTCGATCCTCGCGTGCGTCGCGGCCCGCGTCATGAGTCGTCGTACTCATGACGCCCTCGCGGGTCCCGGTAGCGTGGCGGTGTGATGGTGGGCACCCGGGAGACCCGGCTGATCGTGCTGCGCGGGAACAGCGCCTCGGGCAAGTCGTCGGTGGCGGCCGGTCTGCGTGACCGGTTCGGTCGGGGCCTGGCCCTGGTCGCGCAGGACAACCTGCGGCGCGTCGTGCTGCGCGAGCACGACCGGCCCGGCGCGGCGAACATCGGGCTGATCGACGCCGTCGCCCGCTACTCCCTGGACGCCGGGTACCACGTCGTCCTCGAGGGCATCCTGTACGCCGACCGCTACGGCGCCATGCTCGCGCGGCTGCGCGCGGACCATCGCGGCCCGACCCACGGCTACTACCTGCACGTGCCGTTCGCCGAGACGCTCGTGCGCCACGCCACCAAGCCGTACGCCGACGAGGTCGGCGAGGCGGACCTGCGCGACTGGTACCGGGACCTCGATCTGCTGCCGGACGGCGCCGAGACCGTCATCGGCGCCGACAGCACCCTCCCGTAGACCGTCGACCGCATCATGCTCGACACGGGCCTGGACGGCCTGCCCGACCGGGAGCACCAGGGCCCGGGCGGCGGAGCATGACGTCGGCTTCTGCGCCGGTCCGCCGGTCTGCCGGGCTGCTACGGCTTGATGCCCACGCCCGTCCAGAGGCTGACCTCGGCGTCCGTGGCCTGCGGGGCGCTGTCCGGACGCCAGCGGTGGCCGACCGCGACGCCCGGGTCGAGCAGGTCCAGCCCGTCGAAGAACCGGGCGACGTCGTTCTGCGAGCGGAACTGCACCGGCGTTCCGGCGGCCGTGTAGATGTCGGTGACCTTCTGCCAGGTGGCCGGGTCGAAGTCGGGTGTGCAGTGGCTGAGAGCCAGCGCGCTGCCCGAGGGAAGCACGGCCAGCAGCCGGCTCACGATGCCGTACGGGTCCTGGGCGTCGGTGACGAAGTGCATGAGGGCGTTCAGCGACAGCGCCACCGGCTTGTCCAGGTCCAGCACCTCGGCCAGCGCGGGCGCGTCGAGCAGCGCGCCGGGGTCGTTGACGTCCGCCTCGACGTAGGTCGTGCGCCCCAGGGCCGTGCTGCGCATCAGCCGCTCGGCGTACTTCAGGACGAGGGGGTCGTTGTCGGCGTAGACGACCCGCGCCTCGGGCACCACGGACTGGGCGACCTGGTGCAGGTTCGGCTCGGTCGGGATGCCGGTGCCGACGTCCAGCCACTGGCGTATGCCGTGCTCCTGCGCGAGGACCCGGGTGGCGCGGTGCATGAAGGCGCGGTTCTCCCGGGCGCAGACGAAGATGCCCGGGTAGGCCGCGGCGACGGTCTCGGCCGCCTGCTTGTCGACCTCGAAGTGGTCCTTGCCGCCGAGGTAGTAGTCGTACATCCGGGCGGAGTGCGGCCTGCTGGTGTCGATGTCCCGCGAGGCGTTCGAGGTGGTCATGTGCGGTGCCCTTCGGTGGTGTGCATGGGGGGTGTGTGCTCAGGCCTCGGCCGGCCGCCAGGTGGCCGGCCGGCCGGCGAGGTGGTCGGCCGGCCGAGAGGTGGTCAGCCGGCCACGAGGTGGTCGGCGAGGCCCCGTTTGACTCCCGCGACGAACGCGGCCATCTCCTCGGGGGTGTAGATCAGCGCGGGACCGGCGGGGTCGGTCGACTGCCGCATCGCGACACGGCCGTCGGAGAGTTGCTTCGTCTGCACGCACTGCCCCCCGTTGGGGCCGCTCCACGGGGACTCCCAGCCCTGCTCGCCGAGGTCGGCGGCGGGCATCCCGTTGTAGACGTCGTGGACATGGCTGTCGATGCCGGTCATGAGTACTCCTTGCGCATACGGTTCAGGAGTGCCCTGCTGACCGTGTCCGAGGTCAGCAGGGACATGCGGTTGTGCGCCTCCAGATGTGCCGCGACGTCGGAGCGCTGGTCCAGGTACACGGCGCCGGAGAGGATCTCGGTGTAGACGATGTCGGGCAGTTCGGGTTCCTCGAACCGGAAGTAGGTGAACGGGGCGCACGCGCCGACGTGGGCGCCGGCCGTGAACGGCACGACGTCGACGCTTACGTGCTCCAGTTCCGAGACCTCCAGCAGCCGGTCGATCTGCTCCCGCATCACCTCGGGAGCCGCCACCACCCGGTGCAGCACGGCCTCCTCCATCACCACCCACAGCGTGGGGGCGTCGGCTCTCTCCAGCAGGCTCTGGCGCTGCAGCCGAAGGTCCACGCGTCGCCGCAGGTCGTCGTCGTGGTCGTTGGGGAAGCCCCCGCTCAGGACCCCGCGTGCGTAGCGGGGCGTCTGCAGCAGCCCCGTGACGTAGTGGGGCTCGTAGGTGCGCAGGGTCTTGGCGCCGGTCTCCAGACTCACGTAGCCGCTGAACCAGCTCGGCAGCACATCCCGGTACGGATGCCACCAGCCGGGCTCGTTGGCCCGCTCGGCGAGGGCGACGAACTCCTCGATCTCCTGCGGGTCGGCCCCGTAGGTCTCGAGCAGGATCTCCACGTAGAGCGGCTTGAGGCCGACCTCCGCCTTCTCCAGCCGGCGGATGGTCAGGGGCTTGACCCGCAGGGCCCTGGCCGCGTCCTCCAGCGACGCGCCCGCGTTCTGACGACGCTCCTGCAGTCGCCGGCCGAGGATCATGCGCAGAACGGTGGGCGTACCGGTGCCGCCGCTGCCCGTGCCCGAACGGCCTTCGCTCACGCTCCGCCTCCTGAAGGTCACTCACCCTGAAGGTCTGCCGCCGACACCAGTCTGACCGTGACCGGATGACGTGAACAGACGGATATCGGCTTGTTGAAATTATCAGGCAGTCGGTTGCAGCCTGAACTTAGGTGCGAGCATAGTTAGTTGTGTGAACCGCGCCGCCGAACACGAGCGTTCCCGCATCAAGCTCCCCCACCCCCGACGGAGTTGGGCCGCTCGGGCGTTCACGGCGCAGGGCCCGCCCGGAACACCCCCTCCTCCCAGGCCTCCTGCTCACCTTCCCCGGCCTCCGGCCGCTGCTCCCGCCCCCCACGGAAGGCGACCATCGTGACCCCCCACACGATCTCCCCTCAGCCCTTGGACACCTGGAGTCCGGACCGCACACACTGGCTCGAACTCCCCGCCCACCGCTCCAGCGTCTCGGTGGCCCGCCACTCCATGGGCGCGCGGCTGAGCGCGTGGCGCCTGCCCGGCGAGCTGTGCGCGGACACCGTCCTGCTCCTCTCCGAGCTGGCCACCAATGCCATACGGCACACGCTCGGCACCAGGTTCCTGTGCGGGGTCGGGCTGGTCACGGACGGGTGCCTGCGCCTCGAGGTGCACGACCAGGACCGCACGGGCCGCGGCCTGCCCCGCTGCGAGCCCGGTCCGGACGACGAGGGCGGCCGCGGACTGCTCCTCGTGGAGCAGCTCGCCGAGGCCTGGGGCGTCGACCGGTCGAGACTCACGGGCGGCAACGCGGTATGGGCGACCCTGACGTCCTGAGCGAGCCAGGGGGCTGAACTAGGAGCCGACGGGCGTGAGTTCGGCCAGCAGCAGGGTGCGGTCGTCGGCTCCGGCCGCGCCGGAGGGCGCGTGCAGGAGCCGATGGCAGAGGGACGGCAGTGACGGCAGCATGTCCGAGCCGTCGCCGCCGACGGGCTCGACGGCGGCTGCCGCGTCCACCGTGCGCGCGAGGCGGCTGATCTCCTGGTCGATGTCGGCGTCCCGGGACTCGACCAGACCGTCGCTGTAGAGCACCAGCAGGGCCGGATCCGGCACGCTCAGCACGGTTTCCTCGTAGTTGCCCGCACCGAGCCCGAGGGGCAGACCCGCGCCGGTCAGCGTGACGGGGGCCGTCAGGCCGTCGGGGCCGCGCAGCAACGGGGGAGGGTGGCCCGCTCCGACCAGTGTGCAGGTGCGCTGCCGGGCGTCCCACTCGGCGTAGATACAGGTCGCGAAGGAGACGCCGGGGGAGTCCCCGGCGAGGGTGTCGAGCCGGCCTATGAGATCGGCCGCCGGGATGTCGAGCGCCGCCAACGTACGGACCGCGGTGCGCAGTTGGATCATCGCGACGGCCGACTCCGGACCGTGCCCCATGGCGTCCCCGACGATCAGACTCACCCGGTCACCGGGCCGCCGCAGCACATCGGACCAGTCGCCGCCGACGAGGTTGCCCTGCCCCGCGGGCAGACAGCCGTGGGCGGTGCGGCAGCCCTCGAACTCCTGGGCTGTGCCGGGCGGCAGACTGTTGCGGATGGCGAGCGCGGTGCGCCGCTCACGCTCGTACCGGCGCGCGTTGTCCAGGGCTACGGCGGCCCGCGCGGCCAGCGCCTCCACGGCGGCCACGTCCGCGGGGGTGAACGACGGCCGGTCCGGTCCTCGTGTGCAGGTCACGAAGCCGATCGCCACGTCCCGCAGCCGCAGCGGGACGACCAGGAAGGACGCCACCCGCAGCAGGTCGACGGCGCGCGCCGCACCGTCCCCGGAGGCGATGAGCCGCTCGGACGTGTGCGGGTCCACGGCGCTGTGCACCTGCGCGTGCCCGGCGGTGAGCGCACGGGCGTAGGGCGTGTCGCGGGGGAAGGCGATCACCTCGCCGACCGGCAGCATCCTCTCCCAGTCCTCCAGCGCGCCCGGTCCGACGCGCAGCGCGGTCCGGCGCGCCTCGATCCGGGGCGGGTCCACGCCGACGTGCGCGTTCTCCTCGACACGCCAGCGCTCCAGCAGGAACACGGAGGCCGCGTCGCAGAAGCCGGGGGTCAGCGCGTGCACGACGTGGCTGCCGGTCATACGCAGGTCGAGTTCCGAGCCGATCACGTCGGCCGCGGGGGAGAAAGCCGACCGGCGGGGCGAGGACAGAGCGGCGGACGCGTCGTCGGTGCGGCTGTGCGGTTCGTTCCGCAGGGTCGTGCCTTTCCAGTGGGATTCCGGCCGCGCGGCGTGGGACAAGGGATCACCGCGTGCCGTTCGCAACTATATGATGGCGCGTCAAGTCAGCGGGCGAGGCGGGAAGTTGCGGCGTACGACCCGCGACCTCGGCGGATCTGCGGTTGCCGGGAGGCCCACGGGCGGGGAGCGGGCGCGGCGGCACTCCCAGGGCGTTGTCAGTGGTGGGAGGCAGGATGTCGACCATGACAACACCCGGTGCAGTGATTGTGGATGCCGTCGCCTACGCGCAGGCGGTCGAGGATGCGGTGAAGGCGTCGGCCGCCTATTACGCGGCCGGCACCTCGGGGCTGGACGACGACGCCTACGACCGGCTGGTGCGCGCCATCGCGGTGTGGGAGGCCGAACACCCGGAGCAGGTGCTGGCCGACTCGCCGACCGGCAAGGTGGCCGGCGGCGCCGTCGAGGGCGATGTCCCGCACACGGCGCCGATGCTGAGCCTGGACAACGTGTTCTCGCCGGAGGAGTTCACGGCCTGGACCGCTTCGCTGACCCGACGCATCGGCCGGGAGGTGGAGCGCTACAGCGTGGAGCCGAAGCTGGACGGCCTGGCGATCGCGGCCCGCTACACCCATGGCCGACTGACGCGGCTGATCACCCGGGGCGACGGGACGGCCGGGGAGGACGTCTCGCACGCGATCGGTACCGTCGTGGGCCTGCCGGACGAGCTGGCGGAGCCGGTCACGGTGGAGGTGCGCGGCGAAGTCCTCATGACGACCGAGCAGTTCGAGCACGCCAACGAGGTACGCACCGCGCACGGCGGCGCGCCGTTCGCCAACCCGCGCAACGCCGCCGCGGGCACCCTGCGCGCCAGGGAACGCGCCTACACCGTGCCGATGACCTTCTTCGGCTACGGACTGCTGCCCCTCGCCGACACCGACCCGGCGTCGCCCGAGACGCTGGAGAGTTGCGCCCACAGCGAGCTCATGGCGCGGGCCGCCGCGTACGGGGTGAACACCACGGCCACCACCGCCGTGCCCGGCGTCACCGCCGACACCGTCGACGAGGTCCTGGCCAGGGTGGCGGAGATCGCCGCACTGCGCGCCTCGCTGCCGTTCGGGATCGACGGGATCGTCGTCAAGGCCGATCTGGCGGCGGACCAGCAAGCCGCGGGATCGGGTTCGCGAGCACCGCGCTGGGCGACCGCCTACAAGCTGCGGGCCGTGGAGAAGATCACCCGGCTGCTGGCGGTGGAGTGGAACGTGGGCCGCACCGGCATCATCGCCCCCCGCGCGGTCCTGGAGCCGGTGGAGATCGACGGCTCCACCATCACCTACGCCACTCTCCACAACCCGGCCGACATCACCCGCCGCGATCTGCGCCTGGGCGACCACGTCATGGTCCACCGGGCGGGCGACGTCATCCCCCGCGTCGAAGCCCCCGTCGCCCATCTGCGCACCGGCGACGAACAGCCCATCGTCTTCCCCGAGGCATGTCCGCGGTGCGGCTCGGGCATCGACACCGGCGAACAGCGCTGGCGCTGCGAGAACGGCCGCAACTGCCACCTCGTCGCCTCCCTCTCCTACGCCGCGGGCCGCGACCAGCTCGACATCGAAGGCCTCGGCCACACCCGCGTCGTCCAACTCGTCGAAGCGGGCCTGGTCGCGGACCTGGCCGACCTGTTCGCCCTCACCCGTGAGCAGCTCCTGGGGCTGGAGCGGATGGGGGAGACCAGCACCGACAACCTGCTCGCCGCGATCGGCGCGGCCAAGGCGCAGCCGCTGTCGAGGGTGCTGTGCGCGCTCGGCGTCCGCGGCACCGGCCGCTCCATGTCCCGCCGTATCGCCCGGTACTTCGCCACCATGGACCATCTGCGGGCCGCCGACGCCGAGGCGATCCAGCAGGTCGACGGCATCGGCACGGAGAAGGCCCCGTCCATCGTCGCCGAACTCGTCGAACTCGCCCCGCTCATCGACAGACTGGTCGCGGCCGGGGTGAACATGACCGAGCCAGGCGCCACCCCGCCCGCCCCGAGGACGGCCGAGGCCGCCGAAGGCGAAGGCGACGGCGACGACGACGGCTCGGAGGGGGCGAACCAGGCGGACGGAGCGGACGGAGTGGGCGGCGCGCTGGCCGGGATGACCGTGGTCGTCACCGGCGCGATGACCGGGGTGCTGGAGAAACTGAGCCGCAACCAGATGAACGAGCTCATCGAACGCGCCGGCGGCCGCTCCTCCTCCAGCGTCTCGAAGAAGACGACCCTGGTCGTGGCCGGAGAGAACGCCGGATCCAAGCGGGCCAAGGCAGAGACGCTCGGCATCCGCCTCGCGACCCCGGACGAGTTCGCCGAGCTCGTCGCCGACCACCTGGAGGCCGCCCCGCGACCTTGACCGAGGGTCTTCGGGCCGGACGGCGCCAAGATCGCAGGCGGGCGGGGTGACGTTCGGCACATCGGACGTCTTGGGACGTGTGAGTGGTTTCATCCTGCACTTGTTGCTCATCGCGCACTGTTCCCGCAGGGCGAGCACGTGTCACCCGATCTCTGACGACGCCTCAAATGGGGTTCCAGGGGCGGAAGAAGAGGTGAACACCTACCTTCGGGTAATCGATGACAGCCGTCGGGAAGTGGTCTCGTCAGCCACTTCTGCCCCTAGTCTGTTTCCAGACCCCCACCGGGCCTTCCCCCGCAGCGTGCACGGGACTCCCACCCGTCACCACGAAGAACAGGCGGCTGAGGGCATGAAGCCACTGCGCCCAGAAGATCCCGAGCAGCTAGGCCCCTACCGTCTTCTCGCCCGGCTCGGCGCGGGCGGTATGGGCCGGGTCTATCTGGCGAGGTCGTCGGCCGGCCGTACCGTCGCCGTCAAGGTCATCCGTCCCGAGATGGCGGAGGACAAGAACTTCCGCATCCGCTTCCGGCGCGAGGTGGCGGCCGCGGCGGCGGTCGGCGGCGTCTACACGGCCCCCGTGGTGGATGCCGCGCCGGACGACGAGACGCCATGGCTCGCCACCGTCTACGTCCCCGGCCCCACCCTCGCCGAGGCGGTCGCCGCCCACGGCCCGCTGCCGGTGGAGACGGTCCTCGCGCTGGGCGCGGGCATCTCCGAGGCGCTGATCGCGGTGCACGCCGAAGGGCTGGTGCACCGCGACCTCAAGCCGTCCAACGTGCTGCTCGCCGAGGACGGCCCGCGCGTCATCGACTTCGGCATCGTCCGCGCCCGGGACGGCTATGAACTCACCGGCACCGGAGGCCTGTTCGGCTCCCTGGAATACATGTGTCCGGAGCAGGCCACCGGTGACCCGATGGGGCCGGAGGGGGACGTCTTCTGCCTCGGCTCGGTGCTCGCGTTCGCCGCGTCCGGACACTCGCCGTTCAGCGGAGCCGCGGTGGCCGCTCTGCTCTACCAGGTGGTCCACGGCTCGGCCGACCTGACCCGGGTACCCGAGCCGCTGGACAAGATCATCAGCCTCTGTCACGCCAAGGACCCGGCCCTTCGCATCAGCCCCGACCGACTTTCGGCGGCCTGCGCTCCCGGAGGCGCCGAACAGGTGCTGACGCATGGGTGGCTGCCCGCGCGCGTGGCCGCCATGGTCGCCGATCACCGCGCGGCCGCGATGGACCTCGACCACCTCGCGCGGACCCCGGTCCCCGCCCCGGTCCGGGCGAACGCCTCTGCGCCGCCCCGCGCCTCGGCGCCCGCACCGGCCGCCGCCCCGGCTCCCACGCCGGCCTCCGCCGAGGTACCCGCCCCCGAGCCGGTCGCGTCGGGCCGGTACGGCTCGGGTCGGTACGGCTCGGGTCGGGCGACGGCGGGGCGCTCGGCGTACGGCACGGCCGACGACGGCGGGGCCGGAGAGGGCTGCGCCCGCGGAACGGGTGGCGTCGGCACCTATGCCGTCGGAGCCGCCGGCATGGCGCAGCCGACTGCCGGGGAGGGCTCAGGGCCGGCGGAAGCGGAGTCCTTCTCGCGCCCGGAGGAGGCACTGCCGGAACGTTCCGCCACGCCCGTGAACCACCGCGCCCCCGCCCGCTCCGCCGTCACCCGGCGTGTGATCCTCGCCGCCGCGGCCGCCACCGCCCTCGTCGGCGGAGCGGCCCTCGTGACCCGAGGAAGGACCGGCGGACAGACGGTGCGCCCGCTCGGCCCGGCCCCCGAGCCGACCTGGGTCTACCGCGGCGGCCCGCTGCTGCAGGCCCCGGCCGTCTTCAGCAACGGCACGGCCCTGCTGAAGACCCGCCCCGGGAACATGATCTGCCTCGACGTGAAGAACGGCGCTCAGCCCAAATGGGTCTACCAGGGCATCAGCCTCTCGCCCACCCCCGTTGTGCTGACCAACGGCGCCGCGGTCGCGCTCGGCACCGGCGCGACCCTGATCGGGGTCGACGTGGCCAGCGGCGCCGAGCGGTTCACCCTCGACTTCGGCCAGGACTACCAGTTCGATCAGCTGCTCGGCAGCTATGACGGCTCCATCGCCGTGGTCCTCGGGGCCAGTCTGGAGCGTCAGTCGGCGGAGCAGGGCGTCGCGACCTCCACCGCCGCGGTCTTCGGCGTCAATCTCACGGCCCGCCAGGCCCTCGTCATACCGATCGACCCGGAGGACGTCGGCGTTGCGCTGAAGCCCGTCATCAGCTCCCAGTACTTCGTCTACGCCGACGGACTGCGCAATGTCTCGGTCCGCGACAGCCGGGACGGCGGCAGCCTGCGCTGGCGGCACCAGGTGGGCTACGACCTGCGGCCGGGCCTTGCGGTGCTGGGCCAGACCGTCTTCGCCATCGGCTCCGAGCTCCTCGCCCTGGAGCTGACCACCGGGAAGCCCCGCTGGTCGACGAAGGCCGAACGTGGCATGTACGCCTCCCTCGGGGCGGCCGGCAACACGGTCTACGCCACCGGCACCGACCCCTACGGCGTCCACGCCTTCAACGCGGCCGACGGCTCCCGGCGCTGGTTCTGCGAGACTCCCCGCCTCAATGTCGAGAACCCGATCGCGGTGGGGGCGCGCACCCTCTACGTCCCGGCCTTCGAGAACAAGAACGGCTTCTACGCGATCGACGCCGCCTCCGGCCGCCTGCTGTGGAACTTCACCGACGGCCGCGAGACCGGCGTCAACGACTGGCAGCTCTCCTGCGACGGGGCCGGACACCTCGTGGCCCAGCATTTCGACCGGGCCTACGGACTGACCGTCACCTGAGGACGGGCGGCGGGCGAGGGGAGACGCGGGACGGGCGAGGGGAGACGCGGGACGGCGACGGAGGCAGCCGACGCGCGACGGGCGGTGTCGGGTGTCAGGCTGGTGACACACAGCACCTGCGAAAGGGAACCGTCGTGATCACCACCGACCTCACCCCCGGCGCCCCCTGCTGGCTGGACCTCGGCGCCCCCGACGTCCCGGCCACCGCGGCGTTCTACGGCGCGGTGCTCGGCTGGGCGTACGAGCCGATGGAGATGGAGGGCGCGGGGGAGGACATGGAAGGCGGGATGTTCCGCAAGGACGGCAAGGTCGTCGCCGGGCTCGGCAAGCTCACCGAGGAGGGCGCGCGCTCCGCCTGGATGATCTATTACCGGGTCACGGACGCGGACGCCACGTCCCAGGCCGTCGAGCGGGCGGGCGGCACGGTGCGGGTGCCGACGAGGGACCTCGACGAATGGGGTCGGATGGCGCAGTACAGCGACCCGCTCGGGGGCCAGTTCGCCGTCTGGCAGCCGGGGCAGGACGCGGGCTTCGAGCTGGCGGACCAGCCGGGCTCACTGTCCTGGACCGAGCTCTACACGAGCGACGCAGCGGCCGCGAAGAAGTTCTACGGCGCTGTCTTCGGCTGGGAGTACAGCGACATGGCCATGCCGGGCGGCGGCGGCACGTACACGCTCATCACCCCGGCGGGGGTTGCGCCCGAGGCGCGCATGCAGGGCGGTCTGATGGAGGTCGGCAAGGAGGTCCTCGCCCTGGCGAACGGACGGCCGTACTGGCATCCGGTCTTCGCCGTCACCGACTGCGACGCCGCGGTCGCCGCCGTCGCCGGCAACGGCGGCACCGTGCAGATGGGACCGGAGGACGCGGAGGGCGTCGGCCGTCTCGCCGTCTGCCTCGACCCGTCCGACGCGGACTTCGTGGTGCTCGCCCCGACCCAGAGCTGACGGCGCCGGCCGGGCGGCGCCGACGTCCGTCACGCGGGCCTCGCCACACGCGGGCCGCGTCAGTCGAACTCCTCCACGTACTCCTGCGGCGGTCCCAGTTCGGGGCGGTCGCGCAACTCGAGGATTCCGCCGAGCCGTTCCAGTTCCAGGACCGTCACGGTGTTCTCGCCCGCCCGCAGCAGCGGCGCCGGGCAGTACAGGGTGACCTGCGGCCCGATCTCCCAGTAGCGGCCGAGCAGGAACCCGTTGACCCAGACGAGGCCGCGGCTCGACCCCGGCAGCGCGAGGAAGGTGTCCGCGGGCGAGTCGACCTGCACTGTCGCGACGGCGAACCCGGCGTCCGTGGTCGCGGGACCGCCGCGGACCGCCTCGGACAGCTCCGCAGTGGACCACTCCTGCAGCGCGACCGGAGTGCTGTCCCAGCCGTGCACGATCCGCCGGTCGACCAGGACGGGGCCCAGCAGGCCCTTGTGCCCGCCGATGCCCGGCCCGTAGTTCACCCGGCCGAGGTTCTCCACCAGGACCTCCAGGCGTACGACCGCACCCGTTCCGTGCAGGGGGAGTTGCGGCGCGCCGGGGTCGGCGACGCCGAGCAGGGCGCCGTCGACGAAGACCAGGGCCCGGTCGCGTACGTCGGTGAGGAGCAGTCGGTGCTCGCCCGCCGGAATGCGCGGATGCGCGGTGTGCAGCACCATGCCGGCGTCGAGCCCGAGCTGCTCGAAGGTGGCGGGGCGCGCCCCGGTCGAGGTCGAGGCCGGTGCCGACGCCGAGCGGAGTCCGGCGAGCAGGTCGGCACGGTGGGCGAGCGGGACGCGTGCCGGGGCCAGCGTGGGCAGACGCGCGGGGGAGCGGAGGGGGCCGTGGGCGCCCAGGGCCTCGCGCACGGCGAAGAACTTGGCGGTGAGACCGCCGTCCTCGGCGATCGGCGCGTCGGAGTCGTAGCTCGTCACGACGGGCTGCAGTCGCCCCTGGTCCTCGTTGGCGCCGGCCCAGAGTCCGAAGTTGGTGCCCCCGTGCGCCATGTAGATGCTCACGCTGCCGCCGTCGGCGAGGATGCCGCGGAGGGTGCCGACCGCGCTCTCCACCTCGCGGACGTGGTGCCGTTCGCCCCAGTGGTCGAACCAGCCGTTCCAGAACTCGGCGACCACGAACGGTTCGGCCGGTCGCCGCGCCGCCAGCAGCTCCCGGGCGGCGTCGGGCTTGGAGCCCAGGGTGACGGCCGTCAGGGTCCCGGGCAGGGTGCCGCCGTCCAGCATGAGCTCGGTGGGTCCGTCGGCGGTGAACAACAGTTCCCGGATGCCTCGCGCGATCAGCGCCCGCCGGTTCCAGCGCAGATAGGCCTGGTCGTCGCCGAAGCTGCCGAACTCGTTCTCCACCTGCACCGCCACGACCGGCCCGCCCGCGCAGGCCTGGAGCGCGGCGAGGCGCGGGATCAGCTCGTCGAACCAGCGGCCGACGGGCGTGGTGAACGCCGGGTCCGAGCTGCGCAGCGCGACGTCCCGGCCGGTGAGCCAGCTCGGCAGGCCGCCGTTGGACCACTCCGCGCAGATGTACGGGCCGGGTCGCAGGACGACGTCGAGGCCCTCCTCGTCCACCGTGCGCACGAAGCGCTCGAGGTCCCGCCAGCCGTCGAAGCGCGGCGCCCGATCCGCATGGGGCTGGTGGAAGTTCCACGGCACATAGGTGTCGACCGTGTTGAGCCCGAGGTCGGCGAGCCGACGGATCCGGTCCCGCCAGAGGTCGGGATGGACGCGGAAGTAGTGCAGTGCCCCGGACAGGATGCGATGGGGGACGCCCTGCCGGTACAGGCGGCCGCCCTGCCAGGTCAGCGCGGCGGTCGTGGTGTGGGCCGGGGAGATGGGGGTCGTGCTCGGCTCAGTCACGGGGCGAGCGTATGTTATCGATGCCATGCGTAACAAGACGGATAGGATCAGCCACAGGGACGACGTCGCGGGCAGGCCGCGGGAGAGGGGCGCGCCATGACCGAGGGCGTCGAGAGGCCGAGGCAGCCGAGCATGGCCGACGTGGCCAGGACCGCCGGGGTGTCGGCGCAGACCGTGTCACGCGCGCTGCGCGGCTCGCCGAACGTCAACCCCGACACCAGGCGGCGCGTCCTCGCCGCGGTGGAACAGACCGGCTACCGGTTCAACAGCGCCGCCCGGGCACTGTCCTCCGGGCGCAGCCACACCCTGGGACTGGTGCTGCTGGCGTCCGGCGGGTACTACTCGCGCTCGGCGGTGACCGCCGGCGTCGAGGCGGCGGCGGGCGAGGCCGGGTACGCCGTCAACATCGCGACCATCGCCGCGCTCGACACCGGCCTGATGGAGCGCTCCCTGTCCAAGCTCGCCGACCAGGGCGTCGACGGCTTCGTCATCGCCGTGCCGCTCATCTCCGTGACGCCGAAGATGGAGGACATCACCCGCGACATCCCGACCGTCACCCTCGACGGCTCGCGGACCGCGGGGGCCCGGGTCCTCGGCATCGACCAGCAGGAGGCCGGCCGGATCGCCACCCAGCACCTGCTCGACCTCGGCCACCGCCAGGTCTGGCACGTCTCCGGGCCCGACGAGTGGATCGAGGCACGGCAGCGGCGGCAGGGCTGGCAGGAGTGCCTGACCGCGGCCGGGATCGAGCCGCCGCCGGTCCTGGAGGGCGACTGGTCGCCCGACTCGGGCCTCCGGCAGGGGCAGATCATCGCCATGATCCCCGAAGTGACCGCGGTCTTCGTCGCCAGCGACGAGATGGCCTTCGGGGTGATCCGCGCCCTGCGCGAGCGCGGCCGTTCGGTCCCCGAGGACGTGTCCATCGTCAGCGTCGACGACATCGCCCTCGCCGCCTACTGCTCGCCGTCGCTGACGACCGTGCGGCAGGACTTCTACCGCTACGGCGCGGCGGCCGTCGCCCTGCTGCTGCACGGCGACGAGGCCGGCGTCGACCAGCCGGCCGGCACCGCCTCGCTGTCGGTGCGCGACTCCACGGCCCCGCCGCGCCGCTCCTGACCCGTATCCCGAAAAGGCTCCCGTGGGCCCCTTGCGTCCGCCTGGGATCGGTGCCACCGTAAGGCCTCATGTTATCGGTGCCACCGTAACAATCCGGGTGGCTACCGGGCTTGTTCTGTCCATGGGAAGGACCCCCTATGAGGAGATCGCTCGTCCTCGCGGGCACCGCGGTCACCGTGCTCGGACTGCTCGCCGGCTGCTCGTCCGGCGACGGGAGCGGCTCGGACTCCGGCCGGACGACCCTCAAGGTCGCCGCCCTCGAAGGCGGCTACGGCCGCGCCATGTACACACAGGTCATCAAGGAGTACGAGGCCGCGCACCCCGACATCGATGTCCAGCTGCAGATCTCGAAGAGCATCGAGGACGAGATCACCCCGAACATGAAGGCGGGCCGCTACCCGGACGTCGTGGTCCTCGGCCAGGGCCGCAAGGCCGCCCTCACCGAGACCCTCATCAAGGACAAGGCCCTCGAGGACCTCACACCGGTGCTGAAGACGAAGGTCCCCGGCGAGGACAAGACCGTGGGGGACAAGCTCACCGAGGGGATCGTCGGCAACCTCAACACCGACCCCTACGGCGCGGGCAAGACATATCTGATGCCGATGTACTACGCGCCGACCGGACTCTTCTACAACAAGGGCCTGTTCGAGAAGAAGGGCTGGAAGACGCCCGCCACCTGGGACGAGATGTTCGCGCTCGGCGACACCGCCAAGAAGCAGGGCATACCCCTGTTCACCTACCCCACCGCCGGCTACCTCGACTCGTACTTCTTCGCCCTCCTCGCCGACATCGGCGGAGAGCAGTTCTACACCGACGTCATGACGTACAAGAAGGACGTCTGGAAGTCGGCGAACGCCCGTAAGGCCCTGGACATCACCACGCGGCTGCTGAGCTATGCCGCGCCGACCACCGTCGGGTACGCCAACGAGCAGGACTTCACCAAGAACCAGCAGCTGATCCTCGACGACAAGGCGCTGTTCATGCCGAACGGCACCTGGATCGTCGGCGAGATGGCGGACGCGCCCCGCGCGACGGGCTTCCAGTGGGCCCTGACACCGCTGCCGGCCGTCACTGCGGGCAGCAAGCGCTACATCACGACGTCGGTCGAGTCGGTCTGGGTCCCCAGCGCCGCCAAGAACAAGGACGCCGCCAAGGACTTCATCGCCTATCTCTACTCCGACGCGGCGGCGAAGACCTTCGCCAAGTCCGACGCCATCCAGCCGATCGAGGGCATCGCCGCCGGCCTGACCGGGGAGAACGCCGAGTTCTACAAGGTGTACGAGGATCCGTCGGTCGCCGCGCTCGTCGGCGGGTTCGCGAGCACCGCGCCCGTCGAGGGAGTCGACATCAAGGCCACGCTCTTCGACACCGCCAACAGCGTCATCAGCGGCGACACCACCGAGGACAAGTGGCAGTCCGCGCTGAGCGAGGCCAGCGAGAAGCTGCGCGAGGCGGGCGACTGAGGTGCGGACCGGCACGGCGACCCCCCTCTCCACCCCACCCGCACCGGACAAACGGCAGGCACCGCCACCCGCGAGCCCCCGCCCGGGCCGCAAGCGAGGCAACACCGGCTTCGTGCTCGCCTGTCTGCTGCCCGCACTGGTGCTCTTCGCGGTGTTCATGGTCGTCCCGACCGTGAACGTGTTCCGGATGTCCCTCTACACCTGGAGCGGGTTCTCCCCGGACCTGCGGTTCGTGGGCCTCGACAACTTCAGCCGCCTCCTGGACGACGACCAGTTCGTGCGCGCCTTCCAGAACACGGTCGCGCTGCTCGTCGTGGTGACCGTCGTGACGATGGGCTCGGGCCTGTTCCTCGCCGCGATCATGACCCGGCAGAAGCTGCGCGGCCGGGGCCTCTACCGCTTCGTCCTCTACATTCCGAACGTGCTCTCGGTGGTCGTCATCGCGGCGATCTTCTCCGCCGTCTACGACCAGAAGAACGGCCTGCTCAACGGCACGCTCCGACTGCTCTCCCTCGACAGCTGGCAGCAGATCTGGCTCGGCGACCAGAAGCTCGTGATCTACTCCGTCGCGATCGCGATGGTCTGGCAGTCGCTGGGCTACTACATGGTCCTCTACATGGCGGGCATGGCGAGCATCCCCGAGGAGCTCTACGAGGCGAGCGCACTCGACGGAGCGTCCGCCGTCCGCCAGTTCTTCGCCCTCACCCTGCCGCTCATCTGGCAGACCCTGCGCACCACGCTGACCTTCTTCATCATGAGCTCCGTCAACCTCAGCTTCGTCCTCGTCCGCGCGATGACCGGCGGCGGCCCCGACGGCTCCTCCGACGTCCTGCTCAACTACATGTACAAGCAGGCGTACACGAACTCCTCGTACGGCTACGGCATGGCCATCGGTGTCGTCGTCTTCGCGTTCTCGTTCCTCGTGTCGCTGCTGGTGAGCCGGGCGACACGGCGCGAGCCACTCCAGTTCTGAGGACGGACACCCATGACCACACCCCCCGTCTCTCGCCCCCGCGCCGCCCGGCTGCTCACCCACGCCCTCGTCGTCGCCCTCGCGCTGGCCATCGCCGTGCCGGTCGCCTGGGTACTGCTCGCCTCGCTCAAACAGAAGGGCGAGTTCTTCGGCAGCCCCTGGACCCTGCCCAGGAGCCTGCACTTCCAGAACTACTCCGACGCGTTCGTCACCGCGCACATGGGCCGGTACTTCCTGACCTCGGTGCTCGTCACGCTGCTCGGCCTGGTGTTCGTCATGGCGGTCTCCGTGCCGGCGGCCTATGTCGTCGCCCGGTACGAGTTCCGCGGCCGCCGCCTCGTGGAGATCGCGCTGCTGGGCGGCCTGTTCGTCAACGTCAACTACATCGTCGTACCGATCTTCCTCATGCTCGTCGACTGGGACCGTGCGCTCGTCGACGTCTTCCCCGACGGCTTCTTCATCGACAACCCCGCGGTCCTGTCGCTGGTCTACGCGGCGACGTCGATCCCGTTCACCATCTATCTGCTCACCGCGTACTTCCGGTCGATACCGGTCGAGTACGAGGAGGCCGCCGCCCTGGACGGGGCCTCCCGCTTCCGGATCATGACCCGGATCATGCTCCCGATGGCGCGCCCGGCGGTCACCACCGCCATCCTGTTCAACTTCCTCGCCTACTGGAACGACTTCATCATCTCGCTCACCCTGCTCCCCGGCGAGGGCAAGACACTGCAGGTCGGCCTGCTCAACCTGTTCACCGCGCAGAAGGCGGCGGCCGACTACGGGCGTCTCTACGCCGGCATGGTCATCGTCATCGTGCCCGTCCTCATCGTCTACGCGGTCATCCAGCGCCGGCTCATCGAGGGCATCGCGGCCGGCGGCGTGAAGGGCTGACCGCCCCCCCCGCAGGCGACCCCGGAAGGAAACCGACATGAAGGATTCGACGCGTACGGCGCTGCTGGTCGCCGCCCGTACGCTCGTCACGGCAGCATGCGTCACGCTCGTCGTCACCGCGCGCACGACGGTCGGCTGGGGGCACCTCGCGGTCATGCTCGGCGCGCTGGCCGCGCTGCTGGCCCTGCTCGCCTCCTACAACCGGCGGTTCCGGTGACCGCGGCGGCGAAGACCGGGCGGGCGCTGGCGGAGGTCCGGCCGAGTGAGCGCCAACTCGACTGGCAGGAAATGGAGTTCTACGGCTTCCTGCACTTCGGCATGAACACCATGACGGACCGGGAGTGGGGCGAGGGCCACGACGACCCGGCGCTGTTCGACCCGGCCGGCCTCGACGCCGACCAGTGGATCACGGCGCTGCAGAGCGCCGGGATGACCGGAGTGATCCTCACCTGCAAGCACCACGACGGCTTCTGCCTGTGGCCCAGCGACGCCACGGCCTACTCGGTCGCCTCGTCGCCCTGGCGGGGCGGCGCAGGCGACGTGGTCGCGGAGGTCGCCGCGGCGGCCCGACGGCACGGCCTGCGGTTCGGGATCTATCTCTCCCCCTGGGACCGCACCGAGGCGTCCTACGGCTCCGGGACCGCGTACGACGACTTCTACGTCGCCCAGCTCACCGAACTCCTCACCCGCTACGGGCCGGTGTTCTCCGTATGGCTGGACGGCGCGAACGGCGAGGGCCCGGACGGCAGGCGCCAGTTCTACGACTGGGAGCGGTACTACGCGGTGGTCCGCGAGCTCCAGCCGGACGCGGTCATCAGCGTGTGCGGGCCCGACGTCCGCTGGTGCGGCAACGAGGCCGGGGACACCCGTCCCGACGAGTGGAGCGTGGTACCGCGTGCGCTCCAGGACGCCGAGCGCACCGCCGACCGCTCCCAGCAGGCGGACGACGGCCATTTCGCCCGGCTCGTGCGCAGCGACGACCGCGACCTCGGCAGCCGCGCCGCGCTCGCCGGGCACGAGGACGACCTCGTCTGGTACCCGGCCGAGGTCAACACCTCGATCCGGCCCGGCTGGTTCCACCATCCGGCCGAGGACGCCGAAGTCCGCACCGTGGACGAGCTGTTCACCGTCCACCAGCGGGCCGTCGGCGGCAACTCCTGCTTCCTGCTCAACGTCCCGCCGGCCGCCGACGGTCGGCTGCGCGGCGCCGACGTGGCGGTGCTGGAGCAACTGGGGCGGCGCATCGAGGACTTCCGCGCGCGGCGGATCGAGGCGGCGACCGTGACGGTCTCCTCCGGTACGGCGGGCGACGCGGCGACCGCGTGGCCCGGCAGGGGCGGCGCCCCTTGGCGGCCGAACGCGCCAGATCCCCTGCCGAGTGTCACCCTGGAGTTCGCCGGACCCCGCACGGTCGAGGCGGTCGTCGTGGGCGAGGACATCGCCCAGGGCCAGCGCATCGAGCACGTCGTGATCCGGGGCCGCCGGTGGGACGGCCGTTGGACGACGCTCGCCGAGGCGAACGCGGTCGGCCACCAGCGCTTCCTGACGTTCCGTCCGGCCGAGGTCGACGCCGTGCGGGTCGAGGTGCCGCAGGCGCGCGACACCCCGGTCGTCGCCCGGGTGGCCGCGATCGGAGCGGCCTGATGAAGGGCACGCTGCCCGGACAGGGCACCCCGCGCAAGCCGAGCACTTCCCGCAAGCCGAAGACTTCGCGCAGGCCGAGCGCCTCGCGCGCGGCGAGCCCGTCCCGTACGCCGGTCACCGCCCGCAGGCTCTCGCGCCGGGCCGTCGCCCTGATCGTCGCAGGCCTGTGCACCGCCCTCGTCGCCCTGACCGCAGCCGGTCTGACGCTGCTCGGCCACCGCACCACCGACCGGGTCGCCTCCCTCGACGGGCACCCCGTGACCCGGGACGAACTCCTCTTCCACATGCGGCGGTTGGCGCCGACCGTGCAGAACGAACTGCGCAACGAGTACCGCCTGCGGGGCACGATCGACTGGAACGCGAAGGCCGGTGACAAGACCGCGCTCCAGCGGCTGGAGACCCGTGCGCTCGACGAGATCTGGCGGGACAAGACCACGCTCGTCCTCGCGAAGGAACGGGGGCTCGTCGACTCGGTGGACCACGCGGACTTCCTCGCCGAGCTGTCCGACGAGAACCGGTCCCGTGCCGCGGGCATCGCGGCGGGCCGCACCGTCTACGGCGTCACACGGTTCTCCCCCGAGGAGTACTACACCCACCGGCTCACCGAGCTCACCACGAACCTCGAGAAGCAGCTCGGCACGGGCGGCGCCGACGCCCCGCTCCAGGTCACCGACGCCGAGGTCCGCAAGGCCTTCGCCGCCGACCGGGACGACTGGAGCGCCAACGCGACCACCTACCAGTACAGGCAGCTCGTCGTGCCGGTGCCGGCCGACGCACCCGCGGACCACTCCGCGGGGTTGCAACGGCGGGTGACCGCCGCCGGGAGCCTCGCGGCCGTCGCCGCCCGGGAACCCGGGGCCAGGCTCACGACCGGCACCTACGACGGCGGCGGCTCCACCGGGCCGAACGCCCACGACCAGGACCTCATGGCGGTGCTCGGCCCGCTCGCACCGGGCGCGATCTCCGCCCCCGTCCCGGGCACCGGCCAGATCACCTACTACGAGCTCGTCAGCGAGGACGTCGACGACGACAAGGCCTTCGCCGAGTACTCCCGGCGGATCCGTCAGTCGCTCGTCGAGAAGAAGTTCGACCAGTACCTCCAGCGCCGCGTCGACCACAGCGACATCGATGTCGACACCTCGGCGGTGGACGCCATCAACGCAGAGGACGTGCAGCCATGAGACCCGTCGACACCGGACCACCACGCTCCGTACGGATGCTGTACGCGGGCTTCGTCGCCCTGCTCGCCGCGCTGCTCGTCGCCGCGCTCGTGCCCGCGGCGCAGGCCACGACAGTCCCGCACCGCACCCCCGCCCGCGTGGCCGTCAAGGCCGTCTGGCCGGGCAACACGCCGAACACCACCGGCGGCAAGGACTACTACCTCGACGCCACGCTGGGGCGTGACACCGCGGCCGGCACCTCCCCGGCGACCGCCTGGCGGACCCTCGCGAAGGCCAACGCGACGACGTTCGCGCCCGGCGACCGCATCCTGCTCAAGGCAGGCGAGCAGTGGCAGGACCAGCAGCTGTGGCCCAAGGGCTCGGGCAGCACGGGCAGGCCGATCACCGTCTCGGCGTACGGCGACCCGAACGCGGGCCGGCCGTACATCGCGACGAACGGCAAGGTGTCGAGCCCGTTCAGGGCCGACGGCACCAAGAACCCGGCCACCGTCGGACTGACCGGCTCGATCGTGCTGCGCAACCAGCAGTACTGGGACATCAACAACGTCGAACTGTCCAACGACGACGACTTCGCGACCGACATCACCGACGGGACGTACGTCCGCGACGGCATCATGGTCTCGATCAATGCCGACCTGCTGGCCGCCGGCGCGGACAGCGTCATGGACCACTTCCGTATCTCGAACGTGTTCGTCCACAACCTCGACGGCCCGAGCCACTGGCAGAAGATCCACTACGGCGCGGTCGACTTCCAGGTCTTCGGCAGCAAGAGCTACAAGGACTACGGCACCGGCGGCCACCACTTCAAGGACGTCCGGATCGAGAACAACACCTTCGAGAACGTCGAACTGCATGCCGTCCAGTTCGCGTTCAACTGGTTCGCGGCCGACGGCGCGAACGCCGGCCAGTACGACGAGAGCGGGAAGTGGCACGAGGGCTGGGAACAGCTCTGGGTGCGCACCCGCGACCTGTACAGCCGGGACGTCTACATCGGCCACAACTACGCCGAGAGCATCGGCCAGGGCGCGATCCAGCTCGCGAACACCAAGAACATGACGGTCGAGTACAACGAGGTCAACGGGTTCCTGAAGCGCTACGACGCGGTCTCCTGCGGGCTCTACCTGTGGGCCGGGGCCGACTCGGTGATGCAGTACAACGAGGTCTACGGCGGCCCGAACAACGAGTACGACGGCACCCCTTGGGACCTCGAGTACACCAACTTCAACGTGACGTACCAGTTCAACTACTCGCACGACAACGCCGCCGGCTGGATGGCCTACATGGGCAACAGCTCGAACTCGATCGCCCGCTACAACCTGAGCGTCAACGACAACGGCGTCCTGGTGAAGAACATGCTGTCGACGAACTACTCGCCGACGTACGTCACGAACAACACCTTCGTCTACGACGGCGCGGACCTCGACTACGTCCACGACGAGACGTTCCTGAGCCGGGTCTACTTCCTGAACAACATCTTCTACAACACCTCGACGACGACGTCGACGCCCTGGTACCGCAGAACCGGCGCGCTACGACAGGCCGTCTTCTCGAACAACGACTACTACGAGGCCGGCGGCGCCCACTCCACCCAGGAACCGGCCGACCCCAGGGGAACCCGGGCCGATCCCCGGTTCGTCGGAGACCCGGCCGACTACGTCACCGGAGCGGGCGTGGACCGGATCCGGGAGGCCGCGGCGCACTTCGCGCTGCGCGACGACTCCCCGCTCGTCGACGCCGGCCGCTACAACCCGCACCTGGGCGCGGAGGACTTCCTGGGCACGCCCCTCTACTACGGCGACGCACCGGACATCGGCATCGCCGAGAGCCGGATCGGCCCGCGGGTCCCCGATCCGGTGGACGACGACCCCATCGAGGAGGAGACGGACAACCGGGTCGACCTCGCGCTCGGCAGACCGGTCACGGCGAGCTCGACCCACCCGGGAGCGAACGGAACGCTCACCGCGGACAAGCTGACCGACGGCAGTCTCACGACCCGCTGGGCCGCCGCGGACGCCGCCGCCTATCCGATCACCCTCGACATCGACCTCGGCGCGGACACCGCCTTCGACGAGATCTACCTGGACGAGTACACCGACTCGGGCACCAATCCGCGGGTGCAGTCGTTCGACCTGCAGCGATGGAACGCCGCCACCGGCGCCTGGGTCACCTTCGCGAGCCGTGCCACCGGCATCGGGCACGACCTCACCGTGACCGGCTTCGGCACCGTGACGACCTCCCGGCTGCGGGTGGCGCTCACCGGGAAGATCGCGACGGAGCAGTACACCCCGACGCTGACCGAGATCGCCGTCTACCGCGGTTGACGGCCCCAGGCGGGTGGACGCCACGGCGTCCACCCGCCGTCCGGACCGGCCCTCAGAGGGACTACTCGCTCTTCGGCGCCGCCTGCTGCACCACCTCGAAGGACCACAGGGTCGAGCCCGAAGCCGCGGGCTTGGCCTGCTCGCCCTCCGCGCCGCCCCGGTGCGCCGCCCTCATCGGCCCTTCCAGCCATGCCTTGAAGGACTCCTCGTCACGCCACCGCGTGTACACGAGGTAGGTGTCGGTGCCCTCGACCGGGCGGAGGAGCTCGAACCACTCGAAACCGTCGGAGTTCTCCACGGCGTGGGCCCGCGCGGCGAACCTCTTCTCGAGGGTCTCCCGCTGCTCGGCCGGCACGGTCAGTACGTTGATCTTGACTACGCTCATGCCCCCATCCTGCCTCCCCGGTGGGGGGAGGCGACGCAGGGGGGCGACGAGGAACTGGTCCGTCAGTCCCCGGGGTGGGGCGGCAGTTCCGCGGCGTCACCGAAGAAATAGTCGTACGCCTTCTCGAGATAGGCGTACAGATCGTCCTCGCCGGAAAAGGAGAGCACTCCCTCCGTGAGGTCCTCCCATTCGGCGAGCGACAGCCCACGTGTGCGGATCACCTCGGCGAATCCGTCACGCTGGGCCTCGGAGGCCTTCGAAAAGGGCCCGGGATCGGCCAGACTCCGCTGAATCCCCTCCTTGAGAACCTCGGGCTCGTTCACATAGTCGGGTCCGAAGGCACTGCCGATGAACTTCTTGGTCCTGGCGTCCATACGTGTCTCCTTTAAGGGTGTCGTCCCGGCTCGGGATTGGGGTACATCGTGTGCAGGTCACCGGTGCCCGGGTTGTAGACGGCGACGATATGACCGTCCTCGAAGTCCACGGGGAGATGGTTCACGGAATCGTCCGCGCCTGTCGGGTTGTCCGGGTCGACGTAATAGCCCTCGAACCTGTCCGAGTGGTCTCCCGGGCCGAAGATCTCCTCGATACTGGCCGTGACCTTGAAATCCCCGGAGTCGATCGCCTTCTCGCGCAGATACTCCTCGGCGAGAACGTAGTCCTCCGCGTTCGTGAATTTCGTCGCGTAGTCGCCGCACCGGTGCGGACTCGTCGTCCCGTCCGGTTTGACGTCCTGAGTGCTGCCGGTCTCCGGGTTCACGTGGTTGATGGTTCGCACATGGCCGTTGTTCTTGATCACCACGTCGTCGTTCGCGTCGGTCTTGGGCTCGCCCTTGCGCTCCTTGAGGGCCTCCGAGGTCGGATGAAGGTGACGCTGCGGCCCATGCCCCTGCTTCTCGAGCTCGCCGATCTTCGCATCGGTCTCGGAGACGCCCTCGGCCTCGTCCGTGCCGTCGGCCGCTTCCTCCGCCTCCGCCTCCGCCTCCTCCGCCTCGTCCGTGTCATCGGCGTCGAGCGGTTCGAGCGGCTCGGCTTCCTCGTCGTCCTCCGGCGAGGGCTGCGAGTCGTCGGCGGCCTCGTCCGGAGCCTCCGGCTCCGCCACGGAGCTCTCCGCGTCGCCGGGTTCGTGGTCGTCCAGCGGTTCGACGGGTTCCGCGGTGTCGTCGGCTTCCGGGAGCTCGCGGGTCCCGGGCGGCGGCAGGACCTCCTCGACGTCGGTCTCTGCGCCCGCGTAGAGCTCGCTCATCCCCGTCCCCCTGCGGCAAGTCCTTCGCGACCGCGGTTCGTCGCATCGACCGCGGCGCATTCGCCCCACACCCTAACTTGATCTTCGACCGCCTTGCCTGTGCCGGGTGGACGGCGCACGCTGGTCGTATGGGTGCGCGGGACGGCCCCACGCTCATCAGCTCCGTGCAGCGGGCCTTCCGGCTGCTGGAGGCGGTGAGCGCACACGAAAACGGCGCGCCGGCGAAACAGCTGGCACGTGAGACGGAGCTGCCCCTGGCCACCACGTACCACCTGCTGCGGACCCTGGTCCACGACGGCTACCTGCGAAAACTCCAGGACGGCGGGTTCATCCTGGGGGACCGGCTGCAGTCACTGCACACCACGAGCCGTGGACAGGCGCTGCTCAGCCGGGTCCGCCCCACGCTCGCCGCGCTGCGGGACGAGTTCGCGACCGCCGCATACCTCACCTTCTATGAAGACGGCGAGATCCGGGTCGCGGAGATCGTCGACGGCCCCCGGGCGCCCCGTGTCGACCTGTGGGTCGGCTTCGAGGACGCCGGGCACGCCACCGCGCTAGGCAAGAGCGTGCTGCGGGAGCTGGACGACGAGGCCCGCCAGGACTACCTCTCCCGGCACCGTCTGTCCGACCTCACGCCGAAGACCATCACCAGCGCCCCCGTACTGCTCCGGCAGCTGGACTCCTCTCCCGTGGCCCCGGCCGTCACCGACCTGGAGGAGTACGCCCTCGGCACGGTCTGTGTCGCCGTCCCCGTCTACAGCGGTGACACCCTCGGTTCGCTCGGCGTCTCCCTGCCCGCGGACCGGCTGCCCCGACTGGAGCAGATCCGAGCCCGGCTGATCCCGACCGCAAGCCGCGTGACCAGGGGTCTTTCGCTCACCGGGTGATCGTTCACTATCTGAAAATCTGATCCTTGTAAGGGCCCGAGGTAACCGGTTTCCTGAATGAAACGGACATTTCGACATTGCCCCGGCGCACAGATGAGGACTGCGGACGAAGTGAGTCAGGCCCGGAACCACGACCTGTACCGACACCGAGCGGCAGGCGCCGTCCTGCCGGTGCTCCCCGTCCTCCCCGTCCTGATCGTTTTCCTCATCGTGCTCGGCGACCTCCTCGGCGGAGCGGGGATGATCTGGCTGCCCCTGCTGGCGGCGGGCCCCGCACTGGCCGCCGCCACCAACGGGCCGCGCGGTGTCCTCTGCGTCGGCCTCCTCGCCGCCGGACTCGGCGCGGCCCTCGGCATCCGGGACGACGCTCCCGGCCCCGAGCTGGCGGCCGTGCTGACCGCGCTGACGGCCGTCACCCTGGCCGGTGTCCTGGCCGCCGGCCTGCGCTCGCGCCGGGAACGGGTGCTCGCGGCCGTCCGGTCGGTCGCGGAAGCCGCCCAGCACGCGCTGCTCAAGCCCGTCCCGGCGACGGTCGGCCCCTTCGAGGTGGCCGTCCGCTACAGCGCAGCGGCCGCCGAGGCCCGGATCGGCGGCGATCTCTACGCGCTGCTGCCCACCCCCTACGGCGTGCGGCTGATCGTCGGCGATGTGCGCGGCAAGGGGCTGCCGGCCGTGGGGACCGCCGCACTCGTCCTGGGCGTCTTCCGCGAGGCCGCCTACGACGAACCCGATCTCCTCGCCGTCGTCGAACGGATCGAGCGCAGTCTCGCCCGCAACCTCGGCCCCGACGACTTCGTCACCGCCGTCGTCGCCGGATACCCGCGGCCCGGGCAGCTGGAAATGGTGAACTGCGGACACGCGCCCCCGCTGCTGATGCCTGTGTCCGGAGACGTCACGGCGGTGGAGACCGCCCATCCGGCCCCGCCCCTCGGCCTGCGCGCCCTCACCGACCAGACCCCCAGCCTCCAGACGCTGCCCTTCGCCGACGGCGACCAGCTGCTGCTCTACACGGACGGCGTCATCGAGGCCCGCGACCGTGACCGGGAGTTCTATCCGCTCGTCGACGGACTGGCGCGCCACCTCTGCGACCAGCCGGCCCGTACGCTCGGCGCGATCCACGAGGAACTGCTGGCGCATGTCGGCGGCCGCCTGCACGACGACGCGGCGCTGCTCCTGATCCGCAAGCCGACTGATGCCGGTGCCGGTGCCGGTGCCGGTGCGCCCTCCGTTCCCCAACCGGCAAGCCCCGGGCTGCTGTTGGGGGACCAGGCTGTGTGACCGCTGTGTCGCATGTTGCACACTGTGGCCATGACACGCATGCGGAAGATCGCCGCCGCGCTGTCGGCCACCTCGGCCGCGCTGCTCGCGATACCCCCCACCGCCTCGGCAAGTCCCTCCGCCCCGGCCGCCCCCGCCCCGCACGGAACCTTCGTCAGGGAGAGCTTCGACCGTCTCCCGCTCGGTCCGGTGACCGCGGGGCGCGGCTGGACCACCGACACCTCCCACGGTTCGCTGACCGTCGAACCCGGCTCGACCGGCCACGGCCGCGAACTGCGGCTGCGCACCGAAGGCAACGGCCGCGCCTTCCTCGTGCTCTCCGACCTCGCACCCGTCGGCAACAGCTTCTGGGCCCGGCTGCGACTGCGCGTGGACCGGTTCCCCACGGCCCCCGACTGGGCGCACTGGACGATCGCCGAGGCCTCCGGCTCCGACGTCCCCACCCTGGTACGCCCGTTGGGCGGCCAGTACGCCCCCACCGACCGGGGCAACTTCTGGGGTGTCGGCTCCGATCTCGGCCCCACCGGCGACTGGACGTCCTGGAAGACCTCCGCCCCCGCCACGGCCGCCGCCTGGTCCTGCGTCGAGTTCCACCTCGAAGCGAGCGACAACCGCGTCACCGTCTACCTCGACGGCGTGGAGCAGTCCGAACTGACCGTCTCCACGAAGCAGCACGGCGGCACGGCGGACGACTTCGTCTTCCCACGCATGGACACGCTCAAGCTGGGCTGGCAGCTCTACCAGGCCGACCCCGCCCCCTCCTCGTACGACGTCCGCATGGACGACATCGCGCTCGGCACCCGGCGCGTGGGCGGGTGCGCCGCATGACCCGGCCTCTGTCACGCAGGGCGCTGCTGGGCGCGACGGTCGGCGGGCTCGCCCTCGCGTCCGGCCTGAGCGGTCCGGCCGTCGGAGCCGGGCGGCCGCGCTCGGCGGTCGGCCCGGAGCCGTACGTTCCCTTGGCGGTGGGCGCGGGCGGCGGTCCGGCCGGAACGGACCGGGTCCATGTCCTCAAGGTCGGCCCCGACCGCGCGCACACCGTCCTGGTGCTGGTCCCGGGATTCTTCGGGGCGGCGAACGACTTCCGGCAGCTCGCCCGCGACCTCGTCGCGTCCGTGCCCGGAGTGCAGGTGTGGGCCGTCGACCGGCGCGAGGAGAACCTCGCAGACCGCTCCGGCTTCGCCACCGCCGACCCGGCCGCCTACTACCTCGACGGCCACTACCGCTCGCAGGACCCCGCAGCCTCCGCCTTCGCCGCGCGGTGGGGCCTGTCCCGCACCCTGGAGGACCTCGACACGGTCGTACGGACCGCCTCCTGCGGCGGCCGTCGCCGCGTGGTGCTCGGTGGCCACTCCTGGGGCGCCACCACCGCGATGACCTACGCCGCCTGGGACTTCGACGGCCGTCCCGGCCACCGCGAGCTCACGGCTCTCGTCCTGATCGACGGCGGGGTGCGCGGGTCCTTCGACGGGACGGGCGACCCGATACACAACGCACCGGAGGAGGTGCGCGAACGTCTCGCCGCCATCGACGGCGGAGCGGTCTTCGACCTCACCCTGAGCGGCGTCGGGCTGGGCGACCGGGCGGAGAGCACCCAGATCTGGTACCAGCTCGCGGGCCGGTACGCCCACACCGACCCGGCGGGACGTTCGGTCCTGCAACCCAGGATGCCCGACGCCCTGCGCCCACCGGTCCCCGTCACCAACGCAGGCCTGCTCGGCGCCCTGGTGGACGCCGGGTTCGGCTGGCCCAACGTCATCAGCGTGCACTCGGGCCGGCTCGCGGAGAGCGTCGACGTCCGCGGCTGGGTGGACACGGGCATCACTCCCCTCAGCCGCGTGGCGGCCGGATACGCGGGCGGTCCCACACCGGCGGTGTGGGAGTGGTACTGGCCGGCCCGCCTGTCCGTGGACCTGGACGTCGCAGACCCGTACGCGGACTCCGACCTCGCCCGCTCACTGGGCCTGCGACTGTTCCACACCCAGGCTCTCGACACCCCGCTGTACGCGTTCCAGACCAGCTACGCCAAGGGGACGATCGTCTCGGCCACCCGCGAGGTCGTGGCCGACTCCCGGGTCCCGTACGCCGTCTACGAGACCGACGACGGGATGAACCACCTCGACCCGCTGTTCGCCGCCCCGGCGCACAACACGCTGATCCACACGCTCGCGCCGTTCCTCGCCGGACTGCGCTGACCGACGACCGCTGCTCGCGCTACTCGCCCGACGGCGAGGTGAGCGGGACGCCCAGGGCCACCGGGGTGCCGAAGTTCGGAGTGCCGTCCGCATTCCAGGTGAACTTCTGCGCCCTGGTGGTGCGGTTCATGTCGCAGCCGCCGCTCGCCGAGTTGTTGGCGTGGTAGACGATCCAGTCCTCGGTCCCGTCGGGCGACTTGAAGAAGCCGTTGTGGCCGGGGCCGTAGACGCCGTTGGCGTTGGAGCGCTGGAACACCGGGTTGGGCGACTTGACCCAGGAGGCCGAGTCGAGCGGGTCGCCGGTTCCGTTGTACGTCAGCATCCCCAGCTTGTAGTCGGGCGTGGAGCAGTGACTCGCGGAGTAGACGATGAACGTCTTGCCGCCCCGCTGCAGGACCTCCGCGCCCTCGTTGACCGCGCCGCCGACCGTCTCCCAACTGTAGGTCGGGGTGGACAGCACGCGGCGGGTGCCGCTCGCGGTCCACGGGTTCGACAGCGGCCGGATGAACATCGGCTGCGAGCCGTTGTAGAAGGTGCCGAGCAGATACAGCCGGCCGTTGAGCTGCAGGATGCCCGGGTCCAGCTCCCAGGTGTTGTCCTGCGTCGGGTCGAGCAGGTCGGCCTTGAAGCTGTAGGGACCCATCGGGTCCAGGCCCGCGCTCTCCAGGACATGGATCCGCTGGGTGCCCAGGTCGTACGGCTCACGCCCGGCCGTGTAGTAGAAGTACCACCGCTTGCCGTCGGGGCCGTCGAGCAGATGGAACTCCGGCGCCCACATCGTGCCCGCCCCGTTCGGCCGGGTCAGGTTGAAGACCACCTGGTCGGTCGCCGTGGCCAGCCCCGCCAGGGTGCTCGCCTTGCGCATGGTGACCGTCGAGTTCCAGGTCGTCGTGGCGAGGTAGTAGTACCCGTCGTAGTAGGTGAGCCAGGGGTCCGGGCCGTGCTGGGAGAGCGGGTTGGTGAACGTGTGCGGAGTCGTGCCGCCACCGCTGAAGGCGGGCAGCCGCCACACCCTGCCGCTCGCGGTGGCGCACGGCAGTTGCACCAGGTCGGTGTTGGACGCCGAGGAACCGCCACTCGGTGTGACGCACTTGCCCGAGCTCACGGAGACCAGGTTGAAGGTCTTGTCCGTTCCGGAGACCGCTACGGGAACGAGCCGCCACTGCTGGTTCGTGCCGCCGTGGCACGGCCACTGGATGATCGCCGCATTGTCGGCTGTGGACGCCCCGTAGACGTCGACGCATTGACCGGACTGCGCGGTGACCGTGTAGGTGTCGCTCGTCCCGGAGACCAGGGTGTAGCCGAAGCTCTGGTTCGCGCCCGAGGAGCAGGTGAAGGCTCGGAGCTGAGTGCCGTTGGTCGTCGAACTGCCGGGCAGGTCCAGGCAGTTGCCGCCGTTCTGGTTCACGCCGGTCGAGGTGAAGGCGACGGCGGCGGAGGCGGGCGGCGCCACGAGGAACGCGACCGCCACGGTGAACAGGGCGATGAGTGCGGACAGGCATCTGGAACGGGTCACGGTCCGTACACCTTTGCTTCGAGGAGGCCGACGGAGTTGGCGCCGTTGCCGGTGAGCAGCACCCGCAGGCGTGTGGTGCTCGTGGCGGTGAAGCCGACGGTGTTGTACTGGTTCTTGGCCAGCGGGTAGCCGCTCGCGCCGGGTACGTCGACGTAGGCGCTGCCGTTCCAGTACTGCAGCTTCCACGCGGTCGGCATGTCGATGCCCTGGTCGTCGTCGAAGAAGTACACCTCGGCCTTGTTCAGGGTCCTCGCCGTCGGCCAGGTCAGCTCGGCCCACTGCTGGCCGGTCTCCGGCCAGGTCCCCCAGCGCGGGTTCACCGTGTCGTTGGACGACGGCGGGTCGATGCCGTCGTTGACCGCGGCGACGCTCTCCCAGGGGGAGGTGTACGACGCCGAAGCGGTCGCGGACGTCGCCTGGTTGGCGGGTGGCTGGGGTGGCTGGACGCCGCCCCGGTTGAACACCTTGACCTCGGTGAGGCCCGTCTTGGCGCCGGAGGCGTTGGTGGCCAGGACCCGTACGCGTTGGGCGTTCACCGCCGGGAACTGCACCAGGTTGTAGTTGGCCCGTGGCAGCGCCGGGCTCTTGGTCTGGCCGGGGACGTTCACCCAGGAACTGCCGTCGTGGTACTGGATGGTGTAGGCGGACGGGGCCCGGTAGGTCGTGCTCGCCGGGCGGCTGTCCTTGAAGTACAGCCGTACTTCGTTCAGCGTGCGGGCGGCGCCGAAGTTCAGCTCGTACCAGTCCTGGCTGTTGGCGGACCCGCCCGCGCCCCAGAACGGCTCGTTCGTGGGATAGCCGTCCACCGCGCCGGAGGTGCTGCTGCCGGAGCCGGTGTAGGAGGCGGACGCCGTCGCCCCGGCGGCCAGGTCGGTGAGGTCGGCGGTCAGGTCGACGCCGGCCTTGGCGAGCATGTCGACCATGCGCGGGCTGCTCTGCACGACCTGGTTGGGGGCCTGCAGACCGGCGACGGCGATGTGGTGGGTGACCGTGCCGCTCGTGGTGACGTCACCGGTGGCCGGGTCCCAGGTGAAGGGCACCAGCGAGTTGACGGTCGCGGCCCGGTTGCCGTTGACGTAGATCGAGTAGCCCTCCGGAACACCGGGGTAGCGGACCACTCCGTCGGCCGGGTCGTCCCAGACGATGCTCAGGTCGGCGTTGCGGTAGCGGAGGTTGTTGACGGTGAAGTGGCTCCAGCCGATGTCGATCGGGGAGAGTTCCACCTTGGCGTCGCTGCGCGGCCGGAGCCCCGCGACGTCCTCGATCACCGTCCAGTTGCTGCTGCCCAGGATGTTGTGGTGGATCCAGGACCGGTAGTCGATGCCGGTGCCGTTCCAGTCGGCCCAGAACTCGTTGGCGTCGGGCCACTGGGTGTTGCCGCCGATGTACTGCGCCCAGGTGTTCCAGTAGAGCAGCTTCTTGTAGTCGGTCGCGCTCATCCAGGAGTTGGAGTAGTTGCGCAGCACGGAGGAGTAGAGCCGGAACTGCACGGTGGAGTTGATGGTGGAGAAGTTGTTGGATCCCGGCTCCCCGGCGTCGGCCGCCGCCTGCTTGTCGACCTGGTTGGCCGTGTAGAAGGGGAAGATCGGGTACTGGGCCGGGTCGTCGTACAGGCGCAACGCCTGCTTGTAGGCAGTGGTGTTGGGGACGGCGCCTACCGCGAACGGGTAGTAGTTGTTGATCTCCTTCCAGGGCACCCACTCGTTCGTCGACTTCAACCGGTGCTCGAACAACTGCCGGCTGGGGTTCCACAGCACGTTGACGATGGCGTCCTTGATCTGCGTCGCGAGGGTGCGCATCTCGGTGGCCTTCGCCGTGTTGCCGATCGCCTCGTAGGCCTCGGCGGCGGCGAGCGCGCCGCTGTACTGGTAGGCGGACTCGGCGCGGTCCATGTTGCCGGGCTTCCAGTGGAAGGAGACGGCGTCGGCGTCGTTGCCCGTCAGCGCGCCCCAGTCGTACTCGATGAGCTTGTTGTTGTCGTGGTCGTAGTAGGCGAGTTGGCCCTTGACGTCACCCTCGGCGTACCGGGCGAGGTTGCCGGCGATCGCGGGCTGTCCGCCGTGGATCTGATAGCTCTTCCAGGCCGCTTCGGCGATGTACTGGGTGTAGCTGTTGGACCAGTTCTCCGGGTCCCCGGGGTTGTCGAGGAAACGGCCGCCCTTGGAGGTCTGGCCGGCGCTGAGCCAGTCGCCGTACGCGTAGGCCGGGTTGCGCAGGTACTTGAGGTCGTCGATGTGCATGGGCTGGGTGAGCGCGATCGCGTTGTTGTAGCCGAGGACGCCCTCGGTCGACGTCGGGAACTGGAAGGTCTGCCCGGGGATGTCGGCGTCGAGGTTGTTGAAGCGCATCAACCACCAGCGGTAGTAGACGTTCTTCTTGATCGCCGGTTCGGGTACGTCGATGTAGGGCACGTTCTGCGCCCACCACAGGTTGTAGGCCCTGACATGGGTCGCGAAGGCGGTGTCGGCCGAGTAGCCCGCGTAGGCGTTGTACTCGGTCAGCGACTCGGGGATCTCGTCGGTGACGAAGCCCATCACCACCTTGGCCGTCACGGTGGCTCCGGCGCCGACGGTCACCGAGCGGTTGAGACCCCCGCTGGAGACGCTGAAGCCGTCGCCGGTGAGCCTCGGCCGGATGGTGGTGAGGTTGTTGTAGGCGTTGACCTGGCCGGTCAGCTCAACTCCCGTGCCCGAGGTGGCGTACGGCGAGGTCGCCCGCAGTTGCAGGGTGCTGGAGCCGGTGCCGTTGTTCTTGATCGACAGGTTGGTCACGGCCACGTTGTTGTCGGTGATGAACTTGGTCTGGGTGACCGTGATCGAGCCGGTGGTGTGGACGCTCTTCCAGTGACTGGGCGTCTGTCGGCGCTGCGACACCTGTTCGGTGAAGGTGCCCGGGGTGATCGCGACCGTGTAGGCGTTGTTGTTGCTGATGCTCTCCCAGTAGGCGACCTGACCGCCGAAACCGAGCACCGCGGGGTTGTGGGTCTTCATGAAGACCGCGCGCCCCCGGCTCATCAGCCAGGGCCCGGCCGGGTCGTCGCCGGTGCGGGCCAGCAGCCGGTCCATCCAGAAATCGGTTCCCGAACTCTCCGCGTCGTAGATGCTCCGCATCATGTCGCCGGGGGTGTAGGCGACGGGCGGGGACGGGACGGCGGGGCCGGTGAAGGTGGGTAACCCGATGGTCTGCGCGGCATGCGCCGACGGCGCGGCGAGCAGCGAGGTGAGCATCAGCACCAGGGCGACGAACAAGGCGTGCGGTCTTCTCATCGGAGGCTCCCTGAGTGGGGGTGACGAGAGGCACGGAAAGGGCACCTAAAAGGTTTTCGCAACGTAGAAGCGAGCTGATGCAGTGTCAAGAGACCTGTGAGCGAACGGCGTTCGCATCAAGACAGCGTTCGCTTCAGGACAGCGGTGCCGTCGAGCCCCTGATGACCACCCGGCAGCGCACCGTCTCGATCCCCGAGCGGCGGGCTCCGCCGATCGCGGTGAACAAGGCGTGCGCGGCCGCGCGCCCGACCTGCTCCAGGTTCATGTCGACGCTCGTCAGCGGCGGGCGCGAGGCGGCGGTCAGCACCTGCCAGTTGTCGAAGCCCATGACCGCCACGTCCTCCGGCACCCGGTGACCACGCTCGCGCAGCACGTCCATGACTCCACGGGCTATCTGGTCGCTGCCGCACAGCACGGCGTCGACGTCCGGCTGCCGGTCGAGCAGCAGTGCGGTGGCCGCCCGGCCCCACCCCTCCGACCAGGCCCCGAACCGTGGTTCGCCGACCAGGGCGAGACCGGCGTCGGCGAGCGCGGCCGCGGCGCCCTCGGCCCGCTCCTGCGCCGCGAGGTACCCGGGGTCGCCGGTGATGTGCGCGATCCGGGTCCGGCCGCAGGCCAGCAGGTGTTCCACGGCGATCCGACCGGCGTCGACGCTGTCGGGGACGATCGACAGATCCGCCGGATCGTCCGACGGCGCGTACGCGTAGACCACGGGGACGGGCAGTTCACGGCCGAGGGAGGGACGCGGGTCGGTGCGGCTGCCGACCACGATCAGACCGTCGACCCGGCGCCCGAGCAGCGCGCGGACATGGTGCTGCTCGCGGATCGCGTCGCCGCGCGCGTCGCACAGGAAGACCGCGACCTCGCCCGCGCCGAAGGCGTCCTCGGCACCCATGAGGATCGGGATGCTGAACCGGCCCTCCAGGTCGCTGGTGAGCAGACCGACGGTGCCCGACCGCCCGACGAGCAGGCCGCGCGCCAGCTGGTTCGGCCGGAAGGCCAGCCGCTCGGCCGCCTCGATCACCCGCTGCCGGGTCTCGGCGCGCACCTGGCTGCGGCCGTTGAGGGCCTTGGAGGCGGTGGCGATGGACACGCCGGCCAGCCGGGCGACGTCGCTGAGCGTGGCGGGATGCGAACGGGAGGGGCCGGCGGCCGGTGTCATGGAGGGGCTCCTGTCTCGCGTTGCGTGCGTAAACCGTACGCGAAAGATTTCGGGCGGAGTGCGTCGAGCGCGGTTTCACAGGTTTCGGCGATGCCTCGCCCTCCACCCCGACAGCGGTTCCGGCCAAGGGGATTGACGGACCATCAGTCGAGTTCTAGCTTTCAGAAAGCCTTTTCGGTTCCTTTCCGTCGCAGAACCCACACTAGGGGGATCGTCATGGGGAGCACGACCGGACCACGTAGACCCATCCGCCGGCTCGCCGCCGGCGTCGTCGCGCTCCTCGCCGCCGCGAGCCTGATCACGGCCTGCGGGTCGGGGGACGGCGGCGGCTCGGACGGCGGGGCGGCAGGAAGCCCGGCGGACGCCACCGGCGTCGACGACGGCGCCACGCTGACGATGTGGACCCGGGCGGCGACCCGGCCGCAGAGCGAGGCGCTGGTCAAGGCCTACAACGCGGGCCACAAGAACAAGATCGAACTGACCGTCATCCCCACCGACGACTACCAGGCCAAGGTCGGCGCGGCCGCCGGCTCCCGCGACCTTCCCGACCTCTTCGCCTCCGACGTGGTGTTCGTGCCCAACTACACCACCAGCCGCCTCTTCGCCGACCTCACCGAGCGCATCGACGCCCTGCCCTTCGCCGACGCGCTGGCCCAGTCCCACATCAGGGCCGGCACGTACGAGGGCAAGAAGTACGTCGTCCCGCACACCCTCGACCTGTCGGTGCTCTTCTACAACAAGGACCTCTACCGCAAGGCGAAGCTCGACCCCGCGAAGCCGCCGACCACCCTCGCCGAATGGGACCGACAGGCGCGGGCCGTGGACGCGCTGGGCGGCGGGGTCGACGGCACCTTCTTCGGCGGCAACTGCGGCGGCTGCGGCGTCTTCACCTGGTGGCCGTCCATCTGGGCCGGGGGAGAGGAGGTGCTGAACGAGGAGGGCACCGCGGCGAACCTCGACTCCGCCACCGCGAAGAAGGTCTACGACACCTACCGGGGTTGGGTGAAGGACGGCATCGTGGCGCCCGGCGCGCGCGACGAGACGGGCGCCACCTGGACCGGCGTCTTCCCGAAGGGCAAGGTCGGCATCATGCCCATGCCGTCGACCACCCTGGGCCTGATGCCCAAGAACCTGGACCTCGGCGTCGCACCCATCCCCGGCCCCGACGGGGGCAGGTCCACCTTCGTCGGCGGCGACGCCATCGGCATCTCGGCCACCAGCAAGTCGGCCGACCAGGCCTGGAACTTCCTCGCCTGGTCACTGGGCGACGAGGCACAGGTCGACGTCGTCGCCGCACACAAGGACGTCGTGGCCCGCACCGACCTCGCCGCCAACAAGTACTCGGCCGAGGACCCACGCCTGGTCGCCGTCAACCAGCTCGTGGCGGACGGCCGCACCCCGTATGCCCTGAAGTTCGGCCAGACCTTCAACGACCCCAACGGGCCCTGGCTGTCCCTGATGCGCGACGCCGTCTTCGGCGACGGGGCGTCGGTGGAGAAGGACAACAAGGCGGTCACCGCCTCGCTGGCCGACTGAAGTGCGGGCCTCCCGCACGTTTCAGGGCCTCGGCTACGCCGCGCCCACGGCCCTGTTCGTCGCCGTCTTCTTCCTGCTTCCCCTCCTCCTCGTCGGACAGATGTCGCTCAGCGACTGGCCGCTGCTCGCGGGGAACCAGGGCGCCAACGCCCCCGAGAACTACACCGACGTCACCGACAGCACCCTGTTCTGGCCCGCCGTCCGCTTCACCCTCCTCTACACCGTGATCGTCACCGTCGTCCTGCTCGGCCTGGCCCTGCTCCTCGCCCTGCTCGTGCAGGAGTCCCGTCCCGGCGCCGGCTTCTTCCGCACGGTCTACTTCCTGCCCGGCGCCCTCGGCCTCGCTTCCGCCTCCCTGCTCTTCTGGGGCCTGTACAGCCCCACCACCGGGCCACTCAGCAGCATCCTGGAGCAGCTCGGCCTCGTCGACGACCCGGTGTCCTTCCTCGGCACGCCGACCTCCGCCCTGCTGTCGACGGTGTTCCTCATCGTCTGGAAGTTCGCCGGTTTCTACATGCTGATCCTGCTCGTCGGCCTCCAGCGCATCCCGCACGAGGTGTACGAGGCGGCCCGGACGGACGGCGCGAGCAGAGGCCAGATCTTCCGCTCCATCACATTGCCGCTGCTGCGTCCGTCGCTCGCGCTGTCCCTGCTGCTCTGTGCCACCGGATCGCTGCTCGCCTTCGACCAGTTCTTCGTCCTCACCAAGGGCGGACCGGACAACAGCACCGTCACCGTCGTGCAGTTGATCTACCGCGAGGCGTTCCAGCGGCTGAACCTCGGCACCGCGGCGGCCCTGTCGATCCTCGTGCTCGCCGCACTGCTGCTGCTCAACGTCCTGCAGTTCCGCGGTCTGCGCCACGCCGACGAGTCATGACCCGCGCCTCTCGCGGAAAGGAGTCACCGGTGCTCACCCGAGCCCTCGGCCGGACGCCCTACTACGTCGTCGCCGGAGGACTGGCCGTCATCTTCCTCTTTCCCCTGGTGTGGAACGCCTGGGCGTCGGTCGGCGCGCAGCCCGGCACCGCGCAGGAAACCGGTTACGGCCTCGGCAACTACCGGACGCTGCTCGACTACGACGCAGGGCTGTGGCGCTACCTCGGCAACAGCACCCTGGTCTCAGCGCTCACCGTCGCCCTCACCCTCGGCGTGTCCCTGCTCGGCGGCTACGCCTTCGCCCGCTTCGAGTTCCCGGGCAAGAACCTGCTGTTCCTGCTGACCCTGGCCATCCTCATGGTTCCCTACGCCACGCTGCTCATCCCGCTCTATGTGCTGCTCGGCAGGCTGCACCTGCAGAACTCGCTGTTCGGGCTGAGCCTGGTGCTGACGATGTTCCAACTCCCGTTCGCCACCTTCATGATGCGGATCTCGTTCGAGGCGGTGCCGCGCGAACTGGAGGAGTCCGCGCTCGTCGACGGCTGCGGCACGGCGGGCGCGCTGCGCAGGGTCCTGCTTCCGGCCGTGCGGCCAGGGCTGATCACGGTGGGGCTGTTCGCGTTCCTCGCGGCCTGGAACGACTTCATCGCGCCCCTGATCCTCATCTCGGACAGCCAGAAGGCGCCCCTGCCGCTGGCCGTCGCGAACCTGCGACAACAGAGCATGGGCGCCGTCGACTACGGCGCCACCGAAGCCGGGGTGGTGGTCCTCGCCGTGCCCTGTCTGCTCCTCTTCCTGCTGCTGCAACGGCACTACGTGCGGGGCTTCATGTCGGGTGCGCTGAAGGGATGACGCGGTGAAGGAGAACACGCAGGGGGCATCCGTCGGGCCCGTGGGGTCCGCAGTGCCCGTGGCGCCGAGCCGCGGCCGACTGCGACCGCTCGGCCTGGACGAGGTCCGGATCACCGGAGGATTCTGGGCCCGGCGCCGGCACACCAACGCGACCGCCACGCTGGACCACTGCCACGACTGGATGGAACGCGTCCGCTGGATCGGCAACTTCCGCGCCGCCGTCGCGGGGCGCATCCAACACGAGAGGCGCGGACGGGAGTTCGCCGACTCGGACGTCTACAAGCTGCTCGAAGCCATGGCCTGGGAGGGCGGACACGGCAACGCGCTCGACGCGATCACGGAGGCGATCGCCCCCGCCCAGGAACCCGACGGCTATCTCAACACCGCCTTCGACCGGCCAGGCCAGCAGGCCCGGTACAGCGACCTCGAATGGGGCCATGAGCTGTACTGCTACGGCCACTTGATCCAGGCAGGCGTCGCCCAGATCCGCGCCGGGGGCGACGGAGAGCTGGCGAAGATCGCCCGGCGGGCCGCCGACCATGTGTGCGCCACCTTCGGCCCGGGCGGCATCGAGCGCGTCTGCGGGCACCCGGTGATCGAACCGGCCCTCGTCGAACTGGCCAGGGCGACGGGGGAGCAGCGCTACCTCGACCAGGCGCGGCTCTTCGTCGACCGCCGAGGCCGTCGCACGCTCGCCGACGGCGAGTTCGGCCGCGTCTACTACCAGGACGACCTGCCCGTGCGGCAGGCCACCGTGTTCCGGGGCCACGCCGTGCGGGCCCTCTACCTTGCGTCCGGCGCGGTCGACGTGGCGGTGGAGACAGGGGACGACGATCTGCTCGCCGCGGTCGTACGACAGTGGGAGGCCACGGTCGCCCGGCGTACCTACCTCACCGGCGGCATGGGCTCCCACCACCGGGACGAGGCCTTCGGCGACGACTTCGTCCTGCCGCCCGACCGCGCCTACTCGGAGACCTGCGCCGGCGTGGCCTCCGTGATGCTCAGCTGGCGGCTGCTGCTCGCCACCGGCGAGTCGCGCTTCGCCGACCTGGCCGAGCGGACCCTTTTCAACGTGGTCGCCACCTCACCCGCCGAGAACGGCCGGGCCTTCTTCTACGCCAACACCCTGCACCGGCGCCGCCGAGGCACCGTCCCCCCGGCCGACACCGACAGCCCGCGCGCCGAGTCGAGCCTGCGCGCCCCCTGGTTCGCGGTGTCCTGCTGCCCGACCAACGTGGCACGCACCCTCGCCCTCCTCCCCGCCTACCTGGCGACGGCGGACGACCACGGCATCCAACTGCACCAGTACGCCGACGCGGAGATCGCCACCGGCGGCCTCGCACTGACCGTGCGCACCGACTACCCCCACGGCGGGAGCGTCACCGTACGCGTCGACCGCGCCCCGGACCACCCGTGGACCCTGTCCCTGCGCGTCCCCGACTGGACGCGGGGCAGCGCCGCCCGGCTCACCGCCCCCGACGGATCGCGCCGAGCCGCAGCCCCCGGGACGGCGACCGTCACCCAGGTCTTCCGCCCCGGCGACGAGATCCGCCTCGACCTGCCGGTACGGCCGCGCTGGACCGCGCCCGACCCGCGCATCGACGCCGTACGAGGCACCCTTGCCGTCGAGCGCGGGCCCCTGGTGTACTGCGCCGAGTCCGTGGACCTCCCGTACGGCCACGAGGTCGACGTCGTACGAGTGGATCCGTCCACCGCACCGCAGGACGGTCCGGACGGCACCGTCGTGGTCGACGGGGACGCAACCGATGACGACGCACAGTCCGAGGAACCCTGGCCGTACCGCCCGTTCGACGCCGCCACCGGCCCCTCGGCCGCCGGGCGCGCGGGGATCGTCCTGGTCCCGTACCACTCCTGGGCGAACCGCGGGCCCTCGACGATGAGGGTGTGGCTGCCGACGCACGACTCACGGCCGGACAGCACCGACGACCGATGATCGGAGTCCGAGACATGTCCCGACCCCCCACCCGCCGCAAGGTGTTGAAACTGGCCGCAGGCGGCGCCGCCGTCGGCCCACTCGCAGCCGCCGCCCCCGCGGCGCAGGCCGCGACACCCGACCGAACGGCACGCGACCGAGTCACCCCCGCCCCGGCGGCACCAGCCCCTTCCACCTGGGCGGTACAGCCCTTCCCCCTCGACCAGGTCGCCCTCGGCGACGGCGTGTTCCGCCGCAAGCGCGACCTGCTGCTCGGCTACGCCCGGGCCTACCCGGCCGACCGCATCCTGGCCGTCTTCCGCGCCAACGCGGGGCTCGACACCCGCGGCGCCCAGCCGCCCGGCGGCTGGGAGACCGCCGACGGCAATCTGCGCGGCCACTACGCCGGACACTTCCTCACCCTCGTGGCCCAGGCGTACGCCGACACACGCGAGGCCGCCCTCAAGGCCAAGCTCGACCATCTCGTGGCCGAACTCGCCCTCTGCCAGCAGGCGTTCGCGGACCACGGCTCGCCGAAGCCCACCCACCCCGGCTATCTGGCGGCCTACCCCGAGACCCAGTTCATCCTGCTGGAGAGCTACACGACCTACCCCACCATCTGGGCGCCCTACTACACCTGCCACAAGATCATGCGCGGTCTCCTCGACGCGCACTCCCTGGCCGGGAACGCGCAGGCCCTCGCCGTCGCGTCCACGATGGGCGACTGGGTGCACAGCAGACTCGGCCGGCTGCCCAAGGCGCAGTTGGAGCGCATGTGGTCGATCTACATCGCCGGCGAGTACGGCGGGATGAACGAGGTGCTGGCCGACCTGCACGCCCTCACCGGACGGCCCGAACACCTCGCCGCCGCCCGCTGCTTCGACAACACCGCGCTGCTGGACGCCTGCGCCGCCGACCGGGACATCCTGGAGGGCCGGCACGCCAACCAGCACATCCCCCAGTTCACCGGCTATCTGCGGTTGTTCGACCACACGGGGGAGGAGCAGTACGCGGCGGCGGCCCGCAACTTCTGGGGCATGGTCGCGGGCCCCCGCACCTACAGCCTGGGCGGCACCGGCCAGGGCGAGATGTTCCGCGCCCGGGGCGCCGTCGCGGCCACCCTGGGCGACAACAACGCCGAGACGTGCGCCACGTACAACCTGCTCAAGCTGAGCCGGCAGCTGTTCTTCCACGAGCCGGACGCCGCCTACCTGGACCACTACGAGCGGGGCCTGACCAACCACATCCTGGCCTCCCGTCGGGACGCCGTCGGCTCGACCGGTCCGGAGGTCACCTACTTCGTCGGCATGGGCCCGGGAGTGGTGCGCGAGTACGGCAACACCGGGACCTGCTGCGGCGGCACCGGCATGGAGAACCACACCAAGTACCAGGACTCGGTGTACTTCCACTCCGCCGACGGCGCCGCCCTGTACGTCAACCTCTACCTCGCCTCGACGCTGCGGTGGCCGGAGCGGGGCCTTGTCGTCGAGCAGACGAGCGCCTACCCGACCGAAGGCGTCCGCACCCTGACGTTCCGTGAGGGCGGCGGCAGCCTCGACCTGAAGCTGCGGGTTCCGTCCTGGGCCACGGCCGGTTTCACGGTCACCGTCAACGGGGTCCGGCAGCAGGCGCGGGCGGTGCCCGGCAGCTACCTCACCCTCAGCCGGACCTGGCAGCGCGGCGACCGGGTCACGGTGTCCGCCCCCTACCGCCTGCGCATCGAGAGGGCCCCGGACGATCCGACGGTCCAGTCGCTGTTCCACGGACCGATCCTGCTGGTCGCGCGGAGCCGGGCGACGAGCCTGCGGGCGTTCTCGTTCTACAAGGACTTCACGCTGCGCGGCGACCTCGCCGACCCGATCCGCCCCGAGGGCCGCCCGCACCACTTCACCACGCACGGCCTGACCCTGGCCCCCTTCCACCTCGCGGACGACACCCGCTACCACGCCTACTTCAAGCGCACGGAGCCCGTCGTCGTCTTCGGCGCGACCGACTCGGGCGTGCCGAACCGCGCCCGCGGCGACGGCCTGACCTTCCTCGACGTCCTGTGGGCGCAGGCGCCGTTCACGGCCTCCGCCCGCTTCGTGGACGCGGTCCGCGGCCTGGCCGACGCCTGGCTGTCCGAGGGCCTGTTCACACCGGCCGAACGGGACCGCGTCGTGACGGCCGCCGCCGACGCCGATCTCAGAAGCTGGTGACACCTGCCAACACGCAGTGCTTCACGGAACGTCCACATCGTTCCCTGCGAACTTGAGAATTCAAACGCTACGCTCGTCGGCAGTTCGAGTGGCCGAGGCAGTCCACGCGCCGTGCCGCTCGCTTTCCCCCCATGCACAGGAGACGCGCGTGCGCGACGGCGACGTAGTGGTGATCGGTGGCGGCTACGCGGGCGTCCGGCTGGCGAAACGGCTGGACGCGACCGCGAGGGTCACCCTGGTGGACCGCAAAGAGGTCTTTTTCCACCGTATATCCTCCCTCCGCGCCGGCGTGCGCCCGGAGTGGTCGATGACCCCCTTCATCCCGTACGACCGACTCCTGCACGAGGGCCGCGTGGTGGTGGGGAAGGCGACCCGCATCGACACCGACGAACGGCAGGTCGTACTGGCGACGGGCGAGCGGCTCCCCTACGACGTGGTCGTGATCGCCACCGGCGCCGACTACCCCGAACCGGCCCGCTTCACCGGAACCACCACCGAAGAGACGATCAAGTCGTTCGCCGGTCACCAGCGCAAGATCGCCGCCGCCGGACATGTCCTGGTCGTCGGCGGCGGCCCCTCCGGCGTCGAACTCAGCGCGGAGATACGCCTGGCCCGGCCGGACGCCCGGGTCACGCTCGCCCACTCCGGGCCGACCCTGCTCCACTCCACGGGGAGCGAGCGGGCCGGGCGCAAGGCGCTGGCCTGGCTGGAGTCCCACGACGTGGAGGTCCGCCTCGACTCGTTCATGTCCCCCGGCAACGACTTCGGCACCTACCGCGACGCACACGGCAACATCGTCGACGCCGACGTCTCCTTCTGGGCGACGGGCACCACGCCCAACACGCTCTGGCTGCGCCTCGCCGGACACGGCGACTGGCTGAACCCCGGCGGCCACGTCAAGGTCGACCGCAGACTCCGGGTCGGCGGCCGTCCGGACGTGTTCGCGGTCGGCGACGTCAACGACGCCACCGAGCTGAAGATCACCCCCGCCGCGCTCGCCCAGGCCGACCTCGCCGCCCACAACATCCGCGTACAGCTGCACAGTTCCGGCAGGCACCGCAAGGAGCCCCGCCTCTACCGGCCGATCCAGCGCACCCCGCTCATCGTGCCGTTCGGCGCGGCCGACGGACTGACCCTGCTGCCGGTGCCGGGCGGCGAGAGCGCGGTGCTGGGCGGCCGCACCTCGGTACTGGCCAAGGCGAAGACCCTCATGACCCCGTACATGAGGCGCCAACTCGGCTACACAGCCGCCTGAAGCGACCGTCGGGGGCCCGCCTCGCCCGGCCCCCGACTTGGCCGAAACCTCATGCCGTGCGATGGCAAGCGCTCTCAACGTCCATGCGTCGAAAGGAAGTTCGCCTAGGTTGGAGCCCCTGATCATCAACGTACCTGTGCAGGAGGCTTTGCTGTGTCGGATTCCACCTCCCAGACCGACGCGACTGTGGGAACACCCGGCCGGATCGACACGTCGAAGCCGCACTCGGCCCGGTTCTGGAACTACTTCGTCGGGGGCAAGGACAACTACGAGGTCGACCGGGAGATAGGCGACCACATCAAGGAGATCTTCCCCGGGCTGGTCGACGTGGCCGTCACCAGCCGGCACTTCCTGGGCCGTGCGGTGACCCACCTGGCCGGAGAGCAGGGCATCCGCCAGTTCCTGGACGTGGGCACCGGTCTCCCCACCGCCGACAACACCCACCAGGTGGCCCAGCGCGTCGCCCCGGACGCCCGCATCGTGTACGTCGACAACGACCCCGTCGTGCTCGCCCACGCGAACGCCCTCCTGACGAGCACGAAGGAAGGCAAGACCGCCTATCTGGACGCGGACCTGTACGACCCGGAAGCCGTTCTGGAAGCCGCCGCGGGCACCCTTGACTTCTCCCGGCCGGTCGGCCTGATGATCCTCAACACGCTGGGCCACGTGGCCGACTACGAGCAGGCGCGCGACCTCGTCCGGCGGCTCATGGCCGGCCTGCCGTCCGGAAGCCACCTGGTCATCAGCGACAGCACCGCCACCAGCGAGGGCATGATCGCCGCGTCGGAGGCCTACAACTCGAGCGGCGCCGTGCCGTACTACGTGCGCAGCATCGAGGAGATCGGTGGCTTCTTCGACGGGCTGGAGCTGGTGGAACCCGGGATCGTCCAGGTGACGAAGTGGCGTGCCGACCACGACGATTCAGCCAACTTCGCCGTCGCTGTCGACGCCTACTGCGGCGTGGGCCGCAAGCCGTAGCCTGCCCGAACAGCACACCTGTTGCGGGAGCCGCTCCCGCTCATCGAGTGGAGATGAGCGGGAGGGCGTCGAGGTACTGGGGCGGGAGGTCGAACGCCTCGGTGAGGGTGGTGAGTCGGGGCTGGAGGCTGTCGGTGAGGGCGTCGACGGTCGCGGGGAGCTCGTGGATGTGGTGGGGGGCGATGTGCCCGTCGGCGAGCAGGATGCCGGTGTGCGGGGTGAGCTGGGCCAGGAGGTGGAGGGTGGTCAGTTCGGTGAGGAGCTGACGGGTGGGCTGGTGAGCGGTGTGGGTGAGGGCCGCCAGCAGGGCGTCGGCCGCCAGGAGAGCGGTGTGGGTGTGAGCTCGCTGGAGGGCGGGCGCCGACGCGGTGTTCCAGCGGGCCTGCGGGTCGTGGGCCGGGCCGTTGCGCAGCGCGCTGTGGGCCTGGGCGTGGAAGGAGTGCTCGGTGTGGGCGAGCAGGTTGCGCAGGAAGCGCGGGTTGGTGAGGTGGGGCGGGCCGGGGTCGGGGGCGGGCGGAGTCGGCGGGTGGTGCAGGAGCTCGGCGGCCGCCTTGGTGGTGATGAGGAGGTTGTCGCCCTCGGCGGTGATGGTCCCCTCGATGTACTCGGGGAAGCCGGCGAGGTGGTTGGCGGGCAGGAGTCCCTGCGCGCCGCAACGCTCACGGGCCTCCAGGGCGATGGTGCGGGCCTGCCAGGTGATCCAGGCCTTGGCGAGGGCGATGAGACGTTCGAGGCGGGTGCGGTCGTCGGCGGTGTGGCGGGTCCACTCGGCGGTGAGCGAGCGGTGGAGAAAGGTCATGGCATAGGCGCCGGCGACGGCCTGGAGGAGTCGCCCGTGGTGGGTGCGGTGGGTGTTGATGGGGATGCGCTGACCGGGCCGGGTCCCGCTGACTCGACGGTGGTCGCCGTAGCGGACGGCGATGGCGAGCGCGGCGCGCGAGGCGCCGACGGCCGCCGCGCTCATGCAGAGCTTCCCGGCGGTGACGCGCGCGATGGAGGTGAGGAAGCGTTTTCGCCGGTTGCCGAGGTTGCTGGTGAGGCAGTCGTCGGGACCGAGGCGTCCGTGCTCGCCCTGCAGCAGGGCCTGGCGGGGCAGCGGCAGCTGGTCGAACGAGGTGAGGCAGTGGTCGACGGGGGCGTTCGGACGCAGCGGGAGGGGGGTGACGGTGATGTGGGGCAGGGGGCCGCTGTGGTCGGTCAGAGGCGTCAGGAAGAGGAAGATGCCGTGGTCACGGCCGTCGATCAGCAGACGGGCGGCGACCACGGCGGACTTGGGGCCGCCGAGGGCGCTGGTGTTGGGCATGAACTTGGCGGCGCCGGGGTGGGGGGTGTGCAGGACGAAGCCGCCGGTCTCGGGGTCGAGGCGGGCGGTGGTCTCCAGCGCGGGCGCGTCGTTGCCGTGGTCGAGCTCGGTGCACAGGAAGGTGCCGATGCGTCGCAGGGCGGTGAACTCGGTCAGGTCTCTCAGGGGGTCGGCGTCGTGGTCGAGGAGGCTGCCGAGGAAGAGGTTGTAGTGGATGCTGGCGACGGTGGTGAGGCCTCCGCCCCCCTCCACGATGGCCGCCCACTCGTGCAGGGCGGTGAGGAGGGCCACGTCGGTGGCGAGGGATTCGGGGTCGTCGAGGGTGTCGTTGACCAGGCGTAGCCAGGTGTAGGACTGCGCGGCGCGTTGCTCGGGGGTGAGGCCGGGCCGATGGCGGAAGACGTCCTCGGCGATGAGCCGGCGCCAGGGGGCGTGGACCCGCTCGCCCTCGCCGTCCTCGTCGAACAGCAGCCGGGTCAGCTCATGGACGGTCTCAGTGACGGGGCCGACGTCGTCGACGCGGTGTGGCCCGGTGGGGCGCTCTCCGCTGTGGAATGCCAAAAGGGCCATGAACCCTCTCCCCGTTTGTCGCAGATCCGGAAACTGGATGTCTGGATGTGCAGTGAGCCAGAAGATACGGACCTACCGGTTTTGTAATCAAGACAGAAATCGGCAAACCGCAAGGGCGCAGATGGCGGGATTTCAGTGGTGGCTGTGTCGGATGAGCGGATCTGGTACGGCTGGTGCTCTCTGTTCCGGCGTCCCGGGGGCGAGGCCGCGAGCCCCACGCGGTGGCAGGAGACTGACCTGTCGGTATATTTTCCGAAGCCGGAAATCGCGGGGAAGCTACCTCGGAGGTGGGGCGTGGCACTGCAGGAACGGGCCGTGCGAACGAGGCGGGCCGTCCTCGTCGCGGCCGCGGCGGTGTTCGCGGAGGTGGGGTACGAGGCGGCGACGATCGCGGGGATCCTCGCCCGCGCCGGGGTGACCAAGGGCGCTCTGTACTTCCACTTCGCCTCCAAGGAGGAGCTCGCGCAGGCGGTGCTCGCCTGTCAGCTGGAGGCCGTTCCGGCCGTGCCGACGCGGGAGTTGATGCTGCAGCAGGGGCTGGACGAGGCGTTCGTGCTGGCGCATCTGCTGTGGATGGGTGATCCGCTGGTGCAGGGCAGCATCCGTCTGACGGTGGATCAGGGAGCGCCGAGCGACGGGCTGGACCGGCGGGTGCCGATGAACGGGTGGATCGCTCGCAACGCGGAGGTGCTGGGGCGGGCGAAGGACCGGGGGGAACTGCTGCCGCACATCGATGTGGCCGCCGCCGCGCGGATGTTCGTGGGGGCGTTCACGGGTGTACAGGTGCTGTCGAAGGTCATGACGGGGCACGCGGACCTGCCGGAGCGGGTGGCGGACCTCCAGCGGCACCTGATGGCGGGGGTCGCGGTGCCGGGGGTGCTGTTGCAGCTGGACACGACGCCGGGTCGCGGCGCCCGGGTCTATGAGGAGGCCATGCGGTCGACCGGGGAGGCGAGGCAGCCCCAGTCCACCGGCTGACCGGCTGCCGTGGAGCGGTGGTCGGGAGTGGTGGTTGGGGGTGGTGAGACGCGGGGAGTGGTGTGGGGTGAACGGCTCGCCGGGCGAGTGCGACTGCCGAAGCCCGCAAGACGACCCCAGGGAGTACGACGATGAATACGACTGCCTGCCCTTACGCCCTTGATGTGACGGGGCGTGACCTCGCGGGAGAGGCGGCGATGCTGCGGGCCAAGGGACCCGCGGTACAGGTGGAGTTGCCGGGGGGTGTGGTGGCCTGGGCGGTGCTGCGGCAGCAGTATGTGGAGCGGCTGCTGACCGATTCCCGGGTCTCGAAGGACGCGCGCCTGCATTGGCCCGAGTTCATCGAGGGAAGAATCACCGAGGAGTGGCCGCTGTACCCGTGGGTGGTGAACGAGAACATGCTGTTCGCCTACGGCGCCTCGCACACCCGGCTGCGCCGGCTGGTGGCGGCGGCGTTCACCGCACGGCGCTCGGAGGCGCTGCGACCGCGCGTCGCGCAGATCGCGGGCGAACTCGTCGACGGGCTCGCCGACGGGCTCGCGGCGGCCCGGCCGGGTGTGCCGGTGGATCTGCGGTCCTCGTTCGCGGAGCTGCTGCCGATGCGGGTGATCTGCGAGCTGTTCGGGGTGCCGCAGGGCGAGGCGACCGACGCCCTGTGCGCGGCGCTGCACACGGTGTTCGGCACGACGATCAGCGGGCAGGAGATCGAGGCGGCGCGCCTGGAGGCCTTCGTACGGCTGTCGGAGCTGGTCAAGGCCAAACGGGCCGAACCCGGCGACGATCTGACGTCGTTGCTGATCGAGGCGCGTGACCAGGACGACCGGCTCAGCGAGGAGGAACTCCTGGGCACCCTCTTCCTCATGATCGCCGGAGGACAGGACACCACCGCCGCCCTGATCACCAACGCGGTGGGGGCGCTGCTGCTGCGGCCCGAGCAGTTGGAGCACGTCCGGGAGGGGCGGGCGACCTGGCAGGACGTGGTGACCGAGACCATGCGGGTGCACACGCCCGGCGCGTACTCGCCGATGCGGTTCGCCGTCGAGGACATCGACCTGGACGGGGTGCTCATCCGCAAGGGCGAGGCCATCCTGGTCTCCTTCGCGGCCGGCGGCCGGGACCCCGAGCGCTACGGACCGGACGCCGACCGGTTCGACGTGCTGCGCAAGGACGGCGACGGCCTCGGCTTCGGCCATGGACCGCACCGCTGCATGGGAGCTCCGCTCGCCGGGGTGGAGGCGGAGAGCGCGTTCGCCGCGCTCTTCGAACGCTTCCCCCGGATGGAACTCGCCTGCCGACCGGATGAACTCCAGCCGCTGCCCAGCTTCCTGATGAACAGTTACCGCTCGCTGCCCGTACTGCTCGCGCCCGCGCACGACTGACCGGGGAGGCGTTCTGCCGAGGATGCCGCCGGACCGGCCCGGTCCGGCGGCATCATGCCGAAAGCGCGCCACTGAAGCACCAAATATACCGAACATGCGGTTTACTTCGCGCGGGTCCCGGTGGGATGCTCTCCACGTTTCGGCGGGCGCAGGGGGCGCGGTCTTCCGTTGCCCGTGCGGGCTGAGGGAGGAAAACGTGATGGTCAGGCAGGCGCGGGCGGTGCACACACGTCGGACCCTGGTCCGGGCGGCGGCCGAGGTGTTCGCCGCGGAGGGCTATGTCGGAGCTTCCCTTCCCGTCATCAGCGAGCGGGCCGGAGTGAGCACCGGCGCCCTGCACTTTCACTTCGCCAGCAAGAGCGATCTCGCGGGGGAGGTGGAGCGGCTGGCGGCGGACTCCGCGCAGAGGCTGGCGGAGCGCTGTCGCAGCGGGGCGGACACGCTGCTGCAGTCGCTCCTGCACACATCCTGCAGTCTGCTCCTGGCCATGGTCGGCGATCCCCTGATCAGGGCGGGTTTCCGGCTGAGCGGCGATCCCTCCCGCAAGAGCGGGGCGCAGATCCTGCACTGGTGGCGGCTGTGGGTGCACGATCTCCTGGTGCAGGCGCAGGATGCGGGGGAACTCGCGCAGGATGTGTCGGCCGACGCCGCGACGACCGCGATCGTGGCGGCGACGGCGGGGTTCGACGTGCTGGGCGCGGAGGACCGGGACTGGCTGTCGGTGGAGCGCGTGACGCAGCTGTGGACCTTCGTCCTGCCTCGGCTGGCGGCCTCGCCGGACCAGGCCCCGACACTGTCGGGGATCGGCGCGGCCGTGGAGGAACAGGCCTCCTTTCGTCGTCAGGAACGTCGCTGAGACAGTCGTTCCGTGAGGAGCCGGGTGAACCGGGGTGAGGGATCGACACTCAGTTCCTCGTTCAGCAGGCGGCAGAACGCGTGATAGTGGCGCAGCGCCTCGCTGACATTGCCCTCCGCGAGATGCGCCGACACGACGGCCCGATGGGCGCTTTCCCGTAGGGGTTCCGTGCGGACGCTCGCCCACGCCGCCTCCATCGCGAGGGCCGGCCGCCCCTGTCGGATCAGCGCCTCGGCCAGCGCGTCGAGCGCGTGCAGCCGCAGTTGGCGCAGGCGTTCCCGCTCCATTAGGACCCAGTCCTCGTCCCAGCCCGGCAGCAGGTCCTCGCCGAGCAGCAGCTCCTGCGGCGGCAGCGCGTGCAGAGCCGGGTCGCGGCACTGCACCACGCCGAGCGCCGTCTGCGTGAGGGTGTGGACGTCCACGCACAGGGCCGGTGCGACCCGCAGCGAGTCTCCGCAGCAACCGATCAGCGGCGGCTCCCCGCGCGGCAGCTTCCACAGAGTGGTGCGCAGGCTGCCCCTGGCGTGCTCCTCGGTGACCTCGGGCCACAGGGTGCCGGCGAGGACCGTGCGGCACACCCGCTGCCGCAGGCCCATGAACGCAAGGAGCCGTTGGCCGTTGCGGCACAGCTCGACGGTCTCGTCGCCGACTTCCAGCCGGAACTGGCCGAGCAACCGCAACCGTGGGGGAGGAGACACCAACTTGACCGCCTCGCTAGGGCCTGGTGCTGCGCCGAGGGCCTGCCACTTGCGGCGTGCCACTTGAGTCGAGGAGGCCTCCATCCCCAGTTTCGGGCCGCCGGCCAGGCTCTGCAACTCCGTCGGGCGGGCCTGCCTGCCCGGTGACGACAGGGTGACGCCGTGCTGACGGCGGCTTCGTAGCCTGGGCCGCGGCGCAACAGCGTCCTTCGCCACTGTGCGGACTTTCCCGCTTGGAGGTCGCGATGTCCTGGAGAGCCGCGAACAGCCTGGAAACCCTCAAGGCCTGGGGCACCAGCGTCAACGTACGGGCGCAGCCCCGCCTGGACGCTCCGGTCGTCGCGGTGCCGGCGGCGCCGACTCCGGTGACGGTGACCTGCCAGGCCCGGGGCGACCGGGTCGACACGGCGGGTCACAGCAACGACGCGTGGGCGTTCGTGCCCGCGCTCGGCGGATATGTCTCCAACATCTTCATCGACCACCCGGACACCTGGCTGCCGGGCATCGGTGAAGGCTGACCCCGGGCGGACGCCATGTCGAACCCCCAGAATCTGCCCATCATCTACGTCCGCGGCTTCGCCGGCGGCCAGTCGGGCATCGACGGCGCCGTGACGGACCCGTTCTACGGGTTCAACGCGGGCTCCACACACATCCGTATCGGCTCGGAGAACAAGCCGGGCTTCTACCAGTTCGAGGGCCCGCTGCTGCGCCTCCACAAGGACCAGCAGTATCAGATCCTGGTCGAGGGCAGTCAGCAGCTCTTCCTGGACACCCAGGCCGGCGTCCCGCCCAACACCATCTGGATACACCGTTTCTACGACCCTTCGGCGAGCACCTGGGGAGGCAAGCCCGAGGAATTCCGGATGGAGGACGCCGCCCGGGATCTGCTGAAGCTGATCGACAAGGTCACCGCGAAGTCCGGGGCCCCGAGCGTCCATCTCGTCGCCCACTCCATGGGCGGCCTGATCTGCCGCTGTCTGATCCAGAAGATCCTTCCGGACGCCGGGCGTGAGCCCACCGACTGCGTGGCCGACCTCTTCACCTACGGCACCCCGCACGGCGGCATCACCTTCGACCTCGGATTCGGCGTGCTGGAGCGGCTGCGGGACGCCATCGGCATCAACGGCGCCGAGATCTTCGGCCGTGAGCGGATGTACCAGTACCTGACGCCCGGCGCGGGCTCGGGCGACGAGCCGCCGGACGGCTGGGATCCTCGGGCGATGCCGGCCGGCGACGGGCAGCCGTTCGCCTTCCCCCTCGACCGGGTCTTCTGCCTGGTCGGCACGAATCCACAGGACTACGACGTGGCGCACGGGCTGTCGTCCGCCGCGGTCGGCGCCCGCAGCGACGGGCTGGTGCAGATCGACAACGCGTACGTCCCCGGAGCCCAACGTGCCTATGTGCACCGCAGCCACAGCGGACGCTACGGACTCGTCAACTCCGAGGAGGGCTACCAGAATCTTCGGCGGTTCCTGTTCGGCGACCTCAAGGTGCACGCCGCCCTGGTCGACCACCAGTTGCAGCAGAACGCGGACACCGCATGGCAGGCGGAGGTCCGCCTGTCGATACGCGGTCTGCAGATCGCGATGCACGAGCGGATGAGCGCCCAGTGGTGTCCGATCCAACTGCCGTTCACCGCACCGGATCCCGAGGGAGTCCCGTTGGCGACCACCTTCCTGGCCACGCGCCTGATCAGCCCCAACGGCTCCGACGCGATGCGCTACGCGCTGCATCTGCGGATCCTGTCCCTGCGCAAGCACCACGACGGCATCTTCGACTTCGACGACCACATCGAGCAGACAGCCGACTTCGACGACATCCTCGTCGTCGACGTGGGCACCGATGCCGGCGGCTCCCAGGTGTGGGCCACCTGGAACTCGGACATCGACGGCCCCATCAGGGACTACGTGCCGACGAACCCGGCCCTCGAGGACCAGGACCCCGCCCTCGGTACGTGGGTCGCCGACATCGGGCTGCCCGACACCACCGTGGACATCCTCGGCGCCGACGCGCGCGTCCGGCTCACCGTGACGGGCTGGAACTGACGAGAGGAGCCGGGCCGCCATGGTCGCCTTGTCCAACGTCCAGTTCGGCAAGAAGAACGAGGATGTACGTACCGTGCAGAAGGCCCTGATCAAGCGGGGTCGCAAGATTCCCGACGGGCCCACCGGCCGCTTCGGCGAGCAGACGAAGGCCGCCTACCGGGCCGAGCAGATCGCCCAGGGCTTCAAGGGCGGCGACGCCGACGGCCTGCCCGGCTGCACCTCGCTGACCGCACTGGGCCGCGCCGCAGGCTTCGCCGTCGACTGCAAGGGCGTCGCCGCACCCTCCAGGAACGGACGGCTCACCCTCGCCCAGGTCACCTACCACGACCCCGGGGACGACTCCGGCCTGGCAGCCATGCAGCGGTACGCCCAGAAAGCGTGCCGACTGACCGGCATGGACCCGAAGTTCGGCGTCCCGGCGCTCACCACGATCACCGCGCGCGAGTCCTCCCACAACGCCCCCGGGAGTCGGGTGAACAGGTCCGACGTCAACGCGCGCGGGCGCAAGGCCCCCGACGGCCACCCGCAGAACTGCTCGCGGGGCGCCACCCAGTGCATTCCCACCACGTTCGCCGCCTACCACCAGACAGGCACAGCCACCACGCCCTACGACGTGGTCGCGGACATGTGCGCGACGGTCAACTACGTCCGCGACCGCTATCACGTCAACCGGTCCGGCTCGAACTTCGCCGCACGCGTGCAGCAGGCGGATCCGCACCGGGCCGCCCACGGCTACTAGGAGCTCCCCATGGTCGCCTTGTCCAACGTCCAGTTCGGCAAGAAGAACGAGGATGTACGTACCGTACAGAAGGCCCTGATCAAGCGGGGTCGCAAGATTCCCGACGGGCCCACCGGCCTCTTCGGCGAGCAGACGAAGGCCGCCTACCGGGCCGAGCAGATCGCCCAGGGCTTCAAGGGCGGCGACGCCGACGGCGTACCCGGCTGCACCTCGCTGACCGCTCTCGGCCGCGCCGCAGGCTTCGCCGTCAACTGCAAGGGCGCCGTCGCACCCACCGGCAAGGGACATGTGCCCTCGCCCGTGCCCGGCCACCCGGTCACCTTCGCATTCTTCAGCCCCGGACCGTACAAGTGGAAGCCCGACGGCGTCGGCCGGCACACCGGTCAGGACTACGCCGCCAAGGTCGGCACCCCCGTGGTCGCCGTCCGCAGCGGCACCATCGCCTTTTCGAAGGTCGACCCCAAGGGGTACGGCCAGTGGCTCGGCCTGGCAGCGGACAACGGCCATGTCTACACCTACTGCCATCTCTCGCAGAAGCAGGTGAAGTCCGGTCAGAAGGTCGCCGCAGGGCAGCAGCTCGGCAAGGTCGGCAGCACGGGCAACTCCACGGGACCGCACCTGCACTTCGAGATGTCGACGGGGTCCAGCTGGGTCTACGGCAATGTCGCGAAGCCCAGTTGGTGAACGAACCGCAAGCCACGAACCACGAGCCAGGAGCAACGAGCAACGAGCCACGAACCAGGAGGCAGGAATGCCCCAGCACAACCCCCACCCGGTCCCGGACGAGCCCGGAGTGTTCGTGCCCGTCGAGCTCAGAGCCTGGCAGGACGGCTATGACGCGGGCATCAGCGCACCGCCGGACGTGCCCGCCACGCCGAAGGTCCGCGACACCCGTTACATGCTGGGCTGGGGGCAGGGCGCGGAGGCGGGCAACGCCGACGGACGGGCCGAGGGCTGGCGGTGGGCCTACTTCGACGGGCGCGTCCGGCCCGGATCCGGCGCCGGCATCGGCTACGGGCCGCAGAACAGCGGTGAGTTGGAGCCGGGGGACCCGGGCGTCTTCTCCTTCGCACAGAGCTGGCCCTGCGTGGGCGAGGCTCCGCTGTTGGTGATGCTGGCGCAGTTCGCCCCGGGGGAGAGCGGCGGCGAGGGACTCACCGGCAGGCGGCTCGCGCGGGCCTGCGCGGACAAGGGCGTCCAGCGGCTGTACCTGGCGGTGAACCTCTCCTCCTCCGGCGAACCGGCGGAGGGGACGGCAGACGCGCTGAACAGCGCGGGGTACTGGCACGGCACGGTGTGCGAGTCGCTGGACGACGCCGCTCCCGAGGCGATCGCGCAGGTCACCGTCCGCGAACCCCGCTTCGCGGGAATCGTGCGGTACGCGCCCGCGGCCGAGCACGACTTCTTCGATCTCCTTCCGGTGGGCGGACTGCTCCCTCCGGAATTCGCGGACTGACACGCCGACCCGCCGACACGAGGCGCGACATGGGGACCGAGGGCCGAGGACCGACGGGCGCCGGACGGGCCGGTTCACCGGCAGCTCGGCTCGATCGCGGCCGACGGGGAGAAACGCTGCCACTCGGACTCGCTGAGCGGGTCCCCCCGGCTCTCGCACAGATGGCGTGCGATGGCGTCCGTGTCCGTCTTCCACAGCCGGACGGTGTGATCCTCGCCGCCGGCGGCCAGACTCTCGCCGTCCGGGCTGAAGGCGACCGCGTAGACATGGCCGGAGGCGGCCGTCAGCACCGCGCGCACCTCGGGCCTGCGGGGAGCGGTCACGTCGAAGAGCCACACGGTGGAGTCGGTGCTGCCGGCCGCGAGGGTGCCGCCGTCCGGGCTGAACGCCAGGGAGTACACATAGCTGGCGAAGCCCGTCAGCTCGGGGCCCACGCGTACCGGACGGCGGATGTCGCGCGTGTCCCACATCCGCACCGTGCGGTCCGCGCTGCCGGCGGCCAGGAGCCGTCCGTCGGGGCTGAACGCCACCGACCACACGTAGCCCGTCGGCCCGCCCAGGGACACCAGCGGCCGGGTGTCCTTCCCGGCGGTGGCCCACACCCGGACGACCCGGTCGATGCTGCCGGCGGCGATGTGCCGTCCGTCCGGCGTGAAGGACACCGACAGCACCGCGTCGGTGGCTCCCGCGAGCGTGCGCAGCGCCTTCACCCGAGCCGGCCTGCTCGTATCGAACAGCCGTACGGTGGAGTCGTCGGCGCCCGAGGCCAGCATCGTCCCGGACCGGTTGAAGGCCAGCGACTCCACGGTGCCGCTCTTCGCCACCCGGAACGCCGGACCGAGCGGGGTCAGATCACCGGTGAGCGTGTACGAGAAGAGACGCACCATCGCGTCGCTGTAGCCGACCGCCAGGGTCCGCCCCCGGGGCGAGAAGGCCAGCGACTGGACGAACGCGTCGGCGCCGGGACTCCACGCCCTGCCGACCGGCTGATGCCGGGCGAGATCCCACAGTTGCAGCTCCAGGGTGCCGATGGCCATCAGTCTGCTGTCGGGGCTGTAGGCGAGGGCGTTGACGCCCTGCGCCGAGGTCAGCACGGGGGCGGGCAGCGACCACAGGCGAAGGACGCCGTCGGCGCAGCCGGTCACCAGTGTCTGCCGGTCGAACCAGAACATGGACGTGACCGCCCCCGGATGCGGCAGCGTCGCGGTGACGTAACCGGAATCGCGGTCCCACAGCCGGACGGCGTCGTCGCTGCCCCCGATGGCGAGCGAGCCGCCGTCGGGGCTGAAGGCCACGGCGTTGAGCCAGCTGGTGGCCTTGCCGCCGGGAGTGCCGGCGGCGCGCGGACGGGTGGGGTCGGCGATGTCCCAGAGCCGGGTGGTGCGGTCCTGGCTGCACACCGCCAGGGAACGGCCGTCGGGACTGAAGGCCACCCCCAGCGCGGGCCCCTCGAACCCGCCGAGCGTCGCGATCGGCGTCTCCCGGCCCGTGCCCGCGGTGCGCCACAGCCGGGTCTTCCCGTCGTGCCCCGCCGCCGCGATCAGCGAACCGTCGGGGCTGAAGGCCACCGACTGCTGGTAGTCGTCGCCGCCGCGGAACACGGTCGGCGGCGCGGCGGCGCCCGCCGTCCGCCCGTCCGCCCACAGCCGGACGGTGTGATCCGCGCCCGCCACGGCCAGCCCCCGCCCGTCGGGGGCGAACGCCAGCGAGTAGACGGTGGCGTCCGGGCTCCCGGGCAGATCGGGCAGCGGGCTCGGCCGCTCCGGGTCGGAGATGTCCCAGCGGTGCAGCAGGCCCATCCCGCCGCCGGCCACCAGGGTGCGCCCGTCGGGGCTCAACGCGACCGCGAAGACGGCGAGTCGGGAGGAGACGCGCAGCCGGGCCAGCCGCCGGGGCCGGGTCCGGTCCGTGGTGCTCCACAACCGGACCGTGCCGTCGGACGATCCCGCGGCCAGCAGCCGTCTCCCGCTGTCGAGCACCACGGACTGCACCAGCCCGGTGAAGCCGTTCAACCGGGTGGCCGAGGGCGCCGCCGAGGAGTCCATCAGCCGTGCGCGCGCCTCCTGCGTCCGTGCCGTCTGGTAGGCGGCCAGCGCCAGTTGGGCGCTGACCGAGGGGTCGTGCCCGCCGATCCGGCCCGCCTCCGCGGCCAGTTGACGCGACACGGCCTCGGTCCGGGCCCGGTCCGCCCGGTCCCGCTGACGCTGCGCGTACACCGAAAGACCGCAGGCGACGAGCACCAGGGCCAGCGCCACGCCGAGCAGTTGGCGCAGTCTGCGGGTGCGGTTGCGGGCGGCCCGCCGCTCCTGCTCCTCGTGCAGCAACGACGCATCGAGGAAGACGCGTTCGTCGGTGTTGACGGCATCGCGGTGCGCGGCGTCGGCCGCCCACTCACCGGTCAGCGCCAGCGAGGTGCCGCGCAGCAGCAGACCGGCGTCCCGCCCGGACTCCTTCCAGTTGCGCGCCGCCTCGGTCAGCCGCTGATGGACGCGCAGCCCGTCGCGGTCGGCGCCGATCCAGTCCCGCAGCCGTGGCCACGCGGTGAGCAGCGACTCGTGGGAGATCTCCACGGTGTCGCTGTCGGCAGTGATCAGCCGCTGCTCGACGTAGGCGGCCAGGACGGCCGTCGGCTCCGCCGACCGCGCTCCCTCGGCCCGGTCGAGCAACTCGCCCCACTGCGCGCGCCGCCGGGAGACCAGTGTGTCGTCGGTGACATGCACCAGGCGCAGGAAGATCAGCCGGGCGATGTCCTGCTGTACGTCGGACAGTTCGGCGAACACGGCTTCGGCGGTGTGCGCCACGGCGTCCCGGATGCCCCCGCTGTCCCGGTAGGCGGCGACGGTGAGCCGGCTGCGGGAGGCCCGCTGCCAGGTGGCGTGCAGGGCATGGGACAGAAAGGGCAGGGCGCCGGGGTCGTGGGCGGCGGAACCCGGGTCGGCGTCGCCGCCGGACGAGGCGCGCGGCGCGAGGTCCCGTAACAGCAGCTCCACCAGGCCGCTCTCGATCTCCAGGCCGGCCTTGCGGGCCGGTCCCGTGATCGCCCGGTTCATCTCGTCGGGGCTCATCGGGCCGACCACCAACTGCCGGTTCTGCAGGGCGTCGGCGAGCAGCGGGAACCGCAGGGCCTGCGCGTAGAAGTCGGCCCGCAGCCCGATGACGACGAGTCCGGGCCGCAGGCTCCCCAGCAGTTCGGTGAAGCGCGAGCGCGCGTCCGGGCGGCCGCACATGGTGAACAGCCCCTCGAACTGGTCGACCACCACCAGCGGCGACCGGTCTGCGCCCAACTCCCGCAGCCGCGCCGCCAGTTCCTCCGCCGGGTCACGGCCCGGGACCATCAGGACGACCCCGTCCGAGGTGCCCGGTCCGCCCGCGGGGCCGGTCAGCGCCCCGCCGCGGACCGCGGGAATCAGCCCGGCCCGTAACAGGGACGACTTGCCCGAGCCCGAGGGGCCGACCACGGCGAGCAGGCCCCCGCCGGAACCGGCGAGCAGACGCAGCCGCCCGGTCAGGGTGGCCGTGAGCTCCTCCCGGCCGAAGAACCAGTCGGCGTCCTCCTCCTCGAAGACCTGCAGTCCGCGGTAGGGGGCGGGGGCGCCGGCCGGGGGCCGCCCCGGCGCCATCCGCACCCGGACCAGGGCCTCGTGCCAGTGGTCCAGCGACTCCTGGGCCTCGATGCCGCACACGGCCAGGATGGCGGTGAGCAGGTGGGGGGCTCGCACCGGCGGCAGATGGCGTCCCGAGAAGTAGTCGCCGGCCGTGCTCGGCGCGACCCGTACCGCCCGGGCGACCTGACGCACGGTGAGTCCGGCCCGCAGGCGCGCCTGCGTCAACTGGTGGGCGAAGTCCGAGACCGAGGTGATCGCCCTCGGATCGCAGTCATCACGGCGTCGATGGTGCCCGCTCTGTCTCTCGGACATTCGTCCTCCCCCGAAGCTGTATGAGCCGGTGGCACGGCCTGTGGGACGTGTCCGGCTTTGTCCGACCACTGTCGGGGCTCGTCCGGGCTCGGGGCAACAGGTTGTCCCCGGTCCGCGGGGAGTGGCTTCCTCGGACCGGGGCCGCCGCGCCGCCCGGCACCGAGGGGAGCTTTCAGCCGGGCGGCAACGCGGCCTCGGTCCCCAGGAACACGGACATCAGGCACAGGAAGGGAGGTGAACCGATGAGCACCGACCACGTACACGGCAGCGCAGATCCGGAAGAACCGGACGACGTCTTCTGAGTCTTCCGAGCCGACCGCGGCTCACCGAACCGGTCACCGCGCCAACGCGGACACCCCGGGATCCTCGTCGAGAGTGGGCGCCCACTCCGCGAGCAGCCCCGGCCGCAGCAGCCCGGAGAGCTTCGGTCCCCGGCGGTTGGCGGTCCGGTCCAGCCAGTCCAGCACCGCCCAGGCCAGCCGTGGCTGCAGATCGCTCACCTCGTCCGGCCAGCCCCACCCGTCCACCGGCAACGGGCCGTCCGGCTCGGGCACCCGTACCAGCAGCGTCCGTGCCGCGGGCCGCTCGCCCAGCACGCTCTCCAGCGTCTCGTACACCCGCAGCTCGCGCTCCACCCAGGCCGCCGCGTCGAAGGCGCCGGCCGGACCCGCTCCCGCACGGCGCGCCGCCCACCAGCGCAGCATCGCCTCGGCGGGCCGCACACACACGACATGAGCCGGCAGCCGCAGCAGTTCCCGCAGGGCGAGCGGGCCGTAGCGGTCGACGTCGGCGAAGACATAGGGGCGGGTCAGGACGATCGCCGGCCACGCCTCTCCGGCCGCCGCCCGGCCGCGCAGATGCTCCGCCACCGACAGCCAGGCCTCCACCCGGCCGTGCACCGGGGTGCGCAGGACCGGTACGAACATCCCGTCGTCGAGGATCTCCTCGCCGGACCGCGGCAGCACGTAACCGAGCCCCAGCGCCTCCGCGAGCAGCGCGGCGGCCCCGCCGGCCAGCGGACGGTGACCGATCACGACGATCGGGACGACGCCCCGCTCGCTCCACCGGGCGGCCGCGGCCGGCACCGCCTCCCGGCGCAGCCCGGCTATCCGGTCCTGCACCAGCAGATGCCGCGGCCGGTGCCCGTCCTCGGCGTCCAGCCAGACCCGGCTGCCGGGCTGTCCCTGCCAGCTGTACTCGCCGCGGTGCCGGAGCGTGCGGTGGGTGAGCGCGGACAGCTCCAGTCGAACCGTCCAGTAGTCGGAGTGGCCGTCCGCCTCCGCGCGCCGCACCGCGGCCAGGGTCTCGCCCGGCAGCCCGCCGTCGGCGAGGGCGATCGCCCGGTACTGCGCGAGCGGCTTCGCTCCGGCCCGCAGCCGGAACTCGGCCACGTCCATGAGCGGGGCGCGATAGCGGCTGCCCGACTCGACCGCGGACAGCGAGACCGTGAACCGGCCGGCGGCGTGCCGGTCCGCGAGCACCGCCGCCGCGGCCGCGGCCGGCGCCCGGTCGAACCCGGGCTCCTCCACGTCCCGGGCGAGCCGACCGGCCGCCGCGATGCCCGTGCGCAGCTGCCGCATCAGATGGGGGACGCTCGGCGTGGCCGCCTCCTCGGGCGGCAACCAGCCGAGCTGCGCGAACACCTGACGCACCGGCACCCCGGCCAGCCGGGCCAGCCGGTTCACGAAGTCGGGTCGGGGCTCCCGGCTGCCGTTGAGCATCGCCTTGACCAGCGAGTCCGACCGCTCGTAGTCCGGATACGCCGCCCGGAACGCGTTCACCACGGCCACGGTGCCCAGGACGCCGCGCCGGTGCAGCGCCGTCAGACACAGATCTATCCCCGCGGGCGTGCCGGACCCGCTCTGCCATGTCGCCATTCACCTGTCCTCCCCACCGGCCCCCCGCATCCAACACGCTCCCGACACAACACGGCCCGGATCGGACACGAACACGCCTTGTCGCCGCTCGGCGGCAGCCGGTTCAGTCGTGAAGGTCGGCAATCGGGACAGCAACCGGCACAGCACCGGGCAGCTCATGCGAAAGAGGCACGCGAGTGGACAACCTGCGTCGAGGCATCGGCCGCGTCGTGGACGACATCCGGCACGGCCGTCACATCGAGGCGTACGCCTTCTTCCTCCTGGGGCTGGCCCTCGTCGGGCTGGGCCTCTCCAACCAGGTCGGAACCAAGGGACTGGCCCAGTTCACCGTGGGCGCCCTGGCGTTGCTCGTCTTCCGGACGGCGGTGCCGCCCGCCCGGCCGCCGGCCACACCGGACGAGGTGCTGCGCCGCCGGGAGGACCTGGGCCCGCTGCGCAAACTCCTCGACGGCGCCCGCGACCTCCGCGTCTACGGCCCCTCCGCGATCAACGTGCTGGCGGGCGCGGACGACCTGCGGCGGCTGATCCTCGAACGCGGCGGGACCGTCCGGATCGTCCTCCTCGACTCGTCCCCCCGCGCCGTCGCGGACGCCGCCACCCAACTGGACGACAACCTCGACCTCGGCGCCGCGCTGCAGAGTTCGCTGCGCGCCCTGCGACGACTCGAGGGCATCGAGGGCTTCGCCTGCCGCCGACTGCCGTTCAACCCGGGCTTCAGCCTGCTCGTCGTCGACGGCGACAGCGTCGACGGCACCGTCGTCGTCGAGTTCCACGGCTTCGCCGACGGCACGATCAACGAGCGGATGCATGTGGTCCTGGACCGCCGGTCCTCACCCCACTGGTACGAGTACTGGCTGCGCCGCTTCGACGCCCTCTGGGAGGCGGCCCTGCCCGGCGCCCCGAACCCGTCGCCGCCGTCGACCCCGCCGTCCCCGCCGTCCCCGCCGTCCCCGCCGTCTCCGTCCTCCGACGGCGATCCACAGGCGGGTGCGTCGTGACGGCCCCGGTTCCCGCGGTCGCCGAGGCCGCGGCGCTGCTCGAGGGCCTCGACCCGGACGAGGTGCTCATCTGGTCCGGGGCCGGCATCTCCGTCGAAGGGCCCACCAGCCTGCCCAGCGGGCCGGAACTGACCCGGCGGGTCTTCGACGCCTTCTTCGAAGCGGGCGCGCTGGCCCGGGTGCTGACCTACCACCAGGTGGTCGGCCTGCGCACGAGCCCCCTGTGCGCCTACGACACCACCCTGCCCACCTCCCGGCTGCCCCGGCTGGAGACCGCGCTGGACGCCGCCGCCCGGGCCCGCCCCGACGCCTCCCCCGGCACCTTCGACATCCTCGACGACGTCCGCAGCGCGGTGCCGAACCGGCTGCACGCCTTCGCCGCCGGGCACCTCGCCCTCGGCGGCCGGCATGTCACCGCGAACTTCGACACCTGCGTCGAGCGCGCCTACGAAGCCCGCCACGGCCGGCCCGTGCCCCATGACGCGGTCCACCACTTCCACGGCTCCTTCGCCGACTCGCCCGACGGCAAGGCGCTCGGCGCCACCCTCAGCCTGATCCGGACGGGTTTCCCGCACGCGGAGATCCAACGGCTGCGGCGCCTGCTGTCCGCCCACCGCGCCGTGCTCGTCCTCGGCTACAGCGGCAGCGACTACTTCGACGTCGACCGGTTCGTCGCCGCGCTCCCCCCGGACGCCCTGCACGGACTGCGTGTGCTGTGGGTCATGCACGCGGGCCACGAGCCCCATGTGCCCGAACGCGACCCGATCGCCCTGCAGACCCTGCTGCGCCGGGCCGGCGCCGACGTCCACGTCCTGTGCGGGCCCACCGACCTCCTGGTCGGCGAGATCGCCCGCCGCTGGGGCCTGGAACCGCTGGGCGACCCGCCGCGCCGGGCCACGGCCGACCCCGCACTGCCGGTCACCGACGCCGAGCGCCGCCGCGCGACCTTCCTCCTGTACCGCTCGCTGGGCCTGCACCGGGAGGTCCGCCGACTGCTCGACGCGCAGGCCACCGGCACCGACGACCCCGTCGAGCTGCGCGCCGTCCGCTCCCGGCTGCTGTGGGAGGCGGGCGCCTGGAGCACCCTGCGCCGCATGTGGTGGCGGGCCCCGGCCGACGGCCCCGACCACTTCCTGCGTGCCGAACGCATCGGCGCGTCTTTGTGGGCGCAGGGACGGCTGCTGCCCGCCTGGGTGTGGCTGCGACGGTGCCGACGCCATGTCGCCGAGGGCACGGACGAGTCCTACGCCCTGGAGGAGACCCTGAACAGGGTCATCGAGCACATGCACCGCACCCCCGACCTGCGCCCGCTCGCCCGCCGGCTGCTCGCCCGGATGCCGGAGCCCGTGGCGGACGCCGACGCCGACGCCGACGCCGACGCCGACGCCGACGCCGACGCGGCCGAGGACCGGAGCCGGTCCGTGGCGGCCTACCGGGCGCTCCAGGACGTCCGCGACAGCCTCGGCGCCCTGCGCGGCGGCCGGCCCCGCGAGAACCAGGCCCACGCCGAGGAGTCGACGACCTGGTTCCAGGAGACCGGCGACCTGCAGGGCATGTTGAGCTATCGGCACCGCGCCCTGCGCGACGGCTACCGGGCGAACGGCGGCCCCGAGGTCACCGACGCGAGGCTGCGGGAGTCCTACGACGAGATCATCACCGCCAACCTCTTCCTGGGCTCCAAGGCCGGCGCATGGCGCACCGCCCTCCTGCCCGGCGCACACCGCGCGTTCAGGGTGCACGAGTACCTCCTCGCCCTGGCCACGCTCGAGTACGGCTGGTGGCACCGGTTCCGGCTGCTCGCCTGGTACCTGCCCCGACGCCTGCACCACGTGCTCACCGGCACCCGCCGCACCTGAGTGAACCGACCTGAACGGACTGAACGATCGGAGTGAAGCATGACCGAGACCGTGAGTTCCATCGACCTGACCGCCGGTTCCACCACGGAACTGGACCTGCCCCGAGTGAAGGAGGCACTGGCCCGGGACGGCTACGCGTACGTCCGGCCGGTGCCCGAAGGCTTCGACTACGTCGGCCAGTTGAGCCGGCTCGGCGCGCCGATACCCCAGTTCGACGGCGTCGTCGTACGCGAGGTGCGACCGGAGTCCGCGGTCGACAACTCGGTCTACTCGGCCTCCAACACCCGCGAACTCATGCCGCACACCGAGTGGTTCGAGTATCCCGGGAACCCGCCCCGGTACGTGGCCCTGTGGTGCGTGCGGCAGACCGAGGGACCGGGCGGTGAGACCACCCTCGCCGACGCCTACGAGTTCGTCGACCGGCTCGGCCCGGACGAGCGGCGCCGGCTGGAGGCCTCGGTGTACCCCTGGACGCCCAGCGCCGTCCTCCAGCGCCTCGGCATCCGCTTCGAGGCCGATCACCCGCTGCTGGAACCGGTCGGGGACGAACTCATCGTGCGCTTCCCCTGCGACGACCGCTGCGAGAGCTTCGACACGCTCATGGACGGCTATCTCGCACGCGGCCGGCAGTTCTTCCAGGACCACGAGATCGCCGTGCGCATCGAGGAACGGGCGCTGCTGGTCTGGGACAACTGGCGCATGATGCACGCCCGCCAGGCCTTCGCCGACCGGGTGCGGCACCTGCGCAGGATCCTGCTCGCCGAGCACGTGTGACCTCGTAGACCTCGACCGCTTCCTCGCCCGACCGCTTCCTCGCACGGAGGCTGACCGCATGAAGGCACTCATCCTCGCCAACGGCCGCGCCACCCGGCTCGGCCCCGTCTCCCGGGCGGTCCTCAAGGCACTGCTGCCCGTCGCCAACCGGCCGGTCCTGTGGTACGTGCTCCAGAGCCTGCGCGAGGCCGGCGTCGACGAGATCGGCATCACGGTGGGCCCCGACACCCGGCCCGTCGTCGACTACGTCCGCGCTCTCGAAGAGCCGCTCGAAGACCCGCGCCCGCACATGGAGTTCCTGTGGGAGGACCGGCGGTCCGGAACCGGCGGCGCGCTGCGCGACCACCGTGCCTACCTGGCCGACGCTCCGGCGGTCGTCGTCCCGGCCGACATCATCGCCGGCGTCGACATCGCCGCACTCGTGCGGCACCACCGGGCGCACCCCGCGGCCGTCACGGTCGCGGTCACCCCGCAGGACCCCGCGCGGTGGGACGGGGACTTCCTGGTCGCGGACGGCCCGTTCGCCTCGGCCTACCTCTTCAAGCCGGGAGCGGCCAGTCCCTCGCGCCTGGGGTCCACGGGCGCCTGGGTGGTGGACCCCCGCGCGCTCTCCCTCGTCCCCGCGCAGGGCTTCTGCGACTTCTCCGAGCAGGTGCTCCCACGCCTGCCCACCCGGGACCTGCCCCTGGGCGTCTTCGACGCGGGCGCCGTCTACCAGCGGGACGTGGGAGTGCCGCAGCGGTTCTACGACAGCAACATCGAAGCGCTCACCGGCAGATCCTCGGCCAGCCGCTATCTGCCCCCGGCGGGTCCGTGCGGGGCGGGCGACGTCGCGCGGGTCGCCCACGGCCCCGTCCTCATCGGCCCGGACGTCGAGGTGCACCGCAGCGCCCGCATCCACGGACCGACCGTCATCGGCGGGGGCTGTGTCATCGGACCGCACGCGTCCGTCGTGTCCTCGGTCCTGCTGCCCGGTTCCGTGGTGCCCGCCCACACCCTGCTGTCGACCTCGGTGTTCGGCACGACGGACCGCCTGTACGCGGAACTTCTGAGACGGCCCTCGCCGGACCGGCGGGACCGCCTGGTCGACACGGCCGGGGACACCTCATGACGGGGGGATCGGGCGTGCAGTTCTACCTCAGCATGGAGCCCCAGTGCGGCGCGACCTACGCCCAGCAGCTGAGGGTGGCGCAGGCGGCGGAAGAGCTCGGCTTCGGCGGGGTCTTCCGATCCGACCACTTCCTCGACCACCGGCCCGGCAGCACCGCGGGCACCGTCACCACCGACGTGTGGGTCACGCTCGCCGGCCTGGCCCGCGAGACCCGGCGGATCAGGCTCGGCAGCCTCCTCACCTGTGCGGCCTACCGGCCTCCCACGGTCCTGGCGGCCATGGTGGCGCAGGTGGACGACATGAGCGCGGGGCGCGTCGAACTCGGCCTCGGCGCCGGGTGGTTCGCCGCGGAGCACGAGGCGCTCGGCATTCCGCTGCGCGCCGCACGGGAGCGGTTCGCGGTGCTGGAGGAGCAGTTGCAGATCGTGCGCCGCCTGTGGCGGGAACGCCCCGACCGGCGGCCGATGCCGCCCCTGGTCGTCGGCGGGCGCGGCACGCGGCGCACCCCCCTGATCGCGGCGCGGTACGCCGACGAGCACAACATCGCCCGCCCCTCGGTGCAGGACGCCCGGACCGCCGTCGAGGCCGCACGACGGGCCTGCCGGACGGTGGGCCGCGACCCGGCGTCCCTGCGCCACTCCGTCCTGCTGCGCCTGCACTGCACCGGAGGGAGCGGTGCGGGCGAGAGAGGTGCGGGCGAGAGGGGTGCGGCGGGAACCGTGGCGGGCGACCCCTCGCAGGTGGTGGAGCGGCTCGCCGCCTACGCCGCGCTCGGCGTCACCCGCGTCTACCACCAGGTCGTCGACTTCGGCGACCTCCGACACCTCGAACTGCTGGCCCGCGAGGTGCTGCCCGCGGTCCTGGCCATGAAGGGAGGCGAGAGCCGGTGAACGCAGGCGTCGCCGTCATCGACCAGTCGTCGTCGGGCGGGAGCGAACTCGACGTGCGCCGGGTCAGGGAGTGTCTCGCCGCGACGGGCCGGGTGTACGTGCGCCGGGTACCGCCCGCCTTCGACCACCTGGCCCAGCTGAGCCGCCTGGGACAGGTCGTTCCCCAGTACGACGGGCGGATCGTCCGAGACGTCACGCCCGACCCCGCGGCGGACGAGACCGTCCACCTGCCCGCCAACACCCGCGAACTGCTCGCGCACACCGAGTGGTTCGAGTTTCCCGGGCCGCCGCCCCGCTACCAGGCCCTGTGGTGCGTCCGCCAGGCCGCCGGACCGGGCGGCGAGACGACACTCGCCGACGGGTACGCCTTCGTGGCCGGGCTGCCGTCCGACCAGGTGAAACGACTGGCGGAGCGGGAGTACACCTGGCGGCCCACCGACGTCCTCGCGCGGGCCGGCGTCGCCTACGAATGCCGGCATCCCCTGGTCGAGCACCGCCCGGAGGCACTGGTGGTGCGGGTGCCCTGTGACGAACGCTGCGTGGACCACGACGACCTGATGGCCGACTACATCACGCAGGCGCGCAGCTTCTTCGCCGGGCACCGGCTCGCGGTGAAGATCGAGGAGGGGGCCGTCCTCATCTGGGACAACTGGCGCATGATGCACGCCCGCACCGCCTTCACGGACCGCCGGCGCCATCTGCGCAGGCTGCTCGTCTCCGCCCCGACGCACGACGAACCCGCGTGACGAACCCGCACGACGAACGTGCGTGACGAACCCGCGTGACGAACCCGAGTAAGGAGAAACGGCATGACGCGAACGCCTCACTCGACACCCGGCCCGGCAGAACTGGAGACCCTCGCCGAGGGGATCAGGGCATGGGTGCTGGCGGCCAACAAGCATCCCGGCGGCAGCTCCTCGGCCGTCGAGGCCGTCACCGCGCTCTACTTCTCCGGCGCCACCTCGCTGGGGACCGACGACGGGGACCGGCTCGTCTACTCGAAGGGGCACGCCGCCGCGCCCTGGTACGCGGCACTGTGGGCCCTCGGCGCCATGCCCGGCATGTCGTGGCAGGAGCTGACCGGCTTCGGGCAGGTCGGACACCCGGTGCCGCGGATGCCCCGGCGCGGTTCCCTCCCAGGGGTCGAGATGAGCACCGGCGCTCTCGGCCAGGGCCTCAGCTTCGGCGCGGGGCTGGCGCTGGCCGACCGAAGGGCCGGGCGGTCGCGCCGCACGTTCGTCGTCCTCGGCGACGGGGAGTGCACCGAGGGGCAGGTGTGGGAGGCGGCCATGACCGCCGCCAGGCTGGGGCTGCGCAACCTGGTCGCCCTGGTCGACGCCAACGGCTCGGGCAGTGTCATCCGGCTGCCGGTCGACGAATGGGCGGCCCGCTGGGCGGGGTTCGGCTGGTGCGTCCGGGAGGTCGACGGACACGACCTGGCCGCCCTCACCCGCGAACTCCGCCCCACCGAGGACCCGCGCCCCACCGTGCTCGTCCTGCGCACGGTCAAGGGCCGCGGGCTCGCCGCGGACGTGGAGGGCGGCAACACGCTGAGCGCCGAGGCGTCGCCCGAGCACCTCCCGGCGCTGGACACCGGCGCGCTCCTGGAACGGGCGCTCGCGGTGGTCGACGCCCGGCGGCCGACGGCCCGCCGACTGCGCGAGGGGCCGCGCGCCGTGCCCGAACCCGAGGCCGCCGGCGCCGCGTGGCGTACCCGCTCCGCACTGTTGCAGCGACTTTCGGATCATCCCGTCGGCGATGTCGTGGTCGCCAAGAAGGCGCTGGGCGCCGAACTGGCCGAGGAACTCTCCGGCCTGCCGATGCTGTGGATGGCGCCGGACGCCATCCGCAACTCCGGGCTGCTGCCCCGCATGGAACGCACCGGCTCCTGGCACTGGACCGACCCCGGCTCCGACGTGCTGCAGTGCGCGATCGCCGAACAGGACGCGGCCTCGCTCGCCGGCGGCGCCGCGGCCGGCGGCCTGGCGCCCGTGCTGTTCTCCATGGAGGGCTTCTACTGGCGGATGCTCGACCAGATCCGCGAGTCCCTGGTGTTCCCCGGACTGCCGGTGCTGCTGGTCGGCACCTCCGGCGGGCTGGGCGATCCGCTGGGCCCCATGGTCCAGTCCGACGGCTGTCTCGCCGCCCTGCTGGCGCTGCCCGGACTGGAGGTCTTCGAAGCCGCGGACATCAACACGGCGAAGGCACTGGCGGTCGAGGCCCTGGCCGACGGACGTCCCGCCTATCTGCGGCTGCCGCACGAGGCGGTGCCGGTGCGGCACGGTCTGGGCAGTTGCGCCGGGGCGCCGCTGCACGACGGCGTGCGCGAGATACGCGGCCATCCCCGCCCCGAGGTGGTGCTGGTGGCCGCCGGAGCGATGCGGGAGACCGCGCTCGACGTGGCGGAGCGGCTCGCCCGCGACGCCGACCGGGCCGTGCGGGTCCTGGAGGTCGTCAGCCCGACGAGGTTCGGCCGGCTGCCGCGGGCCGGACGGGAGCGGTACATCGCGCCCGGCGCCCTGGCGGTGAGCCTGCACAACGCGCCCTCCGGCGTGCTCGGTTCGCTGCTCCCGGAGGGCGGCATCGCGCTGGGCGCAGACGGCTACGGCATCGCCGGATGGCCGAGCCGGTCCCTCTTCGAGGCCGCCGGCCTGTCCGCGGACGCGGTCACCGAGCGCGTGCTGAAGGAACTCCGATGATGCCGGGCCTCTCGCGGCTGCTGCACCGCGACACCGAGAGCGGCGGATTCGACGTGGCGGTCAACCGCGCTCACCGCTATCTCGTGCACGTGGAGAGCGGACTGCTGGGCCGGATCGGCGTCATGGTGCGCGATCTGGCGGAGCAGCAGGGCGCGGACCGTCTCGTGCTGGTCGCCGACCGTGGGGCGGCGCGGTGCCATCTGCCGGCGGTGGACGCGGTGCTGAGGCAGAGCGGGCTCGCGCGGGAGACGGTGCTCGTGCCCGAGGGGGAGTCCGCGAAGACGACGGACGGCCTGGACCTGCTCTGGCACGCGCTGCACCGTGCGGGCACGACCCGGCGCACCCTGGTGCTGGGCCTGGGCGGCGGCGTGGTGTGCGACCTGACCACCGCCGCCGCGGCCACCTACATGCGAGGCATCCCCTACGCCCTGCTCCCGACCACCCTCCTCGCCCAGGTCGACGCGGCCGTCGGCGGCAAGGGCGGCGCGGACTACCAGGGCGCGAAGAACCTGATCGGAGCCTTCCACCACCCCGTGGCCGTCTTCGTCGACCCGGAGTTGCTGCGCACCCTGTCCCCCCATCACCTGTCCAACGGACTCGCGGAGGTCGTGAAGGTCGCCCTGATCGCCGACCCCGCGCTCTTCGCCCTCCTCGAGGACGGCGTCGGCCGAGAGCTGAGCGACCTGCCGTGGGAGGCGATCGTCCGCGCCGCGCTCCGGGCCAAGCTCGACCTGCTGGGTCCCGACCCCTTCGAACAGGGCGACCTGCGCCGACTGTTGAACCTCGGGCACTGCTTCGGCCATCCCTATGAGGCGGTCAGCGGATTCCGGGTGCCGCACGGCGAGGCCGTCGCCGCCGGACTGGCCGTGGCGACCGGCGTGGGCCTGGCCACGGGACGCTCCCGCGCCCGGGACGCCGACCGCATCCTCGCCCTCCTGATCGACCACCGGCTGCCCATCACCATGCCCCGTGAACTGCGGCCCCGCGTCTGGGACGAGCTGGACACGGTCCGCAGGGTGCGCAACGGGGTGCTCCACCTCGTCGTCCCCCGCTCGCCCGGCCGGTGCACCGTGGTCGACGACATTCCCCGCTCGGCCTTCGACGAGGCGCTGGCCCGGCTCGACACCTGGAGCACGCGGTGACGGGCGCCGAGGGCGACCGGATCCTGCTCGAAGGCGGCGGCAGCCGCACCTGGGCGGCGCTGACCCACGGCCGCGCGGTGCTGGCGGTCGCCGAGGGGCGCTCGACGAATCCGCGATCGGTGGGCGGCGAACGCGCGCTCACCGAACTCGTCCGGCTGCTCGCCGAGATACAGCGGAAGACAGCCGTCGACGCACCGCCGCGGGCCGTGATCGCGGCGCACGGGGCGGCCTCGACGGCCCGGTGCGCCGACGAGTTCACCGGACTCCTGCGCACGGCCGTCCACCGCGTCGGCCGCGCCGCGGCCCCCGTGCTGGTGACGAACGACATCGTTCCGCCGCTGCTGTCCGTCGACGCCGGTGTGCCGGTCTGCGCCGTCGTCGCCGGAACCGGAACGGGGTTCGCCGTGCGCAACGGGCCCTGCTGGTCCCGGGCGTCGGGACTGGAATGGCTGCTCAGCGACGAGGGCGGCGGCCACCATCTGGCCGTGGCCGGCCTACGGGCGGCCGTGCGCGCGCTGGACGGCCGCGGGGCCCCGACGGCCCTGACCGAGGCCGCCCGCGAGTGGTGCGACCCGCACCCGGCGCCGACGGCCCGCGTTCCGCTGGGGGAGGCGCTGTTCGCCGCGGTGTACCGGGACGGCGCCAAGCCCGCCGTCGCCGAGTTCGCCCGGCAGGTGCTGAGTTGCGCGGGCGGCGGCGACCCGGTCGCCGCCGGACTCGTCCACGCCGCCGCCGACGAACTCGTCGCAGGGACGCTGGCCGCACTGCGCACCGCGCGGGTCGCCCCGAACGCCCCCTACGCCCTCGTGCTGAACGGCTCCCTGTTCCGCCCGCCGGACGTCCTGCGCCGGAACTTCCTGGAGCGGCTCGCCGAGCGCGCCCCGTGGACCTCCCTCCACCACGGCCCCGACGACCGCGCCGAGTCGCTGCTGCGCCTGGCCGACGTCTGGGCGGGCGCCCCGCACGTCCTGGAGGACATCGCGGGCGCCTTTCCGCTGCGGGCCGACCCGCTGCTCGGCAGCGGACTGCAACGGCCGGACGCGGCGGCGGTGTCGGGATGAAGCCCCCGATCCCCCCGATCCCGGTCCCCCCGATCCCGGTCCCCCCGATCCCTCCGTTCCCCGTGTTCGGCCATGCCGTCGGCCGGGCGCTGGACGAGTGCCGGGCGGTCGTCGCCGACTTCCGCCGCGCCCCGACCGAGCCGCGTTCGAAGAACAACGTGTTCGGCGGGGTGGAACCGGTCTGCGACCTCGACCTGCGCCTCCAACGCCTGCTGATCGACGCGGCACGCGAGCGCTGGCCGGACCTCCCGGTCGTCGCGGAGGAGGAGCGCGGCACGCTGGAGCCGACCCCGGACCGCTGTCTGCTGATCGATCCGCTGGACGGCACCGCGCCCTTCCTGGACGGCCGCGACAGCTACGCCATCGGCGTCTGTCTCGTCGACGGCGGCCGTCCCGTCGCCTCCGTGCTCGACCTGCCCGCCTACCGGGTGAGGCTGACCGCCGCGGCCGGAACCCTGCACGTGGCCGGAGACGTCGACGCCCTGCCGTGGTTCGGACCGCGCTGTGTGCTGACCGGCCCGCGGCACGTCGGCCGAGTCCGCGAAGCGCTGGCGCGGCACCGGCTGGACGGGTACGAGGTACGGCCGGTGCCCACGGCCGGGGTCAAGCTCGCGCTGGTGGCCCTGGCCCGCGCCGGGGCGGCCGTCCTGCCGCCGCGGGCCGGGGTCGCCGCGCCCTGGGACCACGCGCCGGGAGCGGTGGCCGTCGCAGCGGCCGGCGGCGGATTCCGCACCGCGGCGGACGAGGACGGAACAGCGGTCCGGCCCGCCGCCCTGGACGCATGGCTGGCCACAGCGGCAGGCGCGGACGCTCCCCGGCGTCTCGGCCGTCTGCTGTCGCCGCCGCCGACAAGAAAGGCAGGCACGTGATGCGCTCGCTGTCCACGGTCACCGACGGCCTGCGGGGCACGCCCGGGCCCGACTGGTCCGAACGCGACCTGCTCGCCGTCCTCACAGGACTCGCCTCCGCCGACGAGCGGGCGGTCCTCGTCGGCCACGACGGCCGCGCGGGCTCCCGCGAACTGGCGCACCTGGCCGCGGACTCCCTGGCCCACCGCGGCGTCCGGTGCGTCCTCGCCACGGGCCCGGCGCCCACGCCCGCCCTGGGGCGCCTGGTCCACGAAGACCCGGACCTGCGAGCCGCGGTCGTCATGACGGCGAGCCACAACCCGCCGGGCTACTTCGGCGTCAAACTGCGCGACGAACACGGACACGGCTGCAAGGCGGGGCAGGGCGCGGCCCCCGGAGACGTCGCCCTCGACATCCCCCGTCACCCCCATCGGACCCTCGACGTCCTGGAGCCCTACACCCGTGCCGTCGGCCGGCCGCTCGCCGACGCCGCCGCCCGTTTCGACGGCGCCCTGATCGTCGACGCCGCCCACGGAGCGGTCGGCGAGCTGGCCGCACGACTGCCGGAACTGATGTTCTCCCGGGCCCGGCCGCTGCCCTTCTTCGCCGGACAGACCCCCGACCCCACCCTGCGCCCCCAGGCCGACTCCGGCGCGGACCGCGCCCTGCGCGCAGCGGGGGAACCGGGCGGCGGGCTGGTGGCGATGGTCGACGGCGACGGCGACCGCCTGGTCCTGTACACCCGGCGCTCCCGCACCGTCGGCAGCGCGGAACAGGCCGCGATCCTGCTGCGCGCGGGCCTGCCCGTGCGACGGCTGATCACCACGGACGTGGCGCCGCTCATGATCTCCCGAGCGGCGGACGAGACCGGCCGCGAGGTCGCGGTGACCCGGACGGAGGTCGGTTTCCAGCACGTCCTCGCCGACTGGCGGTCCGACCGCGCCGCCGTGCTGGGACTGGAGCCCAACGGAGCCCTGGTCTGGTCGGGAACGAACGGGGACGGCTACTTCGAGCGCGACAGCCTGGCCGCGCTGTCGCTGCTGCTGCGCACCTTCCCCGGCTGCGAGGCGGTCGACGACGCGGTGGCGGAGCTACGGCGGCTCCACCCCTACCGGCAGTTCACCCGGGCGCTGCGGCGGCCGGCCGACGAGGTGCTGTCCGACGTCCGCGCTCTGCTGCCGGGCTGGCGTCGGGACCGGTGCGGTCGGGCCGACGCCACGGCCGTCTTCGAGGACGGCCGGCACGGCCGGGTGGCGGTCCGGCCGTCCGCGACCGAACCCTGCACCCGGCTCTACGTGGAGACCGACCCCGAGACCGCGGACCGGCTGCTGACCGGCCTGCGCGGCTGACCCGTCGCCACGCCCAGGCGCGGGTTCACGCGACCGGTGCGAGCAGCCCCGCCGCGACGAGCCCGGCCAGGCCCATGTCGGCGTCGGTGAGGTCGCCGGTGAGCACGTGCCGTACGTAGTCGGCCCTCGGGAGGACGACCGGCTCGATGAACTCGGCCGCGTCCGGGCTCGGCGCGGCCACCCTGCGGCAGTCCCGGGCGAGCACCGCCTGCCGGACGTGGGTCGCGTACGAGGCGAGGTAGGTCTTCATGACCAGCTCGACGCTCCCGGCCCGGTAGCCGGTCTCCTCGAGGAGCTCCCGGGCCGCCGCGGCCTCGACCGTCTCGTCCGGCTCGACGACGCCTCCCGGGAGTTCGTCCAGGACCCGTCCGGGGCCCGGCCGGAACTGGCGGGCGAGCAGTCCCTGTCCGTCCTCGGTGAAGGCGACGACCGCGACGGTACGCGGCCCGCAGAGGATGTCCCAGTGGTCCTGGCGGCCGTCCGGGTAGCGGTATGTACGGTTTCGTACCGTCAGGAAGCCTGCGCATTCCGGACGTTCGGCCAGGAATTCCCATCGGAGGCCGGGGTGGCTGTCGTTCACGCCGTGGAGCGTATCGGACTCCACCGTCCGCACGGGACGAGAACAGTGCCAGACGAAAAGGCCGTCTTGCCCGGTGCATGCCAATGGTGCGAGACTCCGGAAACCGATGCCTGCCCGTGAGCCGTTCGGCGAACCGGGCACCACCCACGCTCAGCCGGCTGATCTCGACAGCAAGGGAGTGGCGTGTCAGGCGCACTGAGGTTCAGGCATGTGTCCGCAGCGGCGACGGCGGCCGCCCTCGCGCTCCTGCTGCCCGCCTGCGGCGGCGACGGCCGACCCGGCGGCAGCGGCCCCGCCGCCTCCGCGTCACTCGACCCCGAGGCGGACCTGAGCAAACAGCGGCTCACCGTCTCGAACTGGGACGGCTATCTGCCGGAGGACCTTCCCGCCCGGTTCGAGTCGGCCGTCGGCCCGCCCGTGACCGTCGCGAAGCACAGCACCAACGAGGAGATCGTCGCCAAACTGACCGCCTCCGCCGACAGCGGCATCGACGTGGCGTTCGTCTCCGGCCAGTACGCGCAGGCGCTCGCGGCGCAGGGGCTGCTCGAACCCGTCCACCACGATCTGGTCCCGCATCTGAAGAACCTGGACCCGCTCGCCGCGCGGCTCGCCCACGACAAGGGCAACGTCTACTCCGTCCCGTACACCTGGGGCACCACCGGCCTCTGCTATCGCAAGGACCTCGTCGGCCACACCCCCGACAGCTGGAACGACCTGCTGAAGCCGCGCGCCGCGGTCAAGGGCAAGGCCACCATGCTGAAGACCGAACGCTGGCTCTTCCTCCCCGCGCAGAAGGCGCTCGGCTACTCGGTGAACACCACCGACGAACAACAGCTCGCCCAGGTCGAGGAGTTGCTGCTCACCGCGAAGGACGGGCTCCTCGCCTACGACGACACCACCTTCGGCGACCGGCTCAAGTCCGGGGAGGCCGTGCTGGCGGAGGCCTGGGACGGCTGGTGCCCGACCGACGACAAGAGGATCGGCTTCGTCGTCCCCAAGGAGGGCAGCGACCTGTGGACCGACACGATGGTCGTCCTCAAGTCGTCGAAGAACAAGGAGGCGGCGCACGCCTTCATCGACTACGTCCTCGACGCGAAGGTGCACTCCTGGGTCGCCTCGAACATCTTCTACAAGGTCCCCAACACCGCCGCCATGGCCGAACTCGACCCTGCCCTGCTGAAGAGCTACCCGGCACTCACCATGACCCCCGAGCAACTGCTCAAGGGTGAGTCCGCCGTCGACCTCGGGGACGCCGCGACGGCGTACGCCCGGATCGTCACGGAAGTCACCGCGGGCTGATGGTCCGCCGGGGGAAGGCGGCCGGAGGACCACGCGTGCGAGCCCGTCTCGTCCTGCTCGGCCCGGGCCTGTCGTACCTGGCCGTCCTGCTCCTGCTGCCGCTGGCCCTGCTGATCGGCTACACGCTCTTCCGCCGGGGCCGCTTCGGCGGGATCGCCTACGAGGACGGAGCGACCGGCGAGAACTTCACCCGGATCGCCGACCCCCTCTACGTCGGCGTCCTCACCGACTCGCTGCGCATCGCCGGCGTCACCACGCTGCTCGCGCTCCTCCTCGGCTACCCGACCGCGTACGCGATCGCCCGGCTGCCCGCCCGTCGGCGCACGGTCGCGCTGGTCCTGGTCGTGCTGCCGTTCTGGACCAACTTCCTGATCCGCGCCTACGCCTGGATCGTGCTGCTGTCCAGCGAAGGCGTGGTCAACTCGGCCCTCACCGGCATCGGGGTGATCGACCGGCCGCTGAAACTCCTCTACACGGAGCCCGCCGTCGTCCTCGGCCTCCTCTACGCCTATCTCCCACTGATGGTGCTGCCGCTGTACTCGGCGATCGAGCGGGTCGACCCCCGGCTGCTCGAAGCCTCGGCCGACCTGGGCGCGCGCCCGGCCCGCACGTTCTGGAGCGTGACCTTTCCGCACACCCTGCCCGGCGTCCTGACCGGCTGTGTCTTCGTCTTCGTGCCCAGCCTCGGCAACTTCGTCGTCCCCGAACTGCTGGGCGGCGGGCACACGGTGATGGTCGGCAACCTCATCCGGGACCAGTTCCTCACGGCGCGGGACTGGCCGTTCGGCTCGGTGCTGGCCCTCGCCCTCATCGCGTTCCTGGTCCTGCTGCTCATGGCCCAGGCCTGGGCCGGGCGCCGGCTGGGCGGCCGCTGATGCGCCGGGTGAGGCTCCTCCCGCTGTGGGTGACGTACGCGTTCCTCTACACGCCCGTCGTGGTGCTCGTGGTGATGTCCTTCAACCGCTCGGACAGCCCCTACGAGTGGTCCGGGTTCAGCACCGCCTGGTACGGCACGCTGGCCGACGACGACGAGGTCCTGCGGGGTCTGGCGAACACGCTGATCGTGGCCGCGGGCGCGACCGCCCTGTCCACCGTCCTCGGCACGCTGCTCGCCGTGGGACTCGCCCGCCACGCGAGCCGCTCGCGGCTGCTGCCCGCCCTGTCGGCGCTGCCCGCCGTCCTGCCGGACATCGTGCCGGCGATCGGCCTGCTCGCCCTCTACTCGCTCGTCTCGGCCACCCTCGGCCTGTACTCGGTGCTGCTCGCCCACACCGTCTTCGGCCTCGCCTTCGTCACGGCCGTCGTCCGCACCCGGATCGCCCACGTCGACCCCTCCCTGGAGGAGGCCTCGCGCGACCTCGGCGCGGGCGAGGTCACCACGTTCCTGCGCATCACCCTGCCGACCCTCGCCCCCGGCATCGTGGCGGGCGCGCTGCTGACGTTCACGCTCTCGCTCGACGAGTTCGTCATCGCCTTCTTCACCGCGGGCCCGAAGGACCCCACCCTGCCGATCGTCGTCTACTCGATGATCAGGTTCGGTGTGACCCCGGAGATCAACGCGCTCGCCACCCTGCTGCTCGCGGTCAGCTTCACCGTGGTGATCGCCGCCCAGCGCGTCAGCCGACCGACGGAGGCGCTGTGATCCGGATCCACGCCGTCACCCGGCGGTTCGGCGAGGTCACCGCCCTGGACGGGGTGAGCCTGGACATCGCGGAGGGCGAGTTCTTCGCCCTCCTCGGCCCGAGCGGCTGCGGAAAGACGACCCTGCTGCGTGTCCTCGCCGGATTCGAGGCCCCGGACAGCGGCACGGTCGCCCTCGACGGCCGGGACCTCCTGGGCGTGCCCGCGCACCGGCGGCCGGTCAACCTCATGTTCCAGTCGTACGCGCTGTTCCCGCACATGAACGTGGCGAAGAACATCGCGTACGGGCTGGCGCGGGAAGGGCTCGCCCGGGCGGAGATCGGCGAACGGGTCGCGGCCGTGCTCGCCACCGTCGGGCTGACCGCACAGGCCCGCAGACGGCCGCACCAGCTGTCCGGCGGGCAGCGGCAGCGGGTCGCCCTCGCCCGCGCCATCGTCAAACGACCCCGGGTGCTGCTGCTCGACGAGCCGCTGTCGGCGCTCGACAAACAGGTCCGCGCCGAGATGCAGCTGGAGCTCAAACGCCTCCAGCACGAGGTGGGCATCACCTTCCTCGTCGTCACCCACGACCAGGAGGAGGCCATGTCGCTCGCCGACCGGATCGCCGTCCTGGACCGCGGACGCGTCCAGCAGGTCGACACCCCCGTCGAGCTCTACCGACGCCCCCGGAGCCGGTTCGTCGCGGGCTTCGTCGGCGCCAACAACGTCTTCTCCGGACGGCTGCTGCCCGTCGGCGGACTCGACGTGCCCGGCGTCGGCGTCCTGCCCGCTCCGGCCGGCGACACGGCGGGGCTGGTCGGGGTACGCCCGGAGAGCATCCGGCTCGCCGCCCGGGACGCGGACGCTCCCCTGCACGGCACGGTGCTGGACATCAGCTACTTCGGCGGCTCCTCACGGATCGCGGTCACGGTCCCCGGTCTCGACCGGCCGGTCCTGCTGACCGTCCCGGGCCCGGCCACGGTGACCTCCGGGACCCGCGTCGCGCTGTCCTGGGACCCGGAGGACGCGGTACTGATCGAGACGACGGGAGACACCCCTTGACCCCTTCGACCCCCTTGAACAGAACCCTGACCATCCTCTTCGCACCGGAGAGCGCCTACGGTCCGACCAACAACTGCATAGGCATCGGAGACGTGTTACGCCGCCGCGGGCACCGCGTGGTGTTCGCCGCGGAGGCGTCCTGGAAGGGCAGACTCGCCCCGCTCGGCTTCGAGGAGGACCTGGTCGACCTGGCCCCGCCGCCCGAACAGCCCCAGGAGGCGGGCCAGTTCTGGAAGGACTTCGTACGGGACACCGCCCCCGAGTTCAGAAAGCCCACGATCGAACAGCTCGGCACCTGGGTCAGACCGGTCTGGGAGGAGCTGGTCGCCGGCGCCCGGTACTGCGAACCCCAGCTCAGGAAGATCCTCGACCGGGTCCGGCCGGACGTGATCGTCGAGGACAACGTCGTCTGCTTCCCCGCCCTGACCACGGCGGACGTCCCCTTCGTGCGCATCGTCTCCTGCAACCCGCTGGAGATGAAGGGCGAACACGTGCCGCCGCCCTTCTCCGGGTACCCGGCCGGCGACCGCGCGGGCTGGGCCGAGTTCCGTGCCGAGTACGACCGCACCCACCGCGAGATCTGGGCCGAGTTCGCCGCCTGGGTCGTGGACCAGGGCGCGAGACCGCTGCCCGACCTGGAGTTCATCCACGACGGCGACCTCAACCTCTACCTCTACCCGGAGCTCGCCGACTACGCCGAAGCCCGCCCGCTGGGCCCCTCCTGGCACCGGCTGGACTCCTCCGTCCGCGAGACCGACGAGAAGTTCACCCTGCCGCCGGAGGCGGCCGAACGGCCCGAGGGCAGCGCGCTGATCTACTTCAGCCTCGGCTCCCTCGGCTCCGCCGACGTCGGCCTCATGCGCCGGATCATCGACTCCCTGGCGCGCACCCCGCACCGCTACATCGTCTCCAAGGGGCCGCTGCACGACGAGATCGAGCTGCCTCCCACCATGTGGGGCGCGGAGTTCCTCCCCCAGACGCGGATCCTCCCGCTCGTCGACCTCGTCATCACCCACGGCGGCAACAACACGACCACCGAGAGCCTCCACTTCGGCAAACCCATGATCGTGCTCCCGCTGTTCTGGGACCAGTACGACAACGCCCAGCGGCTGGCCGAGCTCGGCTACGGCGTCCGCCTCGACCCGTACCGCTTCACCGACGCCCAACTGCACGGCGCCCTGGCGAAGTTGCTCGGCGACACCCGCCTGCGGCACAGGCTGACGGAAGCCTCCACGACCATCCGGGCCCGCGACGGGCTGCGCACCGCCGCCGACCTCATCGAGCGGCACGGCAACGAAAGGCACGGAACATGAAACCGCTCTTACGACTCGGTCTCGGCGTCGCCGTCCTCGCGGTGCTCTCCGCCTGCGCGGACGGGCCCTCGTCGTCCTCCGACGGCGACCCGGACGCCCGGGCCGCACTCCGACTCGCCGTTCCCTCGGCCGTCATCGCCCCCAAGGAAGAGGTCGCCACCCACGCGGTCGGCGACGCCGAGGGCTATCTGGCCGAGGAGAAGCTGAAAGTCGACGTGATCAACACCGACGGGTCGGTGGCCGCGGTCCAGGCCGTCGCCTCGGGCAGCGCCGACATCGCGCCGGCCGACGCGGGAGCCGTCCTCGCCGCACGGGAGAAGGGCGTCCCCGTCAAGGCCATCGGGGGCCTGGTGCGCAACTGGCCGTGGCGCATGGCCGTCCGGCCCGGCAGTGAGGTCAGGAGCCCGGCCGACCTCGAGGGCAGGAAGATCGGCGTCATCAGCCTCGCCTCCGGCTCCGCCGCCTACGCCCGCGCGTACGTGAACGACGCCGGACTGGACGCGGCCAAGGACGTCGACCTGCTGCCGGTCGGCGTGGGCGCACCGGCCCTGGCCGCCCTGCAGGACGGCAAGGTCGACGTGCTCGCCCTGTACACCCAGGCGTACGCCACCATCGAGAACACCGGTGCCGAGCTGCGCTATCTCGACAACTCCGACGCGTTCGACGGCATCCGCTCCCTCACCTACGCGGTGACCGAGAAGACCCTGAAGGACAAGAAGGACGTGCTCACGCGCTACCTGCGCGCCTCCTACAAGGCACTGCTCTTCTCCGCCGTCAACCCCGAGGCCGCCATGCGCGACGGATACCGGGCCTTCCCCCAGCTGCTGACCGGCAAGAAGGCCGACGACCGCATCGCCGACGACACCAGGACCCTTCAGGCGTGGATCAAGACCGCCGTCCCCGCCGCCGGTGAGCCCGAGAGCTTCAAGGACTGGGGCGCGATCAGCGACACGGAGTGGAACAAGACCGTCGCCTACACCAGGACGGCCGGCCAGCTCACCGAGGACGTCCCGCTCCCGCAACTGTGGGACCCCAGCCTGCTCAAGGGCGCGAACGACTTCGACCCCGCGCCCGTGATCGCGAAGGCGAAGTCCGCCGGGTGAGCGTGGACGAAGACCGCTGGATCGAGGTCACCGGACTGCACAAGACCTACCGGCCGCGCAGGTCCGAGCCGACCCACGCCCTCTCGGACGTCACCTTCACGGTCCGACGCGGCGAGTTCCTCTCGGTCGTCGGCCCCTCGGGGTGCGGCAAGACCACCCTGTTGAAGATCCTCGCCGGGATCGTCCCCAGAAGCCAGGGCACGGTCCGCGTCGCCGATCGCGAGGTGACGGGCCCGCTGCCCGAGGTGGGCATGGTCTTCCAGACGCCCACCCTCCTGCCCTGGCGCACCGTGCTGCAGAACGTGATGGTGCCCGTGGAGGTGCGGAAGCTCGACGCCTCGGTGTACCGCAAGCGCGCCGAGCGGCTGCTCGCGATGGTCGGCCTCGACGGCTTCGAGGGCAGACACCCGCATGAGCTGAGCGGCGGGATGCAGCAGCGCGCCGGAATCTGCCGGGCCCTGGTGCACGACCCGGCCGTGCTGCTGATGGACGAGCCCTTCGGCGCGCTCGACGCCCTGACCCGCGAGTCCATGAACGTCGAGTTGCTGAGGATCTGGCGGGAGAGCGGCCAGACCGTCGTGTTCGTCACCCACTCCATCCCCGAGGCCGTCTTCCTCTCCGACCGGGTCGTGGTGCTCAGCCCCCGCCCCGGCCGCATGGCCGAGATCGTCGACATCGAGCTCGAACGCCCGCGCACACTCCGCGCGATGGCCTCGGACCGGGCCGGAGTCTTCGTCGAGCGGATCCGCCGGCATTTCGACGCCACCTGGGCGATCGACTCATGAAGCGGCACCCCGAGCGACTCCGCAAGCGGCTGCGCGTGGATCTGCGGGAGCAGCTGCGGGAGCGCCCCGAACTGCTGCTCGTGCCCGCCGTCTTCGTCGTCGTCATGCTGGCCTGGGAGTTCGCCGTCCCCGCCTTCGGCATCGACGACTACCTGCTGCCGCGCCCCTCACAGATCCTCGCCGCCCTCCGCACGCAGCTGGCGGACCCGTTGTTCTGGGGCCATCTCAAGGTGACGGTCCTGGAGTCGCTGTACGGCTTTCTGCTCGGCGTGGCGGCGGCGCTGGCGCTGGGCACCGCGATCTCGCAGGTGCGGCTGATCGAGCGCACTCTCATGCCGTACGTCGTCGCCTTCCAGACGGTGCCCAAGGTGGCGCTCGCGCCGCTGTTCGTCGTCTGGTTCGGCTTCGGCATGACCAGCAAGGTCGTCATGGCGGCGGTGATCTCGTTCTTCCCCGTGCTCGTCAACGTGATCGAGGGACTGCGCTCGGCCGACGCCGACCGGATCCAGATGCTCACGGTGTTCGGCGCCGGCCGCTTCCAGGTGTTCCGGATGGTGCGGCTGCCGAGCGCGCTCCCGTTCCTCTTCGCCGGCCTGGACATCGGCATCGTCTTCTCGATCCTCGGCGCCGTCGTCGGCGAGTTCATCGGCGCGAAGGAAGGACTCGGATACCTCCTGCTCCAGACCAACTACAACTTCGACATCGCCGGGATGTTCGCCGTCCTGGTGGTGCTCTCCGTACTGGGGCTGATCGCCCACTTCGTCATCCGGTTCGCCCAGAAGCGGCTCGTCTTCTGGGCCGAGGAGAACCGGGTGATCGGCGCATGACCAACCTGGGACGACAGCGGCAGGAGGCCGGCATGACCGCGTACGACCTGGTGGTGAAGAACGCCCGTGTCGTCACCCACGACCACGATGACGCCCGCCCCGCGGACATCGCCGTCCGCGGCGGCCGGATCGCCGTCGTGGCCCCCGACATCGCCACGGAAGGCGCCCGTCGGGTGGTCGACGCCGACGGACGGCTCGCGTTCCCCGGCGTCGTCGACGCCCACCAGCACTGGGGGATCTACCACCCGCTGCCCGAGGACGCGGCCACCGAGAGCCGCGCCAGCGCACAGGGCGGCGTCACCAGCGCCCTGACCTACACCCGGACCGGCCGCTACTACCTCAACAAGGCCGGTGCGTACGCCGACTTCTTCCCCGAGGTGCTGGCCGCCGCCTCCGGCCGCGCGCACGTCGACTACGGCTTCCATCTCGCGCCGATCTCACGCGCTCACATCGACGAGATTCCCGACCTGATCGAACGGTTCGGCGTCACCTCGTTCAAGGTCTTCATGTTCTACGGCAGCCACGGCCTCCACGGCAGGTCGGCCGACCAGAACGCCTTTCTGATGCTCCCCGAGGACGAACGGTACGACTACGCGCACTTCGAGTTCGTCATGCGCGGGGTACAGGCCGCCCGCGAGCGGTTCCCCGACCTCGCCGACGAGATCTCGCTCTCCCTGCACTGCGAGACCGCCGAGATCATGACCGCCTACACCAGGCTGGTCGAGGAGGCGGGCGACCTGACCGGGCTCGCCGCCTACAGCGCCTCCCGGCCGCAGCACTCCGAAGGCCTCGCGGTCGCGGTCGCCTCCTACCTGGCGCACGAGACCGGGCTGCCCACGATCAACCTGCTGCATCTGTCGTCCCGCAAGGCGGTCGACGCGGCCGTACGGATGAGCCGGGCGTTCCCGCACATCGACTTCCGCCGGGAGGTGACCGTCGGGCATCTGCTCGCCGACATCACCACCGCGCACGGCCTCGGCGGCAAGGTCAACCCGCCGCTGCGGCCCCGCGACGACGTCGAGGCGCTGTGGGAGCACGTGCTCGACGGCACCGTCGACTGGGTCGTCAGCGACCACGCGTGCTGCCGCGAGGAGGTGAAGTTCGGCGAGCCCTCGGACGATGTCTTCCTCGCCAAGGCCGGCTTCGGCGGCGCCGAGTACCTGCTCCCCGGCCTGCTCACCGAGGGGACCAGGCGCGGCCTGCCCCTGGGCCGGATTGCCGCGCTGACCTCCTGGAACCCGGCCCGGCGCTACGGACTGCGTGCCAAGGGCAGCCTCGCCCCCGGCTTCGACGCCGACATCGCCCTGGTCGACCCGGACCGCACCTGGACCGTGCGCGCCGCGGAGTCGGAGTCGACGCAGGAGTACACCCCGTTCGAGGGCTTCGAGCTGACCGCCCAGGTCACCGACACCTTCTTGAGAGGTCACCACATCCTGCGGGCGGGCAAGGTCGTCGGCCCGCCCATCGGCGCCTACCTCAGCCGGTTCAGCCCTCGAACTCGGTGAGATCGATGGCATGGACGCGCAGCGGGAAGCCGTACACCGGATCGACCGTCTCCCGCTCCTCCGTCATACCGAGCTTGCGGATGATGTTCTCGGAGGCGTCGTCCCCCGCCCGGGTGACGCTGATGACCTGGTCGAGACCGCGGTCCTGGAGCGCGAACTCCAAGGTGGCGTGGGCGGCTTCGGACGCGTATCCCTGACCCCAGAACGACGAGCCGAACCGCCAGCTGATCGCGACGGCGGCCGGTACGTCCGGCAGGCCCTCCACCAGGGACAGGCCCGTGAAGCCGGCCAGTTCGCCCGAGGCCAGCAGCTCGACGGCGAAGAGGCCGAAGCCCTCCTCGTCCCACTCCTCCTCCCACCGCTCGATGTCCCCCGCCGTCTGCTCCAGGTCGCGTACGGCGCCGTCGTCGATCCAGCGCATGACCTGGGGGTCCGCGTTGATCTCCGCCATGGGCGCGAGGTCGTCGTCGTGCCAGCGACGCAGGAGGAGGCGGGGGGTACGGATCTCGGTCATGGCCCCCATCCTGCCGAACACGACGGCATTGTCCCTAATCAGGCAGGAGGCCACGACGGAGCCGTCCGCGGTGAGTGCCGTCGCGCCGACCGCCCGCGCGATCCCGATGTGTGCCTCTGCCGTCCTCAGGCGCCCGGCACCCGGTCCAGGAAGCCGCTGACGGTGCTGATGCGGCCGTCCTCGGCGAGCGTGACGACGTCGGAACCGCCGGCCGGGGAGGAGCCGTCGGCCTTCGACACCAGGTCCCAGGAGAAGCGGGCGATGTGGTGGTTGCCGTCCACCGCCCCCTTCAGCCGGAACGCGAAGCCCGGGAACTGGCCCTGGGCGCCGGCGATGGCGGCGGCGATGCCGTCGTGGCCCGCCACGTCGGCCAGCGGGTCGGTGTAGGTGGCGTCTTCCGTGAAGGCCTCGGACACGGCCTTGGCGATCGCCTCGGCCCCGTCGGCGTTCCAGGCGGCGAAGTAGCGCTCGGCGGCGGTTGCGTACGTGGTCATGGAGTTCTCCTCGGTCGGTCCCGGTCCGCAGCCGCGGTGTCGGCGCGGCCGTGTGATCACTGTGCCGGGCTCCGGGGCGACGGTCGATTACCCGTCAGGTAATCGCGCAGCGAGCGGCGACCCCGACGAACTCCGAGATGTTCAGACCGTGGCCGTGGGCTGTCCGTCGTCCCGTCCGGACGGCGGCACTGTGAGCTGCTCTCCTGGGGTATGGAGGCGATCGTCGGCGTCGACGGAAACGGAGTGGTGAAGAGCTGTGACCGAACATGAGGTGGACCGCGCCCTGCGGGTGGCCGTGGAGCTGGCCGATCGGGCGTGCCGGACGATCCGCGGAACCGGCACGGGCGCGGCCCCGACCGGTCCGGTCCGGGAGAAGGCGGGCCCGGCGGACATCGTCACGGACACCGACGAAGAGGTGGAGAGGCATGTACGGGCGGCGCTGCGGCGAGAGTTCCCGGACTGGGGCATCGACGGCGAGGAGTACGGCGTCGAGCCGGGCGTGTCGGGCGCGCCGCACTGGGTGATCGACCCCGTGGACGGAACGACCAACTACGCGCACGGACTCGGCTGGTGCTCCTTCTCCATGGGTCTGGCCGAGCCGGACGGGAGCCCGCTGCTGGGCGTGGTGGCGGACCCGTGGCGGCGCGAGGTGTTCACGGCGACCCGGGGCGGGGGAGCACAGCTGAACGGCTCCCCGATCAGGGCGGCGGACCGCGCGACGCTGACGGGCCACGTCTTCATGACGGAGTGGGCGGCGCACGCGCACTGGCCCGGCCAGGACGCCCTGCTGGCGGAACTGGCCGACCGCCACTGCACGGTACGCGTGATGGGCTCGACGGCCCTGTCCCTGGTCCAGGTCGCCGCGGGGCGCGCCTCGGCCGCGGCGATCGGCGCGTTCCACCCGGTGGACGGCCTCCCCGCACTCCTCATCGCGACGGAGGCGGGCGCGACGGCGACGCCGCGACTCCCGGCGTACGACGAGCCGTTGCTGCTGGCGGTGCCGGGAGTGGCGGCGGAGGCGCGGGAGCTGTGGCGCAGGACGGTCAGGCCCGGGCTGTAGCGGGACCGCCGGGCCGGGGGTCGACATGGATCTTGGGGCCCGGTCCGGCCCGGTCCGGGCGCTCACCGGCGAGCACCGCGCCGACCTCGTCGAGGCCCACGGTCGTGGCGACGAGGGGGCGGGGGTCGACGGATCCGTCGGCGTAGGCGCGGACGGCGGCGTCCAGACCGGGTGAGGCGGACAGGACGCCCACCGCGGTGACGTCCTTGAGCACGAGGGAACGCGTGTCGATCCTGCTCGGCACGCCGGCCAGCCCGATGTACACGAGACGGCCGCCCGGCTCGACCGACTCCAGTGCCCACTGCGGCAGTTCGACGGCGTTGGTGGCGTCGACGACCGCGTCGAAGGGCAGGTCCGGGGCGGACGTCCGCGTCCAGGCGTGCTCGAAGCCGAGCGTGCGGGCGAAGGCGAGCGAGCCCTCGGTCTGGCCCATCAGGTGGACCTCCGTGCCGGCCGCGCGCAGGAACATCGCGACCAGCAGTCCGATGGTGCCGGGGCCCAGGACCAGGGCACGGTCTCCGGCTCCGGTCGCGGTGGCTTCAGCGGCGCGCAGGGCGTTGCCGCCCGGCTCCACCAGGGCGCCGAGCACGGCGTCGACGGAGTCGGGCAGGGCGTGCAACGACGAGGCGGGCACGGCGAGTTGCTCGGCCAGCGCGCCGGGCCGGTCGCCGCGTATGCCGACCTCCTGCCGCTGCTCGCACACATGCTGCCGGCCCCGACGGCAGCGGCGGCAGCCGCCGCAGCCCAGCATGGTGTCGCCCATGACCCGTCGACCGAGCCAGCCGGCGTCCACGCCGTCCCCGACCGACGCCACCCGGCCGGACCACTCGTGGCCCAGCCGCATCGGATAGTCGGCGTGACCCTGGTGGAGGTAGGCCATCGCGCCGGTGAAGAACTCCATGTCGGTGCCGCACACGCCGACCCGCTCGACGTCGACGACGACCTCGCCGGGGCCCGCCACCGGCGCCGGGACCTCCTGGACCTCGTACGCGCCGGGGGCGGTCAGCACGAACGCGCGCATGCGGCGGGACATCACCGGGGCCCGAGCACGTGCTGGCGCTGGGCGCCGAGGTGCTGGATGCCCAGTTCCATCACGTCGCCCGGCCGGAGATACACGGGCGGGTTGAGGCCCATGCCGACGCCGGGCGGCGTGCCGGTGTTGATCAGGTCGCCGGGTTCCAGGACGAGGAACTGGCTGAGGTAGTGCACGATGAAGTACGGGTCGAAGATCATCGTCTTGGTGCTGCCGCTCTGCCGGCGCACCCCGTTGACGTCCAGCCACATCTCCAGTTCGAGGACGTCGTCGATCTCGTCGGCGGTGGCGAGCCACGGGCCCGCCGGGTTGAACGTCTCGGCCGACTTGCCCTTCGCCCACTGCCCGCCCCGCTCCAGCTGGAACGCCCGCTCGCTGACGTCGTTGACGACGACGTAGCCGGCGATGGCGTCGCGTGCCTCGTCCACCGAGTCGAGGTAGCTGGTGCGGCGGCCGATGACGATGCCCAGCTCCACCTCCCAGTCGGTCTTGGTCGAGCCGCGCGGGATGCGTACGTCGTCGTCGGGGCCGATGAGGGTGTTGGGCGACTTGGTGAACAGGATCGGCTCGTCGGGAACGGGCATGCCGCTCTCGGCCGCGTGGTCGCGGTAGTTCAGCCCGATGCACAGGAGCTGGTGCGGACGTGCGATGGGCGCGCCGACGCGCTCCCCGGCGAAGCGGGACACCCGGCCCGCCGCCGCCCGCTCGGCCACGACGGGACGGACGCGGTCGATGCCGCCCGACCCGAAGAACGCCTCGTCGAAGTCGGCGACGACGTCGGAGAGGTCGACGTAGGTCTCGTCGTCGACGCGGGCGACGGGCTTCTCGGCGCCGGGGGCGCCGATGCGCATGAGGTACACGGGTCGGACTCCAGGGTTCGGTCGATGCGATGAGGGACGGGGCTTCAGGAGTGCGGCTCGGCGAGGGGGCCGAGAAGGGAGCGGATCTCGTCGAGCGCGTCGACGAGGGCGGTCAGCGGCGTCCGGTAGACGAGGGCGCTGATGCTCACGGCTCCGGACGGGGTCGTCGGCGAGGTGAGATACACCGGCAGGGCGAGGCAGTTGACGCCGATCTCGTTCTCCTGGTCGTCGAGGCCGTAGCCCCGCTCACGGGTGGCGCGCAGCTCGCGGTGCAGGACGGTCGCCGTGCACAGGGTCCTCGGCGTGCGCCGCTCCAGGAGCGAGTCGCCGATCCACGCCTCGACCTCGACCTCGTCCAGGGTGCCCAACTGCCGGGCGAGCAGCAGCTTTCCGACCGCGGTGGTGTGTGCGGGGTTGCGGCCGCCGACGGTCGAGGTGAGCCGGACGGTTCCGCTGGGCGGGTCGACCTTGGCGCGGTAGACGACCTCACGGCCGTCCAGGACCGCATAGTGCGCCGTCTCGCCGAACCGGTGCGCCAGCGCCTCCAGCACGGGGCGGACGCGGACGTGCTCGGGCCGGGCCTCGTGGTGGGCGAAGGCCATGCGCAGGAATTCGTCCCCGAGCGCATAGCGGCCGCGGGCGTCCTGGTCGGCGAGACCGGCCCGGCGCAGCGCGCCGAGGGCCCGGTGCACCGTCGGCTTCGGGCTGCCGATCGCCCGGGTCAGCTCGTCCAGGCCCACACCGTCGGGGTGCCGCGCGAGTTCCTTGAGGACCGCGAGCACCCTGTCGGAGCCCACCAGCCGTCCGCTGTCGGGGTCTGTCGATCCGTCGTACGTCTGCGTATGCTCCATCGCGTTCCGAACTTTAGACAGCCGTACCGATTATTGGAAGAGGTTCCATGGTCAGGCTCCGGAGCGCGCAGTGGTACGCCGGTCAGGACCGCAACGCCTACATCCACCGGGCGTGGATGCGCCGCGGAGTGCCGGACGACGCGTTCACGGGCCGGCCGCAGATCGCCATCGCCAACACCGCCTCGGACCTCACCCCCTGCAACGCGCACCTGAACGAGGTCGCGGCCTCGGTGCGCAACGGCGTGTACGAGGCGGGCGGCATCCCGCTGGACCTGCCCGTGGTGTCGCTGGGCGAGACGAACGTGCGGCCCACGGCCATGCTCTGGCGCAACATGGCCGCGATGGCCACGGAGGAGATGCTGCGGGCCAACCCCATCGACGGCGTCGTCCTGTTGGGCGGCTGCGACAAGACGATCCCCGCCCTGCTGATGGCCGCCGCCTCGGTGGATCTGCCCGCGGTCGTGGTGCCCGGCGGCCCGATGCTGACCGGGACCTTCCGCGGCACGCCGCTGGGCTGCGGCACGGACGTGTGGCGGCTGTCGGAGGAGGTCCGGGCCGGCACGCTGTCCCAGGAGCAGTTCGTCCGCTCCGAGTCGGCGATGATCCGCAGCCGCGGGCACTGCAACACGATGGGCACCGCTTCGACGATGGCGCTGGTGGCGGAGGCGCTGGGCACGGTGGTGCCCGGGGTGGCCGGGACCCCCGCCCCGGACAGCCGGCTGCTCGCGGCCGCGCACGACACCGGCCGGCTGGTGCTGGACATGGTCGCCGCCGACCGCCGACCGGGCGCCTTCCTCACCAAAGCGTCCTTCCACAACGCGATCGTGGCGCTGGCCGCGATCGGCGGCTCGACCAACGCGGTCGTCCATCTCCTGGCGATCGCGGGCCGGTTGGGCGTCGACCTGTCGCTGGACGACTTCGACCGCATCGGCTCCCGCGTCCCGGTGCTCGTCGATCTCCAGCCCGCCGGCCGCTTCCTCATGGAGGACCTCCACCGCGCGGGCGGTCTGCTCGCCGTGCTGCGCGAGGTACGCGACCTGCTCGACCCCGACGCGCTGACCGTCACCGGCAGCCCCCTGGTCGACTCCCTCGACGACGCCCCGATCTGGGACCACGACGTCATCCGCACCCGCGCGAAGCCGCTGGTCGCCGAGGGCGGCATCGCCGTCCTGCGCGGCAACCTCGCCCCCGACGGCGCGCTCGTCAAACCGGCCGCGGCCTCCCCGCATCTGCTGCGCCACCGCGGCCGGGCGGTCGTCTTCGACTCCGTCGAGGACTTCCACGCCCGCATCGACGACCCCGATCTCGACGTCGACGCCGACTCCGTCCTCGTCCTGCGCGGCTGCGGCCCCAAGGGCTACCCGGGCATGCCCGAGGTCTCGAACATGCCGCTGCCGAGGAAACTGCTCGAACAGGGCGTCCGCGACATGGTCCGGGTCTGCGACGGCCGGATGAGCGGCACCGCCTACGGCACCGTCGTCCTGCACGTGGCCCCGGAGGCGGCGGCGGGCGGCCCCCTCGCGCTGGCCCGCACCGGGGACTGGATCACCCTCGACGTCGACGCCCGCCGCATCGACCTCGACGTACCCGACGACGAACTCGCCCGCAGAAGCCCCGACGCGGCCACCGTCACCGGCTACGCCAACCCCCGACGCGGCTGGGAACGCCTCTACGTCGACCACGTCCAACAGGCCGACACCGGCGCCGACCTGGACTTCCTCATCGGCTCCAGCGGCTCGGAGGTGAGCCGGGAGTCCCACTGACGGGTCACCCGTGCGCCGCAGACACCCGTTCGCGCGCGTACCCCGTGCAGCTCACGAACGCCTCGACGATCTCCGCCGCGGACCGGTGCGGCGGCACGGCCATCAGCACGGCCTCCTCGCCGTCCGGCGCCGGCGAGGCCACCAGGGCGACTTCGTCGCCTGACCGCAGGCGCAGGACGACTCCCCGCAGCCGGTCCTCGTCGCCCGGGACGGTGCGCAGCCGTACGTGCATCGGATCCTGCGCGGGGGCGTACAGCCGCAGCCGGGCGAGGGGCGTCCCCTGGCGGAACTCCTGCCAGCGGGAGTAGCCGAGATTGCGGAACGGGGGCTCCGGCCACGGCCGTTGGGCGTCCAGACGCTCCAGCACGCGCCGCAGGAAGTCCCGGACCACCGGCTCCGTGTGCGGTTGCCAGGACAGCGCGTCCTGCCAGTCGTCGACGGCGAGGGCCGCCTCGATCCCCTCGTACTGCTCCTCGGTGGTGAGACCGTAGAGCGGCTGCTCGAAGGTCATGCGCGTGATGCGCGCGACCTCGTCGTCGTCCAGCTCCCTGCTGAACTGCACGCAGTAGAGGATCCCTGCCACCACCCCGAGATGCATGTCGCCAGTATGCGGTCGGCCCGCCGTCGACGGGGCGGTCGTCGACAGCGGGCCGGGGCGGGCAGGTGATCAGCGCTTGGTGTAGATGAAGCCGACCTTGTCGAGCTCGTCGCCCGCGCGGCCGTGGAAGCCGGCGATCTGCCAGCCCGAGGGAGCGGTGCGCGTCGTGCAGTCGGAGGTGGTCGTGCCACCGGCCAGGGTGTTGCCCAGGTTGGTGGTGAACTTGGCGTAGAAGATCCGGGTGTGCCCGTCCTTCACGCCCTGGCACAGGTACGCGGTCGTCACGTACTCGGAGCTGCCCAGCGTCCGGGAGGACGCGGTGCCGCCGGTGCCGCCGTGGGTGAGGGTGGTGCCGTTGCTCAGCGTGATGCCGACCTGGTCGACGCGGGATCCGGCGTTCAGGGAGATCTTGGTGGCGCGGGCGGCGGCCGGGACGCTGTCGATGTCCTGGTAGTAGTCGCCGTGCGGGCCGCCGAACTGCTCGCTGAGCTGGAAGTCCGCGTTCTGCGACCAGCTGAAGCCGACCGAGATCGGGTCGTGGTCGGAGAGCATCTTGCCGTCGCTGGTGAGGAAGGCGGCGTGCTCGTTGTTGTACGAGTTCGCGTTGAGCGTGACCAGCTTGCTGCCGCGGTAGAGGACCTTGTCGACCACCTCGCAGGTGTTGGGCACAGTGGCCCCGGTCTGGTCGCAGACCAGTGCGTCGCTGCCCTTGGCGGGGGCCACGCCGCCGCGGATGAGCTTGACCCAGGCGTCGGTGAGTCCGTTGGCCGCGGCGAACTCGGCGATGGTGTCACCGGAGCGGGTGTAGCGGGTGTTGGTGTCGCCCATCACCACGACGGCGTTGCCGGCCGAGTGGGTGGAGATGAAGGAGGTGAGCTGGGCGAGGTTGGCCGCGCGCGCCGCGAGGTCGCCGTCACTGGTGCCCGCGTTGGTGTGCAGGTTGTAGAAGTCCACGTAGACGCCCTCGGCGAGGCGCTCACGCATGAACGTGAAGCCCTTGGGGGTGAGGCAGTCGCCGGAGTCGAGCTGGCAGTCGTTCCAGCCGGAGCGCTCGAAGTCGTCGCCGTCCCACGCATAGTCGGAGACGGTGTTCAGCCCGCTGCCGATGCCCGCGCCCCCGCTGGTCGCGGTGCGGTAGGGGTGGGTGTCCGTGGAGTAGAGGTAGGCGTGGTAGTTGAAGTCCTCCTGGACGTTGACGATGTCGTAGGGGGCGATGCGCCGGCCGATCTCGGTGGTGCTCGTGTCACGCGGGGTGGAGGCGCTGGAGATTGCCTCGGGGAGTCCGGCGACGTTGTAGGTGAGCACGCTGAAGCTGCCTGAGGTGGCGGCCGCGGCCGGAGCAGCGGCTGCCGTGAGCCCGCCGAGGGCCGCGGCGGCGGTCGCCAGACAGGCAAGGAGTCTGCGCATGGGGGAGTGTCTCCAGAGGGGATGCGGGGGTGGGCGTGTTGCATGCATGCCAAAATCTAGCTACATAGAACGCGCTTGCATCCCCTCCGGAAACACTGAATCAGGAATTCCGGGTGACGCCGAGGTGTCCAAGTGCCTTGGCGGCACGGTTGGTTCGGACCTGGACCGGCCTCGGCCGGTCAGCCCGGGGTCAGGGCGTCGAGACCACGACGTCGAACCAAGGGGTGCTCAACGAGCGCAGCGGCGAGTCGAGCTTCTGCAGGTTGAGCCGGTAGGTGCCCGCCGCGAGCACCCCACGTCCGCCGGGCAGCGGTGCCAGCGGCAGGTAGCGCCCGTTGAACGCGCCGTTGCGGTCGTATGTCCACAGCCCCGCGCCGGTATGCATGATCGTGTACGGACCCGAGCTCAACGAGGGGTTGACGGCGGACTTCTGGACCTGGTTCAGGACGAAGGACGCGCCCGCGTACGACGGCACCCGGGCGGGCCGGGTGAGGGTGAAGCCGAAGTAGCGGTTCGCGTACCCCGCCCCGGACGTCAGCGGCGGACAGTTCACGGCCACCACGGTCCGGCCCGTGACATTGCCGAGGTTCAGCGGACTGCTGTAGGAACCGGTTCCGGACAGCCGACGACAGTCGTACCGGTACGTGGCGGCCGCGGCCGGCGGAGCCACCGCGAGCGTCGTGGCGACCGCTGCGACGGCCGCGGTGGCCGCTCCCGCCCAGACACTCGTCCGATGCCTGCGCCGGGAGACGCGGGAGACTGCGGCGGCGATACGGGACATGGATGCTTCCCCCTCCGAAGGGCCCGGGGCGCGGGCCGCGATGAACACGGGCGTACGCGCGCGGTGTTCGCGGTGCTTCCGGCGCAACGCCCGTCCCGTCCGGCGCAGTCGGCGCGTCGAACGGATCGAGAGCAGGAAGCTAGCGGGTGCTCGGGGTGCGCGGCGGCGGATGATCGGCGCAAGCGAGAAGCCGCTCGAAGGTGACTCCCTCGGGCCGTCCGCACGCCCACTTACGTGCTCACTGTCCGCACTTTCTGATGAGGCTCACTGAAGACCGGCGACGGCGAGGCGGTAGAGAACCTTCTCGGCCCGGTCCCATGACCAGCCGTTGTCGACCACCAGCGTCCGCCAGCCATTGGGGCCGAACCAGAACCACAGCAGATCCGCCGTCTCCGCCACCGAACAGGAGGGCGGCGGAGCCAGGGTGTGCAGGTGGTGGGCGGTGGCACGCAGTGCGCCCCGATACGCCGCGGTGGCCCGCTCCCACAGCGCCTCGCCGGTCTCGTGAACCGGCAACGCCTTGCGGATGGCCTCGTGCACCGTGAACTGGCCCTCGTTGCCCATCCGCGTGCCATGGGCCAGCGCCTCGAGAACCGCCTCGGGTGTGCGCAAGGCGAGTATGTGCCGCATGGCCTGCTCATGGCCGGAGTCCGCCACGCCCAGGTCGACGATCTGGTCCAGGATGTCGCCCTTGCTCCCGACGCTCGCGAAGACGGTCTTGGACGCGACGCCGGCCGCCGAGGCGATGTCCGCCACGGTCACCCGCCCGTAGCCGCGCTCGGCGAACAGTTCGGCCGCCCGCCGCAGGATCAGCGCACGCGTCTGCGCTGCGGCCTGCTCACGCAGGGGGGAGACGTACGGGCGCTTGGTGGGCATGCCGTCATGGTAGCCAACATGACGGCATCGTTTCCCTATTCATTAGGCGTCCTATAACCTCAATTCCACAGCGCGCACACCACAAGCAGCCCAGTCGATGGAAGGCACGGAAAAAAACATGGGAATGGACGCCACGGACCTGGCTCGCGGTCTCTTCCGGATCCTCGCAACGGGGGATCCGGAACTGGCCGTCGACGTCGTGCACAAGGACTTCCGCAACCGCGAAGCCGCCGTGTCGCCCCTGGCGTGCGCGACGCCCGGACCGGCAGGGGTCCTCGCCTCGGGCGCGTGGATGCGGTCGGCCTTCAGTGACCTGCGCTTCCCCGACCTCGCCACGGCCGGCAACGACGACCAGGTCTGGATACGGCTGCGCATGCAAGGCCGTCACACCGGCCCCTTCGTCCGCTTCCGCGACGGCGTCCTGGACCAGGCGATCCCCCCTACGGGGCGTGAGATCGACTTCGAGCAGATCCATGTCCTCGATCTCCGCGACGGCAAGGTGGTGGGGCACGAGGCGGTCCGCGACGACATCACCATGCTGGGCCAGCTCGGCGTCTTCCCTCCGGCCCCGGCCACCGCCCTGCGCATGGTCGCCTGGCGAGTCACCGGACGGGCCGCTCGCGCGGCCGCCCATGTCACACGGCAGGCGGCGGATGCGGCCGCCGGTCTGCACCAGGGGTCGGGCGCGTGAACCGGTGAAGTGAGGGTCGCACTGCAAACTGTCGACGCTGTGATGCTCACAGCTCAGTATCGAGAGACTTTGTGGTCAAAGTGTCGACAGGTGGCGGGTGCTGATGGAGTATCAGCCATGCGCAGATAAGCGCCACGCCTTCATCCTCAGGAGCCGTCATGAACGCGACCGCCCCAGGCATCAGCAGAAGGACCCTCCTCGCCCTCCTCTCGCTGGCGGGTACGGCCGGCCTGGTGAGGCCGGCCCGGGCCGCCGCACCGACCACGACCATGACTGCGGTGGCGGGTCAGGACCTGGTCGAGATCGCCGCCGACCCGTCCTTCGTCTTCGCCACCGACGTCGCCGGAACGGCGGGCTCGGGCGAGGCCTCGCCCATCGACGCCGCCTACTGGCTCGGCGTCTGCGAGGTCACCAACGCCCAGTACCTGGATTTCGTCACCGACTCCGGCCGTGAGACCCCCGCCTACTGGGACGGTGGCACCTACCCCGAGGGCAAGGCCGATCACCCCGTCCTGGCGATCTCCCTCGCCTCGGCCACCGCGTACTGCGACTGGCTCAACGACCAGGCGGACGCGGCCGGTTGGAGTTTCCGCCTGCCGACCGAGGCCGAGTGGGAGAACGCCGCCTCCGGCCCCGACGCCCTCGCCTACCCCTGGGGCGACCAGGCCGGCACCACCTACTCCGACCTCGTCCTGACCAGCAACTACAACTACATGGCGGTGTGTGCCGCCTACGAACTGGCCGAACACGGTTCGGACCTGGCCACCTACACCGCCACCGGCTCCGACCTGTACGGCCGGAGCTTTCCCCTCTCCGAGATCCTCTCCATCGGCAGCACCGGAACCGTGGCCGGCTGGAACGTCACCGCGAGCCGCACCGGCTTCATCTACACCGACGTCTACGACGCCCTGACCGCCACCGGCGGCTACACCACCCCCGTCACCGCCTACCCCGGCGGGGCCAGTGCCGACGGCGTCCTGGACCTCTGCGGCAACTGCTGGGAGTGGACCACCTCCGTGATCACCGCGACCCACGGCGGTGAGATGGGTCAGCAGGTCAACGCCATCCGCGGCGGCTCCTGGTACGCCAACCTCAACAGCTGCACCGCCCTCTACCGCGGCGAGGGCCGCGACCCGTCGGGCCGCTACTCGACCGTGGGCTTCCGCGTCGCCGCGACCGCCGAGGCGAGCTGACCGCACCTGGCCGCCGACCGCAACCGTCCCCGTCCATGGAGGTGGGCAGCAACAGCGCTGTCATCGGTCGGTCGAATTCTCGGACGGTGTCGAGGAGCCGAGTTGCTCGGCCAAGAGGCGGGCAGCCAAGGCGACGGCCTCCTCGACATCGTCGGTGACGAGCAGGATGTTGTCCTCGCTGACGGGATAGGCGCACACGCCGAACTCTCCGGCGGCAGCGCCGATGACGGGGAAACGCTCGCCCTCACGTGCGGAGAAGTCATCCGTCCGGGAGAAGGTGAGCATGGTCGTCGACAGCCCGGGATGCATCGTGCGCAGCAGCGGGTGTCGACTTGCGGCCTGTAGCAGGGTCCACATCGCCGGTGTGTAGGGGTCCGAGTCGGAGTGCGGCGGGCGGAACTCCTGCAACAGATCGTTCCATGCAGTTCGGGTGTCGGGGGTCAAGCAGACTGGTCCTGGTCCTGCTCGTCAGCGCGCGACGAGGCATCGGGGGAGGTGTAGAACACGGACGTGCCCTGCTTGCTGCGCTGGGCGTGGGTCTTGGCCACCAGCCCTTCGAGGGTGGTCCGCACGACGGTCGTCTTGATGCCGCGCTCGGGATGCAGCTGCCCCAGCGCCTGGGCCACTTCGGCCGCGGAGCGCGGTTCGTCCTGACCGGCCAGGTGCTCGCGGACCAGGGAGACCAGCGAGGGCTGAGCCGGCTCGGCGGTCGCCGTGCGGGGCGTCCGCGTCTTGCCGGCCGACTTGCGGGCGGCCGGGGCGGACTTCTTGGCCGTCGTCTTCTTGGGGGCGTCGACGACGGGGGCCGGGGCCGCCTCCTCGCGGGGTGCGGGTACCGCCGTGGCCGGGGCGGGCTCGACGCCGAGGGCCTGCCGGACGTTCAGCAGCACGGTGCGGTCCTGCTCCAGGGCCGCCAACTTCCCTTGCAGTGCGGCGATTTCATCGGCGAGCAGTTCCTGCTCCTTGAGGTTGCGCTCCAGGTCGCCGGTCACCTGAGCTGCGTACTGGGAGGTCACCCCGTTTGGTTCGATCGTGGTCTCAGACATGATCTTCACGCTCCTTCATGGCCCCAACAGGCCACGGGCCGGGAGCCCGCGCCAGCAGTTACTGCTGCCCTGTCGTTCGTAGTGATACTACGGATGAGGCATGCATTGTTGCATTTCAGCAAGGACGGAACCGTTCGGAGCGAAGTGGTGAGCAGTGGGCGGCCTTCATACGGGCTGGACGCCGATCGCCTGGTCGTAGCGGAACAGGCCGGTGGGGTCGTACCTGTGCTTGACCTCGAGCAGGCGGTCGTAGTTCGGGCCGTAGTGCGCGGTCTGCCACTGTCGCAGGTCGGGGTCGGGGAAGTTGACGTAGGCCGCCGAGGTCCTCAGGTCGCGGCGCAGGGTGCGGTGCATGGCGCGGGTCTGGGCGAGCAGGTCCTGGACGACCTCGGGCGGGGTGGCGGGGTCCCAGTGGGTGCCGATGTCGATGACGAACGTGGCGTCGCGGTGCGGGTACGCCGTGTCGGTCGCCGTCGGCTCGCCACTGCTGCCGCCCATCGCGAACAGCGTGACGTAGCCGGCGTTCCCGGGTGTGCCGGGACGCCAGGCGCGGACCCATTCGACGATGGACTCGACGGTTCCCGGGCTCAACCACCGGTTCGGCGCCAGGGACTTGGAGGCGGTGGCGCTGCCCGGTCCGGGCTGTTCCATGAGGCGTTCCTGCGCGTCCCAGAAGTGGCGCTGCTCGATGAACCGCCGGGTCGGCCCGAGTGCGAGCACCGGGGCCAGCAGCGCGTTCAACTCGTCCTGGGTGCCCAGCCGTTGGCCCAGTACGGCGATGACGGCAGGGGTTTCGTCGCCGGGGTTCTTGAACCCGATCCGGATGTCGAAGTCGTTGCCGCGGTCGGAGCGCAGGAGCTCCTGGAGCATGTCCATCAGACGGACCGCGGTTCTCGGGTCGAAGGACAGCTCGAAGACCGTGGCCACCTGATCGGCGACCGAGGTGGCGTCGAAGACGAAGCCGGTGTTGATGCCGAAGTCGCCGCCTGCCCCGCCCCGGCAGGCCCAGAACAGATCCGGGTTCTCGGTGTCCGACGCCCGCACGAGTGAGCCGTCCGCGAGGACCACCCGGGTCTCGGCGAGCCGGTCGCAGGTGAGGCCCCACTTACGGTCGTTGAAACCCAGACCGCCGCCGAGCGTCAGCCCGGCGACCCCCACTCCGGGGCAGCGTCCGCCCGGGAAGTAGAGGTTCGCGGCCCGGGCGGCGTACACATCCGAGTTGGTCGCTCCGCCGCCGAGCAGCAGCCGGGTGTCGTCGACCGTCACGCCGTTCATCCGACGCAGGCTGATGAGCAGGCCGCGGGTGGTGGAGTAGCCGGCGTAGTCGTGACCGCCGGAGCGCGGCGCGAAGGGCAGCCCGTGCACCGCCGACCAGCCCGACGGCTGACGCTCACGGTGCTCCCTCTCCTCGGCGACCCCCGAGACCTTTGCCGGGGCAGGTTCGCGTGGGTCATGCTCGCGGAGCGCCCGCGCAAGGCCGACCCGGCACACCGGCGGGGCGACGGGTTCATGCGAGGGCTCGCACGTCTGGGTGCAGCGCGCCGTCGGACTCTCGGCAGGCGTGCGGGAGCGCGCGGGTGTCACGGTGCTCTGCTCCTTGCGCCCGCGGCCGTCACCCGAACGGCGGAGTCACGGAACGTGACGAGTCAATAGCCTTTCGTGACCTGACTTCCGTGATCCGCGTTTCGTAGCCCGCCCCCGTCGTCTGCTGTGGAGGTATCGCCATGCCCGCCGCGCCCCGTCAACTCCCGCCCGTGGGCCCGACCGAGGTCGGTCCGGGCGACCCCCGCTACGAGGCGCTCCGCCGGGGCTTCAACCAGCGGTGGGTCGCCAGCCCCGACTACGTGGTGGTGGCCACGAGCACCGCCGATGTGGTCGCCGCGCTCAACACCTACCTCCCCGGCACGGCCGGCAGCGCCTCCCCGCCGCGCCGGATCACGGTCCGCTCCGGCGGGCACTGCTACGAGAACTTCGTCTGCGGCGACGACGTCGCCGTCATCCTCGACGTCAGCACCATGGACGGCGTCCACTACGACGCCGAGATGGAGGCGTACTGCGTCGAGGCGGGCGCGACCAACTGGCACAGCATCACCCAGCTGTACCGGCGCTACGGCCTCGCCCTGCCCGGCGGCTCGTGCTACTCCGTCGGAGCGGGCGGCCACATCTCGGGCGGTGGCTTCGGTCTGCTCTCCCGCCTGCACGGGCTCACGGTCGACTATCTGTATGCCGTGGAGGTGGTCACGGTACGCGACCGGACGCACGCCGAGGTCACCGTGGCGCGCAAGGACTCCCCGGAGCCGGCGCTCCAGGACCTGTGGTGGGCGCACACCGGAGGCGGAGGCGGCAACTTCGGCGTCGTCACCCGCTACTGGTTCCGCGGCCTGCCCGAGCCGCCCTCCCAGGTGCTGACCAGGGCGGTGGCCTGGGACTGGAGCCTCTTCGCGGGGCCCGACGGGGACCCCGACAAGTTCAAGTCCCTGGTGCACCGCTACGGCGAGTTCTTCGTGGCCGAGCGCACGGGGGAGGGCGGCCCCGGGTGCCTGCGCGACTTCGACTACAGCGATCTGTTCACGCTGTTCAAGCTGACGAACCTCGCCAAGGGCAAGATCGGACTGGTCGTCCAGCTCGACGGCACCCGGGACGACTCGATCGAGCGACTCAACTGCTTCCTGAACTGGATCGCCCCCGAGCCCGAGTACCCGCAGGCCGTGTTCGACCTGCCGATGGGCGAACAACCGCCGCTCAGCGACCAGTTCATCCCCACCCGGCTGCCCTGGCTGACGGCGACCCAGAACTTCAACGGCTCCGGCCCGAGCCGGTGCGGCAAGTACAAGTCCGCCTATCACACGGGAAACTTCACCGAGCGTCAGCTCGGCGTGCTCTTCGACCGCCTCACCACGGGCTACTCGAACGAGGACGCCCTGGTCCAGGTCGACTCCTACGGGGGCCGGGTCAACGACGTCGACCCGTTCGCCACCGCCGTGCCGCAGCGCTCGTCCGTGCTCAAACTCCAGTATCAGACCTACTGGAGCTGGGACGACGACGCCAACCACGACGGGGTCTTCGACTACCAGGACGCCCTGGCCGACCCCGAGATCGCCGCACCGCACCTGGAGTGGATCCGGGAGCTCTACCAGGACATGTACGCGGAGACCGGCGGCGTGCCCGTGCTGCCCACCCCGGAGTCGCCCGACGTCAACACCGACGGCTGCTACATCAACTACCCCGACGTCGACCTGGGCGATCCCGCGTTCAACGACCCGGAGGACGGCCAGCCCTGGCACCACCTGTACTACGGGGCCAACTACGCGCGGCTGCAGCGGGCCAAGGCGTTCTGGGATCCACGCGACGTGTTCCGGCACGCCCAGTCGGTACGCCTTCCGGGCGCGCCGTAGCCGAGGCCGGTCACCAGCCGCTGACCCGGTCCCAGACTGCTTGGACGGCGGGTGCGTCGGTCGTCGGCAGTGTGCTGTCGACGACGTGGTAGCCGCGGTGCTGGGCCGCGGTCGCGCAGGCGTGGTTGGGCAGGATGCGCAGCCGCGTGCCGATGGGCAGATCGGGCAGGACGGCCCCGTCGCGGGCCGTGAGGGTGCCGTGTTCCTGGCTCGCGGCGCTCATCACCAGGCCCGGGACGAGGTTCCCCCACAGGTCGGCGACCAGGCCGTAGCCCTGGTCCTGGGACTGGTTCGCGGTGCCGCGGTCGCGGGACATGGCCATCCAGCCGCCGTCAGTCAGGATCCAGCCGTACTCGGGGCGGTGTCCGATGACGGTGACGACGACCGACAGGGCCAGATCGTCGAGCCGGCACACGCCCAGTCCGGCCATGACCAGGTCGAAGAACACGTAGTTGCCGGCGCGCAGTTCGGTGACTCCGGTGAGGTCCTCGGCGGCGTGGGCGGTGGGGGTGGAGCCGACGCTGACGGTGTGCACCGGCAGCCCGGCCGCGCGCAGCTTCTCGGCGGCGGTGACGGCGGTGTCGCGTTCGTTCTCCGCGGCCAGCCGCTGCTCCTGGCGGGTGTAGGCGAAGTAGGACTCGCCCGCGTGGGTCAGGACGCCGTCCAGGCAGTCGGCGTCGTGCAGGATCCGGCCGATGTCGACGAGCGCGGGTGCGTCGGTCTTGAGGCCGCCGCGGTGGCCGTCGCAGTCGATCTCGATCTGGGCGGGGATGCGGAGGCCGGCCTCGCGGGCGGCCTTGGCGACGGACGTGGCCTGCTCGGTGCTGTCCAGCAGGACGCGCAGGGTGACCCCACGGCGCAGGAGCGCGATCACGCGGGGCAGCTTGTGCGGGTCGATGCCGACGGCGTAGGTGATGTCGGTGTAGCCGCCGTCGGCGAACGCCTCGGCCTCGGCGAGGGTGGAGACGGTGACGGGTGTGCCGCCGTTCATGAGGGCGGCGACGTCGAGGCTCTTGGCGGTCTTGACGTGCGGGCGCAAGGCGACGCCGAGCCCGGACGCCCTGGCTGCGAGGCGGTCGATGTTCCGCAGGGCCCTGTGCACGTCGACGACGGCGAAGGGCGTGTCGGGATCGGCCAGGGTGTTCGGGGTGTTCGGGGTGTTCACGGGGTGAAACGATAACCGGGTCTGGACAGAGTGTCCAGCTCTGGACCTGCAGTCCAAGGCGATGTCACGCTGTGCCGCGCCCGCGCCCGCGCCGTGCCGGGCGTTCTGTGTCCGGCACGGCGTTCGTTCGGGGTGTGGGGGTGCGGCTGTTACCAGGTGGGCATGTAGGCCGCGGGGTAGCGGGCGCCGGCCGCGCCGTGGGGGAGGAGCTCCTGGACGCGGGCGAGGTCCTCGGCGGTGAGGGTGACGTGCGCGGCGGCGACGTTCTCCGCCAGGCGCCGGGGGCTGCGGGTGCCCGGGATGGGCACGATGTCGTCGCCCTGGGCCAGCAGCCAGGCAAGGGCCAGCTGGGTGACCGCGATGCCCTTGGCCTCCGCCAGGGCGGTCAGCTCGCGGACGGCGGCCAGGTTCCTCTCGTAGTTCCCGGGCTGCCAGCGCTCGTCCCACCTGCGCATGTCGCCCTCGTCGTACTCGGCGGCCGGTTTCACGGCGGCGGTGAGGAAGCCGCGGCCCAGCGGCGAGTACGGCACGAAGCCGATGCCCAGCTCGCGGACGACCGGCAGTACGTCGACCTCCACGGCCCGCTCGAACACCGAGTACTCGGTCTGGAGCACGGACACGGGCTGTACGGCGTGGGCGCGCCGGATGACGTCGGGGCCGGCCTCGCTCAGCCCGAAGTACCGCACCTTGCCTTCGGCGATCAGCTCGCCGACCGTGCCGGCCACGTCCTCGATGGGAACGTCCGGGTCGACCCGGTGCTGGTAGAGCACGTCGATGTGATCGGTGCCGAGGTAGCGCAGGCTGTTCTCGGCGACCGTGCGGATTCGCTCGGGACGGCTGTCCGGGGCCCCGACATTGCTCGGATCGCTCAGGTCGAAGCCGAACTTGGTGGCGAGGACGACGTCGTCGCGGAAGGCCTTCACGGCCCGGCCCAGCAGCTGCTCGTTGCTGCCCGTGCCCATGCCGTAGAGCTCGGCGGTGTCGAAGAACGTGACGCCGAGCTCGTACGCGCGGCGGATGGTGTCGAGGCCGCCCTGCTCGTCGGGGGTGCCGTAGGCCATGGTCATGCCCATTGTGCCCAGGCCGACGGCGCCGACCTCCAGACCCTGGGTGCCGAGCCTGCGGTGGGGGAGTGTCCTGTCGTGCTGTGTCATACCTCAACGCTAGGAACGCGGCGCCCGGACGTCATGGGGCGCTGCTCGCATAGGATTGCCTGATCCTCTCAAGGGAAGCGAACGCCCGAAGGGTGTGACTCATGCTGGACCGCCTCGCCCACGCCATCGAGCGGCACTGCCAGGGACCGTGGTCGGAGACCGCCGTGCCCAGGCTGTCCCTGGTCGCGCTCGACGAGCTCATCGAGCCGATCCATGTGACGTACGAGCCGATGATCTGCTTCATCGCCGACGGATCCAAGCGGACCGTGGCGGGAGACCGCAGCTGGGCCACCCCCCGTGGCCAGATGCTCCTGGTCACCCTCGACCTGCCGGTCACCGCCGCCTTCGAGAAGGTGCCCTACCGCGCCGCGGTCATGCAGCTCGACAACCGGGCCCTCGCCGCCGTGCAGCTGGAACTGGACGAAGCCGGCCCGCCGGCGCCACAGCCCGCCACCGCGGAGATCGCCGCGCCGATGGCCCCGGAACTCGTCGACGCGGTCACCCGGTGGATCCAGCTCCTCGACACCCCGGAGGACATCGGGCCCCTGGCTCCCCGCATCGAGAGCGAGATCCTCTACCGGCTGCTGCGCAGCCCCCTCGGACCTGTGCTGCGCCACTGGTCGCTGTCCGACTCCGCCGCCGCCCGGATCCGCACCACGGCCCGCTGGATCTGCGACCACTACACCGAGCCCCTCGGCATCGACGAGATCGCCGAGGTGGCCCGGATGAGCCCGGCCACGCTCCACCGGCACTTCAAGGCGGCCACCGGGATGAGCCCGCTGAAGTTCCAGAAACACCTGCGGCTGCAGGAGGCACGACGGCGACTGTTCGCGGGCGAAGTGACGGCGGTGCAGGCCGCGCAGGCGGTCGGATACGTCAGCGCCACCCAGTTCAACCGGGAGTACCGCCGCGCCTACGGCCTGCCGCCCGGCCAGGACGCGGCACACCTGCGCACCCGACTCGACGCGGCCCGGGAGGTGCCGGTCGTGCACGACGGATCACCCGCCAAGCCCTGACCAGCTCTGACCAGCCCCCGAGCCACCACGCCGCGAGGAGATTCGGGGTGCCCGGGCGCGATGACTCAACTCGGCCGGGATCCCTGCGGTTTGTCGCGCCTCTCCAGCAGGACCAGCTCGTCCAGCGGCGTTCCGGCGGCCCACCGCTGCAGGTGACGGCCGCCGAGCAGAACGCCGTGGTTCGGGAGGGGCGGCCGTGCGGCATCGGTGCGGCCGGCCGAGGGCCTGGTCACGAGGAGGCGGATCGCCTCGTCGTCCGGAGGCTGTGGGGACTCTTCCGTGGGAAGGAGACGGGTCCGGGCCTCGTCGTCCGCCGGGTTCTCCGCCGGGCTGAGGACGACATCGAGCCGTCGGCCGCCACTGTCGCGCGCGTACAGACGCGGCCGTCCCCGACTCGGCATCGCGATGGCGTCCCAGCCGTCGCGCCGCAGTATCCGTTCGACGGCCGCCATCAGCTGGTCGTCGTCCAGGAGTACGAGCTCCGCGGCGGTGTAGACGCCGCGGCGGCGGCGAACCGCCGCACGACGCCAGCGGGTGAGAACCACGGCGACCGCACCGAGCACGGCCAGTCCCGGAGTCAGGCCGAGGACGCCGAGCCGGTGCGCCCAGGCGAGAAGCGCGACCGACAGACCGACGGCCAGGCCCAGTTTGAGGAAGCCCGGCAGCACCTCGCGGAATGTCGGACCGTAGCTGTCCTGGGCGCGCGGTACGGGGACCGGCGGACGTCGCCGAACACGGCGCGACCCGGGCACGGGGGTACGGTTCACCACAGATCCACCAAGGTCAACTCCGCCAACTCTCCTTCATCTCGTACCGCCCACGGTACGCAGGCGACGGCTGCGACCCGTCGGCGGGGCCGAGCGGCCGTGCACCGGAGGCCCGCCGGCGACGGCGGCCGAAAACTTTGTCGCGTGGGCCCGGATTCCGGCGCATGATCGTCACCGGATCGGCAAGGCCCTTCACATGAGCATCACGAATATGCCGCCCTTCATCCCTGGCTTAGAACTCTCCCGCCGTTTCTACACCGAGCTCATACGCCCTCTACTGGAGGAAGCCGCACCCGGAATACCTCATTCCGCCGCGCGTCTGGGCTCCGGCTCCGAGGTGCTCGGCCTGGACACCGCACACTCCGCGCACCACGAACGCGTCCCGCGCCTGCAGCTCTTCCTCCGCTCCGGGGACGTCTCCCGCCATGCGGGACGCATCAGACACCACCTCGCCGAGCACCTCCCGAAGACCTTCCACGGCCGGCCGACGCACCTCACTCAGGCACCGGTCCACCGCACGGTCGAAGTCACCCATGTCTCCTCCTGGTTCACGGCCACGCTCGGCTTCGCCCCCTCGTCGCACATCACCCCGCTGGACTGGCTGGCCACCCCCACGCAGTTCCTCGCCGGAGTCACCGCCGGCGCCGTCTTCCACGACGGCCTGGGTGTACTCGCCCCGCTGCGCGCCGCCCTGCGCTGGTATCCGCGCGACCTGTGGCTGTATGTGCTGGCCTGCCAGTGGCAGCGCATCGCCCAGGAAGAGGCCCTCGTCGACGGCTGCGGCGAGGCGGGCGACGAACTCGGCTCCGCCGTCGTCGCCGCCCGTCTCGTGCGCGACCTGATGCGCCTGTGCCTCCTGATGGACCGTCACTACCCGCCGGGCGACCAGTGGCTCGGCAGCGCCTTCGCCCGCACCTCCGCGGGCCCGCAGCTCACTCCGGCCCTCACCGCAGTCCTTGCCGCGACGGACCGGCACAGCCGTGAACAGCATCTGACGGCCGCGTTCGAGGCTGTCGCCGGCCTGCACAACCAGCGCGAACTCACCGATCCGCTCGACCCGGCCACGACGACGTGCCGACGCTTCGCGGCGGCGCTGCTCGACCGCGTCAGCGATCCGGCGGTCCGGGCGCTGCCGACGGTCGGCGCCGTGGACCAGTTCGTCGACAGCGCGGAGGTGCTGGGGAGGGTCGAGGCGGCGCGGGCCGCAGCGACCGGCGTGGCAGATCATCGTCGTACGAGCACCGCGTAGTGAGCGGGCTGCCGGCGCTCTCGCCGGCCGCGGCGGACTCGAGCGCACTACGCGTCGAGGGCGCGCCGCAGTTCGCGGGTCACCGCCGCCTCGTCCTGGCCGTGCACGGTCTTTTCCAGGCTGTGGTCGTCGGAGCGGGAGAAGACCTCGCCCAGAGCCACGTCCTCCTTCGAGAGGGTGCGTCCGCACCATTCGCCCTGGCCGACGGTGTGGTCGTCGAAGGGCACCGCAGCGCCTTCGCCCAGGACGGTCCAACCCTCATCGGTCCAGCGCAGGGCGAGGAGGTAGGTGTGGCCGGGTTCCAGGCGCGGCGCCTCGGCGGTCGTGCGCTTGATGCGTGTGCCGCTGTTCCGGTAGACGTTCCAACCGGCTGCCGCCATGTCGAAGTTCTCGCCCAACGCACGTCTCGGGGAGTCGGCGGACCACAGCACGCTGTCCGTGCGGAGCGTCACCGTGCGGTCGGTCCGGTACCGGACCGGTCCCGTCCGGAAGTCGCGGCGGTCGGTGTCCTGCTCACGTGTCGGCGTAGCCACGACGGCATGGTCCGCGTTGGCCACCCAGTCCTCGGCGGTCAGGGACGGCGTGGCGTCGTTGGCGATCCCGCACCCGACCACCGTGTGCAGCCCGCCCTGGCCGACCAGCACAGCGGCGGCGACACCGGCGAATGCCGTGCCGGCGGCGAGAGACCGGCGGGTGAGCAAGACTCGAACGTTCAATGCGGGACACCGTTTCGGGACAGGACGGGCCGGGTGGCGTCACGTGACAGCGGCTCGTCCAATGGACATTTCGCTGATCTAGACGGCACTTCGGCCTGCCTGGTGGCCGCCGGAACCGAACGCGCACAAAGTCACGAACGAGCTGCGGTTTCTTGATCAGATCCGTACATCGCGGGGGCGGAGGTAAGGCCGGGTCATGATCTCCAGGTTGTGGCCGTCCGGGTCGGCGAAGTACGCGCCGCGACCGCCGAACAGACGGTTGATCCGCCCGGGTTCGGTGTGGCTGGGGTCGGCGTAGTAGGTGACCCCGACCGCCTCCAGGCGGGCGATCATGCTGTCGAACTGCTCGTCGGGCACGAGAAACGCGTAGTGCTGCGACTGGATCGACTCGTCGCGCTTCTCGTAGTAGTCGAGTGTCACACCGTTGCCGAGATCGACAGGGAGGAACGGCCCGAAGGGAGCGCCGACCTTCAACCCCAGGACCACGGCCAGGAATTCGGCCGAGAGCTGCCGGTCCCTGGCGTACACGGCGGTGTGGTTCAACTGCACGGAGGCCGTCGGCAGCTCGGATGCGTGCGGGTACTGCTGTTCGTTCGACATGTGTGATGTGTCTCCGGGTCTTGGGATCCGCTGGAAGCAGCGCCGCAGACGGGCGCCGGGCAGAAGGACTCGGAAAAGGCGGCGGGGCTCTTGCCCGCCTCGCGCTCACGCCGAGGCCGGGAACCTCACTCGTGCATGGCCCATGGCCGACCCGGCAGTCACCCGGCCGACTCTAGTGATCGCCGAGAGCCGAGGCAACAGGTCAGCGGCCGCGCCGCGCCGAGCCGGTCCGTGACCACGGATCATTCCGGGTGGGCCACCGCCTCCCCGTGAGAGGCTGGTGGCGCATGGGGGACAACACACCGGCAGGGACGGAATTCCGGACGACGAACGGCCGTGTGCGCGGCAGGCGTTCACCGGACGGCGGCACGGTCGTCCTCGGCATCCCGTATGCCGCCGCGCCCTTCGGCCGCCACCGTTTCCGTGGGCCGCAGCCCGTCGTCGGCTGGAGCACGCCGCGGGACTGCGGCGACTTCGGACCCATCGCGCCGCAGTCGGTCGAGCTGCCCGGGTCACCGGTGTGGCGCCCCGGCGACGAGGACGTCCTCACCGTCAATGTGTGGACGCGGCCCCCGCCGGACGGCGGCCCGCTGCCCGTGCTGTTCTGGATCCACGGCGGGGCCTACACCTTCGGCTCCTCCGCCCAGCCCGACTTCGACGGCACCGCGCTCGCCCGTGCCGGAGTGGTCGTGGTCAGCTGCAACTACCGGGTCGGCTTCGAGGGGTTCGGCCATGTGCCGGGCTTCCCCGACAACCGAGGACTGCTCGATCAGACGGCCGCGCTGGCCTGGGTCCGGGACAACATCGCCGAGTTCGGCGGCGACCCCGACCGGGTCACCGTCGCCGGGCACTCCGCGGGAGCGGGATCGATCGCCTGCCTGATGGCGATGGAAGAGGCCCGTGGCCTGTTCCGAAGGGCCATCGTCCACAGCGTGCCCAACGCCTTCTTCACCGTCGAGGTCGCCGCCGCGATCACCTCGAGGATCGCCTCCGAGGCCGCGGTCGCCCCGACGGGCGACGGACTGCGCTCCGTCTCGCCGCAGCGGCTGCTGGCCGCCTCCGACAACGTCGCCGCGCAGTGCGGGGACGATCCCGTCACGGCGGTCCAGGCCTACGACCCGGTGCTCTTCCAGCCTGTCGTCGACGGCGACGTACTGCCCGTCGACCCGCTCTCCGCGCTGGGTTCCGGCGTCTCCCGTGACGTGGACCTCCTGGTGTGCCACACCCTGGAGGAGTACTGGTTCCTGCACGAGGTCGGAGGAGTACGGGAGGTCACCTCGGAGTCGGAACTCGCCGACTTCGCCAGGGCTCTCCGCCTCCCGGAGTCCCTGGTCCCCGGCTACCGTGCGCTGCTGCCCGACGCCCCGGTCCTCGACCGCTACCTCGCACTGTTCGGCGACGCGACGTTCGGCGAGTACAGCACCCGGCTCGCCGAGCATCACGTGCGGGCCGGCGGCCGGGCGCACCTGTCGCGCTTCGCCCGCAGACGCCCCACCCCGAGCGGCGAGACCCGACCCTGGCACACCGCCGACATCCCCTTCGCCTTCGGCAACCTGGACGCCGACGGCGCCGCCTTCCTCATCGGCGCCGCCCCCGACGAACAGGACCGTGCCCTGTCCCGCCGCATGCTGCGCGCATGGGCCGACTTCGCCGCCTGCGGAGACCCGGGCTGGCCCCCGGTCACCGACGCCGCCACGACGGTGAGGCTCTGGTCCGTCCCGGAAGACCACACGAACGACGACACCGCCTGCGCCCTACGCGCACTGTGGCGGGACGTTCCGTTCGACCTCCTGCGGCGATGAGCATCTGGCCGCCGGGGCAGCCCTAGGCGGGATGGCTGGTGTGCAAGGTGGCGAAGAGCCCTCGGGCGCGGGTGCCGTCCGGTAGGCGCCAGGCGCCGGCGAGATGCCCGGTCGTGCCCTGCGGAGGGAGGGACCGGCCGTCCGGGACAGGGCGCAGGACGCGGTGCAAGCGGAGGGTGATGCCCTGCGGCGCAGCCAGCTCGGTGCCCTCTCGGTCGTCGGTGACCGTGCCGCCGAAGTCCGTGGGGAGAGGGGCTGCACCGGTGTAGGAGTGGGTGACCTCCCGGTCGGGGGCGTCGGTGGTGTTCTGGTCCTGGGCCTGGACCCGGCCTTCGAACAGCGCCGACAACTGGGCGACCAGCACCGGGTCGTGGCAGCCGTCGTAGGCCCAGCGCCGCCCCAGCACCCCGTGCTCCATGGTGCCGACGAGGGCGTGCTCCGCCCCGTCGAGCGGGGCGCCGCGATAGGTGAGCGGCACCAGGTAACCGGCCGGGTGGCTGCCGGAGGTGTCGGTGACCGCCATGAACTCGATCCCGACCGCGCCCTGCGGATCGTCCAGCCGGAAGCCGCCGGCCTTGGTCAACTCCGGTCGGCCCGCCCCGCCGCCGTACCACGGGCGGGAGGGCAGCCAGGACGTGAGCAGTTCCAGCTTGGTCGGCTTGAGGGTGGTGTGGTGGATGACGGCCATGCCGAAGGGCTCTCTTCCGTCGAGTGGACAGCAGCCCTCACACCCTCCCATCCGCGAGCCGGTCGCGACACGCGGTTACGGCTCGTGCGTTTACGGCTCGGCTCGGGGGAGTACGCCGTGTCGGGAGTGGCGTCGCCAGTGGCTGGGGGACTCCGGCAGGGCCCAGCGGCGTACCCGCCTGGGAGGGCCTACCGTCGTGGTATGTCGTCGTCGGCGCCGACCGTGTCGTCCCGCCCGCCCTGCAGCGGTTCGTGGCGGAGCGCGCCGGTAGCGGATCCGCCCAGGTCAAGGGCGCCTCGTACGTCGTGATGATGTCCCGGCCGGACGTCGTCGTACGGCAGATCGACCCCGCGTACCGCGCCACCCGCTGACACCCTCCGGAAGGAGCAGCAGCCATGAGCACCCCGGACACCATTGTCCTCATCCACGGCTTCTGGGTCACACCCCGCAGCTGGGAGCACTGGGTCGACCACTACAAGAAGCGCGGATACCGCGTCCTCGCGCCCGCCTACCCGGGCTTCGAGGCGGAGGTCGAGGCCCTCAACGCCGATCCCGCACCGATCGAGAAGGTCACCGTCGAGCAGATCGTCGCGAGCCTGGAGACCCTGGTCCGCGGGCTGGACGAGCCGCCCGTCCTGATCGGTCACTCCGCCGGCGGCGTGTTCGTGCAGCTGCTGCTCGACCGGGGCCTCGGCGCGGCCGGGGTGGCGATCTCCTCCGCGCCCACGGAAGGGGTCGCGGTGGTGCCGCTGACCCAGATCAAGGCGGCCTTCCCGGTGCTGAAGAACCCGGCCAACCGGCACCGGGCGGTCGGTCTGACCGCGCAGCAGTGGCACTACGCCTTCGCCAACACCCTCTCCGAGGAGGAGTCGACGGCGCTGTACGAGCGGTACGCGATCCCCGCCTCCGGCGGCATCTTCTGGGACAGCGCCCTGGCCACCCTGCGCCCCGGCCACCAGAGCATCTACGTCGACTATCACAACGACGCCCGGGTCCCGCTGCTGTTCATCTCCGGCGAGAAGGACCACCTGATGCCGCCCAAGGTCCAGCAGTCCAACGCCAAGCACTACAAGTCGAACACGGTCACCGAGGTGAAGGAGTTCCCGGGCAGGCCGCACCTGCTGCCCGCCGCACCGGGCTGGGAGGAGGTCGCCGACCACGCCCTCGACTGGGCCCTCTCGCACGCCCGGTAGCCCACCCGACCGGGGCGGCCGGTACACCCGCCCGCCCTGCCGCGGCAACACGAGTCTGACGTGGCGCCTACGCCGTGACGAGGTCCGCTTCCTCGTCCGTGGCGGAATCCGCGGGCTCGTCCTCCACCATGCGCAGGAAACGGCGGATCGCCTCGATGGGCATGTCGAGTTCCTCGGATGCGGCCAGTTCGCCGCCGAACACCTGCACCGCCTCCGAGACGGCGACGGCGAGTTCGGCCTCCGCCTTGTGGACCTTGACCTCGGCCTTGTCCACGGTGTCGACCACGGCCAGCTGGCGGCGCTGCTTCTCCTGAAGTCGCTGCTTGCGGGAAGGCGTCTTGTCAAAGCTCTGCACAGTCATGACCAAGATCATAATCGGCTGTGAGGGGGAGGACTGGCACGGCGTCGCCACGGACGCTTTCATGGAGCACCTCCGCCCACCGAACGACCCTGTGGAAGGAAAGGACCAGCCTTCATGCACACGACCACCCTCGGACCGAACGGCCCCGAGACCGGCGTGATCGGACTCGGCTGCATGGGCATGAGCCACGCCTACGACCAGGCCGCTCCCCGCGACATCGACACCCAGATCTCGGTCGTCCACCAGGCTCTCGACCTGGGCATGACCATGCTGGACACCGCCGACGTGTACGGCCCCTTCACCAACGAGGAACTGCTGGGCCGGGCCCTGGCCGGCGGCCGCCGCGAGCGGGCGGTGCTGGCCACCAAGGTCGGCGCCCTCACCCGCGACGAGCAGGGCAACGCGGTGGTGGGCAACGACGGCCGACCGGAACACATCCGCCGCTCGATCGACGAGAGCCTCAAGCGGTTGGGCACCGACCACGTCGACCTGTACTACCTGCACCGCGTCGACCCGGCCGTGCCGATCGAGGAGAGCGTGGGCGCCCTGGCCGAGACGGTGGCCGCGGGCAAGGCCCGCCACCTCGGCCTGTCCGAGGTGGACGTCGAGCAGATCAAGCGGGCCCAGACCGTGCACCCGATCACGGCGGTGCAGTCCGAGCTGTCGCTGTGGACGCGGGACTGGACGGTCGAGGTGCTGCCGTACTGCCAGGAGCAGGGCATCGCCTTCGTGCCGTACTCGCCGCTCGGCAGGGGCTTTCTGACGGGCCGCTTCGCGTCCTTCGACGACCTGCCTCCGGACGACTTCCGCCGCGGGCTGGCCCGCTTCCAGCCGGACGCCCTCACCCGGAACCTCGCCATCGCCGACCGGGTCAAGCAGATCGCGGAGCGCATCGGCGCCACTTCGGCGCAGGTGGCGCTGGCCTGGGTGCTGGCACAGGGCGAGTACGTCGTCCCCATCCCCGGCACCAAGACGCCGAAGTACCTGCTGGACAACGCCGGCGCCGCCGACGTCCGGCTGAGCGCCGACGACCTGGCCGAACTCGACGCCCTGCCGGTCCCGCAGGGCGGCCGCCCCTGAGCGCTCGGGCCCTAGCCCTGCGGGTCCGGTTTCCAGTCCTGGGCGAGGAGCCCGAGCAGCACCTCGTCCAGGAACTGGCCCATCACCCAGGCCGAGGAGCGCAGCACGCCCTCGCGGACGAAGCCGTTGCGCTCGGCGGAGCGCAGCATCGCGGCGTTGTCCGACAGCGTCTCGATCTGCAGGCGTTGCAGACCGCGCACGACGAATCCGTAGTGGCACAGCACCGCGACCACATCGGTGCCGTAGCCCTGGCCGCGGGAGGACGGCAGCAGTCCGAGGCCGATGTGCGCGGACCGGTTGTGGTTGTCGATGCCCCACAGCGTCGCGGTGCCGACCAGTGTGCCGCCGTCCAGCTCCACCACGGAGAACGGGACGTGCCCCTGCTCCTTGTCGTCCACGACGAGCCGCGAGTCCTTCGAGCCGGGCGTGATCGGCCGCCACGGCCGGCCTTCGGCCCGCGAGGCGTTGACCACGTCGTCGTAGAGCTCGGCCCGCAGGATCGGGATGTCGTCCTCGTGCCGGGCCCTGAGCCCGACCTTGTCGCCCCTAAGCATGCAAGCTTCCTATCCGACCGGGCCGGCCGGCGGCAAACGGATAAGCAGGCGGGCCGTCGGCCGGGTCGGACTGTCGGTCGAACCGGGGAGTCGGACCTCCGTGCTCCCTCAGCCGGTGTGGCGGATCCGGAAGCGATCGGGTTCCGCCGGGTCGCGATCGACGACCTGGACCGACGGCCGGGCCCACTGCCAGACGCCGATGCCCGGCGTGCGGGAGAACCGGATCTGCCCGCGGGTGCCCTCGACCGCGACGCTCGGCCAGGATGCGGCGGTGCGCGCCCGGCCCACGCCGTGCGAACGCAGTGCCGCCCATTCGGCGAACTCCGGCTGCCCGGCCGGAGCGCCGATCAGGACCGCTGATCCGTCGGCCCGCTCCGCGTCGGACGGCGATGGTGGCGTGTCCATGAACGTCATTGGCGCCCAGCGTAGTTGAGCCGAGAAGTCGGCTTCGCACTACGTGTTGTCGTTCCTCAGGACGGCGGGCGTGCGGGCCGGGCAGAAGATCGGCGACGTCGTCATCACCGTCGTACCGCCGAAGTGACCGGAGACATCGGAACATGTCATCCATGTCATTCATGTCATCTCAGCGAGCACTGCGCGTCGCCGTCGTCGGCACCGGCAAGATGGGCGCGGACCATGTCCGCAGACTCCAGCACGTCATCAGCGGGGCCCGCGTGACGGCCGTCGCGGACATCGACGCGGAACGCGTCAGGACCCTGGCCGACGCGATCGAGGGCTGTACCGCGTACACCGACCCCATGCTCGCCATGGCAGCGCAGGACGTGGACGCCGTCCTCATCGCCGCACCCGGGCCCGCCCACGAGGCGGCCCTGCTCGAAGCGCTCGGCCGGGACCTGCCAGTGCTGTGCGAGAAGCCGCTCACGCCCGACGCGGCCTCCGCCCTCCGTGTCCTGGAGGCGGAACAACGACTCGGCCACCGGCGCATCCAGGTGGGCTTCATGCGCCGCTACGACACCGAGTATCTCCAGCTCAAGCGGCTTCTCGACGGCGGCGAGCTGGGCCGGGCGCTGATGCTGCACCAGCGGCACCGCAACCCGGCCATGCCTGCGTGGTTCACCGAGGAGATGCTCATCAACGACTCGGTGGTGCACGAGATGGACGTGACACGCTGGCTCCTCGACCAGGAGATCACAGCGGTCACCGTGCACAAGCCGACGCCCTCGTCCCAGGCCCCCGCAGGCATGAGCGACCCACAGTTCGTCCTCTTCGAAACCGAGTCGGGCGCCGTCGTCGACGTCGAGATCTTCGGCCACTGCGGCTACGGCTACCAGGTGCAGGCCGAGGCCGTCTGCGAACGGGGTACCGCGCGCATCGGCGACGAGCACGGGCCACGGGTCAACGCCGACGGCCGCTGGAGCGGACGCATCGCACCGGACTACGTCGAACGCTTCGAGGACGCCTACGACCGCGAGGTCCAGGCATGGGTCGACGCCACCCGCCGCGGGGAGATCACCGGCCCGAGCGTCTGGGACGGCTACGCCGCCGCGGCCGTGTGCGAGGCGGGCGTGCGGTCCCAACGGGACGGCGGGCGCGTCGAGGTGGAGTTGACCGAGCGGCCGCCCCTGTACCGGTAGGCCGTGCACGCACCGGGCGGCGGGCCTGCCGGACCATCATGCGGACCGACGAGGCACTGCCCGTCGTCGCGGCGGGTCCGCAGGAGCGCTTTGACGCGCGCGGGGCGCAGAGGCGGGGCCTCCGCGCCGTCAGCCGCCGGGGTCCTGGGGGCCCGGGGGGGGCCTGGGGGTGCGTTGGGGGTTGAGCGGGCTGTTGGCTCTCGCAGTCCGGCCCGCCCGCCGCAGGTCTGACGCCGCACGCCGTACCGTGTCGCGTCAGGCCGGATACGCGTGGGTCTGCGTCGCCTTCACCGTCGCCCAGACGCGGGCGCCCGGGTGGAGGCCCAGTTCCGCCGCGGCCACGGTCGTCAGATCGGCGGCGAGGGGGAGTTCGCCGGTGAGGTCGGCGCGGATCTGGTCGCCGTGGGTCTCCAGGCCGGCGACCTCGCAAGTCCAGAGGTTGCGGGCGCTGGAGCCGGTGGGCCGGTCGCGGTGGAGCGTCACCGCACTGGGCGGGAAGGCGACGAACACGGGGCCCGTCAGAGGTTCGGTGGTGGTGATCGCGGGGCCGGCGTCGAGCAGGACCGTATGGCCGTCCGCCCGGCCCTTGTAGAGGTTCAGGCCGACCAACTGCGCGATGTAGTCCGTGCGCGGGTGACGCGCGATGTCGGCCGGGGAGCCCTCCTGGACGACCCGGCCGTCCTCGACGACGACCAGCCGGTCGGCGAGCACCATCGCGTCGAGCGGGTCGTGCGTGACGAGGACGGCGACCGCCTCGAACTCGGCCAGGTGGCGGCGGAGTTGGGCGCGGATCTCCAGTCGGGTGCGGGCGTCGAGGGCGGCGAGGGGCTCGTCGAGGAGGAGCAGTCGCGGATGCGTGGCCAGGGCCCGGGCGAGGGCGACGCGCTGGGCCTGGCCGCCGGAGAGACGGCGCGGCTTGGCGTCGGCGTGGGCGGCCAGGCCCATGCGCTCCAGCCATTCGGCGGCCTGCGCCCGGGCCTCCGCCTTGCTCGCCCCCTGGCAGCGCGGACCGAAGGCCACGTTGTCGATCGCGGACAGGTGCGGGAAGAGCAGGTAGTCCTGGAAGACGACGCCGACCGGGCGGGACTCCGGCGGCATACGGTCCAACGAGGCGCCGTCCAGGCGCAGATGACCGCCCGTCAGCGGGACCAGGCCGGCCAGCGCCCGCAGGGCGGTCGTCTTGCCGGCGCCGTTCGGGCCGAGCAGGGCGACTACATCACCGGGCGCGGCGGTCAACGCGACGTCGAGGCGGAAGGCGCCACGCTCGACGACGAGACGTGCGTCCAGCCCCTCGGCGTCCATTCCTCCGGCACCCGGACTCTCGGCGTCCATTCCTCCGGCATCCGGACTCTCGGCGCCCGTTCCTCCGGCACTCGGCCCCTCGACGGCCCCCTGCGCGGACTTCTCGGTGTGTGTCATCCGGCGGTCATCCAACGGTCGCGCAGCCCGGCCAGCACCGCGATCGACACGGTCAGCAGCACCAGGCTGAGGGCGATCGCCGCCTCCGGGTCGCTCTGCAGCGCCAGATAGACGGCGAGGGGCATGGTCTGGGTACGGCCGGGGAAGTTGCCGGCGAAGGTGATCGTGGCGCCGAACTCGCCGAGCGCCCGGGCCCAGGCCAGCACGGCGCCCGCCGCGATGCCCGGCGCGATCAGCGGCAGCGTGACCCGGCGGAACGCGGTGAAGCGGGAGGCGCCCAGCGTCGCGGCCGCCTCCTCGTAGCGGGGGTCGGCGGCCCGCAGGGTGCCCTCGACGCTGATCACCAGGAAGGGCATCGCCACGAACGCCTCGGCCACGACCACTCCGGCCGTGGTGAAGGGAAGCGTGATCCCGAACCAGTCGTCCAGCCACTGCCCGACGATCCCGTTGCGGCCGAGCGCCATCAGCAGCGCCACACCGCCCACCACCGGGGGCAGGACGAGCGGCAGGGTGACGAGGGCGCGCACGAGACCGCGTCCGGGGAACTCGACCCGGGCCAGCAGCCAGGCCAGCGGCACTCCGATCACCAGGCTCACGGCGGTGGCGGCCGTGGCGCACACCAGCGACAGCTGGAGTGCCTGCCACACCTCCGTGCTGGTCAGCTGTGCCGGCAGGCTGCGCCAGGGCGTGCGCACCAGCAGCGCGATCAGCGGCAGCACCAGGAACGTCAGCCCCAGCAGCGCGGGCACGAGCAGCGGAAGCGGGACGCCCCGGCCGCTCGCGGGTCCACGTGCCCGGACACGTCCGCGCCGTGGCCCGCCCCTCAGGGTGTCGGCCACGGCGGCGGACTTGTCGTGCGGGGAGGTCACGGCTTCAGGAACCCGGCCTCGGTCAGGACCTGCTGGCCCTCGGCGGACTGCACCAGGGCGATGAACGCCTTGGCGGCCTCCGCGTTGGGGGCGTCCTTGAGGAGGGTGATGGGGTATTCGTTGATGGCGTCGGCCGACTCGGGGAAGTCCACGCCCTCCACCTTGTCACCGGCCGCGTGCACATCGGTCTTGTACACGACCGCCGCGTCGGCCTCCTTCAGCTCGACCTTCGTCAGGGCGGCCTTGACGTCCTGTTCGTAGGAGACGGGGGTCAGCTTCAGCTTGCCGGCGTCGAGGGCCTTCTGGGCGGCGGCGCCGCACGGCACGGTCTTGTCGCACAGGACGACCTTCAGACCGGACTTGGTGAGGTCCTTGAGGGAGGCGATCTTGTCGGGGTTGCCCGGCAGGGTCGCGATCTCGAGCTGGTTGCGGACGAACGTGGCCGGCTCGGTGGCGTTGTCCTTCGCGTCCGTCACGATGGCCATGGTCTTGGGGCTGGCGGAGGCGAACACATCGGCCGGAGCGCCGCCCGTGATGCTCGCGGCGAGGGTGTCGCTGCCGCCGAAGTTGAACGTGACCTTGGTGCCGGGGTTCGCCTTCTCGAACGCCGCGCCGAGCGCTGTGAAGCTCTCCTTCAGCGAGGCCGCCGCGAACACGGTCACCGTGCCGGACAGCTTCGGCGAGGAGGACGCCGACGCCGAGGAGCCCGACGTGGTGGAGGCCGAGTCGTCGGACGAGGAGCAGGCGCTCAGGGCGAGCAGCGCGGCGGCTCCCGCGGCGGCCGCCTGCAAGGTCCGGCGGGTCCGGCGCGTGGAACGGGTCATCACGGATCTACTCCCTATTACTGCGACCGAATTACTGCGACCGACCGTGCGGATACGTCGATCATAGTGCCGCAAATGCGAGGTGTAAGTCTCCTGTGGCATTGCATGAGCTGGATCACGGATTCATTGGCCTGGCATGTGCGTTTGTACGGTACGTCCGCCCGGGTACCGTCATTCGGGAGGTGGAAGCCCGTGAGTCAGTCCCTCGCAGCCCCCGGCACGGCCGCCGGCCTGGCGGCGGAAGTCGTTCTCGCCGGTGACCTGGCCCGCCCGGGCCGTCTGACGGTGGCCGAACTGCTGGCCTGGCCCCAGCGCCGGGCACAGGTCAGCTTCGAGTGCGCCACCAGCGGCGTCCAGCGCCACACGTTCACCGGACCGCTCCTGCACGAGGTCCTCGTCGACGCCGGTCCCGTCTTCGACCCGGCCCGCCGCAAGGACCGGCTGCGCTTCCTGATCGCCGTACGCGGCGCGGACGGTCACCACGCCCTGCTGTCGTGGGCGGAGATCGACCCGGACTTCGGCCGCGCTCCCGTCCTGCTCGCGGTGACCGTCGACGACACCCCGCTCGACCGCGCCGGCCCCCAGCTCGTGCTGCCCCAGGACCGCTGCGGGGCCCGCCACATCAGCGGCATCGACGAGATCCGCGTCGACGGCGCCTACACCGCGTGGACGTGAAGCGGGCGTGGGGAGGGCGTGGAGGAGAGCGTGGGGAGAGGGCCCGTACGCCGTCGGCACGGCGCCTGAGGCGGCCGGACTGCCGTATTCGATTGCCCGGGAAGGACCCGGAACCGTACGTTCGCCACCATGGCTGATGATGAACCCACGCGCGCGGCACGGCTGCTGGACGCCCAGTCGAAGGCCGCCCGGCTCTTCGCGGAGATCGAGACGCGCGGGCTGGTCGCGCCGGGCGAGGGAGAGCGGGCGGTCAGCGATCGCGTGCGGGACCTGGCGAACGAACTGTTCGGCACCACCCGGCACTGGCACAAGCGCATCGTGCGCTCCGGCCCGAACACGCTCAAGCCCTACCGGGAGAACCCACCGGACCGGGTGATCGGCGCCGACGACATCGTGTTCGCCGACTTCGGGCCGATCTTCGAGGAGTACGAGGCCGACTTCGGGCGGACCTTCGTCCTGGGCGACGACCCGGTCAAGCACCGGCTGCGGGACGACCTGCCCGAGGTGTTCGCGGCTGGACGGCGCTTCTTCGAGGCCGATCCGGGGATCACCGGCGCCGGGCTGCACGCCGAGGTGCAGCGGCTGGCCAAGGAGGCCGGGTGGGAGCTGGGCGGCTGGCACGCCGGGCACCTGGTCGGCGAGTTCCCGCACGAGTGGATCGACGGCGCGGACACGGAGTCGTACATCACCCCCGCCAACGACACCCCCCTGCGCCGCACCGACAAGGCCGGGCGCCGTTGCCACTGGATCCTCGAGATCCACCTCGTCGACCCCGACCGAGGCTTCGGCGGCTTCTACGAGGAACTGCTCACCCTCGGCCGACCTTCGTGACTGGAGTGCGCCGTCCCGGGTAGATTCGCGATCTCAGGGGCTGGCCTCAAAGGTTCGAAGGGTCTGATACGGGGGGCGCAATGGGGGACAGGGACGCCGCCGTGCTCCGCGCAGTCTCCGCGGCCGATCGGGTCGTCCTGGTCAGCGGTGACGAACAGGGCACCGGGGTGCTGATCGGCCCCCGGCACGTCCTGACCGCGGCCCATGTGCTGACCGGGCCGCCCAGAGCACGGGTACGGCATCCCGAGGGCGTCAAGGATCTCCGGGCCAGGCCGCCCAAGCTCGTCCTCCTCCCCACCCGGCCGCCGCGCACCGCCAGGATCATCCACCCGCGCAGTTCCGAGTGGGTGACCTGTGAGGTGCAGTGGATCGACACCGATCGAGACCTCGCCCTGCTGCGGACGCGCAACGAGGTGGCAGGGCAGGACTTTCTGCAGCCGCTGGGCCGGACCCGGCTGGGGCGGATCGCCACGTCGCAGCCTGTCGCCGACTGCCAGATCATCGGGTTTCCGGCCGTACAACGCGACCCGGTCAGCGCTGAGATCGAGTGCGACCAGTACGAGGTCACCGTGCTTCCCATGGCGAGCCGACTGCGGCCGGACGTCATGGTCTGCGAGTTCCGGCGTCAGCCGGCGGCCGAGACGGACGGCCGCTCGTCCCCGCTCGCCGGGCTCTCCGGCGCCCCGGTCTTCGCCGGCGGGGTGCTGCTGGGGATCGTGACGAAAGTCCCGCGTGGGCGCGACCACATGCGGATCGAGGCGGCTCCCGTCGAAACGGAGCACCTGACCGAGCAGCTGCGGACGTCGGCAGGCGCCGAGACCGGGCTGCTCCTGCCACGTCTGGAGGACGTCGCCGAGACGCACCGCCGCGACGAGGAGTTCGAGCAGGAGTACCGGCGGGCCGTCAAGAACCGCTATCGCAAGATCGACATCATCGGACTCGACGAGCTCACCGCCCATGAGTCCCGCTGGGACCTGGACACCGCCTACCTCCATCTGGAGGCGGAGAGCACTCAGCCGGCACATCCGTCATCGGCGTCCCCGGGCGCTCCGTCCCGCCCCGGGCGCGTCGACGACCTGCTGGCGCAGGGGGGACCGTACGTGCTGCTGCGCGGCGAGGCCGGCGCGGGCAAGACCACGCTGGTGTGGTGGCTCGCCTCGCACTCCGCCTCGGGCACGCTCGGCGGCAGCCTCGCACCGCTGAACGGACTCGTGCCGTTCGTCGTCCCCATGCGCAACCTCCGGGCCAGGGGAGACGGTCTGCCCCGGCCGGGCGAACTCGACCGGGCCGCCCGGCTGATGACGGACGACGCCCCGCCCGGCTGGGCCCGCCGGGTGCTGGCCGCCGGACGCGGGCTCCTGCTGGTCGACGGCCTCGACGAGGTACCCCGTGGCGACCGGACGGACGCCCGCCAATGGCTCGGCGATCTGCTGTCCGAGCACCCCGGCCTGCACTGCCTCGTCACGGTGCGCCCGCTCGCCGTGGGCATGAACTGGCTCGGCCACGAGGGCTTCCGGGAGCTGCGCCTGCTGCCGATGCGGGACGCCGACATCCAGACCTTCGTGCACGCCTGGCACGACACCGCACGCCTGGACCGGTCGGTGACGGCGGAGGAGAACGGCCAGCTCGCCGAACTGGAAGCCGCGCTCAAGGGAAAGTTCACGAGCAACCCGGCACTGCGCAACCTGGCCCGCACCCCTCTGCTGTGCGCGGTCATCTGCGCCCTGCACCGGCGCAACGCCGGAGACCTCCCGGTCAGCCGCCCGGAGCTGTACATGGCGGCGCTGAAGATGCTGCTGGGAAAACGGGACGCGCACCGCAAGATCCCCGACACGGAGGGCGTCACCCTTGCCTGGGACGAGCATCAGCTCCTGCTCCAGCGCATCGCCGTCTGGCTGGTGCGCAACGGTCAGACGCAGCTGTCCCATGAACAGGCCGAGCGGCAGCTGATTCCGGTGCTTCGGGGCATGCACGCGGTGCGGCATTCCGTCGACGCCGTCCTGCGGCACATGCTCAACCGCAGCGGGGTGCTCGAGGAACGCACCCAGGACAGCATCCAGTTCATCCACCGCACCTTCCAGGACTACCTCGCCGCACGGGAGTTCCAGGACAGCGACTGTCTGCAGGAACTGCTGGGCCACGCCGGCCAGGAGGAGTGGCAGGACGTCGTCCTGCTCGCCATCGGCCACTGTCGGACGTCCGAGATCGAGAAGGTCGTCGACCAGCTGGTGGCCCAGGGGGACGCCCAGGACGGGCACCAGCGCTGGAACCTGCACCTCCTTGCCGCGAGTTGCGCGGCCGAGGCCGTCTTCCTTCCGCACGACAAGCGCGAGGCCGTCGCGGAGCGCCTCAAGGCCTTCATGCCGCCCAAGGACGTGCTCCAGGCGACCGAAGTGGCCAAACTGGGCGCCTATGTCCTGCCCGTGCTTCCGGGCCCGGAAGGTCTGCCCGAGGGCGTGCAACTCCTCGTGGCCACGACGTTGTCCAAGATCGGCACTGTCGGCTGCCTCCCGTTGGTGCGTGCGTACGCGGCACAGCCGAGCCGGCCGCTGCGCCAGTTCCTGGCCTCGGCATGGGGGGACTTCCCGGCCGAGCCCTACGCGCGTGAGGTCCTGGCCGGCATGCGGCTGGACGATCTGGAGATCCTGGTCGACCGCGACCACATGCTCCAGCCCCTGCACCACCTCGGGGCGCTCACGCGTGTCGTCGTCGACGGAGCGTTCCCCGCCGCCCAGCTGGACCGGCAGTTGCCCCACACCCCGCTCGACCGGTTGGTCCTCACCGGCAACCCGGCCCTGACCGATCTGTCCTTCCTGCGCGGGCGCCCGGGGATCAAGCATCTGATCGTCGACTCCACCGCCCGGATCGTGGACGTCTGCGACCTCGCGGGCTCCGGTCTCACCACCCTCGGCCTGGACGCCTCGCTCCTGCTCCCCGAGGACCTCGAGGTCGTCGCCACGATGGACGGACTGCGCGAACTGCATCTGCAGGGGCTGCCGATCGGACTGTACGCGCAGCTGCCACCGCCGAACCCGTCGGTGGCACGACTCTCGGTGTCGAGCCCGGACCTTCAACCGGACGCCCTGCACCGGTGGACGGGCCTGCAAGGCCTCGCCGTCTGGCAGCCGACCCCACTGAACGAACTCTTCGCCCAACTGGCGGCCCTGCCGAAGCTGTTCGCCCTCCAACTCCCCATCACCGACCCCGGGGAAGAACTGCGCGGACTTCCGGCACTGCCCCGGATCCGTGCCCTGAAGCTGCCCTCCCTCGTGAACGAGCCCGACCTCGACGGACTGACGACCACGTTCCCCTCGCTGCGCAGACTCACCCTCGATCTGCGGCTCGCCGCCGCCCCCGCCGTCGACCTGACCCCCCTGCACGCACTCCCGGACCTGCACGTGACGATCCTCGCCGACACGGAGCCGACGGTGCGCGAGCCGGGACCGCCGGCCGACCGGCTCCGTTGGCTGACCGCCGAGCCGAACGAGGCTCCGGCCGCGACAGCACCACCGCACTACCGTGTCGTCGGCACCACCGCCCGACGACTAGGGGGAACCGATGACTTCGCGCACGCCTGACCCGCCTGACACGCCTGAGACACCCGACGCCTTCTTCATCGGAGGCGAATACCGGGTGACCCGGATCGGGTGGGGCGCCATGCGTCTGCCGACCGAACCCGGCCCCGAGCGGGACGCAGCCGTCGCGGTGGCCCGGCACGCCGTCGAGTCGGGTGTCACCCTGATCGACACCGCCCACCTCTACGGATGGGGCGCCAATGAGGAACTCCTCGCCGAAGCCCTCCATCCGTACCCGGACAATCTGCTGATCACCACCAAGGTGGGGGTCGTCCGGTCCGACGGCCCCGAGGGCTGGGCCTACGACGCACGGCCGGACAGCCTGCGCGCGCAGGTCGAGCAGGGGCTGCGCCGACTGCGGACCGAGCGCGTCGGCCTGCTCCAGCTGCACCGGATCGATCCCAAGGTTCCACTGGCCGAACAGATCGGCGCGCTCCACGAACTCCGGCAGGAAGGGAAGGTCGGCCACATCGGGCTGTCGGAGGTCACCGCCGCACAGCTGGCCGAGGCCCGGCGGACCGCCGAGATCGCGAGCGTGCAGAATCGCTACAACCTCTTCGACCGGGAGTACGAGCCGGTGCTGGAAGCCTGCGAAGCCGCCGGCATCGCCTTTCTCCCATGGCGCCCCGTCGCCGCGGCGGCGACCGGCCCGGCATCCGTGCTCGACGCCGTCGCCACCGAACTCGGCGCCACCGCTCCGCAGGTCCTGCTGGCCTGGCTGCTCGCCCGTTCCCCGGTCCTGCTGCCGATCCCCGGCACGGCTTCTCTCGCCCACCTGAAGGAGAACCTGGCCGCGGCCGACCTCCGGTTGGACGAGTCCCGGCACCGCCGCCTCGACGGCATGGCCCGCCCCGCCTGACACGCCGACCGTTCAGAGCTGTTCGGGCTGCCCGGGGTGCGCTGTCAGCCATCGGCGGTACGCCGACACCGCGGTCGGGAGCGTCGGGAACATGTGGTCTGTGCCCACGGCGTCCGCGAGGCCGTACGCCTGCAGGTCGTCCAGGAGGTCCTGCTTCACCCGGGCGAGGGCGAACACGACGCCGCGTCGGGTCAGCTCGCGGCGCAGTTCGTCGACCGCGTCGAGGGCGGTGATGTCCACCTCCACGTTGGCCTCGGTGTTGAGGACGAACCAGCGCACGGGGTCGCTCTGTTCGTCGACGGCGGCCAGGGCGCGCCGCCGGAAGTCCTCCGCGTTGGCGAAGAACAGCGGTGAGTCGTAGCGGTAGACGAGCAGACCGGGGATCGTACGGGCCTGCGGGTAGTCGTCGACGTCGTGCATGCCGGCCACCCCGGGGACCGTGCCCTCGACCGCGTCGTGCGGCCGGGCCACCCGGGTCAGCAGCTCGGCCACCGACAGACCGACCGCCACGATCACCCCGTACAGGATGCCCAGGGCGAGGACCCCGGTGAGGCAGCCGAGGGCGAGCAGCAGTTCCCGGCGGCGGAAGGACGCCAGCCGTCGGAAGCCCGCGAGGTCGATCATGCGGACCGCCGCGTAGACGACGAGCGCGCCGAGCACCGCGGCGGGCGTCCGCGCGAGCAGCGGGCTGAGGAAGAGCAGCACGCCGAGCACCACCGCCCCCGCCACCAGCGAGTACGCCTGGCTGCGGGCGCCCGCGGAGGAGGCGAGCGCGGTGCGACTGGCGCTGCTGCTGACCGGGAAGCCGTGCAGCGCCCCGGCGCCGAGGTTGGCCGCGCCCAGGGCGAGGAACTCCTGGTTGGCGTCCAGGCCGGGGCCGTCGTCGTCGGGGGCGGTGAACGCCCGCGCGGTGAGGATGAAGTCGGTGTAGGCGACCAGCAGCACCCCGAGCGCGGGCAGGACGAGCTGCGGCAGCTCGCTCAGGTCCGGGACGGCGAGACCGGGCAGGCCGGAGGGGACGTCGCCGATCACCTTGAGCCCGTAGCGGTCGTCGAGGTCGAAGGCCACGACGGCGGTGGTGCCGAGGACGACCGTCACCAGCGGGCCGGGCACGACGCGCACGTAACGGGCCGTCAGGAAGAGGAAGACGAGGGCGGTCGCGGAGAAGACGACGGTGGCGAGGTGCGCGTCCGGCAGGTGAGTGAGGATGGACCACAGTTCGGGGAAGAAATCCGAGCCGGACTTCTTCACCCCGGTCAGTCTGGGCAGCTGGTCCGTCATCATGATGACGGCCACGCCCGCGAGATAGCCGATCAGGACGGGTCGGGAGAGCAGGTCCGCGAGGAAGCCCAGCCGCACCGCCCGGGCGATCAGGCACAGCAGCCCGACCGTGACCGCGAGGGCCGCCGCCAGCGACGCGTAACGCCCGGGGTCCCCGGCGGCGAGCGGCGCGACCACGGTGGCCGTCATGAGGGCGGTGGTGGACTCGGGGCCGACCGACAGCAGACGCGAGGAACCGAACAGCGCGTACAGCGCCAGCGCGGGGAGGATCGCCCACAGTCCGGCGACCGGCGGCAGCCCGGCCACCCCGGCGTAGGCCATGACCTGCGGCACGAGATACGCGGCCACGGTCACGCCGGCCAGCAGGTCGCCCGTGAGCCACGAACGCCGGTATCCCAGGAGCGCGTCGAGCCCGGGCAGCAGCCGGCGCCACCCCGAGACCTGTCTGCCCGAGCCCTGCGACATCTGCCGCCTTCCGTCGTCCGGCCTCATGATCCAAAGGAAATCATGACCCTGACCATGGCCGAGCACGAGCCCCGCGTACGTCAGCCGCTCAGAGGCGCGCCGCGTGGTCCGGGACGTAGGTCTGCAGATCGCGCGGCGGGCGTTCGTAGCCGGTCGACGCCGGACGCTCCGGCAGTTCGAGAACCGGCGGGGGCACGTCGAGGTACGGCAGCGAGTCCAGCAGGTGGGCGATCGTGTTCAACCGCGCCCGGCGCTTGTCGTCGCTCTCGACCACGAACCAGGGCGCCTCGGCGATGTCGGTGTGGACCAGCATCTCGTCCTTCGCCCGGGAGTAGGCCTCCCAGCGGGTGATCGACTCCAGGTCCATCGGCGACAGCTTCCAGCGCCGCAGCGGGTCCTCCAGCCGGCGCCGGAAGCGCTCCTGCTGCTCGGTGTCGCTCACCGAGAACCAGTACTTGCGCAACAGGATCCCGTCCTCCACCAGCATCCGTTCGAAGATCGGGCACTGCCGCAGGAACAGCTGGTACTCCTCCTTCGTGCAGAAGTTCATCACATGCTCGACCCCGGCCCGGTTGTACCAGGACCGGTCGAACAGCACGATCTCCCCGGCGGCCGGCAGATGCTCGACGTACCGCTGGAAGTACCACTGGCTGCGTTCCCGCTCGGTCGGCTTCGGCAGGGCCGCGATCCGTGCCACGCGCGGGTTGAGATGCTCGGCGACCCGCTTGATGGTGCCGCCCTTGCCCGCCGCGTCCCGCCCCTCGAAGACCACCACCAGCCGGGCGCCCGTCGCCCGCACCCACTCCTGCAGCTTCACCAACTCGGTCTGCAGGCGCAGCAGTTCCTTCTCGTACGGCTTGCGCGGCAGCTGCGCCGCCTTCTTGCCGGCCATGCCGCCTCCACCATGTCAAGGTCGAACACCAGGACGCCACCGTACGTTCCGCCGACGACCTGCGCACCCTCGACGCGCACCGGCCTCCGCCCACCACCTCGCGACCGGTCGGCTCCTCTGCTGCCCCGGCCGGCTGCGACCGGTCGGAACTTCACGCGGCACGAGCGCCCCGGCCGCCTCAACCTCCGGCAGCCGCACCCTCGTTGAGGCTCGGGGCACGGCTCTGCCTTGCCCGCCCCCGCACATCACCCGTGCCGGTGATCATCAGCGAGGCGGCCCCGGCGTCATACGACGCGCCGCCACCCTGGGGGCATGCGCATGAGCCACCCCCTCGCCGTCGCCGCCCTCGCCGCCGCCCTGCTCACCGCAGGCTGCGTCGCCGTCCCCTCTCATGCCCCGCCGCCCCCGGCCATGGCCCCGGCCGCCGCCCGTACGCCGTCCCGCGTCCCGGCGCCGAGCCAGGCGTCCGCCCGCACCGCCCTGGTCACCACGGCCCCCACCCGGGCGCCGAAACAGCACGCCGGTCAGGACCGCCCCGCCCCCGAGCCGCGTTCCGTCGGCACCGCCGGGCCCCGGGCGCCGCGCGCGGACCCTCCGACGCGGCCGCGCACACCGGTGCGCCCCGCACAGCCGCGGCCCGTCACGCCCCCGCGAACCCGTCACCGGCCCGCGGCTCCGGCCGCACCCCGCCGTCCGGCCGAACGCCCGAGCACCGCCCGGCCGCAGCCCTCCTACGACCTGGGCACCGTCTGCGGGTGGTCCCACCGATCGCCCGTGCCACCCGCCGTCCGCGACCTCTGCGACACCTACGTCCGCAGCGACGAATAGGCCGCGCAGGCGTGGCCGGCCGCGCCTGGCTCACTGCCCGGCTCATGTCGGCCAGTCCGCTCCCGACAACTTCCGGAAGGCGACGACGGCGGACTCCACGGTGGGGAAGAAGTGCCGCGGGTCGATGGTGCGGGTGAGTTCGTACCGTTCGATCTTGCGCCGCACGGGGTCCTTGAGTTCGGCGAACACGAGGTGGATGTGCTCGGCGTTGAGCTCCAGGTCGAGTTCCTCCAGAACGTCCGCCGCGGTCGTGTCCACGTCGGTCATCGGCTCCGCCGCGATCACGATCCAGCGCGGCCTCGGCTCCGTGCGCGCCAGCCGTCTGATCTCGTCGCGGAAGGCCTTGGCGTTGGCGAAGAAGAGCGGGGCGTCGAACCGGTGGATCACCAGGCCCGGGAGCTGTTCGGCGTGCGGGTAGGAGCGGATGTCGTGGTAGCCCTCCAGGTCCTTCACCCGTCCCAGCACGGTGTTGTACGGCCACCAGGCGCGCCGGAACACATTGAGGACGGACAGGGCCACGGCGATGGCGATCCCCTCCAGGACGCCGAGCAGCGCCACCCCCAGGAACGCGGCGACCGACAGCAGGAACTCCGCCCGGCGCTGCCGCCACAGCCGTACCGACCCCGGCAGGTCGGCCAGGGACAGCGAGGCGGTGATGACGACGGCGGCGAGGGCCGGCTGGGGAAGGTTGCGGAACATGCCCGGCGCCAGCACCAGCATGACGACGATGAGCGCGGCCCCGACGACTCCGGTGAGCTGGCTCCTGGCCCCCGCCCGTTCCGCCACCGCCGTGCGGGATCCGCTGGCGCTGACCGGGAAGCCCTGGAACAGGCCGGCCGCCAGGTTCGCCACGCCGATCGCGGTCATCTCCTGGTTGCCGCGGACCTCCCGCCCGCCGCGGGCCGCGAACGCCGACGCGTTGGAGATCGTGTCGGCCAGCGACACCAGGGCGATGCCCAGCGCACCGCCGAGCAGCGGCGCGAGATCGGCGAGGCGGACGTCGGGGATCGTGAACGGCGGGAAGCCCTCGGGGAGTTCCCCGACCAGGTCCACGCCGTGCTCGCCGAGGTCGAGGACCGCGGTCGCGGCGATCGCCAGGACCACCATCACGAGCACCGCGGGGACCTTCGGCAGCCACCGCTGGAGCACCAGGATCAGGAGGATCCCGCAACCGCCGACCGTGGCGGCGGCCGGCACCGCGGCCCCGTCGGCGAGCTTCTGCACGAGACCGACGCACTCCCCGATCAGGTTGTCCGCGTCGACCTTGAATCCGAGGAGTTTGGGCAGCTGGCCGATCAGGATGGTGAGGGCCAGGCCGTTCATGTAGCCGATCATCGTCGGTTTGGAGATCAGGTCGGCGATGAAGCCGAGCTTCGCCACCGAGGCCAGGATCATGATCGCCGCGACCATGACCGCGAGCACCGAGGCCAGGGCGATCGCCCGGTCGGGATCCCCGTCCGCCGCCACCAGGGGGAGCACGGTGGCGGCGATCATCGGTCCGAGCGAGGAGTCCGGGCCCAGCACCAGGATGCGCGACGGCCCGCACACGGCGTAGCCGAGCAGACAGAGGATCGTCGTGTACAGGCCGGTGATGGCCGGCAGACCCGCCAACTCGGCGTACGCCATGCCCTGCGGCACCAGCAGGGTGGTCAGGACGATCCCCGCGATCAGGTCCTTGACCAGCCACTCGCGCCGGTACGACGACAGCGCACGGATCCCGGGGACGGCCCGGAGCCGGGACAGCACCGCGTGGCCGCCCCCCGACTCATCCGGCACTCATGCTCACCCGACCTCCACGGCCCGCTCCGCCGCCCCCGACCGTACGGCCCGCCGCGACCGCCTGGCCAGCAGCTTGCCCAGTTCCCATACGAGCAGCAGCGCTACGGCGCTCAGCAGGGCCCAGCCGAACTGCCGCGCGTCGATCTCGGTCGTCCCCAGGATGCGGCGGAAGCCGTCCAACTGGGTCACCGCCACCGCGAGGACGAGTTGGGTCAGGGCCACCCAGTTCATCTGCCTGCTGTCGAAGGTGGCCGGCGTCAGCACGGACTCCGTCTCGCTGCGGCACTCGAACGCGGCCACGATCAGACAGAGCGCGAAGGCGGTGAACGCGATCGACCGACCGGTCTCGACGCTGTCGAAGTGGGCCTGGCCGAGCTTGATCAGCCCGAGCAGTGCGCAGGTGATCGCCAGACCGCCCAGCCCGACCGTCACCAGCACGGACCGGGTGAGCACCGACTCCCCGCGCGGTCGCGGCCTGCGGCTCATGAGCCCGGGACTCTCCCGGTCGAAGCCGAGCGCGAAGCCGAAGGACGCGTTGACCACGAAGTGGATCCACAGCACCTGCGGCGGGGTGAAGGGCTCACCCGCCGCGATGTTCAGGACGGTCGCCCCGAGGAACGTCAGCACGAAGGTGACCAGCAGAAGCAGCACGAACCGGATGTACTTGGTGAGGTTGTCGTAGATCGTGCGGCCCTGCTCCACGGCGTAGACGATGGTGGCGAAGTCGTCGTCGGAGAGGATCATGCGGCCGGCGTTCTTCGCCACGTCCGTGCCGCTGCCCATCGCGATGCCGATGTCGGCGGCCTTGATGGCGGGCGCGTCGTTGACGCCGTCCCCGGTCATCGCCACGACGTCGCCCTTCTTCTTGAGCGTGTCGGCGAGCAGCACCTTGTGCTCCGGCGCGACCCGCCCCACGACGCCGATGTCGTCGATGCGGGCCAGCCGCTCCGCCTCGCTCATCGCGGCGAAGTCGGCGCCGAGGACGGCCTCGCCGGGGATGCCGATCTGCCGGGCGATCGCCGTCCCGGTGGTGACGTCGTCGCCCGTCACCAGGCGCACCCGGATGTGCGCCGCCCGGGCGTCCGTGACGGCCTTCTTCGACTCGTCGCGGGGCGGATCGACCATGCCGACGAGACTGCTCACCCGCAGCTCGGTGACATACGCGAGCAGGTCGCCGTCCGCGTCGAACCCGGCCGGGTCGAGGTCCCGGGTGGCCGCGGCCATCACCCGGCGTCCCTCGCCGCCCATCCGCTCGATCGCCGTCTCGGCGCGGCCCTGCAGACCGGCGTCCCACGGGACGGTCGCGCCGGCCGCGAGCGCGGTGGCGGCCCGCGCCAGCACCGCCGGGGCCGCGCCCTTGACGAAACAGCGCACGACGGGACGGCCGTCGGCGTCGTGGGTCGAATGGAAGGTGGCCATCAGCTTGTAGTCCGGGTCGAACGGCAGGGTCGCGAGACGGGGGAGCGACTCCCTGGTGGCGTCCGTGTCCAGCCCCGCCTTGTGGGCGAGCACGAGCAGCGCGCCCTCGGTCGGGTCGCCCACCACCTGGCCGTCCACCAGCTTCGCGTCGCTGGCCACGACATACGGCAGGATCGCGTCCTCGATGCCCGCGGAGGACCCCGCGGCGTGGTGGACCTTCCCCGCCAGTCCGTAACCCGTGCCCGAGACGGTGTACTTGTCGGTCGGACTGAGCACTTCGACGGCCGTCATCTGGTTCATCGTCAGGGTGCCGGTCTTGTCCGAGTTGATCGCCGAGGTGAACGCGAGGGTCTCGACCGACGGCAGTTCCTTCACGATGGCGTTCCGCTTCGCCAGGTTGAGGCTCCCGACGGAGAGGATCGCCTGGGTCACGGTCGGCAGGGCCTCGGGGATGGCCGCGATGGCCAGCGAGACCGCGCTGACGAACAGCGCGTCCCACGCCTCGTCCCGGCTGCGCCCCAGGACGAACATCACGATCATGGTGAGTGCGGCCGCACCCGTGATCCACAGCGTCAGCGTGTCGAGCTCCTTGGTGAGCGGCGGCACCTCCTTCTCGGTGGCCGCCAGCATCCCGGAGATCTTGCCCAGCTCGGTGTCCGCGCCGATCGCGGTCACCACGAGCAGCCCGCTGCCATGGGTGACCGGGGTGTTCATGAACGCCGTGTTGGTCCGGTCGCCCGGCGGCAGCCGCCCTCCGCCGGGCAGCGCGGCGGTGCCCTTCGCCGCGGGGACGCTCTCGCCGGTGAGCGCCGACTCGTCGATCTGCAGCGCGCTCGCCTCGACGATGCGCCCGTCCGCCGGCACCTGGTCCCCGGCCGCGACGAGCACGATGTCGCCGACGACGAGCTGCTCCGCGGGGATCTCGGCCTCCGTGCCGTCCCTGCGCACCCGCGCCGTGGCCCTCATCATCGACTTCAGCGCGTTCATCGCGCTCTCGGCCTTGCCCTCCTGACGCAGGCCGACGACGGCGTTCAGCAGGGTCAGCACGAGGAGCAGGACCGCGGTGGTCCACTCCTGGATGAGCAGCGAGACCACCGCCGCGGCCACCAGAACGAGCTGCATATAGCTGCGGTACTGATCGAGGAACCGCCGCCAGGCCGGCGTCCGGCGCTCCTCCGGCAGCGCGTTCGGGCCCTGCGCGGCGCGGAGTTCGGCGGCCCGCGCGGCGGTGAGTCCGACCGCCGGATCGACGCCGAGCGCCGCCACGACCTCCGCCGGGGAACGCGCGTACCAGTCGTCGCCCTGCGAAGCCCGCTGCTGTACGCCCACGGAATCCGGCTGCACCGTCATCGTCCTGCCTCCGATCCTGGCCGGTCAGGTCCCTCAGCGGTCTCTAGCCGCGCTTTTTCTTCGCCGCCGACGGATGCCGGGCCGCGTACGGGTCGGCCGGCAGGCCCTCGGGAGCCTCCCGCTCCAGCCGTCGCTTCGCGGTGCGCAGGTCCTTGCGGGTCTCCTCGTCCACCTCCGGGTACCGGGGGTCGATGTCGATCAGGGTGTGCGCCAGGATCGCCGCCGTGCAGATCCGCGCGAACCACTTACGGTCCGCCGGCACCACGTACCAGGGCGCCCACTCCGTGCTCGTCGCCGACAGCATCCTGGAGAACGCGCGCTGGTAGTCGTCCCAGTACTGGCGCTCCCGGACGTCGGCGGCGGAGAACTTCCAGTTCTTCTCCGGCAGATCGAGCCGCTTCAGGAACCGGGTGCGCTGCTCCTCCTTCGACAGGTTCAGGAAGATCTTCACCACCTTGAACCCGTTCTCCGTGAGGTGGCGCTCCCAGTCGTTGATCTCCCGGTACCGCCGCTTCCAGACGCCCGATCCGCGCGCGTGGCCGGGCAGCCGCTGCCGCAGGAGGAGCTCGGGGTGCACGCGCACGACGAGGACCTCCTCGTAGTGCGAGCGGTTGAAGATGGCGATCCCGCCGCGCTCGGGCAGCCGTTCGGCGTAACGCCACAGGTAGTCGTGGTCCAGTTCCTCGGCGGAGGGCACCTTGAAACTGCTCACCCGCACGCCCTGCGGATTCACGCCGCTCATCACATGACGGATCGTTCCGTCCTTGCCGCCGGCGTCCAGCGCCTGCAGGCAGAGCAGCACGCCGTAGGTGTCCTGAGCGGCGAGCCGTTGCTGGTACTCCGCCAGCAACTCGACCCCGGCCCGCAGCAGTTCGACCCCTTCCCGCTTCTTCAGACCGGCCTTGTCACGAGGGTCGAAGTCCCGGCCCAGGCGGACCTTCGACCCCGGCTCCACCCTCAGCGGCTCGATGAAGTCCGCGATCCGCTCGGCTCGTTCGTCACCGTGCACCGTCGCCGCCGTACGACTCGGGCCGGTCCACGCACAGCGCCCAGATGATGAACCCGGACAGGGCGATCGTCACGACCGACCACACCGGGTAGTACGGCAGGGAGAGGAAGTTGGCGATGATGATGAGTCCGGCGATGGCCACGCCCCCGATCCGGGCCCACAGGGCGGACTGGAACAGCCCCAGGCTGACGATCACCGCGACCGCGCCCAGGGCCAGATGGAGCCAGCCCCAGCCGGTGAGGTCGAACTGGAAGACGTAGTTGGGCGTCGTGACGAAGACGTCGTCCTCGGCGATCCCCATGATCCCGCGGAAGATGTCCAGCACCCCGGTGATCATGAGCGTGACGGCGGCGAAGACCGTCAGGCCCGCGGCCCAGTGTCGCTTGGCTGCGTGCGAGTCGGTGTGTGCGTGAGGGGTGGGCGATACAGTCATGACCTAGCCTCGATTCGCTGTCCTCGGTGTCGTGGGGCGGTCGGCTCAGTGGCGTACCGGAGGGCCGTAGTCGCTCAGGACCAGCTCCTTGGCCCGCTGGAACTCCTCCTCCGTGATGTCGCCGTGGGCCTTGATCTCGGACAGTCTGGCGAGCTCGTCCACACTGCTGGACTTACCGCCGGAACCCTTGGCGGTCTCCCGGACGTAGTCGTCGAACTGCTTCTGCTGCTCCTGCGCCTGCGCGATCTCGCGGTGGCCCATGTTCTTCCCCCGGGCGATCACATAGACGAACACGCCCAGGAACGGCAGGACGATGCAGAACACCAGCCAGCCCGCCTTGGCCCAGCCGCTGAGGTCGTCGTCGCGGAAGACGTCGACGATGACCCGGAACAGCAGGACGAACCACATGATCCACAGGAAGAACACCAGCATCGTCCAGAAGGCGCCCAGCAGTGGAAAGTCGTACGCGAGATATGTCTGCCCGCTCATCTCTCTCCTCCGTTCCGGGCCTGCGCCCGAAAGGCCGTCCCGGGCGAGCGCCCGTTCCGTGCCGTCTTCAGCGTGCACACGGCAATCGGCGGGTGCCTCACCCTCGGAGGGTGAGGCTGACCGGAGGGTGAGGCCGGGCGGCTCGCTCGGCCCCACGCTCAGCGGCGCGGACCACGGCCGTACGGCTAGGTGGTGACCGCCTGGTACCAGCCGGTCGCGGCGAGCACCTCGGCGCCGGCCGGCACGACCAGGACGGCCCGCCTTGCGCAGCCGTCGGTGCTTCACGCCCGTGGCCTGCCGTAGTCGGTCGTACCGTATGGCCCGGTTCGCCGGGGTGGGGCGGTCCTGTTGCGGAGCCGGCAGCCATGGCTCCGCCCGGGTGTTTCAGGCGCTCGAGCCGGTGTGGGCTCCGCCGGGCGGGTCCGTGACCCCCGCCCGGCGCAGCGCGGCCCGCCAGGCGAGGGCGACCGCCGCCTCGCCCAGGCCGAGCAGGACGAGCCACAGACCGAGCAGCCGGGTCAGCGCCCGGGCCGATTCGGTGGGCAGGGCCAGCACGACGATTCCCGCGACGATGCCGAGCACCGCGAGGGCGAGGACGAACCCGCGGTGGGGCAGGTCCCTGGCGGCGATGGCCGTGTAGAGCGTGAGGATGCCGGACACCAGCCACAGCGCGCCGACGATCAGCGAGAGCGCGGTGATGGTCTGCAGCGGGTTGCGCAGGCACAGCACCCCGGCGAGGACGTACAGCACGGCCAGCAGGAGCCCGGTCACCCGCCCGCCGTGGTCCTCGTGGGCGAAGAGAGCGAAGAGGGCGACGAACCGGAACAGCCCGGTCGCGAGCAGATACAGGCCGATGAGGACCGCCAGGACGTGCAGCGTCTCGTCCGGCCAGACCAGCACCAGGATGCCGGGGACGAGCGTGACGACGGCGGAACCGAGGATCCACGTCCAGGAACGCCCCAGGGCGGCCAGCACGTCGGCGGCGTCGCCCACCGCTCCGGGGGCCGCCCCGCCGGGTTCCTGCTCCGGTCCGGAACGCGGCGCCGGACCATGCGAAACGGTCATGGCTCCTCCTCGCACGGTCCGCCGGGCCGCGTCCGTACCGCCGACGGGGCGGTGTGTGGTGACCTGACCGAATCAGCGTGCCGCCCGCCGCCGCCCACCGCGTCACCCACCGGGGGTGATCGGGCCCGCTGCCCGGGCCGCCGCTCGGGCCGCTCACTCCGGCAGCTGACGCATCTCCATCAGCCGCAGGCCCAGGTTCTGGCAGCGGTCCAGGAGCTCATACAGATGCGCCTCGTCGATGACGTGTCCGAACAGCACGGTCTGGCCGGACATCACCACCTGGTCCAGCTCCGGGAACGCGCATTTCAGCGTCTCCGACAGATGTCCGTCGACGCGGATCTCGTAGCGCATGGACTGTTCTCCCCGGCGTGCCCTGGGACGGGGGACTGGCTGACGGCACCCTTTCCCCGTGATGCTCCGCCCGGACCAGCCCCCGGACCTCACCCGGCACAGGTGATACGCGGGAGCGGGCGACGGGAAGCTGCCCCGCGCGGCCGGGCCGCGGCCTGTCGTACCCCTACGGAGTACTACGGCCGCCGCCGGACGGCCCCCGGGCCCAGCCGGGCGGTGACCTCTCCGGGGGTGAGGGCCGAGTGCTCCGCGGAGCACTCGACGACGACGCGGACCGGGGCGTCGCAGTCGCTGTGGCGGACGTCCAGCAGGCGGCCTTCGGAGCCGACGGCGTACGCCTCGCCCCACTGGGTCAGTGCCATCAGGACGGGCCACAGGTCCCAGCCCTTACGGGTCAGGCGGTACTCGTTGCGGGCGCGGCTGCCGGGTTCCTGGTAGGGGGCGGTCTTGAGGATGCCGGCCGAGGTCAGCTTTCGCAGGCGGTCGCTGAGGACGGCCTCTGAGAGGCCGATGTGGCGGCGGAAGTCGTCGAAGCGGCGCACTCCGTTGACGGCGTCGCGCAGGATCAGCAACGTCCATTTCTCGCCGACCACGTCGAGCGTGCGCTGGACGGGGCAGTTCTCCGTGCTCGCCTCAAGCCACTCCATCCCGCCATCGTAGCGGGCTGGCTTCATCATTGACAGTCAGGTGAGCCGGAGGCTAGCTTCACTCGAAGAAGTCAGACGCGGAGCTGCGGGTGCAGCAGTCGGATGAAAAGGTCGGAAGGGAAGGCGCTGGGCCGTGGGGCGAACACGCACGTATCAATGGGAGGATCCCGCGATCCTGGCGGAGGCCGCCGGGAGCATGTCCGGCATCGACTTCCTGCGCGAACTGCAGAAGGGGAGGCTGCCGGCGCCGCCCATCGGCACCACCCTCGACATGGCCCTGGACGAGGTGGAGCCCGGCAGGGTCGTCTTCTCCCTGACGCCGGGCGAGGAGCACTACAACCCCATCGGCAGCGTGCACGGCGGCGTCTTCGCGACCCTGCTCGACTCGGCGGCGGGCTGCGCCGTCCAGTCCACCCTGCCGCAGGGCATGGCGTACACCTCGCTCGACCTGACCGTGAAGTTCCTGCGGCGGATCACCGTGGACACGGGCACGGTGCGCGCCGTCGGCACGGTTGTCAGCAGCAGTCGCCAAACCGCCCTCGCGCAGGCCCAGCTGTTCGACGCGACGGACCGTCTGCTCGCCCACGCCACCAGCAGCTGCCTGCTCTTCCCGGTGCCCGCCCCTCGAAGCTGACTGCCGTCGAGCCCGCGGTCACCGGCGCGGTCGAGGGTTTCTGCCCTCGGGGGCCTCATTCTGAAGCCGACGGCGACGACCGGACCCGAGCCCTTGGCGGTCTCAGGTGTGTGCGTCGGCTTCGCGTAGATCCGGTCGGGCGTCGGGGAACACGGTGCGCACCCGGTCGGCGGTCGGCTTGTCGAGGGCGGTGTGGCGCAGGTCGAGCGCTTCGAGGTCCCGGAGTCCGAAGAGGGACTCGGGCAGGGTGGTCAGCTCGTTGAAGGACAGGTCGAGCCGCCGCAGCCCGGGCATACGGGCGAACGCGTCCTCGGGCAGCTTGGCGAAGGCGGTGCGCAGCACCTCGCCGCCCGCGGTGCGCCGGCCCCAGCGGTCGATCTCCAGGTGTTCCAGCGTGGTGATGTCCCAGACACCGCAGAGCAGTGCGCGATCGGGATCGGGCTGGAAGGACCAGCGTGTGTTGCCGCTGAGGCGCAGCACCCGCAGACGGGGAAGCCGGGCCAGGTCGGGCAGTCGGGGCAGCTCGGCGGAGAGCGAGCCGCGCAGGTCCAGCTCTTCGAGAGTGGTCAGGGCGAGGAGGTCGTCGGGGAGCGTCTCCAGGAACATGGCCGAGAGGTCGAGGCGGCGCAGGGCCGGCAGCCGCGTCACCGCCAGCGGAAACGGGACCGGCGAGTTGTACTCGCCCGGTTGCAGGTTCGACAGGTCCAGCTCGCGCAGGGTGCTCAGCCGGGCGACGGCGTCGGGGACCGGGCAGCTCAGATCGCCGGCCCGCAGCACTTCCAGCCGGGGAAGGTCGCCGATCTGCTCGGGCAGGGACGTGAGTTCGTTGCGCGAGACGTTCAGCACGCGCAGCTCGCGCAGACGGCCGATGCTCGCCGGCAGGGCGGTCAGCCGCAGACCGGAGACGTTCAGCTCTTCCAGGGCGGTCAGGTCGCCGATGCGCTCGTCCAGGCTGTCGATGTCTTTGTTGCCGGCGAGGGAGAGGACCCGCAGGTTGACGAAGGCGTGGAGCTGCTCGGGGAGTCGGCGGAGCTTGCGCTCCGACAGGTCGAGTTCGGTGATCTCCGCGGCGCGCGGCAGCAGGGCGTCGAGTTCGTCCAGCGCGAGCAGATGGCTGGGCCGGATGCCGGGGCGCAGGACCGGCTGTCCCGCACGGAGGGCGGCGCTGATGCCGCGTTCGTCCGCGGTGCCGTCCTTGTCGAGGAGTTCGGGCAGGACGAGTTCGTCGAGCTCGTCGTCGGTGAAGTCGACGGGGCAGTTGACGCTGTGGGAGCCGGTGATCAGCAGCGCGTCCGGCTGCTCGGCGAAGTGCATGGTGAAGTACAGGGTGCTGATGACGCTCTGGGCGTGCGTGCGGCCGCCGACCTCCAGGCAGCCGCCGTCGTCGCCGTAGCTGCCCTGGACCGTGCCGGACGCGGTCAGGTCCCCCCGGACGACCACGTTCGGACAGCCGGACAGCAGCACATGGCGGGCCCGCAGATCGCCGGTGACGAGCAGGAAGTTGCCGCTCGCCGAGTCCCACCACTCCAGGTCGCCGCCGACGGTCAGATCACCGTCCACGATCGTGTTGTACGGCACCCAGTCGCCGTCGGGCTCCGCGTCGAAGCCGCCCGTGACATGCAGACCGCCCTCGTAGAGCCGTATCTCCTGCTCGTCGGCGAAGTCCTGGTACGGATGACTGACGTCGGCGGAGACGCCGAACCGCTCCTCCGCCTCGGCCACGGTGATGACGCGGTAGCCCGCCGACGCACTATGTCCACTCATGCCCGGGATGCTAACGGCCGCCACTGACACGGTCGGGGCGTTGCCGGGTTCGAGCGATGAGCTGAGCGAGCAGCCGGGTGCGCGGGACCATGCGCGCGACCTCGACATGCTCGGTGTCCGCGTGAGCGCCGCCGCCCACGGCGCCCAGGCCGTCCAGCGTCGGGCAGCCCGCGGCCGCCGTGTAGTTGCCGTCCGACGCACCGCCGACGGCGAGCCCCCGCAGCGGCTCCTGGCCCAGCTCCGCGGCGAGCCGGGAGGCGAGGGCGAACAGTTCGGCGGAGGACTCCGGCTCCATGGGCGGGCGTTGGCCACCGCCGAGCACCTCCAGGCGGGCGCCCGGCGTCAGCGCGGTGAGTCCGCGTACGAGTTCGTCGACCCGGTCCTGCGCCGCCGGGGTCGGCACGCGCACGTCCACCGACACCCGGGCCAGCGCGGGCACCGTGTTGCGGGAGCTGCCTGCCGACACCAGGGTGGGTGTGACCGTCGCGGCGCCCAGGAGGGAGCGGGACGCGTCGGCGGCTCCCGTCGCGACCTCGAGGCCGGCGATGGCCAGCACCTGATGAGCTGCCTCGACGGCGGCGTTGATCCCTTTGTGCGGTTCCTGACCGGCGTGAGCGGCCCTGCCGTGCACCACGACCTCGTACCGTGAGGTGCCCTTGCGGGCGATCTTGAGCGCGCCCGTGTCGTCCGCGGCGGCCTCCAGAACGAAGGCGGCCACAGCGTCCCGCGCGCTCTCCTCGATCAGCTGCCGGGAGGTGGGCGAGCCGATTTCCTCGTCCCCGTTGACCAGCACGCACACTCCGTCCGGAGAAGGTAGTGAGGCCAGTGCGTGGAACATCTGCACCAGGCCCGCCTTCATGTCCAGGACTCCGGGCCCACGGGCGATCCCGTCGGCCAGCGACCAGGGGTGGTTCTGGAGCGAGCCCATGGGCCACACCGTGTCGTGGTGTCCCACCAGCAGCACGCTCGGGGCGCCGAACCGCCACCGCAGATGGGTCACTCCGTCGATCACGATCGTCTCCGGCTCGGTCCCCAGCAGCCGCGTGCCGAGGGCGGCGACCGCCTCGGCGCTGCGGGCCACCGCGGCATGGTCGGCCGAGAACGACTCGCAGAGCACGAGCTCCCGCAGATCGTCCAGCATCGTCGACAACAGCACACTTCCCCCTTGGATCCGGTGGGCATGGGGCGGCGGCGCCCGTCCCCCTTGCCGGACCTTCCGAATCCTCCGGACCTTCCGAGCTTCCCGGGCACCGCCGTGCATTCGACGGTAGAAGTGAGCAAGGCATTCCACCAGCGACTGGATTGCATGGGATCAATGCGTCCGAGGAATGTGTCCGAGGAATGTGTCGCGACGAACGGGCGGGGAGACGTGTTCGAGATCGATGCGCTGCGGCTGCTGGTGGCGGTGGCCGAGACGGGGTCGTTCACCAAGGCGGCGGTCCGGCTCAGCTACACGCAGTCCGCGGTGTCCCGGCGGATCGCCACGCTGGAACAGCAGGCGGGCGGCCCGCTGTTCGAACGGCTCCCGAGGGGCGTACGGCTCAACCCCGCCGGGCGCGCGCTGCACCGGCATGCCCTGGACGTGCTCGACCGGCTGTCGCGGGCGGAGCGGGAACTGGCCGTGCTGCACGCGGGACACGGCGGGCTGCTGCAGGTGGGCGCGTTCGCCACCGCCAACATCTCGCTGGTGCCCGCAGCCCTGCGAGCGCTCCAGGAGGCCAGACCGGAGGTCGAGATCGTCGCCGTCGAGGGCCCGACCGACACGCTGATGCGCCGCCTGTCGGACGGGTCGCTGGACCTTGCCGTCGTCAGCGACTACCCGTCCGGGCTGCCCTCGGCCGACGGCGTCACGACGACCGAACTGTGCGACGACGAACTGCTCGTCGCCCTCCGGCGCGGACACCGCCTGGCCGAAGCCGAGACCGTCGACCTGGGTGAACTGCACGACGAAGCCTGGCTGCAGGGCGCGTACGGCGACCGCCCCACGATGCTCGCCGACGCGTGCGCCCGCGCCGGTTTCACCCCGAGGAAAGTCATCCGCATCGCGGAATGGACCGGGAAGTTCGGCTATGTCGCCGCCGGGCTGGGAGTGGCCCTGGTCCCTTCGCTGGCCGCCTGGGCGGTCCCCGACGAACTCGTTCTCCGTCCCCTCACCGACCGGGCCCTGCACCGGACCGTCCATGTCGCACTGCCCGTCACTCCGCTGTCGGCGGCACTGGCGCTGCGGGATCTGCTGCGCGCCGCCCGACAAGTCCGGCGCCCACATCGGGATCATCTTCATTAACCGTGTGTTCATGTTCAGTACTCATTGCGTTCAGAGACGGCCTTCATCGGCCTTTCATTTCTTACCGGTTCCTTACGTGGAAGGAGTTGATCGCCGACCATCTGAAGGGGAGTCATGGCTGGCTGGCTGAAGCGCCGCCGTCCGGGCGACGGAGGCACCGGAGGCGACAAGGCGCCCGCGACGGCGGGAGGTTCACCGCCTGCGGTCGCGGACGAAGAGGTGCTGCGGGTGGCCAGCAGACTCCACGCCTTCAACCGGTACGAGCTGAAGTACCTGGTGCCGGTGGAGCAGGCGGCGCAGATCCGCGACGAGCTGGGCGAGCGGATGGACCGTGACCTGCACAGCCCGGTCGGCGGCTACGGCGTGTGGAGCCTGTACTACGACACACCTCAGCTCCGCTTCTACTGGGAGAAGATCGAGGGCCTGAAGTTCCGCCGCAAACTGCGTATCCGCCACTACGGAGACCTGGACGGCGTCACCGACGATTCCCCGGTCTGTGTGGAGATCAAGCAGCGGGTCAACCGGGTCACCCAGAAGCGCCGCATCACCCTGCCGTACGCCACCGCCCGGCAACTGTGCGACGAGCGGCAGCTGATCGAGCACTCCGCGAAGGAGCGGGCCTTCGTCAACGAGGTCCTGGAGCTGGTGGTCAGGCTCAACCTCCAGCCCACTGCCGTCACCGGCTACCAGCGTGAGGCGCTGGTCGGCCGCGACCAGGACATGGGGCTGCGCGTCACCTTCGACCGCCGTATCCGCGGCCGGGACCGGGACTTCCACTTCGGCACGGCGAACCCCGAGAACCGGTTCATCATCCCGCCGCGCATGACGGTGATGGAGGTGAAGGTGAACGAGCGCACCCCCTACTGGATCACCGACCTGGCGGCCAGGCGCAACCTCAGCCTGATCCGGGTCTCCAAGTACGTCCAGAGCATCGAGGCGTTCGGCCTGGCCCCCAGGTCCGTCTTCCACGTCCGGGACGAGGACCTGCTCCCGGCATCTGTCAGCATCCCCACCCCCACGTATCCCGCGTCCCCCACGTCCCCCACGAAGCATCGCACCACGGAGGCACTCCACTCGTGAATCTCGACCTTCAGGACCTGAGCGGCACGTTCAGCGTCACCGACATCGTGCTCGCCATGACCCTGTCCTTCGTGCTTTCCACGATGATCGGTTACGTCTATCGGGCCACGCACAAGAACGTCTCCTACAGCCAGTCGTACGTCCAGACGCTGGTCATCGTCGGCATGATCGTCGCGCTGATCATGCTGGTCGTCGGCTCCAACCTGGCCCGCGCCTTCTCCCTGGTCGGCGCACTGTCCGTGGTCCGCTTCCGCAACGCGGTCAAGGAGACACGGGACGTCGGCTTCATCTTCCTGGCGATGGCCATCGGCATGGCCTGCGGCGCCCGTTTCTACACCCTGGCCGCGGTCGGCGGTGTCGTGATCACCCTGGTCATCCTGGCGATGAGCAAGTTCAACTGGTTCGCCCTCAACGTCCAGCGTCAGGTCGTCAAGGTCCAGGTTCCCGCGGGTGAGGACTACACCCACGCGATCCAGGACGTACTCCTGCGCCACACCGACGAGTTCGAGCTGGTCTCCACCGAGTCCATCCGCGGCGGAACCCTGACCGAGGTCTTCTACACCGTCCGGATCAAGAAGGGGCATGAGCCCGGTGAGCTGGTCGCCGCCCTGCAGGAGCGCACCATGGGGCAGCGCGTGACGGTGCTGACCGGTTACGACCAGACGGACCTCTGATGGCGGCCCCCCGCAAGCGGCTGGTGCACCGCGTTCCGCTGCGGCTGCGCCACCACTGGAAGCCGGCCGGTCTGCTGGCCGCGGGGATGGCCGTCCTGCTGATCTTCTTCGGGGACGTGCGCGTCACGCCGTTCGTGACCAGTGCCTCCACGGCGGACGCGGACGAGATCACCGAGAACATCACGGGAGCGGTCGACCTGTTCGACGAGTCGCAGGCGCACTCGATCCAACTCGAGTACAGCCAGACCGACTTCGACGACATGATGGAGAAGTACCAGGACGAGGGCGAGAAGGAGTACATCGAGGCCGACCTCACCGTCGACGGCGTGTACTTGAACGACGTCGGCATCCGCCTCAAGGGCAACTCCACGCTCCAGAGCCTCCGCAGCGGCGGCCAGGGCGGCGGCCGTCAGGGCGGCCCCCAGGCGCAGGCGGGCGAGCAGCAGGACACCGGCCGGCAGGACGGCGGTCAGCAGCAGGGCCGGCCGCAGGGTGAGCAGCAAGGTCAGCAGGACCAGCAGGGTGAGCAGCAGGGTCAGCAGGGCGGCGGGATGATGGGCGGCGGTGGGGGCGGCGGCATGACGCAGTTCAACCTCTCCGCGTCCAAGCCCGAGGAACTGCCCTGGCTCATCAGCATCGACGAGTACGTCGAGGGCCGCGCCTACCAGGGCCACCGCGAGCTCTCGCTGCGCCCCGGCGTGGACGAGGCCCTGCCGCTGAACGAGGCGCTGTCGCTGTCCCTCATGGCGAAGTCCGGCCAGACGGCGGAGGAGTTCACCTTCACCGCCATGAAGGTCAACGACCGCCCGGCCGTGACCCGGCTCATGGTCGAGAACCCGAGCAAGGACTTCGTCGACTCGGAGATCGCGACCGAGGGCGTGGCGTACAAGGCCCGCGCGGGCGGGAGCTTCGACTACGTGGGAGACGATCCCACCGAGTACGAGACGTCCTTCAAGCAGCTCAACATGAAGGGCAGCCAGGACCTCTCGCCGGTGATGAAGCTCCTGAAGTGGGTCGACCAGGCGTCGGACGAGGAGTTCGCCGAGGACCTCGACAGGTACGTCGACGTGGACTCCTTCGCGGCGTACGTGGCGACGCAGAACCTGCTCCTGAACTTCGACGACATGGCCGGACCGGGCAAGAACTACGTGCTCTGGTACGACCTCGGCACCGAGAAGTTCTCCGTCCTGGGCTGGGACTTCAACCTGACCTTCAGCGGCACGGTCACCACCGGGCCCGACGACAGCACGAGCATGGGCGGAGGTGGAGGCGGAGGCGGAGGCGGCGGGATGGCACAGGAAGGAGCACCGCAAGGCGACACCCTGCCCTCCGGGACGCCCTCCGGCATGCCGGAATTCCCCGGCAACGGCAACGGCAACGGCAACGCCGACGGCGAGGGCGGCGGTGGACAAGGGGCCGGACAGGGCGCCGGACAGGGCGCCGGAGGCGGCGGCATGGGCGGCAACGTCCTGAAGGAGCGCTTCCTGGCGACGGACGCCTTCGACTCCCCGTACCACGCCGCGTACAAGAAGCTGTACCAGCAGTTCTACGGCTCCGGATACGCGCTCGACGCGCTCGACACCCTCGCCGCGCAGGCGAAGAAGGCCGGCGCGGACGAGGCGGGAGTCTCCAGCACCGCGAAATCCTTGAGCAGCACGGTCACTGCACGGACGAAGAGTCTGGCGACCGACAAGGTGATCACGGGCTGACCAGCGGCATCGCGATGTCGTCACCACGGCGGCCGACCCCCTCGGGGTCGGCCGCCGTTCCGCTGTGCCGCTGGTCACATGGCCGTCACGGCTTCCAGGAATTTACTAGGACGTCCTACTATCTAGGTGTCAGCGTTCTTCCGGACATCGGGGAAGGCCCCATGAGTGATCTGCATCGTCCCGTGCACCCCGTTCGTCTGGTCACGGCTTCGGCCCTGTTCGACGGGCATGACGCGTCGATCAACATCATGCGGCGGATCTTCCAGTCCCAGGGCGCGGAGGTGATCCATCTCGGGCACAACCGCTCGGTTCGGGAGGTCGTGGACGCCACGCTGGAGGAGGACGCGCACGGCGTGGCCGTCTCCTCGTACCAGGGCGGGCACGTCGAGTACTTCGAGTACCTGGTCGAGTCGCTGCGCGCCCAGGGAGCCGACCACGTCCGTGTGGTGGGCGGTGGGGGCGGGGTCATCGTGCCCGAGGAGATCGCTCGGCTGCGCGCCGGCGGGGTGACCATCTTCTCCCCGGAGGACGGGCAGCGGATGGGCCTCGCCGGGATGGTCAACTCGGTCGTGCGGGACTGCGACTTCGATCTGTGGGAGAGCGGGTCGGCCGATGTCGACGCCGTGCTCGCCGGTGACCGGTTCGCGGTCGCGCGCGCGGTCACCGGCGCCGAACTCGGCAAGCTCCCCCCGGACTTCCTCGAGCGGCTGCGGGCCTCGGCGCGGCCGGTGCCGGTGCTCGGCATCACCGGCACCGGCGGCTCGGGGAAGTCGTCCCTCACCGACGAACTGGTGCGCCGGTTCCGGCTGGACCAGCAGGACAAGCTGCGGATCGCGGTGATCGCGGTCGACCCGACCCGGCGGCGGGGCGGCGGAGCGCTCCTCGGCGACCGGATCCGGATGAACTCCCTCGACGGGAACAGGGTGTTCTTCCGCAGCCTCGCCACCCGCGGCAGCCGTGAGCTGCCGGAGCATCTGTCCGAGGTGATCGACGTGGTGAAGGCGGCCGGGTTCGACCTGGTGATCGTGGAGACGCCGGGCATCGGCCAGGGCGACGCGGCGATCGTGCCGTTCGTCGACGCCTCGCTGTATGTGATGACGCCGGAGTTCGGCGCCGCCTCGCAGCTGGAGAAGATCGACATGCTCGACTTCGCCGACGTCGTGGCGATCAACAAGTTCGAACGGCGCGGCGCCAAGGACGCGCTGCGCGACGTCGGCCGCCAGCTCGTCCGCAACCGTGAGGCGTTCGGGATGCGGCCCGAGGAGATGCCGGTGTACGGCACCTCCGCGGCCACCTTCAACGACGACGGGGTCACCGCGCTCTACCAGCACCTCAAGGCCACCTTGGCCGAGCGGGGACTGCCGCTGACCGAGGGCGCGCTCACGCCGGTCGACGTCCGCCACTCCTCCGGCATCCGGCAGGTGGTCCCGGCCGACCGGGTGCGCTACCTCGCCGAGGTCAGCGACACCGTACGCGCCTACCACGCCGGCACCGAGCGGCTGGCCGAGGCGGCGAGGCGGGTGCAGCGCCTGGCGGCGGTCGAGGGCGAGCTCGTCGAGGCGGGCTCCGACGCCGGCAACGTACGGGCGCTGCTGGAGGACGCCCGTCGGCGGCTCCCGCAGGACGTGGGCGAGCAGCTCGCGAACTGGCCGGCCGTCCTGGCCTCCTACTCGGGTGACGAGCAGGTGGTGAAGGTCCGGGACAAGGAGATCCGCACCAAGCTGACCCGCGAGTCCCTCTCGGGCAACAAGATCCCCCGCGTCGCCCTGCCACGCTTCACCGACCACGGGGAGCTGGTGCGCTTCTGGCGCGCGGAGAATCTCCCCGGCTCCTTCCCCTTCACCGCCGGGGTGTTCCCCTTCAAGCGCGACGGCGAGGACCCGGCCCGGATGTTCGCCGGCGAGGGCGACCCGTTCCGCACCAACCGCCGCTTCAAGCTGCTCTCCGAGGGCCAGCCGGCCACCCGCCTGTCCACCGCCTTCGACTCCGTCACCCTCTACGGCCGCGACCCCGGCGAGCGCCCCGACATCTACGGCAAGGTCGGTACCTCCGGCGTGTCGGTGGCCACCCTCGACGACATGAAGACGCTCTACGACGGCTTCGACCTGGTCGCGCCCACCACCTCGGTCTCCATGACGATCAACGGCCCCGCGCCGACGATCCTCGCGTTCTTCCTCAACACCGCGATCGACCAGCAGATCGACCGGTTCCGCGCCGCCGAGGGCCGCGACCCCGCCCCCGAGGAGGCGGCCGAACTCCGCGCGCACGCACTGGCGAACGTCCGCGGCACGGTGCAGGCCGACATCCTCAAGGAGGACCAGGGCCAGAACACCTGCCTGTTCTCCACCGAGTTCTCCCTGCGGATGATGGCCGACGTCCAGGAGTGGTTCATCGCCCACCAGGTCCGCAACTTCTACTCGGTGTCCATCTCCGGCTATCACATCGCCGAGGCCGGCGCGAACCCCGTCAGCCAGCTCGCCTTCACCCTCGCCAACGGCTTCACCTACGTCGAGGCCTACCTCGCGCGCGGTATGCGCATCGACGACTTCGCGCCCAACCTGTCCTTCTTCTTCTCCAACGGCATGGACCCGGAGTACTCGGTCCTCGGCCGGGTGGCCCGCCGGATCTGGGCCGTCGCGATGAAGGAGAAGTACGGGGCGAACGACCGGTCGCAGAAGCTGAAGTACCACGTCCAGACCTCAGGACGCTCCCTGCACGCCCAGGAGATGGACTTCAACGACATCCGCACCACCCTCCAGGCGCTCATCGCCATCTACGACAACTGCAACAGCCTGCACACCAACGCCTACGACGAGGCGGTCACCACCCCCACCGAGGACTCCGTCCGCCGGGCCCTGGCCATCCAGCTGATCATCAACCGGGAGTGGGGCCTGGCGATGAACGAGAACCCCCTCCAGGGGTCGTTCGTCATCGACGAGCTCACCGATCTGGTCGAGGAGGCCGTGCTCCAGGAGTTCGAGCGGATCAGCGAGCGCGGCGGCGTGCTCGGCGCGATGGAGACCGGCTACCAGCGCGGCCGGATCCAGGACGAGTCGATGCTCTACGAGCAGCGCAAGCACGACGGCACCCTGCCCATCATCGGCGTCAACACCTTCCGCAACCCCCACGCCGACACCGCCGAACCCGGCGTCATCGAGCTGGCGCGCGCCACCGAGGAGGAGAAGCGCTCCCAGCTGGAGCGGGTGCGCGGCTTCCAGGAGGGCCATCGCGACCCGGCGCACGCCGCCCTCGTCGCGCTCAAGGACGCGGCGGTGAGCGGCCGCAACGTCTTCGCCGTCCTGATGGACGCCGCCAGGGTCTGCTCGCTCCAGCAGATCACCGACGCCTTCTTCGAGGTCGGGGGCCAGTACCGCCGCAACGTCTGAACCGACCACCGTCGCAGCCGACCCAGGCCCTGCGTATCGTCTCTCGATGCGGACCCGCTCTTGGGCGGGGACGCCGGTCAGGCAATCATGTGCCCATGCACCGGCCGCAGCTCCGCCTCCACACCCCCGAGTGGGTCACGGCCGACGGTTCCACCCTGAACGTCGCGCTCGTGTACCCGATGCAGGGGCCTGCCGGGATCTTCGGCCCCACCTGTGAGGCCTGCGCACGGCTGGCGGCCGAGGAGATCAACAAGGCGGGCGGAGTCCTCGGCAAGGAGCTGCGGCTCATCGAGGTCGACGGCGGGGCCGACCCGCACAAGGTCGCCGAGGACGTCGAGGCCCTGGTGGCGACGGGCGCGGTACAGGGCGTCACGGGCTGGCACATCTCCTCCGTGCGGCAGGCGGTGGCGCCACGGGTCGCGCATCGTGTGCCGTACGTGTACACGGCCCTGTACGAGGGCGGGGAGCGCACCGAGGGCGTCTTCATGACGAGCGAGACGCCCTCCTGGCAGTTGCTGCCCGCGATGCGGCTGCTCACCGAGACCCGGGGCGTGCGCCGCTGGTTCGTCGTCGGCAACAACTACGTCTGGCCCCGGCGAACCGCCCGGGCCGCCCGCCGCTACGCGCGCGACTGCGGGGGGCGGGTCTGCGGCGAGGCGTACCTGCCCCTCGGCGCCGAGGACTTCGGGGACGTGCTGCGGCGGATCGAGCGGGCGGACGCCGACGGCGTGCTGATGCTCCTGGTGGGCAGTGACGCGGTCCGTTTCAACCGGGCCTTCGCCGCCTCCGGGCTCGACCAGCGCAGTCTTAGGCTGAGCACGCTGATGGACGAGAACATGCTGCTGGGCAGCGGCCCGGGAGCCACCGTCGACCTGTTCAGCACGGCCGGGTTCTTCGCCTCGCTGGCCGACCAGAACACCATGGACTTCCATGGCCAGTACGCCGACCGCTTCGGGCCGGAGGCGCCGACCCCCGGCAGCCTGGGCGAGTCCTGCTACGAGGGTGTGCTGCTGCTCGCGGCGCTCATCGAACGGGCGCGCGCCCTGGACATGGCCGCGATCGGCGCGGCAGCAGAACGCGTCTCGTACGAAGGCCCGCGCGGTCTGTTGAGCCTGGACGGCCGGCACGTGCGGCAGCGCATCTACCTCGCGCAGGCGGACGGGCTCGACTTCAACGTTCTCGCCCAGCTGAGCGCTCCGCACGAGTTGTCGTGACGGCGCTGCGGCCCTCTTCGAGCGCTGCCGCCAGCTGATCCAGCAGCACCTCCAGCCGTGCGCCCTCCGCCTCGCCGAGATCTCCGAGCAGAGGCTCCAACTCGGCCCAGTCGGCCCGCACTTCACGGGCCATGCGCTGCCACCGCTGCCGGCCGCGCGGGGTGAGGTGGGCCAGGACGCGGCGCCGGTCGGTGGGGTCGATCCTGCGGAAGACCAGGTTCTGGTCGACGAGTTGGTCGATCAGCTTGGTGAGACTCGGGGCCGGCAGGAAGGCGTGGTCGGCGAGGGCCGTCATGTTGTGCCCGTGCCCGTCGGAGAGCAGGTCGAGGACCCGCCATGCCTCCACCGAGCAGTCGAACTCGTCCAGTACGGCCTGGACCCGGCGCACGGAGAGGCGCTCGGCCCGTGTCAGCAGCCGGAGCAGATCCTGGGGCCGCCTCGCCATCGCACTCCTCCGCTCGAAGCCCTGCTGATCCCCGCGCGGGGTCGCCCGCTCGAGCCTACAGGAAAACAGATCCTTTCCCTGGGAAACATTAATTGGCTGCGGATCATTTCTTTTGGTCCACATTTTTGCTTCCACTGGAAACTGTTCTTCAATTGCTTCGAAACTCTCCGGAAACAGTTTCCTCGCAGGCTGTGCGCCAACACCCCCTTCCCTGAAGCGCGTTCCGCTCCTTCCCTCCCCAGAGTCGAGGTTTCGTATGTCCGGGCTCAGCATCAGCAGACGTGGCCTGTTGGTCGGCATATCGGCGGTCGGCGCGTCCGCGGCCCTCAGCGCCTGTGGCGCGAAGACGGGCAGTGACACGTCGTCGGACTCCGCCGCCAAGGCGGACACCGCCGGCAGCACCGTCAAGGTCGGTCTGCTGAACTCGCTGTCGGGCACCATGGCCATCAGCGAGGTCACCGTCCACAACGCGCTGTTGCTCGCCATCAAGGAGATCAACGCGGCCGGCGGTGTGCTGGGCAAGAAGCTCAAGGCCGTCAGCCAGGACGGCGCGTCCGACTGGCCCACCTTCGCGGAGAAGGCGGAGGCGCTGATCAAGGACGACAAGGTCGCGGCCACCTTCGGCTGTTGGACCTCGGCCAGCCGCAAGGCCGTCAAGCCGGTCTTCGAGCGGTACAAGTCGCCGCTCTTCTACCCGGTGCAGTACGAGGGCCTGGAGGAGTCGCCGTACATCTTCTACATCGGCGCCACCACCAACCAGCAGATCGTGCCCGCGCTCGACTACCTCAAGAAGCAGGGCCTGACCAAGCTCTACCTGGTCGGCAGCGACTACGTCTTCCCGCGCACCGCCAACAAGATCATCAAGGCGTATGCGAAGGCCAAGGGCATGACGGTGGTCGGCGAGGACTACGCGCCGCTCGGCTCCACGGAGTTCGGCACCATCGTCAACAAGGTCAAGGGCTCCGGCGCGGACGCCGTGTTCAACACCCTCAACGGCGACAGCAACGTGGCCTTCTTCAAGGAGTACAAGTCCTCCGGGCTCACCGCGAAGAGCATGCCGGTGCTGTCGGTCTCCATCGCCGAGGAGGAGGTGAAGAGCATCGGCACCCAGTACCTGGAGGGCCAGCTGACCGCGTGGAACTACTACGAGACCACGCCGGGCGCGACCAACACCAAGTTCGTGGCGGCCTACCAGGCCGAGTACGGCAAGGACAAGCCGACCAGCGACCCGATGGAGGCCGCCTACATCTCCGTCTACCTGTGGAAGGCGATGGTCGAGAAGGCGGGCTCGTTCGACGTCGCCAAGGTGAAGGCGGCCTCGGACGGCATCACCTTCGACGCCCCCGAGGGCAAGGTCACCGTCGACGGCGCGAGCCAGCACGTCTACAAGACCGCCCGGATCGGCAAGGTCGGTGCGGACGGCCTGATCACCGAGGTGTGGAACTCGGGCAGCCCGATCAAGCCGGACCCGTACCTCAAGGGCTACGACTGGGCCTCCGGCCTGTCCTGATCCCCGGACCCCCGCGGTGGGACCCGGCCCCGGCACGGGGCCGGGTCACGCCCATGGCAAGCCCGCACTCCCGTCCCCGACCCGGAGCCGCTTCATGACGGTCGTCCTCAACCAGTCCTTCACCGGCATCAGCATCGGTGCCGTCCTGCTGCTCATCGCGCTCGGTCTGACCCTGACCTTCGGGCAGATGGGCGTGATCAACATGGCGCACGGCGAGTTCATCATGGCCGGCGCCTACACCACGTACGTCCTGCAGAAGTCCATCAGCAGCGCCGGCCTCTCGCTGCTCGTCGCGCTGCCCGTGGCCTTCCTGGTCGCCGGGGCGATGGGCGCCCTGCTGGAATGGCTGCTGATCCGGCGTCTGTACACCCGGCCGCTGGACACCCTGCTGGTCACCTGGGGTGTCTCCCTGATGCTCCAGCAGCTCGCCCGGGACGTCTTCGGCGCCCCCAACGTGCAGACCCACGCGCCCGATCTGCTCACCGGCAACGTCTCCCTCGGCGGCGGCGTCACCTTCGCCAGCAGCCGGCTGTTCATCCTCGGCCTCGCCCTGCTCTGCGTCCTCGCCCTCACGCTGATCCTGCGGCTCACCCCGCTGGGGCGCCGCATCCGGGCCGTCGTGCAGAACCGCGACCTCGCCGAGGTGTCCGGCATCGCCACCGGCCGGGTCGACCGCATGACCTTCTTCATCGGCTCGGGGCTCGCGGGCGTGGCCGGCGTCGCCCTCACCCTGGTCGGCCCGATCGGCCCGACGATGGGCACCAACTACATCGTCGACGCCTTCCTGGTCGTCGTCGTGGGCGGCATCGGGCAGCTCAAGGGCAGCGTGATCACCGCCTTCGCGCTCGGCGTCCTCCAGTCGGTCCTCGAGTACTCGACGACGGTCAGCGTCGCGAAGGTCATCGTGCTCGTGGCGATCGTCGCCTTCCTCCAGTGGCGACCCCAGGGCCTGTACACACTGCGCACCCGGAGCCTGGCATGACGACGACCACACCCACACCCCCCGCCGCGACGCAGCCCTCGACCCCGCTGCGGGCACGCCTCCGGGTCCCCGGCGCCTTCCTCCTCGGCGCCGTGCTCCTCCTCGCCGTCGCCCCCGTCGCCCTCTCCGACTTCCGCCTCTCCCTCCTCGCGAAGTACCTGTGCTACGCGATCGTCGCCGTCGGGGTCAGCCTCGCCTGGGGCCGGGGCGGACTCATGGTTCTCGGCCAGGGCGTCTTCTTCGGCCTCGGCGGCTACGCCATGGCCATGCACCTCAAGCTCGCCGACGCCGCCGCGACCGGCGAGACGCTGCCCGACTTCATGCAGCTGTACGGCACCGGCGACGCGCTGCCGTGGTGGTGGAAGCCCTTCGCCAACCCGGGCTTCGCGCTCGCCATGACCGTGCTGCTGCCGATGGCGGTCGCCGCGCTGCTCGGCTTCTTCGTCTTCCAACGCCGCGTCAAGGGCGCCTACTTCGCGATCCTCAGCCAGGCCCTGGCCGCCGCTCTGGCCATCTGGCTCGTCGGCCAGCAGGCGACCACCGGCGGCACGAACGGTCTCACCGACATCCAGGGCTTCCTCGGCTACTCGCTCGACGACCCGGTCAACCAGCGCACGGTGTACTTCATCATCGCCGTCGTCCTGCTGCTGCTGATGGCCGCCGCCCGCCAGCTGTTCGTCAGCCGCTACGGCGAACTCCTCATCGCCGTACGGGACTCCGAGGAGCGGGTGCGCTTCCTCGGCTACAACCCGGCCAACGTCAAGCTCGTCGCCTACGTCGTCGCGGCCGGCATGGCCGGCCTCGCGGGCGCCCTCTTCGTGCCGGCCGTCGGCATCATCTCCCCGGCCCTGATCGGGATCGTGCCCTCCATCGGCTTCGTCATCGGCGCGGCGGTCGGCGGCCGGGCCTCGCTGGTGGGCGCGGTGCTCGGCGCGATCGCCGTGGCCTGGGCGCAGAGCACGCTCTCCGACGCCTTCCCCGCCGCGTGGACGTACCTCCAGGGCCTGCTGTTCGTCGTGGCGGTGGGCTTCCTGCCCGGCGGCCTGGCCTCCCTCGGCGTCGTCCTGCGCAAGCGCCGTGCCCCTGCCGGTACCCCCGGTACCCGTACGACTGGAGAGACAGCATGAGCGGCGAGGGACTGACCGTCCGCGACCTCAGGGTGACGTTCGACGGGTTCACCGCCGTCGACGGCGTCGACCTGGACATCCGCCCCGGCGACCTGCGCTTCCTCATCGGCCCGAACGGCGCCGGCAAGACCACCCTGGTCGACGCGGTCACCGGCCTGGTCAAGGCCACCGGCTCGGTCCGCTTCGGCGGCGAGGAACTCCTCGGCAGACCGGTCCACAGAATCGCCCGCAAGGGCATCGGCCGTACGTTTCAGACGGCCACCGTGTTCGAGGAACTGACCGTGCTGCAGAACCTCGACATCGCCGCGGGCGCCGGGCGCGGCCCCCTGACCCTGCTGCGACGCCGCAAGGGCATACCGGAGCCGGTGACGAAGGCCCTGGAGACCACCGGCCTCACCGAGCTGCGCGACCGCCCCGCCGGGGTGCTGGCCCACGGACAGAAGCAGTGGCTGGAGATCGGCATGCTCCTCGTCCAGGACGTGAAACTGCTCCTCCTCGACGAGCCGGTCGCCGGCATGAGCCACGACGAACGCGAGGCCACCGGCGAGCTGCTGCGGCGGGTGAGCGAAGACCACACGGTCGTCGTCATCGAGCACGACATGGACTTCATGCGCTCCTTCGCGCGCAGCGTCAGCGTCCTGCACGCGGGCAAGGTCCTCAGCGAGGGCTCGGTCGCCGAGGTCCAGGCCGACGCCAAGGTCCAGGAGGTCTACCTGGGACGTGCGTCCGACCTGGAGCCGGTGAGCGAACCCGCTGCCGTACCCGTCGCCGAGGAGGCGTGACGACCATGCTGGAGATCAGTTCCGTCCAGGCGGGCTACGACCGCACCACCGTGCTGCACGGCGTGACCGTCTCCGTCCCGAAGAACGGCGTGGCGACCGTCCTCGGCCACAACGGAGCCGGCAAGAGCACTCTGCTGCGCGCCGCCATGGGCCTGATCAGGCCGAAGGGCGGGACCGTCCTGCTGGACGGCGAGGACATCACCCGCCTCGCCCCCAACGAGCGGGTCGCCCGCGGCATGGCCTATGTCCCGCAGGGCCAGCAGTCCTTCCCGCACCTCACCACGGCCGAGAACCTCCAACTCGTCGCCGACGGACGCCCCGAGGGCAAGGCGGCCGTCGCCGAGGCGCTGGATCTGTTCCCGGTGCTGCGTGAGCTGTCCGGCCGTCGCGCCGGCCTGCTGTCCGGCGGTCAGCGCCAGCAACTCGCCCTGGCCCGGGCCCTGATCACCCGCCCGAGGCTCCTTCTCCTCGACGAGCCGACCGAGGGCATCCAGCCGTCCGTGGTCGCGGAGATCGAGGAGACGATCCTCGCCCTGACGCGACGCGGCGGCCTGTCCGTCCTCCTCGTCGAACAGCACGTGGGCTTCGCGATGCGGGCGGCTCAGCGCTACTACGTCCTGGAGGCGGGCCGGGTGACGTCCTCCGGAGCGGGAGGAACGGAAGCCGAACACACCGTGCGGGCGGCGCTCAGCGTATGACGCCCGGACCCGGTCGGCGGCTCGCCGACCGGGTCCTGGAGGCAGGTCTCTGAACTCGCCGCTCAGAGGCGGGAGTTCGCCTGCCGGTACGCCTGCGGGCCGAGGCCGTACTGGGCCTTGAAGGCCCGGCTGAAGACGGAGGCGTTGTCGAAGCGCCAGTGGCGGGCGACGGCCGCGACGCAGAGCGAGGCCTGCAGAGGGTCGGTGAGGTCGGCGCAGGCGCGTTCCAGACGGCGCTGGCGCACGTACCGGGACACCGTCGAGTGCTGCTCGGCGAAGACATGGCGGACGTACCGGGTGGACAGATGGTGCGCCGCGGCGAGTCGTTCCGCGTCCAGCACCTCGTCCCGCAGATGGTGTTCGATCCACTGCGCGAGCTGGTTGAACAGGGAGAGCTTCCGGCTCGGCGGCTCTCCCGACGTATGGTCCATGATCACCGCGTGGATCAGCGACAGGACGGCGTTGCCGTGCTCGACCCGGGCGCGAGCCGTCAGATCGGTGTGGCCGCCGGCCAGGCAGGTCAGTGCGGCGGAGAGGATCGAGCCGCTGGTGGTGCGGTTGAGCTCGGAGGACGCGAGGATCTCGGGCAGTCCCACCAACTGCCGTCCGATCGAGTACAGCGGCACCGCGATGGCCAGGTAGGAGTGGGCGACCGGCGCGGAGATGGTGAACGGCTGCGCCCCGGAGTACATCGTGAACTGACCGGGCCCGAGGGCCACCGACCTGCCCGCCTGGTTGACCGTGGTCTCGCCCGCCAGCACCAGACCCACGGCGATGCCCGCCCTGGGCTGCGCCCGGACGGACTCGACCTCGACGGGATCGCCCGAGGAGAAGGCGGTGCAGGTCAACGTGCCCAGGGAGAAGGTCTCCGGTTCGGCGACCTCACCGGGCGACCGGAGGATCACGGTCGGCCCGGGTTCCGTCGGCCCGGAGCAGTCGTCGGGCGCATCCGCGAAGATGATGCGCTCCCGCAGCCCGTGGTTCATCGCTCATCGGCCTCCTGAGCCCGGAGAGTAGCTCGTTTCATCCCGAACGAACAGCTCCCGCCGCGAGCCGGGTGAAGGCCACCGCCGCCAGCAGCGCGCCACCGTTGAACACCGGCCCCACCCATGCGGGCGCGCCGAGCAGGGTGAGGCCGCTGACGCTGACGGCGACGAACAGAATGCCGATCACGGTGCCGGCCACCGATGGCCGGCCCAGGTCGAGGGTGATGGTGCTGAGCAGCACGGCGGTGAGCGCCGGGAAGAGCATGGTCATGCCGTTGTCGGAGGTGGCCGCGCCCTGCCGGGCCAGCAGCAGCACCCCGGCGATCCCCGCCATCGTGCCCGACAGCACGAACGACAGCAGCCGCACCCGGACGACCCGCACGCCGACCAGCTCCGCCGCCCGCGCGTTCGACCCGGTCGCGAAGAGCTGCCGTCCGAACGGGGTGTGGCTCGTGACGAACCACGCGGCCGCGGCCAGCACTGCGGCCAGTACGGCGATCCGCGGCACGCCGACGATGTCGAGGGAACCCTGGTCGGTCAGGCCGGCGGGGATGCCGTCGGTGATCTGCAGTCCTCCCGTGTAGGCGAAGATCACCCCGCCGAGCAGGGTGGCGGCGCCCAGCGTGGCGATGAAGCCGTTCATGTCCCAGACCGCCACCAGGATGCCCAGCAGCAGGCCCACGAGTGCTCCCGACACGATCGCCAGCGTCACGGCGACCGGCAGGGGAAGCCCGAAGCGGGACAGCGCCGTCGCCGCGACCACCGAGGACATCGCCGTCACGGCCCCGACCGAGAAGTCGAAGTAGCCGGCCGCCATGGGGAACAGCAGGGCGAGGGCGACCGTCAGGCCCACCGCCTGGTTGGCGAGCATCGCCTGGATGTTCTCCGGGCTGCGGAAAGCGGTGCCCGAGGCGGGCAGCACCGAGAAGGCGACGATCATGGCGATCAGCACCAGCGTCAGGGCGTACCGGGGTCCGAGGAGCCGATGCCGAAGGGGCGTCGGCCGCTCGGCGGGCGCCGTGACGGTCTGCTGCCGGTCCGGGGATTCAAGGCGCGTCGACATGTTCGTCCGTCCGATCCTGTTGCGCCGACTGGGAGATGCGGGACTCGGTGAGCTCCGCGCCGATGAGTTCCGCGACGGTCCGCCCCTCGCGCAGGACGATCACCCGGTCGCAGAGTTCCGCCAGTTCCTCGAAGTCGGAACTGGCCACGAGGGCCGCGTTGCCGTCCGCCACATGGCTGCGGACGAACCGGTGGATGTCCGCTCGGGCCGCCGCGTCCACACCCTGGGTCGGCTCGTCGAGCAGCAGCAGCCGCGGGGAGCCGCGGAACCAGCGGGCCAGCACCGCCTTCTGCTGGTTGCCGCCCGAGAGAGCGGCGAACGTGATGTCGGGCGAGGCCGCCTTCACCCCGTAGCGGGCGACGAGAGCGGTGGCTTCGGCGCGCTCGCGGCGCTTGTCGATCCGCCAGCCGTGCCAGTGCTCGCCCAGGCCGGCCGCGCAGATGTTCTCCCACAGCGGTCGGTCCATGAAGCTCGCGTCCGCGCCCCGGTCCTCCGGGATCATCGCGATGCCCAGCCGCATCGCGGCGGGCGGATCGCTCACGGTGACCGGCCGGCCCGCCAGCTCGACGGATCCGCCGCGGACGCGCAGGTCCCCGAACAAGGCGCGCAGAAGAGAGGTGCGTCCGGAGCCGACGAGGCCCGCGACCCCCACCACCTCTTCGGCGGCCACCCGTAGATCCGCCGCCCGCACGGCACCGGCCGACAGGGCGCGTACGCGCAACAGCGGCGGCCCGACGCTCTCCGGGCGCCTGACTCCGACTCCGGCTCCGGGCCCCGGCTCGGGGAGCGTCGCGCCGGTGATCGCCTCGATCAGGCCCGCCCGGTCGGTGCGGGACCGGGGGACGTCCGCCGTCACCACGCCGTCGCGCAGCACGCTCACATGGTCGGCGATCTCCAGGACCTCGGCGAGCCGGTGACTGACGTAGATGATCGTCTGACCGCGTTCGCGGCACTCGCGCAGCGACTGCAGCAGCAGATCGACCTCGTGCTGGGGCAACCGGGCCGTGGGTTCGTCGAGGACGAGGGTGATCGCGGGGTCGTCGTCGCGCAGGGCGCGGGCGATGGCCACCAGCGTGCGGTCGCTGGGACGCAGGGACCCCACCGGCGTGCGCGCGTCGACGGCCACCCGGGCCCGGTCCAGATGCTCCTGCGTCCTGCGATACAGCGCCCGCCAGTCGACGGCGGTCCCCAACCGGCGCGGAAAGCCGCCTTCGAGGGCGAAGTTCTCGCCGACGGTGAGATCCGGGACGAGGCCCAGATCCTGGTGGACGAAGCGCAGGCCGGCCGCGCGAGCCCGCGCGGGGGAGTAGTGGGCGGTCGGATGCTCCTTGCCGTGGATCCGGATGGCGCCGCCGGGCGCCGCGCGATGCGCCCCGGCCAGGATCTTCAACGTGGTGGACTTTCCCGACCCGTTGCCGCCGAGCAGCGCGTGCAGGGATCCGGAACGGACGTCGAGCGAGATCCCGCGCAGGACGGGCACGCCGCCGAAGGACTTGTGGATACCGGTGAGTCGGACGGCGGGCTGGACGGCGGGTTCGGGCGGGGCGTTCATCGCAGGCCGTCCGGGACCGCGGTGGTCCACGCGTACAGCGGCTCCACGGAAGCGGCGAGCCGGATCAAGGTGGCCTCGTCGAACGGGCCGCCCACCAGTTGCGCCCCCACCGGGAGGCCCGCGGCGGTGCGGTGCACGGGGAGGCTGATCGCCGGCAGGCCGGTCAGGTTGGCGAAGAACGTGAAGGAGATCATCTGGGTCTCGGTCAGCCGGAACCCGGTCGGATCGGCGTTCTTCTCCTGGACGACGGTGCCGACGGGCGGGGGAGTGCAGGCCATGGTCGGGGTCAGCAGGACGTCGAAGTCACGGCCCCACTGCGCCACGACCTCCCGGGACTCCCGGTGCAGGAGCGCCATTCCCCGGGCGTACTCGGCGATGTTGCGGGTCAGGGCGAGGGCGCGCAGCTCCTGCAGATAGGGCTCGGCGAGCTCGGGCCGCTCGTAGGACACGAGGTGCAGCGCGGACGGGATGACGAGCTCGATGTACGCCTGGGCCGCCTCCTGGGAGAAGAAGCGCGGTGTGACGGGGGTGACCTCGTGGCCGAGGCCTTCGAGGGTGCGGGCGAGCGAGGTGGCCGCCGCGACGCACTCCTCGTCCACCGGCACTCCGGTCGGGGCGGACAGCAGCAGCCCGATCCGGAGCCGTCCGGCGTCCCTTCCCACCTCGTCGGCGAAGGGCCGGTGCGGGACGGGGGCGTGGTACCAGCCCAGGAGGTCCGGGGTCGACATGACGTCGAGGACGGCGGCCGCGTCCTCGACATGGCGTGTGATGGCGCCGTCCGTCGCCGAGTGCTCCCAGGCCGGCACCCGCATGGGCACCCGCCCCCGGCTCGGTTTGAGACCCACCAGGCCACAGGCCGAGGACGGCATACGGATCGAGCCGCCGCCGTCGGACGCCTGGGCCAGCGGGGCGAGACCGGCGGCCACCGCGGCGGCGGCGCCCCCGCTGGATCCGCCTGGGCTGAAGCGTGGATCCCACGGGTTGTGGGTGACGCCGTAGCGGCGGTTCTCCGTGACGGACATGGGGCCCATCTCCGGGGTGTTCGTCCGTCCCATCAGAAGGAACCCCGCGTCCAGCAGCCGCTCGACGCTGAGGTCCGTCTCCTCGCTCGGCGCGTCCGAGGTGCCGGCCGAGCCGAAGGTGTTCGGCTGTCCGGCCACCGAGTTGAGATCCTTGACCGGGATCGGCACCCCGTGGAAGGGCGGCAGCTCGTCGCCGGACATGACCGCGCGTTCGGCCTCCTTCGCGGCGCGCAGGACGTCCTCGTCGTTGCGCCACACGAAGGCGTTGAGCTGCGGGTCGTGGCGGTCGACGCGGCGCAGGTACGCTTCTGCGAGCTCCACCGGGCTGAGCTGCCTGGACCTGACGGCGCGGGCCAGACTCACGGCTGAATCGAAGGGATTCATTTTCGGTTCACCTTCCCTGGGTGTCTGGCTGTCGAGTGTGACCGGGGCCTCTTCGACGGTGTTGACCGTCAGGGCGTTGCTGTTGACCGGCGCGGCACAGCCCTCGGCGAGTCCTCGGCACCGGCCTCGGCGCAGACCTGGACCGGCCGCGCGGCTCGCCTCCGTCCAGGACTGCCGTGGCGGTCAACCGCTGTGCCGTGGGCGTCAATCGGGGGGAGGCACCGGGTCGCACACTCCTGTCCACCGTGCCGCGGACGCACTCACCCAGGACAGGAACGAGCGATCATGAACCGCAACTCATCCCCGCTTCGCCGAGCCGTACTCGCCGCCGCCGTCGCCTGCGTGCTGGGCACGACGGCCTGCTCGTCGACCGGCGCCGACGCCACCGGCTCGACCGCAGGAGGCTCCTCCGCAGGAGGCACGGCGCCCGCCGCCGCCACGGCCGCCGTGCAGGCCGCCGTCAAGGGAATCGACGGGCCGGTCCCCACCACCGGACCGAGCGCGGTCCAGGGCAGGAACGTCTGGATCGTGTCCGCGTTCGAGCAGGTGCCCAACATCGCGGTCATGACGAAGAGCCTGAAGGAGGCCGGGCAGGCCCTGGGCTGGAAGGTGTCGGTCTGCGACGGGCGCAACAACGCGGGCGGAGCCTGGGCCGCGTGTGTGCGTCAGGCCGTCGCCGCGAAGGCGTCGGGCATCATCCTCGACGCGGTCGACTGCGCCCCGGTGAAGGCGGCGCTGGCCGAGGCCAGGAGCGCCGGAACGAAGATCGTCGGAATGTCGGCCTTCGACTGCAGCGATCCTCGGCAGGGCGGGGGCGCGTCGATGTTCGACGGCAACGCGACCTTTGTCTCCACCGTGCCGTCCACCGCGGAGTTCCTGCGGCAGCAGGGCAGGCTGCGGGCGGACTGGATCATCGCGCAGTCCAAGGGCAGGGCCAAGGTGGTGCATGTGCGCTTCCGCGGGGTGGCCCTGGGCGAGTACCTCGCCGAGGGCTTCACCGAGGAGATCGCGACCTGTAAGGGGTGCAGCGTGGTCGGCACCGTGGACATCACCCCCGAGGACATCCCGCAGATCCGGCAGAAGTTCGAGTCCGCGCTGCTGAAGGCCCCGCAGGCCGACGCGGTGGCGGTCGACGAGGACTTCATCGTGACCGCGGGGATCCAACAGGCGCTGGCGACGGCGAACCGGCCCGGGCTGATCGCCGCCGGCGGGGAGTGCTCGCAGGACACCCTGTCCGCGCTGCGCACGGGCAGAGGCGTTCAGATGTGCATCGGGTCGTCGCTCGGCCGGCTGGCGTACTCCGCGGCCGACGCGCTGAACCGGGTGTTCGCCGGCGCGCAGCCGGCCCCCTCGGGCCTGGGGTGGTCGCTCGTCACGAAGGACGACAACCTGCCGGCCGAGGGGGCGTTGTTCGAGAGCTCCACGGACTACCGGGCCGGGTACCGGGCGGTGTGGGGCGCCTCCGCGTCCTGAGCTTGAGGGTGCAGTTGGCGCCGGAGCAGACGCTCATCTCATCCGCTCAGGTGAGAGGGCCCAGTCGGCATGACGCCGGCTGGGCCCTCGTAGATCCGGGATGCCGCGACTGCGGAGGCGATCGGTCAGCCGTGACCGCTGTCCGTCACGAGAGACTCACCTCAAGGTCGGGGGCCTGTCCCTGGTTGTGCTCACGGAGCGCCAGGCTCCGTCGACTATCCGAAGCTGCCGTCCCCGAGGGCCACAGCCGTGTAGACCCCGGCCTGGCCGAACCCGATGAGGTCCGCGCGTCCGTCGCCGGTGATGTCGGCCACGAGGCGGGGATGCTGAGCGTTTCGCCAGCCCTGGTTGAATCCGAGGTCCGTGACGACGCGCTGCGGAGTCCCGAAGGTGCCGTTGCCGAGCGCGTTGGCCGTCCAGACCCCGTCGGTGCCGAACCCGACGATGTCGCCGCGCCGGTCTCCGGTGATGTCGGCCACGAATTCAGGCCGGTCACCACGCCAGCCTGCTCCCGCCCCGAAGTCGTTGCTGGCGACTCTGAAGTCGGCGAATGTGCCGTCTCCATTGGATACCGCGACGTACGACTGAGGCTCGATCTGGCCGAATGCGACGATGTCGGCGCGGCCGTCGCCGGTGACGTCGGTCACCGCGTCCATGAGCTGGAATGCTGATGTCGCGTTCGTTTGCGCGCGCCGCGACGCGGCGTAAGTTCCGTCATTCCTCGGACTGGCCGACACGATGTGCGCTGACGTGTCGAACTTGACCGCCAGGATCTCCGCGCGTCCGTCGCCGGTGACATCGACGACCCGGAAGTTGCTGAACGTGCTGATGACGGTGGTGAACTCGGTGGTGGCGAGTATGGGCGCGGCGAACCCGCCGTTTCCCTGCGCCAAGGCGATGTCCACCCGGCGATCGCTGATGCCGATGAGATCGGTACGGCCGTCCCCGTTGACGTCTCCGGTGAAGAACTCGCTGGGCAGCCTCGTGTTCGCCCCGAAGGCGTTCAGCGCGAACTGGGCCGGGCCGAATGTGCCGTCCCCACGGGAGATGGCCGTGTAGACCCCGTCATCGCCGATGGCGATGATGTCCGCGCGCCCGTCACCGGTGACGTCGGTGACGAAGCGGGGATGCCGACCGACCCGCCAGCCGTTGCCGTATCCGAGACCGGCGGTACCGCCCGCAAGCGCGAATGTGCCGTCCCCGCGAGCCACGGCGGTCTGGACCTCGGTGTCACCGAAACCGACGATGTCCGCGCGCCCGTCACCGGTGATGTCGGCCATGAATCGCGGATGGCGATCGACCCGCCAACTGTTGGCGAGCCCGAACCCGGCAAGCACGAATCGCGCATTCGGCAGTACGGACGCAGTTACGTCCGCAGCGCGTTGGGCGTCGCCCTTGGCAACAGCCGAATCGGCGTGTGCGGGTGACAGCACCCCCAACACCGCACTGCCCACCGCGACCGCCGCCCCCAACACTCTCACAAGACGATGTCTCATTTTTTCCCCCTACTGATCGCCACCATGGCGCGTGATGACGACTATTTCGCGCCGGCGCTCACCCGGTCACTGCGGTCCGCCATCCACTTGGGGTATGGCCTGCCACACCTCGGACGTGATCCGCGTCATGCGGGCGGGCGGAGAGAATCAAGGGTGGATGGTGATGGCCCATCAGGCGTTGAGGTAGGCGAGAACGGCGAGCACCCGGCGGTGCTGGGCGTCGTCGGGCGGCAGACCGAGCTTCGCGAAGACATTGCCGATGTGCTTCTCCACCGCGCTGCCGGAGAGCACCAGCCGCCGGGCAATGGCCGAGTTGGAATGGCCCTCGGCCATCAGAGCCAGCAACTGCCGTTCACGCGCGGTCAGTACGCCCAGCGGGTCGTCCCGGCGCTGTACGGCCAGTAACCGGGCGACGACCTGAGGGTCGAGCACCGTCGCACCACGGGCGACCCGGTACAGGGCGTCCAGGAACTCCTCGACCTTGGCGACCCGGTCCTTCAGCAGATAGCCGACGGCACCGAAACCATCCGCGAGCAGATCAGATGCGTAGGACACCTCCACATACTGGCTGAGCACCAGCATCGGAGAGCCGGGCAACTGTCCGCGGGCGGTGATCGCCGCCCGCAGGCCCTCGTCCGTATGCGTCGGCGGCATCCGCACATCGACGACCGACACGTCCGGGCGGTGCGCGAGCACCGCCTCGACCAGGGCTGGGCCGTCCCCCACCGCCGCCACGACCTCGTGGCCGTCCTCGGCGAGCAGGCGGACCAGGCCCTCGCGCAGCAGCACCGCGTCATCGGCGACGACGATCCGCAGTGGATCCCGGGCCGCAGGAGCCGAGTGCGCGCCAGGCGGTGTGTCAGGCCTTGTTCCGCCCGAGGTCAGCGACATGGCAGCTCCGCGGTGACCGTCGTCGGACCGTACTCGGGACTGCTGATCCGCAGGCGGCCGCCGACCGCCTGCACCCGGTCGGCCAACCCCTGCAGTCCGTGTCCTTTGGCGGAGGTCGCTCCGCCCACCCCGTCGTCCGTCACCCACACCCGCAGAACTCCCTCGGCACGGCGCATTCCGACCATGCACCGGCGGGCGTGGCTGTGCTTGGCCACGTTCGTCAGCGCCTCGGCGACCACGAAATACGCGGCCGTCTCGACGGCGTCGTCCAGCCGACGGCCGATGGGACCGACGTCGAGTTCTGCGGCGACGACGCAGCGCGCGGCCAAGGCGGTGAGCGCCTCCCGCAGCCCTCGGTCGGCGAGGATCGGCGGGGCGATGCCTCGTGACAGAGCCCGCAGCTCGTCCAGCGCCTGCTGAGTCTGGACGACCGCGTCGGCGAGTGCGACCCGGACGAGTTCCGGATCACGGTCGAAGTGATGCTGGGCGCGGCCCAGTTCCATCGCCAGCCGGACCAGCTGCTGTTGGGGCCCGTCGTGGATGTCACGTTCGAGCCGGCGCAGGGCGGTGGCCTCGGCCGTCACCGCTGCGACGGCCTGCGCGCGGGCGGTGTCGCGCTCCTGCTCCGGACCGCTGATCCTGCGATGCAACGCGGACATGTTGGAAAGCAGCGCCTGCCCAAGACCAGCCTGGGCGGCGACGCACACCCGGGTCATCAGCGGCAGGGTGGACAGCAGCAGCACAGCCAGCGTGATCGCGAAGGCGAGCCGCTCGGCCGGCGACGTCAGCCCCAGGCTCAGGGAGATGTGGGACCGGTTGCTGCCCGCGTACAGGGTCAGGGGCATCGGTCGCAGCGGCTCAGGCGCGACCTCGCTGCGCAGGGGGTACGTGGCGGTCGCGACTCCCACGAACCACCACAACACCGTCACCACCGAGGTGACCAGGACGACGGGGAGCACCAGCACCGCGTGCGCCAGGTCGAGCCACAGCCCCGGATCAGCCGTATCCGCCGTCTCCTTCGACCTCGGCCGCCGGCCCGCGCCCTGTGCCCCGCCCGTCCGGAAGCGCACCTTGCCGATCCGCCACCACTCCAGATCGCCGGGCCACCGCGCTAGCGCCAGCGCCCGGGTGGTGACGGGCGCCCCGCTCGGCAACAACGAACCGACCGTTGCGACGCACAGGCCGCCGACCACCAGCAGCAGACCGACAACGGCGCTCAACGGCGCGGTAAGGAGAAACAGCGATTCCACGAGCGTGCGACGCCCGACGCGAACGATGAACCCGGCGCTCCGCCGCCACCGACCCGTGACCGCGGAAGGCAGCGACTCAACCATTCCACCAGCATAATGTCGCTCCACCCAAGCTTTCCCGACGCCCGCCGGCATCAGTCTCGAGGATCTGCGGGCCTTGCCAGATCAGGGCCCCTGGCCACCCACCTGCGCCGCCCCTCCACGCGGTGACGGCGGCGGCCCGCACCCGCGTCGCCGCCGTCACGCGGTCATGGACTCCACACGGCGCATCACCTCGCGGCAGAACGCGCCCACCGCGCGCGGGTCGTCCGTGAACTGCGAGGGCTTGATGCAGAAGGTCGTGAAGCCCTGCGCCAGCTGCCGGGGGATCGGCTCGAGAGCCTGCGCGAGGTCGGCGCAGGAGGAGTCGTCGGGGAAGACCGCGCGGGTGCCGCCGATCACCTCCAGCTCGGCGATGTCCCGCCCCGCGGCGGCCATCGCCTCCTTGAGCCGCTGCATCTCCTCGGGCTGCACCTGCCCGAGCGGGTTGAAGGCATGGCCGTACCGGACGATCCGGCGGACCATCGCCTCGTGCATGCCCGCCCCGCCGAAGCACAGCCGGGGCCCGCTCGGGCGATGGGCCTTGGGCTCGAAGTAGACGTCCTGGAAGCTGTAGTGCTCGCTGTGATGGGACACCGGAGACGGCCCCCACAGCTTCGCCCAGATCTCCAGGTGCTCGTCGAGGAGCCTGCCGCGTCGGGTGAACGGGACGCCGAGGGCGTCGTATTCGTCGCGGCTCCAGCTGACGTTGGGCAGCACCGTCAGCCGGCCCTCGGAGAGGAGATCGAGGGTGCCGAGCTCGCGCGCCAGGAGCAGCGGGTGGCGCAGAGGGGCGATCACCGCCGAAGCGGCGAGGCCCACCCGCTCGGTGACGGAGGCGATGGCGGCGAGCAGGATCAGGGAGTTGGGCCAGGGCATGGAGGGGTCCTGGTTGCCGGGCAGCGCGTAGTCGCGGGGATTGCCCATGATGCCGTCGGCCCCGGCGTCCGGGCCGAGCACGATGTGCTCGCTGATCATGACGGCGTCGAATCCGGCGTCCTCGGCCTCGCGCGCCCAGCGGACCACGGTCGGCAGATCCGCGCGGCCGCCGGTCATGGTCCAGTTCTCGCTGAGGACGAGCTGCATACGGGGAGTGGGCATCGTGGATCCTCACAGGTAGGGGGAGCGGGTCCGGGGCCAGGTCCGGGTCCGGGTCCGGGTCCGGGTCCGGGTCCGGGTCAGGCGAGGGTCACCTCGACCGGCAGTTTCTTGATGCCGTTGACGAAGTTCGAGCGCACTCGGGGGACGGCGCCGGCCAGCCGGATGTCGGCGATGCGGGGAATGAGCTCCTCGAACATGATGCGGATCTCGGTGCGGGCGAGCAGGTTGCCCAGGCACAGGTGGGGGCTGCCCTTGCCGAAGGTGACGTGGTCGTTGTCGGCGCGGGCGACGTCGAAGTCGTAGGGGTTGCCGAAGACTTCCTCGTCGCGGTTGCCGGACGCGTACCACATGACGACCTTGTCGCCCTCCCGGACCTGCTTGCCGCCGAGTTCGACGTCTCGGGTGGCGGTGCGGCGGAAGTGGTAGACGGGGGAGGCCCAGCGCAGGAACTCCTCGACGGCGGTGGGGATCAGGGCGGGGTTCTCCTGGAGCCGGGCGAGCTGCTCGGGGTGCTGGAGGAGGGCCAGCATGGAGTGGGTGATGGTGTGGCGGGTGGTCTCGTTGCCGGCCACCACCAGAAGCAGGAAGTAGTTGTCGAAGTCCTGCGAGGAGAGGGGCACGCCGTCGCGCGGGGTCTCGTTGACCAGCTTGGAGACCAGGTCGGCGCCGTTCCCGCCGCGCCGCTGCCGGGCCAACTCCCGTCCGTACTCGAAGACTTCGAGCGAGGCGGGGGAGCGGAAGGGCAGATCGCGGTACTTCTCGCTCTCCGCGCTGCCGAGCAGGACGTCCGCATAGTCGGGGTCGGTGTTGCCGATGATGCGGTTGCCCCAGTCGATCAGTTGCTGGTTGTCCTCCGGGGGGACGTCGAGGAGGCGGGCCAGGACGTTGATGGGGAAGTCGGCGGAGACGTCGGCGACGAAGTCGAAGCCGCCCTTGGCGAGGGCCGCGTCCAGGGTCTTCGCGGTGAGCCCGCGCAGGAAGTCGGCGTAGCTGTTGATCACGCTCGCGCCGAACTGACGCTGGAGCAGGCTGCGCAGCGCGCGGTGGCGGACTCCGTCGAGCTCCAGGATCGAGGCGCGTTTCTTGATCTGGTCCTCGTCGACCTCTTCGAGGTTGACGAACTTCATGGAGGTGAAGGTCTCCGCGTCACGGTCGACGCGGGCGATGTCCGCGTGCCGGGTGACGGCCCAGAAGCCGGAGTTGGGGGCCTCCTCGGGCTGCCAGTGCACCGGGTCCTGGTGGCGCAGGGTGTGGAACATGCGCCAGGGGGTGACGCCGTCGGTGAAGTTGTCCAGGTCGGCGAGGTCGACGTCGGCCAGCCGCATGGGCTCGCTCGCGGCGGGGGTGAGGATCTCGGTCATGTGCGGTTCTCCGGAGGTCACAGGTGGTAGGCGTACTCGGTGAACTCCCAGTCGGTGACGTGCCGTTGGAAGCGTTCGACCTCGTTGCGCTTGTAGCTGAGGTAGGAGGAGGCGAAGTCCTTGCCGAGCACCTCGGCCAGTGCGGTGTCCGCCTCCAGCGCGTCGAGGGCGGCGGCCAGGGTCGTCGGCAGCACGGCGGCCCGCGACGGGTCGTAGCCGTAGCCCTCCAGCGGGGCCGGGGGCTCCTCGCCCGCCCGGATGCCGAGCAGCGCGGCGGCGATCGTGCCCGCGATCAGCAGATACGGGTTGGCGCTCGCGTCGCCCAGCCGCATTTCGAGGCGGGCGCCGGCGCCGCGCTCGGGCGGGATGCGGACCATGGCGCTGCGGTTGTCCAGACCCCAGTCGATCAGCCAGGGGGCGAGGGTGTCCGGGCCGAAGCGCTTGTACGAGTTGATCGTCGGGTTGGCGAGGGCGGCCAGCGCGGGTGCGTGGGCGAGGACGCCGGCGATCGCGTGGCGCGCGGTGGCGGACAGCCCGTAGGGGGCCGAAGGGTCGTCGAGGGTGTTGTAGGCACCTTCCTCGTCGGAGGCCTCGCACGACAGGTGGAGGTGGAAGCCGGAGCCGCCGGCGTCGTTGAACGGCTTGGCCATGAAGGTGGCGAGTCGGCCCTCCTTGCGGGCCAGCTCCTTGACGGCGCTCTTGAAACGGAACGCGCGGTCCGCGGCCGACAGGGCCTCGGAGTGGGTCAGATTGATCTCGAACTGGCCGCCGTCGAACTCGTGATTGCCGGTGGTGGCGCCGATGCGGAGATCGCGCAGGGCGCGCAGGGTCCGCAGGAGATGGTTGTCGGGGTCGGCCCGCAGGCCAGAGGTGTAGACGGCGCCCGTGGCGCCGGAGTAGCGCTTCCATCCGGTCGCGGTCTCCGGACTCTCGTCGCAGAGGAAGTATTCGAGTTCCGGGCCGACGACCGGGCGCAGTCCCTGCTCGGCGCACTGGTCGAGCACCGAGCGCAGCAGGTCGCGGGGCGACTCGGGGGCGGGCGCCCCGGTCGCCGCGTCCACGGCCTCGCCGAGACAGACGGCGACCCCGGGCTCCCAGGGCAGCGCGACCAGGGTGTCGAGGTCCGGGCGGACGGTGATGTCGGGCAGGCCCGCGTCCAGGCCGCCGGCCACGGGGACGACGTCCCCCTGCGGTGAGGTGTGGTAGACGGCGCGACAGAAGGCGAGCCCGTGCGCGCAGGCCGCGGGCAGCTGGTCGAGCAGGACGTCACGGGCGCGGTCGGTGCCGATGAGATCGGGATAGGTCACCCGGACCACGTCGATGCCCTCCGCGGCCAGCCGCTCCTGGTGCCGGCCGACGTCCGGCTTTTGAGATGCGCTCACCGATGTCTCCTCGGGGGCGGATGGACGGGGGCGCCCCCCGATCCATGTTGTTTGGTGCCAAACGATAGGGAGGGGTCCAGGGGTCCACAAGGGGTGGTGTCAATAAAATTATCCAGGTGGACAGGTATTGACCAGGGGTGGGCCGCTTCCTATGTTGTTTGGAGTCAAATGAACTGGAGGTCGGCCATGAAGGTCGTCGTCGACATGAACAAGTGCCAGGACCACGGTCAGTGCGTCTTCGCCGCGCCCGACGTCTTCCGACTCGACGAGAACGGGCGTCTGGGCTACGTCGGCGACCCCGACGACGCCCTGCGCGACGAAGTCGAGGAAGCCGCCGACGTCTGCCCCCTGCAGGCCATCCGGATCGAGGACTGAGGCCCCATGACCGAAACCGCCACCGGACGCGTCCTCGTCGCGGGCGCCTCGATGGCCGGCCTGCGCGCCGCCGAACAACTGCGCTCGGCGGGCTGGACCGGAGCGATCACGATCGTCGGGGACGAGCCGCACATGCCCTACAACCGGCCGCCGCTCTCCAAGGAGGTCCTCGCCGGAAAGGCGCCCTTCGCATCGCTGGCCTTCCGGCTCCGCCCGAGCGTGGCCGACGTGCAATGGCGCCTGGGCGCGAGGATCGCCGCTGCCGGCCTGTCGGCGCGCACCGTCGAACTCGACGACGGCGAGACGATCCCCTACGACGGTCTGGTCGTCGCCACCGGCATGCGGCCACGGCGGCTGCGCTGCCCGGGCCCCCTCGCCGGCCGTCACACGGTCCGCACCCTCGACGACGCCCAGGGCCTGCGGGAGGAGCTGACCCGACCGGGCGTGCGCCTGGTCGTCGTGGGCGCGGGCTTCATCGGCTGCGAGGTCGCCGCCACCGCCGTGGGACTCGGCGTGGCCGAGGTGACCGTCGTCGACCCGCTCCCGCTGCCCATGGTGGGCCCGCTCGGCGAACTCGTCGCACGTGCCCTGCTCGAGCGGCACGAGGAACGCGGAGTGCGCTTCGCGCTCGGCACGGGCGTCACCGGGTTCGAGGGCGACGACCGGGTCACGGGCGTGGCGCTCGACGACGGCACGGTCCTGCCCGCGGACGTCGTGCTGGAATCGGTCGGCTCCCTCGCGAACACCGAGTGGCTGGACGGCAACGACCTCGACCTGTCCGACGGCGTGCTCACCGACGCGGCTCTGCGCGTCGGCGGCCGGCCGGACGTCGTCGCGGTCGGCGATGTGGCCCGCTTCCCCAACGCCCGCTACGACGGTGTGCCGCGCCGCGTCGAGCACTGGTGCATCCCCACCGACACCGCCAGGCACGCGGCCAGGGCGCTGGCCGCCCACCTCGTCGGTGCCGAAGCGGACCCGGCCCCCTTCGCACCGCTGCCCTCCTTCTGGAGCGACCAGCACGACTTCCGGCTCCAGGCCTTCGGCGCGCCCGGGCTCGGCAAGGACGACGTCCGTGTCCTGGACGGCGACCCGGACGGCGACGCCCTGATCGGCTACCACCGCCACGACCGGCTGGTCGGCGTCGTCGCCCTCGGCGGTCCCGCCGCCGTGTCCGCCGCCGCCCGCTACCGCGCCGAACTGCTCGAGCAGCCCGCCCTCACCGCGTAAGGAACCCCTGTCATGGCCAGCGTCCGTGGTTACTTCCATCCCAAGACGGCGACCGGCTCGTCGTCGCTGATCCCCTCGCCGCCCTGGCGGTACTCGGGCGACCTGCTCACCGTCGAGTACCGCACCGACCCGGACCGGGTGCGCGAACTGCTCCCCGAATCCCTGGAGTTGGCCGACGAGGACCCAGGTGCGGTGGCGCTGATCTGGGCGGACTGGCAGTCCTGCTCGGCGTCCGGAGCGGAGCTGCTCGACCCGGTGCTCGCCCAGTACAAGGAGGCCTTCGCGGTCGTCCGCTGCAAGTACCGGGGCCGGACGTACTCGCGGTGCGTGTACATCTGGGTCGACAAGGACTTCGCCGTCGCCCGCGGTCTGCACCAGGGCTATCCGAAGAAGCTCGGCTCGATCCATCAGACGCGTCCGCATCCGTACGGGCCCGCTCCGCGCATCGAGGCGGGCGCCCGCTTCGGCGCGACGCTGGCCGCGGCGGACCGCCGGCTGGCGCAGACGGTGGTCACCCTGCGCGAGCCGGCCGAGTCCAACGGCTTCGTCAACGCTCATCCCATGGCCCACCACCGCTGGCTGCCGTCCATCGAGAAGGGCAAGGGCCTCGCGCTGGACGAGCTGATCGAGACCGGGGCGGCGTCGTTCGAGGGCGGCCGGCCGTGGGTGGGCGACGCCGAGCTGGAGCTGTTCGAGGCGCCCACCGAGGAGCTGGCCCGGCTGGAGATCCGGGAGCCGATTGCCGCGTACTACCGCCAGGTCGGCGTGGTCTGGGACGGCGGGCGGCTGCTGGAGTCCGGCACGTCCGAAGCGTCTGCCGAGTGACCCCCGTACGCATCACAGGACTTGGAGACCGGACATGACCGAACACACGCTCACGGTGGCCGGGGTCGCCGTCGACACCCGGCACTGGATCGGCGGTGAGCGCGTCGCCTCCGCCGCGACCTTCACCGACGTCTCGCCGATCGACGCAAGCGTCCTCGGCGAGATCGCCCGCGGTACGGCGGTGGAGGCGGCTGCGGCCGTCGCCGCCGCCAAGGAGGCCTTTCCCGCCTGGGCCGCCACTTCTCCCGCCGAGCGCGCCCGCATCCTGCACGCCGTCGCCGACGGCGTCGAGAAGCGGATCGAAGAGCTCGCGATCGTCGAGACCCATGACAACGGCGCCCTGCTGCGCTCCCACCGTCGGGGTGTGATGCCCCGGGTGGCGCACAACTTCCGGTTCTTCGCGGACTGGCTGCTGAGGCTGGACCACGAGGACTTCGAGACACGCGGTCACACCAACCGCGTCAGCTGGGATCCGGCGGGACCCTGCGTGCTGATCACGCCGTGGAACGCGCCCCTGATGCTGGCCACCTGGAAGGTCGCCCCGGCCCTCGCCGCGGGCAACACGGTCGTCCTCAAGCCTGCCGAGTGGTCGCCGTTGACCGCCTCCCTGCTGGCCGACATCGCCGCCGCGGCCGGGCTGCCCGCCGGGGTGCTGAACGTGGTCCAGGGCTACGGTTCGGAGATCGGCGACGCGCTCACCTCGCACCCGGACGTGCGCCGCATCAGCTTCACCGGCTCGGTGCCGACCGCCAGGCGCATCGCGGCGTCGGCCGCGGCCAACCTGACCCCGCTGAGCCTCGAACTCGGCGGCAAGTCACCGCTGTTGGTGTTCGCGGACGCCGACCTCGAACTCGCCGTCGACCTCGCGGTGGAGCAGTACGACAACGCCGGGCAGGTGTGCCTGGCCGCCACCCGCTTCCTGGTGGAGGAGACGATCGCCGACGAGTTCACCCGCCGGTTCGTCGAGAAGGCCGCCCGGCTGACGCAGGGCGACCCGCGCGACGAGGCCACCGACCTGGGCCCGAACATCCACCCCCGCCAGCTGGAGAAGATCGACGGCTTTGTGCGGCGGGCGATCGCGGCCGGGGCGCGCGCGGTCATCGGCGGGCACCTCAAGGGCGACCAGTACTACGCGCCCACCCTTCTCACCGACGTCGCCCAGGACTCCGAGATCGTCCAGGAGGAGGTGTTCGGCCCGGTCCTGACCCTGCAGACCTTCGCCACCGAAGAAGAAGCCGTCCGCCTGGCCAACGACACCCGCTTCGGACTGGCCGCCACGCTCGCCACCGGCGACCGTGAGCGCGCCGAACGCGTCACCGCACAGCTGGTGGCGGGCACGGTCTGGGTCAACTGCTTCTTCGTCCGCGATCTACAGGCCCCCTTCGGCGGCTCCCGACTCTCGGGCGTCGGCCGCGAGGGCGGCACCTGGAGCTTCGACTTCTACTGCGACCTGAAGAACACCGTCACCGCGCCCGAGGGGTGGACGAACCATGGGTGAGATCGTCGGGGCGGGCCTGCTCGCGCATGTCCCCACCATCGTGCTCCCGGAGGCCGACCGGCTGGAGCTGAACGAGGGCAAGGAGATCACCCTCGTCACCGGACTCCGCCGGCTCCGCCGGGAGGTCTTCGAGCGGGACGACTACGACACCGTCGTCGTTCTCGACTCCCACTGGGCGACCACCGTCGAGTTCGTCGTCACCGCACAGCAGCGGCGCGCGGGCCTCTTCACCTCCGAGGAGCTGCCGCGGGGGATGTGCCGGATGCCGTACGACTTCCCCGGCGATCCCGAACTCGCCCACAGCATCGCCTCGTTCGCCGACCGGCACGGCACCTGGATCACCCCGATCGAGGACGACTACCTGCCGGTCTACTACGCGACCACGAACCTCTGGAAGTTCCTCGGCGAGGGGCTGCCCGACAAGCGGTGGGTGAGCATCGGGGTCTGCCAGACCGGCGACATGGAGGATCATCTGCGGCTCGGCCGGGCGCTGGCCGACGGCATCGCCGCCACTCCCGGCCGGCGGGTCCTGCTCATCGCCTCCGGCGCGCTCTCGCACACGTTCTGGCCGCTGCGCGAGATCCGCGACCACGAGGCCAGCGACCCGGTGCACATCCGCACCCCGGAAGCCCGCGAGGCCGACCGCGAGCGCATCGCCTGGTTCAAGGAGGGCCGTCACGACAAGGTCCTCGACACCATGGACGAGTTCTGGAAGTTCAAGCCCGAGGCGAAGTTCTTCCACTATCTGATGCTGGCCGGCGCCCTCGGTGAGCAGGCCTGCACGGCCGGGGCCCGCCAGTACGGCGAGTACGAGAACTCCGTCGGCACCGGCCAGGTCCACCTCTGGTTCGACCGCCCTGCCGACGGCTGGACCGGCACGGGAGCCCCCGTGACCGCCGCGCCCCACCACCCGCACCGCCGATCCTAGGAAGGCCGCCATGCCCGAATACCGCCGCATCCTCGTCGACGGCGCCGTCGTCGAAACCGTCCGGGACGGGGAGGAACTCGTCGTCGGCGACGGCCGCCGTGTCAAGATCGAGGAGGCCCGTCACCTCCCGCCGGTGGTCCCCTCCAAGGTGATCGCCGTCCACCTCAACCACCGCAGCCGCGTCGACGAGTTCCGCATCGGCCTGCCCGACGCCCCGACCTACTTCCACAAGCCGACCTCCTCCCTCAACTCCCACCGGGGCGCGATCGTGCGCCCGGAGGGCTGCAAGTGGCTCAACTACGAGGGCGAGGTCGCCATCGTCATCGGCAGGACCGCGCGGAACATCTCCCCGGCCGAGGCGGGGGAGTACATCGCCGGCTACACGATCGCCAACGACTACGGACTGCACGACTTCCGCGACACCGACGCCGGCTCCATGCTCCGGGTCAAGGGCTCCGACACCCTGTGCCCGCTCGGCCCCGGACTGGTCACCGACTGGGACTTCCACGGCAAGCGGCTGCGGACGTACGTCAACGGCGAGGTGGTGCAGGACGGCTCGACCGACGAGATGAAGTGGGACATGCACTACCTCGTCGCCGACATCGCCCGGACGATCACCCTGTACCCCGGCGACGTGCTCCTGTCGGGCACCCCGGCCAACTCCCGCCCCGTCCAGCCCGGCGACGTCGTCGAGGTCGAGGTCGAAGGGCTCGGACGGCTCACCAACCACGTCGTCACCGGTCCGACCGCCGTCCGTGCCGACGTCGGCGCCCAGCCCACCGAGTCGGAGGAGGTGCTGTCCACCGCGCTCGGCGGCGACTGGGAGTTCCGCGGCATCCGCGCGCCCAGGCGATGACACGAGAACGTGACCTGCGGTCCGCTTGGATAGGGTCGCCTGCATGACCGAGTCCGCGGACGCCTCCCCGAGCCGACAGCCCCGCAAGCGCCTGCAGTACGGCGAAGGCCGCGAAGCCCTGCTCAACGCCGCCGTACGCGTCGTCGCGCGGGGCGGACTGCGCAAGCTCACCTACCGGGCGGTCGCGGAAGAGGCCGGCGTCACCCACGGGCTCGTCGTGCATCACTTCGGCTCGCGCGACGCGCTGATCGAGGAGGCCCTCGCCCACACGATCCGCACCTCGCTGAGCATCAGCGCGCTCGAGCCCGGCACCGGCAGGGTCGCGGACTTCTCGACCGGACTGTCCGACATGGTCACGGCGACTCCGGACACCCAGGCGTTCCAGTATGAACTGCTGCTGGAGTCCCGGCGCCGCCCGGAGCTGCTGCCGCAGATCCGCGAGCTGTACGACGAGTACTTCGACGCCGCCCAGCGCGAGCTCGGCCGGATGCTGCCGGCCGGTGCGGACCGGGCGCTGACCCGGTTGGTCTTCGCCGCGCTCGACGGTCTCGTGCTGCATCAACTCGTCCTCGGCGAGCCCGAGGTCACGGACGCGGCCCTGGAGGAGCTGCGTTCCCTGCTGAGGCTTCTCGACGCCAACGGAGCCGACGGCGCCAGCGCCGACGGCGGCAATGGCGGCAATGGCGGCGAGACCGGCGCATGACGGTCTGACCGGAGCATTTCCTGGCCCTGGACGCCTCGCGTCCGGGGCCTTTTCAAATCTCCACCAGATCCCTTGCCAAACGGATAGTTCCAGCCCACTATGAGGCAACTCGTTTGGATCGAAACGAATCCCCCCGCGCTTACCTTCCCGTCCCCTTCCCCGTCCCGGCAGGTGATCCGAGTGGACAGTCAGACGGCGGTTGCCCCGCACACCGCGCAAGATTCATCCATGACAGGCAGGCTCAAGCCCGATTCGCTCGGCGTCCTGGGCATCGTGTTCTTCGTCCTCTCCGCCCAGGCGCCGCTGACCGGCATCGCCGGCGCCGTGCCCATCGCCATCCTGATAGGCAACGGAGCCGGCGTTCCCGCCGCGTATCTCGCGGTCGGCGTCGTGATCCTGCTGTTCTCCATCGGCTTCGTGGCCATGAGCCGCCACGTCGTGGACGCCGGCGCCTTCTACACCTACATCGGCAAGGGCCTCGGCCGACCGACCGGCTCCGGCAGCGCCGGTGTCGCCCTCTTCGCCTACTGCGCCATCCAGGCCGCCATGTACGGGCTGTACGGCGCGACGGTGAGCGGCCTGGTCGAGCACTACACCGACACGCACGTGGCGTGGTGGGTCTGGGCGCTCGTCACGATGGTGATCGTCCAGATCCTCGGCGCCGTCGGCATCGAGATGGGAGCGAAGGTCCTGGCCGTCTTCGTCCTGGCGGAGTTCAGCATCCTGACCGTCTTCTCCCTCGTGACCTTCTTCAAGGGCGGCGGTCCCGAGGGCCTCAATGTCGCCGACAGCTTCTCGCCGCACGCCGCACTGCAGGGCGCTCCCGGTGTGGCGCTGATGTTCGCCGTGGCGTCGATGTTCGGCTTCGAGTCGACCGCCATCTACGGCGAGGAGGCCCGAGAGCCCAAGAAGACCGTGCCGCGGGCCACCTATCTGTCCCTCGCGGTGATCACCGGCTTCTTCGCCTTCACCTCCTGGATGCTGGTCTCCGCGCACGGCGCGTCCCAGGTCACGGCCGAGGCGGGCAAGGCGGTGGAGTCCGGCGACGCCGCATCGTTCGTCTTCGCACCCATCGGCGCCCAGTTCGGCGCCTGGACCGACGACGTGCTGCCCGTCCTGCTGGCCACCTCGCTCTTCGCCGGCATCCTGGCCTTCCACAACTCCGCCAACCGCTACCTGTTCTCCCTGGGCCGCGAGGGACTGCTGCCGCACGGCCTCACCACCGTCAACCGGCGTCACTCGCCCTGGGCGGCCGGCGCCGTGCAGACCGTGATCGCCGTCGCGATGGTCATGCCGTTCGCGGTGCTGGGCAAAGACCCGGTGCTGACGCTCTTCTCCTGGTTCAGCGGCATCGCCGTGCTGGGGATCATGCTCCTGTACTTCCTGACCTCGGTCTCCGTGGTGGTCTACTTCCGCCGCTCGCGCGTCGACAGCCGGCCCTGGAACACACTGATCGCGCCGATCCTGGGAGCGCTCGGCATCGCCGGTTCGATCTGGCTCATCCTGGACAACTTCACGACGCTCATCGGCGGCGACCGGACCACCGCCGTCTGGCTCGAGCTGTCGGTCCCGGCCGTGCTGGTCCTGGGACTCGTCACGGCACGGCTGACCCGGCACAACTCCCGAGCCGCGGGCTGATCCCGCCGCCGCGCCGATGGTCGGGTACGGCACCCGGCACCCGCTCCCGGGTGCCGTACGGACAGGAAACAGACACGAAGGGGAAGCGGATGCCAGGCCTGGCTCTGACCCACGAAGAGCTGCTACGCCGCGCCGAAGACTGCGCCAAGGACCTGAGCCTGCCCGGACAGCATCACATCGACGGTGCGAACGAGCCGGGCAGCGGCTCCACGTTCACCGTCGTCTCGCCGCGCGACGGGCGACGCCTCGCCGAGGTCGCGAACGCCCGGCCCGCCGAGGTCGACCTGGCCGTGGCCGCCGCGCGCCGGGCCTTCGACACGGGCCCCTGGCCGCGTCTGGCCCCCGCCGACCGCGGCCGGATCCTGCTGCGCATCGCGGAACTCCTCGAAGAGCAGCGGGAGAAGCTCGCCCTGACCGTCAGCCTGGAGATGGGCAAGCCCATCACGGACGCCTACGACATCGAACTGCGCGCCGCGATCAACACCTTCCGCTGGTACGGGCAGTCGGCGGACAAGCAGACCGACGAGTCCCCGCACACCGCTCCCGACGCGCTGGCCCTGGTCACCCGGGAGCCGGCCGGAGTCGTCGGCGCCGTCGTGCCGTGGAACTTCCCGCTGACGCTGGCGAGTTGGAAGGTGGCTCCCGCGCTCGCCGCGGGCTGCACCGTCGTGCTGAAGCCGTCGGAGAACTCCCCGCTGTCCGCGCTGCTGCTCGGCCGGCTGTCCACCGAGGCAGGTCTGCCCCCGGGCGTGCTCAACGTGGTGACCGGCGACGGGCCCGTGGCCGGGCGGGCGATCGGACTGCACCCCGACGTCGACGTCCTCGCGTTCACCGGATCCACGGCGGTCGGCCGCCACTTCCTGCGCTACGCGGCCGACTCCAACCTCAAGCGCGTCTGGCTGGAACTCGGCGGCAAATCGCCGAACATCATCCTCCCCGACGCCCCCGACCTGGAGAAGGCCGCCGCCACCGCCGCCTGGGGCATCTTCTTCAACCAGGGGGAGATGTGCACGGCCCCCTCCCGGCTGCTCGTCCACTCGTCCGTCGCCGAACGCGTCACCGAGGCGATCGTGGCGCGTGCCCGGGAACTGCGGGTCGGGGATCCGCTGGATCCCGCCACCGAGATGGGCGCACTGGTCGGCGAGAGCCATCTGGAACGCGTCCTCGGCCATGTCGGAACCGGCCGCGAAGAAGGCGCGCGGCTGCGCGTCGGCGGCGAACGCACCCTGGCCGACACCGGCGGCAGCTATCTGCGGCCCACCGTCTTCGACCAGGTCGACCCCGGCATGCGGCTCGCCCGGGAGGAGATCTTCGGACCCGTCCTCTCCGTCCTCGCCTTCGACGACCTGGAGGAGGCGGTACGCCTCGCCAACGCCACCGAGTACGGGCTCGCCGCCGGCCTGTGGACCTCTGACCTGTCCACCGCCCACAAGGTCTCCCGGGCCCTGAAGGCCGGCACGGTCTGGGTCAACTGCTACGAGGAGGGCGACCTGACCGTCCCCTTCGGCGGCGTGAAGCAGTCCGGCAACGGCCGCGACAAGTCCGCCCACGCCCTGGAGAAGTACACCGAACTCAAGACCACGTGGATCCAGCTGTGACGACGCCCCCGCGACCGCTCATCGCGATCCCCGCCCGCTTCTCCGCCACGACCTCCGCGCTGCGGTACGCCGCCGAGGTCAACGCCCGCGCGCTGATCGAGGCCGTCTGGCGGGCGGGGGGCGAACCGGCGGGCATCCACCCCGCGGACTCGGACGTCGCCGCCCGCCTCGCCCGCTTCGACGGCGTCCTGCTCCCCGGCGGAGGCGACCTGGCCCCACACCGCTACGGCGCCGCCGACACCCATGACGCCGTGTACGACGTCGACGACCTCCAGGACGCCTTCGACCTCGAAGTCGCCCGCCACGCACTGCACTCGGGCATACCGCTGCTGGCGATCTGCCGCGGTCTGCAGGTCGTCGACGTCGCCCTCGGCGGCACCCTGGAACAGGACATGGGCGGCCCGGACCGCGAGCACCGCCACCTCCTGCACCCGGTGGCGATCCAGCGCGCCACGCTGCTGGAGCAGGCGACCGGCGCGGAGAAGGCCCTGGCCTCCTGCTACCACCACCAGCGGACCAGTCGGCTCGGGGCAGGACTCACGGTCACCGCACGCGCCGCCGACGGCACGGTGGAAGGGCTCGAACTTCCCGGCGCGCCAGGCTGGTTCACCGCCGTCCAGTGGCACCCCGAGGACACCGCCCACGAGGACCCCGCCCAACAGGGCCTCTTCGACGCCCTCGTGCGAGCGGCCCGCGAGAGACGCTGACGCCGTCGCCGTCCACGTGCGGTTCGGCAACGCCTACAAAGGGCGCGCGGCCTCAGCTCTGTGGACGGCGGCCGCTGCGACGCGGTGCCGGGGACGCGCCGTCGAGGAGGGCCAGGCGGCGTTCCTCGCCCTGTTCCTCCACCTGGAGCACCACGCGCCGCAGTCCGTCGGCGAGGCTGCGGCACTCCTCGTCGGTCAGCTGCGCGGTGACGAAGCCCTCCTCGTCGTTGAACGCGGGGAACAGCCGCTGCATCAGCGCCTCGCCCTCCTCGGTGAGGCTGAGCAGGACCAGCCTGCCGTCCGTCGGGTGAGCGGCCCGCCGCACCAGCCCGCGCTTCTCCAGCGTCCGCGAGACCCCGGTGAGCGTCCCCTTGGAGATCCCCGCCTCCTCGGCCACGTGCCGTGTCTCCGACTCGCCCCAGATCCACACCACCCACAGCACGACGAACGCCGTCCAGGTGAGGTCGGCGCCGCGCAGCACGGAGTTCTCCAGATGCTGCCGGACCGCCGAGGCGGCGCGGTAGATATTGGCGACGGCGGCCATCCGCTCCGTGCGGACGGGAACCCCGCCGAGCTTGGCCGCGGCCAGTTTCTCGGCTTGGGTGATGGATCGGTGGCCGGGCACAGGCACACTCCTTCGCAGCCGCGAGGCCGCATCGCGCGAAGTCGTTCGTGCCCAAATTGTATCCAGCTCGCGCTGGGCTCAGCGGCGCAACGGCGTCGGCTTCAGGCGGGGTCGCGGTGGTCGGTGTCGTAGCGGTCGCGGGCCGCGTGGACCTCGTCGAAGTGGGTCTCCGCCCAGGTCTTCACGGCGGTGAGGAGCTGGGCGAGGCTGCTGCCCAGCGGGGTGAGCTCGTAGTCGACGCGGACCGGGACGGACGGGGTGACCGTGCGGGTCAGGATGCCGTCGCGTTCGAGGCTGCGCAGGCTCTGGGTGAGCATCTTGGGGCTGACGCCGGCGATCGTGCGGTTGAGGTCGCTGTAGCGCTGGGGGCCGACGGAGAGGGCGGCGACGACCAGACTGATCCACTTGTCGCTGATGCGGTCGAGGAGCTGGTTGGTGGGGCAGCTGCGCAGAAACGCGTCGTACTCGTGCCGGGCCTGTTCGCGCTGCTGGGCCGCCGTCTTCGTCGCCATGGCTCACCTCATGGGTAGGTAGGCACCTTCAGGTAACTACTATCCCCTGGATACTAACTCTTCCTAGGGTTGTGCGCAGCGGCGAAGACCCCGCCGCGAATTGCCTGACATGGGGAGTTGAGTGTGATGCGTGCTGCTGTGGTGACCTCGTTCGGCGGGCCCGAGGCCGTGGAGATCGTCGAGGTGGAGACACCGGAGCCAGGCGCCGGCGAGGTGCGGATCAAGGTGGCGGCGGCCGCGCTGAACCCGGTGGACGCGGGTGTGCGCGTCGGCGCGTTCGGCGGGGCGGGCCGACGGCTCGGGCTGGGCTGGGACATCGCCGGGACGGTGGACGCGGTGGGCGCGGGAGCCGACCGGCAGGTGGGCGAGGAGGTCGTCGCGCTTCACTACGGCATGGGCGCCGAGCTGGGCTCGCACGCGGAGTACATCGTCGTCCCGGCGTCCGCGGTGGCCAAGGCCCCGACGACGGTCGACACCGTCCACGCGGCCACCCTTCCACTGAACGCGCTCGCCGCCGCACAGGCCCTGGACCTGCTGTCGCTCGATCCCGGACAGTCGCTGGTGGTGACCGGGGCGGCGGGCGCGCTCGGCGGGTTCGCGGTGCGGTTGGCCGCACACCGCGGGGTCACGGTGACGGGCGTGGCCCGGCCGGCGGACGAGGAGTTCGTACGGTCTCTCGGCGCCGCGCACTTCAGCACAGGTGAGGTCGCGGCCGGCGGGGCCGACGCCGTCCTGGACGCGGCGCAGCTCGGTGAGCGGGCGCTGGCGTGGGTGCGGGACGGGGGCGCCTTCGCCGGGGTGATCCCGGGGGCCCAGCCCGCCTCCGTGCGGGGCGTGCGGACCGCCGCGGTCGAGGTGGCCGCCGACGGGGCCCGGCTGGCGGAGCTGGTCCGGCTGGTGGACGACGGCGTGCTGACACTGCGGGTGGCCGAGACGTTCGCCCTGGCGGACGCGGCCAAGGCCCACGCCCGGCTCGCGGAGGGCGGGACACGGGGACGGCTGGTCCTGGCGCCCTAGCCGGGCTCGAGGCCCGGTCGAACGCCGCCGAACGCCGCCGGGCGGCGGCGTCCGACGGCGGACTCAGCAGGCCGGGCCCGGCATCATGCGGACGTCAGTCCGTTGGTGCAGGCTGCTCCCGGCTCGGGCGTCTGCGGGCCCTGGACGTACTTGGTGAGGAACTGCTCGACCCGAGGGTCGGACGCCTTGTCCACGGTGAGCTGCCGTCCCCAGGCCGACAGCGTGATCGTCCCGGACTGGTCCTCGACGGGGCTCATCAGCGTGTACGGGGTCTTGGCCACCTTGTCGCCGAGGGCCTTGACATCGGCCTCGGCGACCTTGGAGTTGTACGTCACCCAGACCGCCCCGTGCTCCAGGGAGTGCACGGCGTTCTCGTTCGCTATGGCCTTCGTGTAGACGGTGCCGTTGCAGGTCATCCACGCCTGGCTGTGGTCGCCGCCGACGGGCGGGTTCATCGGGTAGTCGACCTGGCCCTGAACGTGGTTCTGCGTGAGCTTCTTCGCGTTCCACGTCTTCTCGCCGGAGACGGGCTCCTTCGCGGCGGCGGCCTGCTGCTCGGACTTCTCGTCGGCGCTGTTGACGGCGTACGCGCCCCAGCCCGCCAGCCCGGCGACGACGACCGTGCCGAGCGTGATGGCGAAGACGCGGTTTCTGCGGTCGCGGGCCTTCTCGGCGCGCCGCATCTCCTCGATGCGGGCCTTACGGGACAGGGATGCGGCCTTCTTGCTGGTCTTGCTCATGGCTGAGCCCTTCTTCCCGCCGTACGGCGGTGGGTGCAGGGGGTGAGTGGATGGCGTTCGGCGCGGGCGCGGGTGCGCGGCGCCACGGCACCCGTCTAGGTCCGCTGCACCTGGAGGACGTGAAGATCGGGAGCGCCGACGGCCGGCGGAGGCCGGGCGAGGAGCGTGGGGCCGTCCGGCCGCCGGGGGAGGCCCGGCGTACGGGGCAGGACCGCCGCGGACCGCTGGACGGGTGCGACGAGCACTCCCGTCACGTGGTGGAACGCCTGAGCGCAGCACACGTCCCCTGAGGGACAGTCACCCGCGTATGCGGCCGGCGCCGAGTGGTGCTCGGCAGGAGCGCCTGCCGCGGTCGTCGTCGCAGCGGCGTGGTCGCCGCTTCCGTGTGCCACATAGCCCAGGCACATCACGGCAGTTGCAAGCAGAACGGCCAGGGCGGGGCACAGGAACGTGACGTGCGTGGTCCACCGCGCCCCGCGGGTCCTGTGCTGCGCCGACTGCGCCCGGCTCCTCATCACCGGTGATGCTAAGCGGTCCCTGTGGGCGACGCGGCCGCCGGGCCCGACCGGTGAGTGGGAGCGGTCGCGCTAGCCGGGGGTGGGTTCGTAGGAGCTGATCGTGTACTGGGCTTCGTCGTCGATGGAGTTCTCGTCCCGGTCCAGGGAGATCCGCACGGGGCGCCCGTCGGCCGCGTACTCCGCGTCCGCGGTGTCGGCGCCGTCGCTGCGGGCCTCTGCCAGCGTCTTCAACAGCCCGCCGATCGTGGGGATTCGATCCGGCTGCTCCTGTGCCTGGCGTCGGCTGTCCTCGTCGAGCCCGACGGCTTCGGCCACCGCGCCGTTCCGGACCGTCACGCGGAAGGTTCCCGCCAGGACCTGGGTGAGCGATGTCAGCGTGTAGGTGTAGGAGGCGGGCTCGACCCAGGCGGTCTTCGGCCGGTCTTTCCCGGGGGATTCCGAGGACGGCGAGGATTCGCAGGCTGCGGTGGCGCACAGCAGGGTCGCGGCCAGCGCGGCTGCGGAGACGAAACGGGGACGGGAACGTTCGTCGGCCATGGGAACTCCCTCGGTTCGGCTGCCACTGTGACGCGAGCCGACCCCAGAACGTTCACGGCAGTCCGTCGGCCGTCGCCCCGGGCGGTCGAGCCCCGGGGCGACGGCGGTGAACCTCAGCTCTCGGACGAGGCCGCCCGCCGCTTGACCAGCCACCAGGCTCCGCCGCCCAGGACGAGCAGGACGGCGACGATCACACCGGCCAGGACGCCGGAGGACATGCCCTCGTCCTCGTCGGCGGCCGTGTCACTGGCGGCCGGCGTGGCGTCCGACTCCGTTGCGGTGGGGGAGGCGGAGGCGGAGGGGGATGCGGCGGCCGTGGTGGGCACCGTGCTCTGGGTCGCTGTCGGGCTCGGAGCGACCGACTTGGCTCCCGGCGCCGCGGCCTTCAACTCCAGGACCGGGGCGGGCTGTTCGGGCTCCTTGCCGCCGGTGGGCAGTTCGATCCAGCGGGAGATCTCCCCGTCGCTGTAGGTGTCGATGGTCTTGAACGCGAGCTCCTTCGCATCCGGCAGCTGCCGGACCTTGATCGTGTGCTCGGCGTCGACCCCGGTTTTGATCGCCGGCCCGCCGACGGTGTAGCCGTCTTCGGTGGCCGTCAGCTTCCAGCCCTTGGGGGCCTCGCCGAGGGTGACGTCGGTGGGGGCTATGCCTGCCGGGAGGACGACTCGCACCTCCTTGAAGCCTGCGGAGGCGGACTCGGCCTCGCAGACGAAGGTCAGGGTGACGTTCTCCGCCAGGGCCTGAGGATTGTCGGCCTCGACCTCCGCGTGCGCCGCGGCCGGTGTGGCCAGGGCGAGCGTCGCCGTCAGCGCGACGGCGCCGGCCACTACGAAACGACGGCCGGCACGCGCCGTCGGGCGGGCGAAAGCAGAAACAAAGGACACAGGGGAACTCCTTGCTGATACGGGAGAATCCGGCCCCGCGCCCGTCGGGGCGGCCGGGACCGGTGAAGGACCGGAGGGTGCTCCCGCCGCGGTGGCCCCCTGCGAACCACCGCGTACTCCAGTACTTCTTCCCATGCCCGAGCCGCCACCGCGAAGAAGGCGCCGGTCCGCCCGGCGGGCAGCCCGAGCAGTGCCCGCTCCGGATCGGCGACCGCCCGCGGCAACGCCTGGGCGAGGGCGGCCACCGCCGCCCTGGCAAGCGTGTGCAGCGTGCCGAGCGCCGCCGTCATCCCCGCGTCCGCCCGGTGCAGCAGCCACGCGACCGCCAGCGCGGCGAGCGTGTGCACGGCCGTCATCGCCGCTCCCGCGTGATGCCAGGAGTGACCGTCCCCGGCGGCGGACGCCATGTGCCCGGCGTGCATCGCGTGCTGCGGCATCGTCATCGAGGCAGCGCCGTCCGTGTAGGACAGAGCGAGGTGCAGAGCCCCCTGTGTCGCCAGGGTGCAGGCGATGGTGGCGACCGGCGCGTAGCGGCGCCGCGCGAGCGGCCAGACCGCCGCGAACTGCGCCACGATCAACACGGCCACCAGCCGCCAGGGCACTGTGCCGTCGGCGACCGCGTGGTGCCCGAAGGTCGCGAGCACGGTGCCGAGCACGGCGAACAGACCGGCCCGCGTACACGCTCCCGCGTGGCTGGCCCGGCCTGCTCCGGTACGTCTCTCGTGCCCGGTCACATGATCAGGTGACACGACTGCCATCTTCGCCTACCGGCCGTTCGCCGTGTGCCACACGGCCGAGTTCTCATCCCCCACCTCGTCGTATACGTCGTGGTGGGCGGGGCCGTTCACAGTTCGCCGAGGAGTCCGGCGGCCCGGCCGGATTCGCGCTGCACCTGGCACCGGCGTACACCCTCACCTACGACCAGAGGGGCTGTGGTCGGGCCTCGTCCGTCAGCTTGCCCTTGCGCAGGGTGAGGACGCGATCGGACGGGCCCACCGTGCCCGCAGAACGGGTACCGGACCTGTTCGAGCCGTTCCGGGGACTCGCCCAGGACCGCGTCGGCGCCACCGGCCACGGGCTGGGCCTCGCCATCGTCCGCTCCATCGCCGAGGCCCACGGAACCGAGGCGACGGCCGAACCCGGCAGCCCGGGAGGCCTCACCGTCACCGTCCGCTTTCCCTGATCGACTCCTCTCCTGTGGGCGGGTCGGACGCACCTACCACCGGCCCGCCCACTGCTCAGGTTCTCCTGCCGGGAATCGGTCGTCGGGTCAGGGGAGCTTGATCAGCGTGTAGTCGTCGCAGTAGCCGGCCGCGGAGCCGGAGTTCTTGTAGCAGTAGGTCGCGGCCGAGGTGGTGGCGGCGCCGGTGGTGAAGAAGACGGGCTGCTGTGCGTAGGACGTCGTCGAGTTCCGCAGATACGTTTCTGTTCCGCCGAAGCTCTTGACGCCGACCGCCACCTCCTCACCGGCGGTGGCCGCCTTGCTCCAGGCGGCGAGCAGATAGCCGCCGCTGGAGGTGAGGCCGCTGACCGTCTGGATCGCGCCGCTGGAGCTGACTCCGGTCTGCAGGGCGTACGTACCGGTGCGGGCGTTCGAGGCGACGACACCGGACGCCGTCCCGGTGCTCTGGGTCCACGGAGTCAGGGCGCCGCTCTCGAAGCCCGGGTTGGTGACCGCGTTGGCGGCGGAGGCCAGGGGCTCGACCGCGAGGTCGTCGCAGTAGCCTGCCCCGCTGCCGCCGCTGTTCTTCCAGCAGTAGACCGTGGCCGAGGTGTTGGCGGAGCCGGTGGTGAAGAGGACCGCCGCCTGGGTGTACGACGTGGTGGCGATGTTGGTGTAGGTCTCCGTGCCGCCGAAGCCCTTGACGCCGATGGCGAGGGTTTCACCCGCGTTCGCCACCTTGGCCCAACCGGTCAGCAGATACGTGGTGTTGGGGCTGAGGACGGTCAGTGACTGGTTGGCGCCGCTGCCGCTCGCCGCGGTGGTCAGCGCGTAGCCGCCGGTGCGGGCGTTCGTGTTCGGCACGGAGGACGAGGCGCCGCCGGCCTGGGTCCAAGGGCTCAACGCCCCCGTCTCGAAGCCCGCGTTGGAGAGCAGATTGCCGCCGACGCCGTTGTAGGCCCCGATGTTGGGCGCGGCCGTGGCGGAGACCGTGTTGCCGAAGGCGTCCTTGCCGCCGTTGCCGCTGATGACCGCGCCGGCCCGGATCACCGGGGAGGACGGGTGGACCTGGTAGGCGTTCTTGCCGGTGTACGAGGAGGAGGTGGCCGCGTTGCCGGGGTTGCGGAACTGGGGGTCGGTCACGACCTTCGCCGAGTCGGTGGGCTCGGAGGACGGGTGGTTGCCGTAGAAGAGGTTGTTGGAGTACACGGAGCCGGAGCTGGTGGTGAAGTAGCCGCCGGTGCCGTAGTTGAAGACCGCGTTGTTGCGGAAGGAGAGGGTGCCGGTGACGCTCGATCCCCTGCGCGAGTACAGGATCGGGGTGTTCAGGCCGCTCTGGTTGACGTAGATGCTGTTGTTGTAGATGAGCGGGACGGCGACCGAACTGCCGCTCTGGTTGGGGATGTTGCCAACGAAGTGGAAGACGCCCGTGCCATGGGTCGGGGTGCCGGCGGCGGGGCAGCCCGCGTTGGTGCCGTCGTTCTCGCTGATGTTGTAGCGGATCACCGTGCCGTCGCTCGGGACGGTCGACGTGGGCTCGCCCGCGATGGTGAAGGGCGGCATCACCAGCATGAAGCCGCCGAGGTTCTGGTGGCTGTAGTTGTACTGGAACGTGGTGTTGTGGTTGCCCCAGTCGACGTCGTAGCCGGTGCCGTCGGCGCCGTTGACATGGCAGTACACCTCGTTGTTCTGCACGACGGTGTCGGTGCTGCCGGACATCCAGATGCCGGCCGAGGCGCCGTTGCAGTACTGGCCCGACGGCGGGCAGGTGTTCTTCGCGCCGCCGTAGCCCGCCTTGTTGCCGTCGATGAGGGCGCCGTCGTTCTTCACGACGAGGATGTCGTCGGCGCCGTCGTAGGTCATGGTGTTGTTGCGGATGACCGTGCCGGTGGTCAGGCCGGTGCCCTGGCCGTCGGCGTCGGGGGTCACGGCCACCGCGATGCGGTCGACATGGTCGAAGGTGTTGTTCTCGACCACCACGTCGTCCCAGGTGGAGACGGGGGTGGTGTGGTCGGTCTGGACGCCGACGCCCGCGTTGGTGGCGTACCAGCCGCCCGACCAACCGCTGATGTGGTGGATGCTCATGTCGTGCACCCGGATGTGGTGCAGGACGCCGCCGGAGCTGTTCTCGGCGAGGACGCCGGAGCGGTAGGCGGGCGAGGACGCCGCGTTGGTGAGGTCCAGGCCGCCGATCTCCCAGTACTGCTGGTTCAGCAGGTGGATGACGGGGCCGGTGGCGCCGTTGGCGTCGATGACGGGCTTGGCGCCGGTGCCGTACGAGCCCATGGTGACGGGGCTGCCGGAGGCGCCCGAGCCGCCGGGGGTGAGCTGGCCGGTGCAGGTGGTGCCGGCGGCGAAGAGGATGCTGTCCCCGGCGGTGAAGGACGTGCTGTTGACGCTGCCGACCGAGTTCCAGGGGCTGGCCTGGGTGCCGCTGCCGTTGGAGGCGGCCGAGCAGTTGACGTAGTGGGCGGTACCCGCGGCCAGGGCGGTGTGGGCCGGCAGGAGCAGGGCTCCCGCCAGGGTGGCGAGCAGGGTGAGGATGCGGGATGCCCGGACGCCCGGGCGGTCCGTTCTGCGACGCTTCATCGCGACGTTCCTTGCTGGGTGAAGGTGTCCTGCGCGCCGCGGGCCGCGACGCGGATCTTCCTGCACCGGGCGGCTGCCGAAGCGGATCGCCCGGAGTCTGTGGCGGGGCCGCGGGCCGCACCGCGGGGCCTGACCGCGGTCGTCTCACCGCGGCGGGAGCGCCGCCAGGTCGGGTGTCTCGAGGACGGAGGCGTGCCGCATGCCCGGCGGCAGCGTCAGGGCGACGGACTCCCAGTCCACGCCGTCCTTGCTGCGGACCGCTCCGTACCGCCCCTCCAGGTAGTGGTCGAAGATCATGACCAGCTCGTCTCCGCGGCGGAAGATCGACGGGCCTTCCACCACCGAGGGGGTGACCGGTCCCGTCGAGGCGGCGTACGGGCCGCCGGGGGTCTCGAAGGTGGTCAGGTGGAGGTCCTTGTGCGCGGTGGCGAGGTCGTTGGTGCCGCGCTCGTCCTTGTAGGCCATGAGGAATCCGCCGCCGTCCAGCTCTCGCACGGTGGCGTCGATGACCGAGTGGCCGGGGTCGAAGAAGAGGGCGGATTCCGAGTACGTTCTGAAGTCCTCGGTGGTGCAGTGCCAGATGCGGTGGTTCTGGCCGACGTGCTCGTAGTCGCGGCCCTCGGCGCTGCTGCCGGGCTCGACGACCGAGGACCAGAGCAGGTGGTACAGGCCGGTGCGGCGGTCCGGGAAGAACTCCGGCGCCCAGGCGTTGTGGGCGCCCGCCACCTCGGCCATGACCGGGACGAGTTCCTGGTCCGACCAGGTGAGCAGGTCGGCCGAGGTGGCGTGGACGATGTAGGGGCTCGTCCAGCCGTCGGTGGCCAGCAGATGGAACAGGCCGTCGGGGCCGATCCCGATGAACGGGTCCCGGAGTCGGCCGGTGCCGACCGTGCCGCGCAGCACGGGCCGGCCGCCGTTCACGGTCACGAAGTCGTGGCCGTCGTGGCTGTAGCCCAGGTGGAGCGCCTCGTCGGCGTCGGTGAAGTAGGAGACCACATACATCGGTGGAGGGTCCTTCCGGGACATCGGGGTGCGTCGGGGCAGGGGGCGTCGCCCTCGGACGGTGGGGTCGTCGGGTGCGGAGGGGGCTGCGGACCGGCGAGGTCAGGACTTGACGGCGCCGGCGGACAGACCGGCGACCACCTGGCGCTGGAAGAAGGCGAAGATGACCAGCAGCGGCAGGACGCCGAGCAGGGCGGCCGGGAAGAGGGTGGTCGGCTGCACGGTGTGCGGGTCGATGAAGGAGTACGCGTTGACCATGACGGTCCGCTTGCCGGGGTCCTGCAGGAACACCAGCGGGACCAGCAGGTCGTTCCAGATCTGCAGGGCGACGAAGGTCAGCAGCGTGCTGGTGACCGGGCGCAGCAGCGGCAGGATGATCGTGAAGAACGTCCGGAAGGCGCCGCAGCCGTCGATCGATGCCGCCTCCTCCAGGTCCGCCGGGATCGTGCGGATGAAGCTGGTGTAGAAGAACACGGCGACCGGCAGGTTGAGGGCCGTGTAGATGAGGACGACGCCCGCGTAGGTGTCCAGCAGGCCGAGGTCGCGCATCAGCAGATACAGCGGCGCCACCACGACGAACACCGGCACGGACGTGCCCAGGATGAACAGCCGGTACACCGCGGTGGACCAGTGCTGGGTGATCCGGGCGAGCGGATAGGCGGCGAGCGAGCCGATCGCGGTGATGGCCACGCACGAAAGGCCGGTGATGAGCAGGGTGTTGAGGGTGCTGGGCCCGTAGTGGATCTGGCCGAAGGCGTCGGCGAAGTTCTTCAGGGTCAGCGAGTGCGGGATGCCCAGCGGGGAGCGGGCGACATCGGCGGCGGTGCGCAGCGAGGTGACGACCGTGAAGAGGAACGGCAGGACGAACAGCAGCGTGCACAGGCACAGCAGCACGGTGCCGAGACCGCCGGTCAGTCGGCGCCGTCGGCCGAGGGGAGCCTTGGCCGTCCTACGACTGTCGGGGTGCCGGTCGGCGGGCCGGGGGCCGGACACCGGCGGGCCGTCCGGTGCGATGGTGTCTGAAGTCGCGGTGTCTGAAGTCATGGTGATGATCCGTCAGCTTCCGTTTCCGTCGGGTTCCATCAGATGCGTCGCTCACGGAGCCGGAGCAGGGACGAGGTCGCGCTGGACAGGACGACCACGGTCACCAGAAGGACGACCGACAGCGCGACGCCGTAGGCGAACTTCCCGCCGCCGAAGACGTTCCGGTAGACCAGCAGGGTCAGGGTGTCGGTGGCTCCGGCGGGGCCGCCGTTGGTCAGCACGAGGGGGAACTCGAAGACCTTCAGGGAGCCGATGAGGCTCAGGGTCACGTTGACGGTGAGCGCGGGGGCGAGCATCGGCCATTCGATGCTGACGAAGCGCCGCCAGCCGCCGGCCCCGTCCAGTGCGGCCGCCTCCAGGAGCTCGGTCGGCAGGTTCATATAGCCGGCGAGGAAGATCGCGCAGGAGTAGCCGGTGAACATCCAGATGTTGACCGCGGCCACCGAGTACAGGGCGGTCGAAGTGTCGCCGAGCCAGACGTGGTTGAGGCCGTGCAGGCCGACCAGGTCCAGCAGGGCGTTGATGCCGCCTTCGGGGGCGAACAGGTACGACCAGATGAAGGCGGCCATCACCGGGGAGATCAACGTCGGCGTGAGAAGTACGACGCTGAGCGCCCGGCGGACCTTGGGGCGGCGGAACAGCATGCTCGCGAAGAGCAGACCGAGGCCGTTCTGCGCCACCACCACGACGACCGCGTAGAGCACGGTGTGCCACAGGGCGGCGGTGACGGCCGGGTCGTCGGCCATGGTCCGGTACTGCTGGGCGCCGACGAAGTTCGCGATCGGGCCGCCCAGGCTGTCGGTCATGCTCAGATAGACGCCGCGGGCCAGCGGATACAGCATGAACAGGCCGTACACGACGATCGCTGGAAGCAGGAAGGCGGCCATCGTGGCGCGCCGTCGATGGAACACGGGGATCCTCCTCTTGCCCGGGACTGCCGTGGCGGGGGCGGGCGGCACCGCCGACCTCGCCCCCGCCACGGCCGACCAGGGGGCGGGGTTACTTGGCGGACGCCGCGGTCTGGATGTCCTTGAGCGTCTGCGCGGCGGATTCCGTGCCCAGCAGATAGGCCTGGATCTTCGAGCCGATCGCCGTCTCGGCGGTGGCGCCGTACCAGGAGTCGGACGGCAGGATCCGGTAGCGGCCGTCCTTGAACGCGGTGGTGAAGGCCGTCGTCTCGGTGCTCTCCGGCGTCGTGCCGCCGGTGAACGGCGACTCCGCGTGCTCGGCGTCGAGGTACTGGGCGAGGTTCGCGCTCTGCGACCAGAAGTCGACGTAACTGCGTGCCGCGTCACCCTGCTGGGACTGGGAGTTGACGGCCCACATGGTGCCGGAGAACAGCATCCCGTTGGGCTTGGTGCCCTGGCCGCCGCCGGGCCAGGGTGCGAAGGAGACGGGGAAGCCGGCCTTCTTGACGTTGGAGACCTGCCAGGCGCCCTGGTACCAGAAGGCGCTCTTGCCGGCGCTGAAGTCCTGCGAGCCCTGGGACCACTCGTCGATGCCGAGCTGGTTCTTCCAGTTGACGTACCCCTTGTCCTCCAGGGTCTTCAACTGGGTGAGGGGATCGGACCAGTCGGGGTCGAAGGAGGCCTTGCCGGCCAGGAAGTCGGCGTCCCACTGCTTGTTCTTCTGGTAGACGCTGGTCGATCCGGCGGCCTGGAAGACCGAGCTGCCGGTCCAGCCGGACTTGTCGGGCAGTGCGATGGGGTTGATGCCGGCCTTCTTGACCTTGGCGAGGTCGGCGAGGAACGTCGGCCAGTCGGCGGGGACCTCGGTGACGCCCGCCTTCTTCAGCAGGTCCATGTTGGCGTACAGGCCGATGCCGATCAGCTCCATCGGCATGGCGAGGGTCTTGCCGTCGGACTGGGCGAAGGGCTTGGCGTCCGGGGCTATCTTGCTCGCCCACGACTCCTTGGAGAGGTCGGCGAGGTAGCCGGAGGCGCCCCACTTCTTCATCTTGTCCGTGTCGACCATGATGACGTCGCCGGCCTTGCCGCCGAGCAGTTCCGGCTGGAGCTTCTGCAGGTAGGTGTCGTTCGCGGTGATGTACTCGAAGTCGACCTTGATCTTGGGGTGGGCCTTCTCGAAGGCCTTGTTGATCTCCGCGACGTTGGCCGGCTCGGCGCCGCCGCCCTTCCATGCCTGCACATGGATGGTCACCGTGCCGTCACTGGAGGCGCCGGACGACCCGCCTCCGCACGCGGCCAGCGACACCGCCATGGCGGCGACCGTGGTGGCGACCGCGAGACGTCTCCCAGAGCGCTTCATTGCACACCTCACCCGTCGGTACGGACCGACTTGTCATGTCTGAAGGGGTTTTTGAGTCGATCAGCCTGTGCCGTGTGGGTGCAGCGCTGATACGTGTGGAAAAGGGCCGGTCGCCCCGAGTTGCGGCGAACGGTGCCTGCCGTTGGCCGGGACTGTAACGCAAAACTTAGCCGACATCTATACGTAACTTTCCGTGGCCGACCCGCCTGGCGCGAGGGGTCGTATCTTCCGGGCTTTCCGTGCAAGCCCGTCACGTCCACCCTGTTCGCGGGGCCGAACCGTGCTCTCGCTGGAGGTTCCGTTGACCCGTGTGCAACTTATCGTTAAAGTTTTCCTGAGTATGTGGCTGGCGCGACGAAGACCAGGCTCTAAAGTCTGCGCGTGCCGGGTGGCCGAGATCGGGCAGAAGGAGTTCGGGTGGCAGGGCGGGTGACCATCGCGCAGGTGGCCGAGGAGGCCGGCGTCTCCGCGATGACCGTGTCCAACGTCGTCAACGGCAAGCCGGGAGCCTCCGAGGAGACCCGACGCCGCGTCATGGAGGTGGCCGGGAAACTCGGCTACCGGCCGAACGTCTCGGCCCGCAACCTCAAGAACGGCCGCAGCGGGCTCATCGGACTCATCGCCCTGGATCTGACCAGCCAGTACGGCCTGGAGATCCTCCGCGGCGTCGCCGACGAGCTGGCCAGTGCCGAGCAGGAACTGCTCGTCAACGCCTCGTACCACGACGCGGTGCGCGAGAAGGACCGCATCGAGTTCCTGACCCGTGGCCTCGTCGACGGCGTACTGCTGATCGCCCCCGTACTGGAGGACGAGACGGTCGAGCTGCTGCGTCGGCAGAAGCTGCCCTGCGTCATCATCGACCCCCGCCGCCTGGCCGTACCGCTGCCCCGGCTGACCGTCGACAACTACCACGGGATGCGTCAGGGCACGCAGCACCTGCTCGACCTCGGCCACACCCGGATCGCCTACCTCCGCGGCGAGGAGGACCTCGAAAGCACGTCCATCCGCTTCCAGGGCTTCGAGGACGCGATGCGACTCGCCGGCCTGGAAGTCGACGAACGACTGGTCGCCTCGTGCGACTTCTCCTACGCCAGCGGCTTTCGCACCGCCACACGTCTGATCACCGAACACCGCCCCACCGCGATCGTCGCCGGCGCCGACCTGATGGCACTCGGCGCGGTCGACGCGGCCCGGTCCTGCGGCCTCGACGTACCCACCGACTTCTCCGTCGTCGGCTTCGACGACCTTCCGCAGGCGGCACAGAGTTTTCCAGGGCTCACCACCGTGCGTCAGCCGCTGCACGACATGGGGCAGAAAGCAGCCCGCGCGCTGCTGTCCCTCATCGAAGGGCAGAAGCTGCTCATGGAGCACATGGAGGTCGGCACCGAACTCGTGCTGCGCAACTCCACCGCCCCGCCGCCCGGCGACGCCGCGGCGTGACCCCGAACCCGGCCCCTGGGCGACGGTTGCCTCATCGGGCAGCTGCGGCTGCACTCCCGTAGGCAGCCGCATGCCTGTACCGGGCGGGCACGCTGAGGCAGTGTCAGAGTGAGAGAGGTCTGCCGATGGACGTTCCAGGGAGCTGAAAATGCCCGACCACGTACATGACCACGAGCACGACGACGACCACCAGCAAGCCGGCCACAGGCAGTCCCAGACCGACGACTCGCGGCTGTTCAAAGCGGCAGCCGCAGGCCGCCCCGATGTTCTGGGCCCGTCCGGCATGGGCACGCTGCAGCGTGCCGTCGGCAACAGTGCGGTGGGCGCCATGCTGCAGCGGGAGCAGGACGAGGAGTCCCCCGCGCCGCAGCGCTCACCCGTGCACGAAGTCGTCGGGTCCGGCTCCGGGCAGAGCCTCGGCGCCGACGTCCGCTCCGACATGGAGGACAAGCTCGGCGCGGACTTCTCCGACGTGCGGGTGCACACGGGCGACGCGGCGCACGAGTCCGCGAAGTCGGTCGGCGCGCACGCCTACACCGTCGGCAACAACGTCGTCTTCCAGCGCGATGCCTACGACCCGTCGTCCCATGCCGGGCGTACGACGCTCGCCCATGAGCTGACCCATGTGATGCAGCAGCGCAGCGGCCCGGTCGACGGGACCACGGCACCCGGTGGGATCCGGGTCAGCGACCCCTCGGACCGGTATGAGCGGGAGGCCAGCGCCAATGCCGACCGTGTCATGTCCGCCCCGACCCCGGCAGCACAGGCCACGGAGGGGGCGGTGGCCGCACCCGGGCCGTCCGCGATGGTCCAGCGGGAGTCCGAGGAGGAGGAACCCGCCGACGTACAGGGGCTGTTCGTCCAGCGGTCCGAGGAGGAGCAGCAGGAGGAGTCCGGCGAGGAATGACCGGCAGGGGCCCCCGGGCTCATGCCCGGGGGCCTGATCCAGCCGGCTCAACCCCGCTTGCCCGAACGCACGGTCAGGCCGCGGAGGGCGACGGGCTCGCGCTGGGCGCCCCCCGCAGCGTCCCGCCGACCAGCACCGACTCGTCGCACTGGGACGGCGTCGGACCGCCCACCGGCCGTCCCACCTCACTGCAGGTCACCGTCATGGTGATCCGTCCCCCGGCGGGCACCGCGATCGGGGTGACGAAGTGGTAGTCCTGGTCACGGAAGTTCTGCAGCGCCAGTGTCAGCAGAGTCCGGCTGCCGGCGGCGATGACGACGGTGCCGGAGTCGCCCTGCGGGTTCTGCACCACAAGGTCTGTCAGGTCGAACACCTGACCGGCCGGGACGCGGTACACCGTGTCGGCCGTCGAGCCGCCGCCCACCGAGTCCTTGACCCCGGTCTGAGCACTGCGCGGATCCACCGCACCTCCGCCCCCGCTTCCCCCGGTGCCGCTTCCGCTGCCCGATCCGCCCGAGCCCCCGCCGGTGCTTCCGGCATTCGATCCCGCCGCGGCGCCGGAGCTCGGTGAGCCACCGCCCGCCGCGTCCTGTCCGGTTCCGGAGGAGCCCGCCGACGCACCGGACGAGCCACCGCCGCTCGCCGCGCCGGACGCCCCGGGGCTGGGCGACAGCACGGCGGCCACCTGCTTCTGGGACTCCTCCCGCGCCGCCGACCGCACCACCGGGCGCAGCAGGGCGAACCACACGATGGCCAGGGCCGCCGCTGCGGCCACCACCGCCACAAGGGCGCGCGGCAGCCAGCGCGGCAGTATCGCGTCCTGCTGGTAGGTGCCGTCCAGAGCGACCGATTCGTGCGGCGCGTCGCCCGTGGGATTCGCCACCACCTGGAAGGGATGCACGACGGGAGCACCGCGCCACAGCCGCCGCGCCGGACGCGCGGTGAGCCGTGTCAGCTCGGCCGCACCCGGCGGCAGCTCGACGGTCTCCCGGGCGAAGCCCAGCCGCACCCGGGAACTGTCGCCCTGGGCCGCCAGCTGCACCGTCATCGGGATGTTGCCGCGGTTGTCGATGGCCACGTCCGTACGGCCGCGCCAGGCGCCGTCGAATCCGCGGGGCACGAGCTCCCCGGTGATCTCGGCGAACGGCAGGACCGTGACGACGCCCTCGGGGACCACCGCCGTGTCGGGGGCGCTGGTGGGCACCACCCGCACGCCGAACGGGAGGTCCCCGGCCGGCACATCCGGGCTTCGGGGCGGGCTCAATGCCAGAACCGCCGTGCCCGTACTGTCCGGATACAGCGAAAGGCTCGTTGGTTCGACGGTCGCCCAGGCCGCTGCCGGGCCCACGACCTCGAAGCGATACTCCTCCACCGTGCTGCCGGAGTTGCGTACCTGAAGGGGGACTTGGATCAGCCCACCAGGCTCGGCGGTCACAGCGGTCGTGTCCAGGCTCGCCGCAGTTGTCATGATCGGCACAATAAGGCCGGCGGTATCGGTCGGCAGGGGCCTGACAGGAAGACTTTCGGGAAGCTGAGGTGCCCATTGACGCCTTGTTGACTTTGCGTGGAGTCGCCTGCCGCATACTGCTCGACGCGCCGCGATGCGCTCGACCAGGGGGGAGACTGGTGTGGACCGGATAGTTGTGTGCCTGCGCGCAGATGACCCGATCTCCAGAGCGGGGGTCGCCACCCAACTGCGGCCTCGGCCGGAGATCCGGCTGCAGGAGGAGGGGGAGGAACCGGCCGCCGCAGTGGTGGTGGTCGTCGTCGACACCATAGACGAGGAGTCGCTGCGGACCCTGCGCCACATCCGGCGGACGACCGCCGCCCGGGTGGCGCTGGTCGCCACCCGCATCGACGATCAGCAACTGGTCGGCGCCGCCGAGTGCGGAGTGGCGGGCGTCCTGCGCCGGTCCGAGGCGACGCCGGAACGGCTGGTGCAGGTGATCAACGCCGTGGCCAGGGGAGAGGGAAGCGTTCCCGCGGACCTGCTGGGCCGCTTGCTGGAGCAGGTCGGCCAGTTGCAGAGCCAGGTCCTGGCGCCGCGCGGCCTGAACTTCAGCGGGCTCACCGACCGGGAGATCGAGGTCGTCCGACTCGTCGCCGAGGGGTACGACACCGGGGACATCGCCACCAAACTCGCGTACTCCGAACGGACCATCAAGAACATCCTGCACGACCTCGTCACCCGGCTGCACTTGCGCAACCGCTCGCACGTCGTCGCCTACGCGCTGCGGCAAGGGCTGATCTGAGGAAGCCGCGCCGCCTCGGCGGCGAAGGGAGAGACGGATTGCCCTGAAGGGCAGACCGCACTTCCCAAACGCGTGTCCCATGCGCCGCTCCGTCGAAGAGCGGCGCCGGGGACGGTTGGGCAGACGCCGATCGGGAGGGGAAGTCGTGCGGTTGTTCCGGCTGAGGGCGGGCCTGATGGCCTCGGTCCTCGCGCTCGGCGCGGTAGGGGCCGGCATCTCAGACACGACGCCGCAGGCCCGGGCGACGGCTTCGTCCTCCTCTTCGCCCTCCCCTTCCCCTTCGTCCTCCTCTCCGTCCACCCCGACGGCGGCGGTCCCGGAGGCGGCGGCCTCGACCTCCCCGGTCACGCCGTCACTGGTGGAGCAGTCCCTCAATCCCGGCGCCTCGATCACCGTCGCCAAACAGGTGCAGACCCCGGCGGTGCCGCCCAAGCCGGACGTGGTGCTGCTGGTGGACAACACGGGGAGCATGGGCAGCGTCATCACCAATGTGAAGAACAACCTGCCCACGATCGTCAACCAGGTCTTCGGCGTGCAGCCCGACTCCCGTTTCGCCGTCGCCAGTTTCGGCGACGTGGGCGGTGGAAGCCGGCTCTTCATGCTGCACCAGGCATTCACCGCCGACCGCGCCGCCATCCAGCGCGGCGTGAACGCCCTGACCGCCTCCGGCGGCGGCGACACGCCGGAGGACTGGGGGAACGCGCTCCACGAGGTGGCGACCGGAGCCGGCGGCCGGAACCCGTTCAGGGACGGCGCCAGCCCCATCGTCGTCCTGGTCGGTGACGCCCCCACCCACGACCCCAGCAACGGACGCCGGTTCGCCGACGTCGTCAAGACCCTCCAGAGCACCGGCGTCAAGGTCCTCGCCGTCGGCGTCGGCGGCAACGGACTCGACCAGACCGGCCAGGCCAGACAGGTCACCCAGGCCACCGGCGGCACGTACCTCCAGGGCATCAACGCGGGCGATGTGTCGAACGCCATCGTCCAGGGCCTGACGAACCTGCCCGTCGTCGTCAGCCACCGACTCGTCGACTGCAACCCCTCGCTGGGCGTCTCCCTCTCGCCGACGAGCGTCCAGGTGACCAGCGGCCAGACCGCCTCCTTCAGCGAGCGGATCACGGTGGCCCCGGACGCGCCGCAGGGCTCCACACTGTCCTGCACGGTCCAGTTCCTCCTCGGCCCGACCGCCGAACCGGCCTACCGGGAACAGATCCGCATCACCGTCAAGGACGTGACCGCCCCGGTGGTGACCGTCGACGACCGCACGGTGGAAGCCACCGGCCCGGACGGCGCGGTCATCGACTACCCGGCCAGCGCGCGCGACAACGTCGACGGCGCCGTCCCGGTGTCGTGCCTGCCGTCCTCCGGGACGCGCTTCCCGCTCGGGAAGACGACCGTCACCTGCACGGCGACCGACAAGGCCGGCAACACCGGCCGCGACACGGCCGTGTTCACCGTCGTCGACACCACCGCGCCGGTGGTGAGCGTCGACGACCGCACCGCCGAGGCGACCGGTCCCGACGGCGCCGTGATCACGTATCCGGCCACGGCCACGGACATCGTGGACGGCGACGTCAAGACGGTGTGCGAGCCGCCCTCCGGCTCGACGTTCCCCATCGGTAAGACCACCGTCACCTGCACGGCGACCGACGCCGCCGGCAACACCGGCCGCGACACGGCCGAGTTCACGGTGACCGACTCGACCGGCCCCCTGGTCACCGTCGAGGACACCACCGCGGAGGCCACCGGCCCCACAGGCGCGGTCGTGGAGTACCCCGCCTCGGCGCAGGACACGGTCGACGGGACGGTGCCGGTCACCTGTGAGCCGCCGTCGGGCTCGGTGTTCCCGATCGGCGCGACGACCGTGACCTGCACGGCGACGGACTCCCGCGAGAACACCGGCAAGGACACCGCCGTCGTCACCGTCGTCGACACCACCCCGCCCGTCGTCACCGTCGACGACCTGACGGTGGAGGCCACCGGTCCCGCCGGCGCGGCCGTCGAGTACACCGCCACCGCGGTCGACATCGTGGACGGCCCGACGACCGTCACCTGCACACCGCCCCCCGGCTCCACCTTCCCGGTCGGCAAGACCACCGTCACCTGCACGTCGACGGACGCACACGAGAACACCGGCACCGACACCGCCGAGATCACGGTCGTCGACACGACCGCGCCCGTGGTCACCGTGGACGACCGCACCGAGCCGGCCACCGGGCCCGACGGCGCCGTGATCGAGTACACCGCCACCGCCCAGGACCTCGTCGACGGACCCCTGGCCGTCACCTGCACGCCCCTGACCGGTTCCACCTTCCCGCTCGGCGAGACCATCGTGACCTGCACCGCGACCGACGCCGCCGGCAACACCGGCACCGACACCGCCGTCTTCACCGTCGTCGACGACGGCCTGCCCGTCGTCCAGGTGGACGACCGGACCGTGCGGTCCCTCAGCCCGGACGGCGTCCCCGTCGCGTACACCGCCACCGCCCAGGACGTGGTCGACGGCACCCTGCCCACCACCTGCACCCCGCCCTCCGGGTCGAACTTCCCGCTCGGGAAGACGACCGTCACCTGCACGGCGACCGACAAGGCCGGCAACACCGGCCGCGACACCGCCGTCGTGACCGTCGTCCTGATCCCGCCCGTGCCGGTCGCGCCCTCCGCCGATGTCGCCGTGACCGCCGCCGTCAACCCGCAGCCCGCCTTCACCGGCGGCACCGTCACGGCGACGTTCACCCTCACCAACGCCGGACCGGACCCCGCCGCGAACATCGTCCTGACCCCCGGGATACCCGGTCCCGTCACCATGGTGAGCCTCCAGGACCGCTGCACCGCCCGCCTCCCCTGCACCCTGGCGGCCGGCGCCCGGATCCAGGTCACCACCCGGCTCTCTTACGACAAGGCCGTCAGCGGCACCCTCACCGGCCGGGTCGTCGGCACGCCGACCGACCCGCGCGTCGCCAACAACACCGACACGCGCCCGCTCCGCGTCCTCAAGCCCGTGCTGACCGCCGGGCCCGCCGTCGCCCGGCTCGGCGACGTCGTCCTCGCCGAGGGCCGCGACTTCCCGGCCGGCACCGTCGTACAACTGAAGTGGAGCCAGGGCATCACCGCGGCGACGGTCCCGGTACGGGTGGGCGCCGACGGAACGTTCCGCACCCAGGTCCTCGTCCTGCGCAAGGACCGGACCGGACCACGGCTGCTCAACGCCACAGGACCCGGATACGACCCGGTCACCGGCCCACAGGTCCTCGTCGTGCCCCGCAGCCTCCAGCCACCCGACTTCATCGGCCGCGGATGAGAACGCCGGAGGAGGAACCGTGATCCACGAGGTGGACGACGCACTGCGCGCCCTCGTCCGGAACGACGCCCTGAGCGGCACACAGGTCAGCGTCATGTTCGACGCACCCACCCGCGAGTGGGCGGCCAAGGTCAACGCCCCCACCGTCAACCTCTACCTCTACGACATCCGGGAGGACATGCGCCGCCGCTCCCGCGGCCTGTCCAACGAGTACGACGAGCGCGGCACCGTCATCGCCCGGCACCGCCCGCCCCGGTACTTCAAGCTGTCCTACCTGATCACCGCCTGGACCCGGCGCCCCGAGGACGAACACCGCCTGCTGTCGTCCCTGCTGCTGTGCCTGCTGAGCAGCGACGCCATGCCCACCGAGCACATGACCGGCTCACTGGCCGGGCTTCCGTTGTCGGTGCCGATGACCATCGCGCTGCCGCCCCCCGAGGACCGGGCGTTCGCGGACGTGTGGAGCGCGCTCGGCGGCGAGCTGAAGCCCTCCCTCGACCTCGTCATCAGCCTCCCCCTCGTCGGCACCGGGGTCGCTCCGGCGGCGCCGCCGGTCACCGAGGAGGGCGGCCTGCGGCTCGGGATGGAGGACACCCGGCGCACCGGCCAGGGCCCCACCGGAGCGCGGGAAGCCGACGCTGCGGACGACCCGGCGGCGCGTCGCCCGCGGCCGGCGCGGGTCCGGCGCGTCCGCGAATGAGCACGGGCCGCCGAGCGCCCCGGTGGTCAGGACCCCCGGGGGGATCCGGCGCGGGCTCGGGACGGCGTGCCCCGGCGGCGGCGCGGCCCGGCTGACCCCGAGCGCCGTCGGCGCCGGCCAAGTGCCGCACGCGGTGCCGTGCCGAGACGCGGCACGGCCCCGCGCCCCCTGACGGACGTGGGGGACCGCGCGGCCGACCACGCACGACCCGCGGCACCCCACCCGGCGCACCCACCGAGCGGAGCGAGGAGCATCCCATCGCCGAGAACCCCAGCCTTCGCCACCTGCTGGACCGGGTGGTCCTCGTCGAGGAACGCGTACGCCGCGCCGTCGCCGCCCGCAGGGAGACCGACCCCAACCCCGACGACGCCTTCCGGGGCCTCTACCTCACCGACGACGCCGTCGACCGCCTCCTGAACACGCCGCCCCGGCCCGCCGCCCCCGACCGCACGGACACCGACCGGCACGCCGAGGCCGAGACGCGCGCCGACACCGCCGACCCGCCCACCAGCCTGCGCCGCCTGGCGGCCGGCCTCGCCCTGACCGACCTCGACGTCGAGATCCTGCTCATCGCCCTTCTGCCCGATCTCGACGCCCGGTTCGAAGCGTTCTACGGCTATCTCAACGACGACGTCACCCGGCGCCGCCCGTCCATCGGCCTGGCTCTGGCGCTGTGCGGACTGTCCCCGGCGGACGCCTCCGCCCGCGCCCGCCTCGGCGCCACCGCGCCCCTGCTCTCCGGCGGTCTGCTGCTGATCGACGACCCGGACCGCCCGTTCCTCGGGCGCGCCCTGCGCGTACCGGACCGCATCACCGCGCACCTGCTCGGCGACGACACCCCCGACCCCCGGGTCGTCGACCTGCTGACCCCGGCCCCGCCCGTGCCCGGCGTCGGCGACGCCGCCCCGCTGGCCCGAGCCCTCGCGGCCGAGGTTCCCCTGGCCTACCTGCGCGAGGACCAGGGCGGCGCCGGCCCGGCCCTCGCCGCGACCGCTCTCGCCCTGGCCGGACGCCCCGCCCTCGCCCTGGACCTGGCCCGACTCACCCGCGACCCGGCCCCCGTGGACGCCGTGCGCACCGCCGTGCGCGAGGCCCGGCTGACCGGCGCCGGTCTGGTCTGCGCCCCGGTCGACGCCCTGGACCGGGACCGCGAACGGGCCGCGCTGCTACGGCAGTTGACGGACACCCCGGTCCCCGTCGTCCTCGTCGGCCGCATACCGTGGGACGCCGCCTGGTCCACCCGTCCGCCCCTGCTGCTGCGCGCCCCGCGCGTCGAGCCGACCGTACGAGCCGAGCTGTGGCAGGCCGCGTACGGCACCTCCGCGCCCGCCGCCCTCGACATCCCGAACCTCCTGGCCCCCTTCCTCCTCACCCCCGAACAGATCACCCGGGCAGCCCGAAGCGCCGCCCAGAACGCGCTCCTGGACGACGCCGAACTGCGCCCCGATCACGTACGCCGCGGCGCCCGCGCCCAGAACTCCGCCGGTCTCGACCTCCTCGCCCGCCGCATCGAACCCGCCGTCGGCTGGGACGACCTCGTCCTCCCTCCTGACACCCTCGCCCAGCTCCGCGAACTCACCGCTCGCGCCCGCCACCGCGACCGTGTCCTCGGCGAATGGGGGATGCGCCCCGGCGGCGCCCGCGGCCGGGGCGTCGTCGCCCTGTTCGCGGGCGACTCCGGCACCGGCAAGACCATGTCCGCCGAGGTCATCGCCGCCGACCTCGGCCTCGACCTCTACACCGTCGACCTTTCGACCGTGATCGACAAATACGTCGGCGAGACGGAGAAGAACCTCGAGCGCATCTTCTCCGAAGCGGCCGGGGTGAACGGCGTCCTCCTCTTCGACGAGGCCGACGCGATCTTCGGCAAACGCTCCGAGGTCAAGGACGCCCACGACCGCTACGCCAACGTCGAGAGCGCCTACCTCCTCCAGCGCATGGAGTCCTTCGACGGCCTGGCCATCCTCGCCACCAACCTCCGCGCCAACCTCGACGACGCCTTCACCCGCCGCCTCGACCTCGTCGTCGACTTCCCCGTCCCCGACCCCGAGCAGCGCCTCGCTCTCTGGGACCGCTGCCTGGCCCCCCTCCTCCCCGGCACAGGCGACCTCGACCTCCCCTTCTGCGCCACCTCCTTCGAACTCGCCGGCGGCAACATCCGCTCCATCGCCGTCACAGCCGCCTACCTCACCGCCGAGGCCGGCTCACCGCTGACCATGCGACAGCTGATCCACGCCGTCCAACGCGAATACCAAAAACTGGGCCGACTGACGCTGGCCAGCGAATTCGGCCAGTACATGGACCTGCTCGTCGCGTGACCGGATGGGGGACAAGCGCTGGCGCACTCACGGCTCACCAGTGATGGGGTAAGGCACCGAGCGCACCCGCCACATTGCCGTGGCCGCGACGCCGGTGGGAGGGCAGTCCCAGGGGCAGCAGGTCCCAGGACTGCCGTTGGAGGACGTGAACCAGGGCCGGATGCCATCCAACGACAGACACGCTGGGAACCGCCGTGGCTGGCTGCATTCCGCTGGGTTTCGGCGGCTCGGCGAGGTGTTCCGACGTCTGGGTCGCCTGGCCGGGGACCCGGCGCTCCCTGAACGCCCCCGGCCTGAACCGGTCCCGGACAGGCTCGCCGACCGCCTGATCCACACCACCGGCAGGGCCTGGCTGCCGCCTCGTTCCGCTCGACGGCCTGGCACCCCGGCACCTGGCACGACGACCCGTGACGTATGAGCAGTTCCACACACCCTGGACCGTGTGGCCGACGTGGAAGAGCCGGCTGATCAGCTCCTGACCCGCTTCGGCGTGCACCACTGGTCTCCGGTGAAGCTGTGCGCCGCAGGACCAAGCCGCAACTCCTGCTCCGGTCTCGCCGATTGGCGGGCTGAGAGTTCGCTCCACCGACACCGGCCCCCTGGAACACAACCTGCACCCGGCCAGAAAGTGCTCTACCGGCACGGAATGCGCAAGCGCGCAGTCTCTGATCTGTGTCGGTTTCTATATCAGGACAACCTCGAGCTTCTTGGTTGCCTGTAGCGCGCCGATTTGTGAGTGGTGGGCGAGTTGCCAGCTGATCAGTAGACGAATCGATTGTTCGAGGGTATCTGTGATTTTCTCTGCGTCGCGGCGGAGTGAGCTTTTGATGTGCTCATTGGTGGTGGCATCCTGAAGCTGCTGGAAAGAGCGGAAAAGGAGTGCTGCAATGTCTGGCTCAAGAACCCCCTGTGGATTTTCCCTCAGTAGCCAGGCGAGTCTGTGCTCGATCGAACCCAGGTGAGGCATGGTGAATAGATGTACCCGTTGGTCTGATTCGATGGTATCGCGCAGTGCAACGAAGAGGAGGTTCAACCTCTGCAGCTCTTGGTCCTCCGGATGCCTTGGATCGATCCATAGATTTTCACCTAGGATGGTCTCGGTCACTTCGCCGAAATTTCCAACGCGCTTTCTGGCCAATGCGCGGTCGCGATACTGCAGCAGTATTCCCTCGAGATCCCGCAGCAGTCCAGCTGTCACATTCGGCGCGAATTCGCAGTCCCAATTTGCTGTCGGCTCGCCATCGAGTGTGATCGACATATCTTGGAAAGCGTGACGTACGGTGGGCCAAATCTTTTCGGACAACTTGATGCGAAAAATAAATCTGCCTTCGCCGTCGAAGAGTTGGACTTCCATTGCTCACGCTCGCGGTTTCATTCGGACCTTGACGATCTGGGTATTGGGAGGCGGGTTGAATATGTCTGCCAGCTCCTCGACATCCACCTGCAGGTCGACGTCGCCATAGATCTCCCGGGCTCGCTTGTATGTCCAGGTTTCCTTTACTGCCTCTGCGGGTGGCAGCTTGTTTTTTCTCGCTTCTATGTACTTTACCAAGTTGGTGGACATGGCGGGGCGTCCCAACTGGTCTGACTTGTACCAGTCGAAGGTGAACCACTCGCCGGCGACCGCCTTGTGCTGAGTGCGGAAATGATCAGCTGAGATCTTGAACAACTGAGTGCCAACGCCGCGGATTCCTGCCTTTTCGATGCTGGGAGTCACGTAGAAGTCGAGCGCCAAGGACGGTACGGGAGTGTCTCCGTTGATGTCCATGGGCTTTACGTACGCAGACCCTATAGAGCCACCCGATTTTCCTGCCCTCTGCACCCCTTCCACCTTCGCTGTCTGCTCGATGTGGAGGCCGAAGTAGTGCATCCGCAGTTCCTGGCCGGCCATATTCTTGTCGATGCGGTAGCCGTTGACCAGTTTCTTGCTGACTATCGATTTGAATACGAATATGTTCTTCTTGCTGGGGTTTGTGCGAAATGTATTCAGTACGGCTTGCACTACTGCTTCGTTCTGTATCAAACTTCGGGCGTCAGCGAGTAGCTGCTTGCGGTCGTCCGCAGACGTTTTTCCGTCGTCGATCAGGCGAACCTCCTCGTCGCCTGCATCGCTATTGTCGACTGTCTGCTTTGGGCTGTCTATTCCAGGGCTATTGACGGCTCGAAAATGAATTTCGGTCTTGGTGTCTTGGGTGCGGTCGATGATGAGTGTGAGGGTGCGTAGGGTGTATTTTTGGCGGATTCCGGGAAGTTCCTTCTTGATCTCCTCGACGGTTGCGCCGGGCTTGACCAGTGACATCGCTTCCCCCAGTGCAGCCGTCGAGCTGTTCTTTGGTGTTCCGGCTGATGTCCGAGGGTCATTCTTTGCGGGAGATTTCCCTTTTACCTTGCCCCACAGCTTCTTCGCGGCCTTCGCGATGAAGTCCACGATCTTGTCGATCGCCTTGCTGACCGGCTTGGCGACCGCGTGGAAGACCTCCTTGACCTTGTTGGCCAGGTTGCCGACGCCCAGCAGGGCGGCCAGGAAGCCGATGAGGACGGGGATGGAGGCGACCAGGGCGCCCTCGATGAGGGCGGGGACGCCGGCCTGGCCGCCGCCGGCGATGGCGATGACCGCGTCCAGCACCGAGTTGACGAACTGCATGATCTGGGCGCCCTGGGTCACCACGAACGTGACGATGTCGATGATGCCCTTGACCGCGCGGATGAAGGCCGACGCCGGGTTGAGGAGGGACACGATCCAGGTGATGCCGGCGACGATGACGGTGGGGATCAGATAGGCGGTCAGCTTCTGCAGGATCGTGGACTTCAGGTCGCCCACCGAGGCCTTGATGTGTTCGACCGCGCCTGCCGGGCCCTCCTTCTGCAGGGCCTGCGCGACGGGCACGGACTGTTCGGCCGCGGTGACCGCCTGGTCGGGGACGCCCTTGCGGGTGATGCGGGCACGGATGTTGGCCCAGGTCAGCCCCAGCATGCCGCCGATGAGCTGGATGATGCCCTTGAGGTCGAACTTGGCGGGCAGGGCCAGCCCCGCGCTGACGGCGGTGCCCAACAGCCAGGAGATCAGGCCCTTCTTGAGGTGCTCGGTGATGTTGCCGATGAACTGGTGAAGGCCGGCGGCGACGGCGGTGACCAGGTTGCGGAGGAACCCGATGGGGTCCTTGATGATGTTCATCACCGCGGTCGCGGCCTTCGCCAGGACACCGAGCAGCATGTTCTTCAGCTCGATGATGGTCTGGATGACACCGACGACGGCGTCCTTGGCCTTGGCGATGAGGCCCTTGTTCTCGTCCTGGAGCTTCTTGATCTCGTCGTCGACCGCGTTCACGGCCTGGGTGTACTTCTGCGCGAGGTCCTGGACGAGCTGGTCCGATTTCGCGTTGACGTCGGCTTCCAGTCCGTCGAACTTCTCCGTGAAGTCCTTGGCCGCGTCCTGGCCGAACTTCTTCAGATCGGCGGGCAGTCGGTCGACTTCGGCCTTGAGTTCGGCACGGCCCTTGGCGATACGGTCCTTGGCCCTGCCGAGCTCGGTGCCGATGACATCGGCGATGGACGAGATGACCTGCTGCATCTGCGCGACGTAGAGCTTGCGTGATTCCTGGAAGAGCTGGTTGGCCTCCTCCGGCATGCCCGCGAACTTGTCCTTGACCCACTTGAGCTTGCCGGTCCAGCCGGAGTACCGCTTGTCCTTGTAGGCGTCCATCCGGCGCTTGTGGTCGGCCGTGAACGCGTCCCGCGCGGCCTTCTCGCCCGTGGTGAACTTCTCGTCGACCAGCTTGTCCAGACCCGACAGCGTGCTTTCCACATCGGTCTTGGTGGTGTCGAAGACCTTCTGCAGACGGGCGGTGACCTCCGCGCGCTTGCGTTCGTCGGCGGACTTGGCGGCGCCCTTGCCGCCGTCGACCTGCTTGCCGGTGGCGGTCCGGGCGGCGGCCAGACCGGTCATCGCCTGGGCGCCGGTGGCCGCCGCGCCCTGCTTGGCGGCGGCGAGCTGCTTGGCCTCGGCGCCGCGGGCCGCGCCGGGGGCGGCGGCGGAGTGCTGCTCGCCCTCCTTCTTCGCGGCCAAGGCGTCGGTGAACTGGGGCTCGTTGCCCTTGGCGAGCTGGTCCTCGGTGACCTCGGCCTCGGCCATCTGCTGGTCGACCTGCTGCGGACCGCCGGAGAAGTCGGTGACCGCGTCCGGTTGCGTGGCGGGGACCGCACCCGCCGGGTTCGGGGCGCCGGGGGCGGGCGGGGGAGTGTCGGGGGTGAGCGGGGTGACCGGCTTGTCCTGGGCCTTGGACAGGTCCGGTCCCGCCTTCGTGGCGGTGTCGATCTCCTTGGCCGAGGCGGCCTTGCCCTGGCTGACCTGGCCACTGACCTGGCCCTTGACCGCCTCCGCCTTGCCGGACCCGGAGAAGTTGTCGGCCTCGTCGAGGTTCTTCGGAGCCTGCGCGGCGATGGCCTGGTTGACGGCGGCGATGAACCCGGCCTTGTCGAACACGCCGGGCTTGGCGGCGTTCATCTTCTCGGCCTGCGCGGCTTTGCCCTGGGCCTGCTTGTCGTCCGGCGGGGCGACGGCGGCGTTCTGTGCGGCCTTCGACTCCGTCGCGGCGGGAGCGTGCCGGGAGGCCGCGGTCTTCTTGACCCGCACCTCGGACTTCAGGTTCTGGAAGGCGGGCGACGCGGACGGCGGCGTCTTGACCGGCGGAGCCGGGGCGTCCGCGGCAGGCGCACCCGCCGCCTGGCGCTGCACGACCAGCCGGGCCACCGCCGCGTTCCCCGCCCCTGCCTGCAGCAGACGCAACTGCTGCGGGGTGAGGCCCGCTGGAGGGGCGCTCTCCGGCCCCGAGGCCGCGAGGGGCGAGGTCGGTTCCTCGACCGTGGCCCGGGCCTGGGCAGGGGCCGCCTGGTGGGCCGGTGCCGCGCTGGTCCTCGCGCTGGTCTTTTTGTCCGGCGCCGCCTTCATGGCCGCAAGTGTTCTGGTTCGTGCCCACTCGTACACGAGAGGGGTGGGTACGGCCGGGGGAAGGACGGGGTGCCTGATCGGGCAGTGGGCTGTGCACCGCGCGGCGGACGACGACACGTTCCAGGTGATCGCGGGCCGGAGTCAGACTCAGCTTCGACCGCAGGTCAAGGAGGAGTGGATATGCCGTCGTATCTGTCCCCGGGCGTCTATGTCGAAGAATTGGAGGCCGGGGCACGACCGATCGAGGGAGTGGGGACCTCGGTCGCCGCGTTTCTCGGCTTCGCCCCGCAAGGGCCCCTGAACGAGCCGACGCTCGTCACCAACTGGAGCCAGTACGTGGGTGCCTTCGGCGACTTCGTCGAGGGGTCTTATCTGGCGTCGGCCGTGTACGGGTACTTCGCCAACGGGGGCGGGAACTGCTACGTCGTCCGCATCGGAGACAGCGGGAACGGCGGCGCGGGTGAACTGTCGAGCGGGTCCGCCGGCGGAACCGCGGGCGGTGCGTCCGCAGCCGAGGCGGTGCTCGGCGGCTTCCGGGTGCGGGCCCTGCCGGGCGTCACCGGTGAGATCACCGTCGAGGTCGCCGGCGCGGAGGGCGAGGCGCCGCCGAGCGAGGCGTTCAAGCTGGTGATCAAGGTGGACGGGGAGGAGAAGGAGAGCTACCCCTCGGTGTCCACCCGCCGTGGCAAGGACAACGTCGTCACCAAGGTCAAAGAGAAGTCGCAGATCATCGCCCTGGAGGAGGTCAGCCGGGCCGCTGCGTCGACAAAGCCCGACGCCGGTACGGTCGTGCTCGCGGCCAAGGCAGGCTCGGCCCCCGCTCCGGCCGGGTCCGGCGCGGTGGAGGTGTCGGCCGACAGCTACATCGGTGACGCGGACCAGCGGACGGGCTTCGGCGGGCTGGAGGCCATCGACGAGATCACGATGGTGTCCGTGCCCGACCTGATGAGCGCCCACCAGCGCGGGATCGTCGACGACGAGACCGTCATCGCGGTGCAGCAGGCCCTGATCGCGCACTGCGAGTTGATGGGCGACCGGGTCGCCATTCTGGACGCTCCCCCCGGGCTGTCGCCGCAGCAGATCAAGAACTGGCGGATGGACACGGCCGGCTTCGATTCGAAGTTCGCGACGCTCTACTACCCGTGGATCAAGGTTTTCGACCCGTCGGTCGGCCGTAACTCCTTTGTCCCGCCGAGCGGTCACATCGCCGGGGTATGGGCTCGCAACGACGAGTCGCGCGGTGTGCACAAGGCGCCGGCGAACGAGGTCCTGCGGGGCGCGGTCGGCCTCCAGACGCAGATCACCAAGGGCGAGCACGACCTGTTGAACCCGATCGGCGTCAACTGCGTCCGCTCCTTCCCGGGCCGCGGGATCCGGGTGTGGGGCGCCCGCACCCTGTCCTCCGACCCGGCCTGGCGTTACCTGAACGTACGTCGACTCTTCAACTACATCGAGGAGTCGATCCTGACGGGCACGCAGTGGGTCGTCTTCGAACCGAACGACGACGCCCTGTGGGCGCGTATCCGACGCACCATCTCGGCGTTCCTGGTCAACGAGTGGCGCAAGGGCGCGCTGTTCGGGCTGACCCCGGACGAGGCCTTCTACGTCAAGTGCGACCGGGAGACCAACCCCGCCGAGAGCATCGACGCCGGCCAGGTCATCTGCGAGGTCGGGGTCGCTCCGGTCAAGCCCGCGGAGTTCGTGGTGTTCCGGCTGGCGCAGCTGTCGGGCGGCACGGGATCGGTCGACGAGTAGCAGCACGGCAGGCGGGTGACGGCCCGACGGCAGTGGGCAGCCCGCGGATCGGTCCCGGGGCGGGGGAAGACCCGCCGCTCCACACACGAGATGACCCATGGAGGCTGGGATGGCACTCCCGGAACTCGACAGCTCGGTCGGCCACTCCTTCGGGCTGGAATTCGACGGCGTGGTGATCAAACAGATCACCGAGGTCAGCGGCTTGAAGATGGAACAGGACGTCATCGAGCTCAAGCAGAACACCACCGACGGAAAGTACGCCATCAAGAAGCTGCCGGGCCGCCCCAAGGCCGGCGAGGTCACCGTCACCCGCGGTCTGACCGAGGACAACAGCTTCGAGGCGTGGATCAAGTCGTCCCGGTTCGGGAAGATGGGCGACGCCCGCAAGAACGGCGCGATCATCGTGTACGACTACGAGGGCATGGCGATCAAGCGCTACCAGTTGATCAACTGCTGGCCCAAGTCGCTGGAGATCGGCACGCTCAAGGCGGGCGACACCTCGGTCCTCACCGAGAAGCTCTCGATCACGTACGAGAGCATGGACGTTGAGTGATGCGTAAGACGATGCCCTCTCAGGCGCGGCAGGCGGCACAGCCGCTCCCGGGCGTACCGGGGCAGGACCACTCCGGGGGACAGGGCGAGGGCGCGAGCGGTGCGGGGCGTGACACGCTCCGCACCGAGTTCGCCTTCGAACTGCCCCGGGGGTACGTGGACGAATCCGGCACGGTGCACCGGCACGGTGTGATGCGGCTGGCGACCGCCCGGGACGAGCTCATCCCGCTGCGGGACGACCGGGTGCGGGAGAACTCCGCCTACCTGTCGGTGGTCCTGGTCGCCCGGGTGATCACCCGGATCGGCACCATCGAGGACGTCCACGCGGGCATCGTGGAAGACCTGTTCGCCTCGGACCTCGCCTTCCTCCAGGACTTCTACCGGCGGATCAACGCGGAGGGCCACACCCGGGCCGCGGTCACCTGCCCTTCCTGCCAGGAACACTTCGCGGTGGACCTCGCCGGGGGCCGCCTGGGGGAATCGTGACGTACGCGGTCGAGCGTCTCTACGAGGAGATCGCGTACCTGGCCTATCACTTCCACTGGCCGCTCGAAGAGCTGCTCGATCTGGAACACCCCGAACGGCAGCGGTACGTCGAGCAGATCGCCCGTTTCAACGGGCGGTGAGAGGACACCGAGATGGGACTGCTGTCCTGGCTGACGAGGAGCGGTGAACGCTCGCGGGGCGCCACGGAGCCCGGGACGCGAGCGGGCGCCGACGCCGGGACGACGTCACCCGGACCGGACGCGGCGACGGACGCGCAGGTCACGGGCGGGTGGCGGTCGGCGCCACCCGTTCAACGGACCCTGAGCGCGCCCATGGGGCTGCTCACCGACCCCCGTGGGTTCGGTCAGCGGCTGGGTACCTGGCAGGACCCGACCGTCACCGGACCGCTCGGCCATCTCGTCAGCGCACAGGCGCCGTCCGGCGTCGGCCACGGGCTGGCGGAACTCTCCGTGCCGGTGCAGCGGACGAGCATATGGCCGCAGGCGCAGGCACAGGCACACGCGTCCGACGGATGGCGAGGCGCCCAGGATCCCGATCTCGCGCAGGTGTGGGCGGGCGAGACCGACGTGGCGTCAGCACCCGTCGCCTCAGGGACCGGGGACCGGCCCGGTGCCCCGCACGGCACGGCCGGCCCGGCGGGCCCGGTCGTCTCCCGGTCGGTGTCCCCGACCGGCGGCACGGCACACCACCCGGACCATGCGCCGACCCCGACCCCGACCCCGACCCTGGACCCGGACTGGGGCGCGGGCCGTGACTCGTCGGCCCCCGACGGCGTACGGGTGGCCGAACCGGCGCCGCTTCCCCAGACGCCACTCCAGCGGACGACCGTTCCCTTGACCCGCCCGGCGGCACGGGACACGGCACCGCTCGCTCCGCTGACCGTCATGCGCATGCGGTCACTCCCGGCAGCCCCCGCGGGCCCCGCACCCACCCGCCCCCTGAACGTCGCCGAGTCACCGGACGCACCGGCGTGGGAACTCGCGGCGGTCGCTCCGCCGCCCGTCCCGGACACGGACGCCGGCCCCCTGGCCCCGGCAGCCCCGGACGAGCCCGTCGCCGACCTGCTCGCCACGCCCGACACGCACGCGGGGCAGGGCGAGCAGAGCGCCGTCGTCCAGCGAACCGAAGCGTCGCTCACCGCCCCGCCGACGGTGTCACGGGACACGGGTTCGCTCCCGCTCGCCGCACCGCGCACCGGCCCGGCCGCCGACCAGGCACCGCAGGCCGCCCCCACCGCTCCGCTCATCGGTGGCATGGAGGGCGTCGGGCCTGCCGTACAGCCCGTCGTGCAGCGTGACGTCGCGGCCGCCCCGGCACGGCCACGTCATCGGGGTCTCGGCGAGCCGCTCGCCGCGCTGCCGCCCACGGCCCTGCCGTTGCCAGGCCCGGCGGCACCGCCGACCGGGTCCGCCGTGTTCCCTTCCGTCCCCTCCGACGTCTACGTCTCCCGAACCGCGGAGGTTCCTCAGACACCGGCGGCCCCTGACGACCCGGGCGTCCCGCACGCTCCGGAGCCGCCGACGGTGCTGGACCTCGTCGCCGGCCCGGCCGAGCCCGGAGTGTCGTCGTCCGAAGGCGAGGGCACCGCGCCGCTGCTCGGCGACACGCCACCGTTGACCACGGACCCGGTGGACCTCGGCACCGGGCTCTCGCAAGAGACGGCGACCGGCCCCGGCACCGAAACGGTGCAACTCGGTCCGGTACCCGCTCTGGGCACCGGCCCAGGCCCGAGTTCGGGTCCTGGCGCCGGCTTCGGCTCCGGATCGGGCACGGGACCAAGCTCGGGCTTCGGTTCCGGATCAAGCTCGGGCTTCGGCGCAGGTCCAGGCCCAGGGTTCGGCCCGGGCCCGGACGCCGTCTCCGGACCCGCCGCCGGTTCCGGTGGCGCTGCGGCTCCGGGGCCGGTCGCGGTACAGCGACTTGAGGTATCCGGCGGCTCGCCCCACGCAACCCCGTCGACCGATGCGACACCCCTGCCCGCGGAGGGCGACCGGGCACCGCTGCTCGGGGACGCCGAACCGCTCACCGTGAGCGACACGGTGGTGCCCGAGGCGCCGGGCCCCGGCGAGATGGTGACGTCCTCGTCGCCCATGCCGGTGCGACGGCTGGACGCCGTGGACGAGGCCACGCTTCCCGAGGCGGGGTTCGGCGCCGGCGCGCCGGCCCGGGGCGCGGGCCCCGTGTTCCCGCTGGTGGCGCAGCGGTCGCTGCCGCTCTTCACGGTGCCGGAATCGGCCCGGTCCGCCCAGCCGCCGGTCGCCTCCGAGCCGCCGGCCGCGGTCCCCGTCCGATGGGAGCGGGTCGGGGGCGGCGCGTCCGGCTCAAGGGCGAGCGGATCGGGAGGCCGTGCCTGGTCGGCCGACGTCGGAGCCGACGGCTTCGGCGAACCCGGCGACCCAGGTGATTACGGCGGCCCTCCCGGTGGGCGCACTGCGAGCGGCGGCGGGAGCGCGTACCCCGGCGTCGCATCCGGTGACATCGGTGACATCGGTGACATCGGTGGCTTCGTGCAGCGGTCTGCCGTCGGCACCGGTGTAGCGGCCCTGGCCGACAGCGCCCCGCCTGCCCGGTCCTACGGCGTGCCCGACCGCCCCGGTTTCCCCGGGCCCCCGGAATTCCCCGGCGGCCCAGGCGTCGGCGCCGTCCTCCCCGATGGCATCGGTCAGCCGTACACCCAGCCGTACACCCAGCCGTCCACCCGGGCGTTCCACGATCCCGGCGGCCTCGGCCCCGCCGTCCCGCTGCAGCGGCTGGCGACGGAGCGCGGCGGCGTCGATCCGTCGCCCGTACACCCCTCGGCCCCGACGGCGCCCCTGTCCCCGGCCCCCCGGGGACAGGCGCCGTCGGTCTCCACGCCGCCCGGCGACAGCGCGGGGGCCGCGGCGGTCGCCGCCGGGGTGGCCCGGTGGGCGTCGGACGGCTCCGTGGAGTTCATCGCGCCCGCCGTGCAACGCGCCGAGGACGGCCTGCCGGTCACCGAGCCGCCCGCCGACCCGCCGGCGCAGCCCGAGCCGGTCGATCCACCGGCGTCGACGGTCGGCGCCGACGGCGACTCCACCTCGGCCGCCGCCCCGGGGAAGTCCGGCGCGGCCGGCGCCCCCAAGGTCACGGACGAACTGGTCCGCGCCCTGCTCGCCCCCCTCAGCAGGCTGCTCAGGGCGGAGCTGCGCATCGAACGTGAACGCGCCGGGAGCTTGCTCAACACCCGGCACTGACAGAGACCCCGGTAAGCACGCGGTACCGACAGAACAGAAAGGCAGGGCATCGGATGTCCACGACCCAGGACCCGGCGGTCACCGTCTGCTTCGTCGTCACGATCGACGGGATCGAGCTGGGGTCGTTCAACACCTGTGAGGGGCTCGGCTGCGAGGTGGTGCTCGAAGCCCGCGAGGAGGGCGGGAACAACGGCCATGTCTGGCAGTTGCCGACGCGCCTGAAGTACCCCAACGTCAAGCTCTCCCGGCCGCTGACGAAGGACACCCAGAAGGTGGCCAAGTGGTTCGCCAGCATGACCACCGGGTTCGCCCGCAAGACCGCGCACATCGAGGCCCGTACCGGCGACGACATCATGGTCGCCCGCTGGGGGCTGCTGGAGGTGGTGCCGGTGCGCTGGACCGGGCCGTCGTTCAATCCCGAGTCGCCCAAGGTCGCCATGGAGACCATCGAGATCGCGCACCACGGGTACACGATGGAGCCCGGAGCATGAGCGGGCCCGTGGCGTTCAGCGCGGCAGGCGGCGCCAAGTCGGCGGCGGCCGGGGGCGGCAACGCGCGGCCCAAGCTGGAGCACGCCTACCTCGAACTGCGCACCCCGCCCTCGGGCGGCAGTCTCACGCCCGGTGGACCCTGCGGCCGGATCGACTTCCAGTTCAATCCCAAGGAGCTCAGCCTGGGCAAGTCGGCCTCCTGGAAACGCACTCCCGCCAAGGGCGCCAAGAGCGCGGGCCCGCCGGAGTACCAGGGGCCGCAGCCCAGCAAGCTCACCGTCGAGATGTTCTTCGACGCGAGCGACACCCAGGACACCAGAGTCGTCAAGGCCGTCGAGAGCCTGTTCGCCTGTTGCGTGCCGACCAACGAGACCCGGCAGGCGCAGCGGTCGTCGCCGCCCTGGGTGGTCTTCCACTGGGGCGGCATCACCGGCTTCCCCGGCTACGTCAGCCAGGTCCAGGTCAAGTACACGCTGTTCACCACGTCCGGGGTGCCGATCCGCGCGGTGTGCCAGGTGACGATGGAGGAGATCAGCGGAGAGACGGCCGGCCAGAACCCGACCTCGGGGGCGCTCTCCGCCCGCCGGGTCCACCGCATCCGCGCCGGCGACACGCTGCAGGGCCTCGCCTGGGCCGAGTACGGCGACGCGGCGGCCTGGCGGGCCATCGCCGAGGCCAACGGCATCGACGATCCGATGCGACTGGCCGAGGGGCGGGAACTGCTGCTCCCCTCGGCCGACGAACTGGACACGGTGCCGGGCGGGGCGGCGGAGCCCGTCGCGTACGGGTCCGCGGCGACCGGCGGCCGGAAGGACTTCTGATGGCCAATGACACCGTCGCCAAGATCCTGGTCGTGGAGATCGGCGGGACCAAGCTCCCCGCCGACCTCATCAACACCCTGGTGGACGGCTACGTCGACGACAGCCGCACCCTGCCCGACACGTTCGTCCTGCGGTTCCGCGACCCCAGCCGGGTGCTGCTCGACAAGGGCGGTATCAAGATCGGCTCCGAGGCGCGGCTGCTGGTCGCGTCCGGTGCGGGAGGCTCGCCGAAACCGCTGCTCAAGGGTGAGGTGACCGCACTGGAGCTGGACTTCGACGAGACCGGGACATACACCGTGGTCCGCGGTATGGACAAGGCGCACCGGCTCTTCCGGGGCCGTCGGGTCGCCGCCTACCAGAACATGACCGTCGCGGACATCTGCCGCCGCGTCGCCCAGCGCGCCGGGCTCGGGACGGGGACGATCGACATCTCCGGACCGGTCCTCGAACACGTCGCCCAGGCCAACGTCTCCGACTGGGAGTTCGTCCGCGACCTGGCCGAGGACGCCGGAGCACAGGTCTATGTGATCGACGGCGCCCTGCATGTCACCAGGGCCACCGAGGCGGCCGATGCGCCCGGCGCCTCGGCCCGCGCCGACCGTGACCCGCTCGTGCTGGAACTCGGGAAGAACCTGGTGCGCTGCCGCGCCGGGGTGACCGCAGCCGACCAGGTCTCCCAGGTCCAGGTGCGCGGCTGGGACACCAAGACCAAGCGCGCCCTGGTCGCCACTGCGGATGCGGGCAAGGCGGACACCGTCCAACTGGGCATCAGCCCGGCGGACGCGGCGCGCCCCTTCGGGAAGGCCGACTACCTCGTCACCGACAACACCTACGGCGCGCAGGCCCGCGTCGAGCAGGTCGCCAAGGCGCTGGCGCAGCGGATCGCCGGGTCGTTCGCCGAGATGGAGGCGGTCATCCAGGGCAATCCCGATGTCCGGGCCGGCGGCGCGGTCGCGCTGTCCGGGGTCGGCGCCCCGTTCGAGGGCCGGTACACCGTCACCGCCTCCCGGCACTACTTCGACGCACAGCGCGGCTACGAGACCTGGGTGACCGTCTCGGGCCAGCAGGAACGCTCCCTGTCGGCGCTGGCCGGCGGCGCCGCGGGCCGGGGAGGCCGGCTCCCCGAGATGGACGGCGTCGTCATCGGTCTGGTCTGCGACACCAAGGACCCGGACAAACTCAGCCGCGTCAAGGTCAAGTTCCCCTGGCTGTCCGAGGAGTACGTCAGCGACTGGGCCCGGTGCGCGCAGACCTCCGGAGGCGGCGGCAAGGACGGCAAGGGAACCTCCGCGTTCGCCCCGGAGGTGAACGACGAGGTGCTGGTCGGGTTCGAGCAGGGCCGGCTCGACCGCCCGTACGTGCTCGGCTGCCTCTTCAACGGGCAGGACAAACCGTCCACGGCGAGCGGCGAGCTGATCGACGGGACCAGCGGCGCCGTCAACCGGCGGTCGTTCTCGTCCCGCAGCGGCAACCAGCTCGAACTGCTCGACAACGCCTCCGGACCGCAGGGCGTACGGATGGTCACCGGCGACGGCAAGCTCACCATCGACCTCGACCGCAAGGGCACCAAGATCATCGTGCACAGCGACGGCACGGTGGAGATCGACGCCAAGGACAAGGTCACCGTCAAGGCGGGCAACGGCGCACTGATGGACGCGGGCAACGGCACCCTCGAACTGACCGGCAAGTCGGTGAAGGTGACCGCCCAGACAGGCGTCCAGGTGGACGGCGGCAGCGGCCAGGTCGGGCTCAAGACGAGCGGGGGAGTGGAGGTGAAGGGCAGCCAGGTCGCCGTCAACGGCACCTCGCGCACGGAGATCAAGGGCGGAGCGACCTGCACGATCAACGCGGGCCTGGTCCGGATCAACTGACCCGCCACCAGCCCCGACATGACGAAGTGACGACGAGAAGGAGCCACCTCCATGCCACCCGCCGCTCGCGTCGGCGACCCCACCGGCCACCCGGGGACGGTCGGCCCGCCCGGCGCGCCCACCGTCCTCATCGGGGGCATGCCCGCCGCCACCGTCGGCACCACCCACGCCTGCGCCTTCCCGCCGCCCGCCGTGCATCCCCCGTCCGTGATCATTCCGCCGGGGTGTCCCACGGTCCTGATCAACGGCAAGCCCGCCGCCCGGATCGGTGACACCGCAGCCTGCGGGGCGCCGATCATCGCGGGCTGCCCGACCGTCCTGATCGGCGGGTGAGCGGCTGATGGGACAGCAGTTCGTCGGCGCGGGCTGGGCGTTCCCGCCGCGCACCGACGCCACCGGAAGCATCGCCCTGGTGCGCGGCGAGCGGGAGATCGAGGAATCGATCCGGCTCGTGCTCGCCACCTCCCCGGGGGAGCGCCCCATGCGGCCGGAGTTCGGCTGCGCCATCCACGACTACGTGTTCGCCCCCGCCGACGCCGGCACCGCGGGCCAGGTCGCCTACGAGATCCGGCTCGCCCTGGACCGCTGGGAGCCGCGGATCGAGGTCGTGGGCATCGACGTCCGGTTCGACGCGGTGGAGGACGGCGTGCTGTACATCGACATCAGCTACTCCGTGCGTGGCACGAACGACCCCCGCAACCTCGTGTTCCCGTTCTATGTGATCCCCGCACACGAGGAAGGAACGGGCCCGTGACGCTGCCCAGCCCCCATCTCGACGACCGGAAGTTCCAGGGACTCGTCGACGAGGCCAAGCGATTCGTCCAGCAGCGTTGCCCCGAGTGGAGCGACCACAACGTCTCCGATCCGGGCGTGACCCTGATCGAGGCGTTCGCCACGATGGTCGACCAGCTCCTCTACCGCCTCAACCGGGTGCCGGAGAAGAACTACCTGGCCTTTCTCGATCTGATCGGCGTCCGGCTGCACCCGCCCACCGCCGCCCGCACGGACGTCGCGTTCTGGCTCTCCGCGCCGCAGCCCGAGACCGTCCGGGTCAGGGCCGGCACCGAGGTCGCCACCGTGCGCACCGAGACCGAGGAGGCGGTGGTGTTCACCACCGTCCACGATCTGCCGATCGTGCCGTGCGGGCTGGCCAGGCTGGCGACCGTCCCCGCCGGCGGCGGGGCCGAGGACCGCACCCAGGAACTCGCCCTCGGCCGTGCCGTGCCCTGCTTCGACGACGAGCCCGTCCCCGGCGACGCCCTCTACGTCGGCCTCAGCAACCCCGTCCCGGCCGGGGTCGTCGTGCTGCGACTGGACTGCCGGGTCGACGGCGTCGGCGTCGACCCGCGCCGCCCGCCGCTGCGCTGGGAGGCGTGGGACGGCGCGGCCTGGGCGCGCTGCGACGTCGAGGAGGACACGACCGGCGGCTTCAACCGCCCCGGCCAGGTGGTGCTGCATCTGCCGGCCGGCCACGCGGAATCCACGATCGCGCGTCAGCCCGCGGGGTGGGTGCGCTGCCGGCTGGTCTCCGCCGAGCCGGACCAGCCCACCTATCTGCAGTCGCCGACCATCCGCGAGGCCGAGGCCTTCACCATCGGCGCGACCGTGGAGGCCGTGCACGCCGAAACGGTGACGGACGAGGTCCTGGGCCTGTCCGAGGGCGTGCCCGGCCAGTCCTTCCACGTCTCCCGGCCACCCGTCGTCCCGGGCGACGAGCCGTTCGTCGTGGAGGTGGCGGACGGCTCGGACTGGTCGCAGTGGCACCGCGTCGACGACTTCGCCCACTCGGGACCCGGCGACCGGCATCTGACGCTGGACCCGAACTCCGGCCGGATCGACTTCGGCCCGGCCGTTCGCGAGCCGGACGGGACGATCCGCTACTACGGCGCGGTCCCGGCCAAGGGCGCCCCGGTGCGGATCCGCGCCTACCGGACCGGAGGCGGCAGCGCGGGCAACGTCGCCACGGGGACGCTGCGGGTGCTGCGCACCTCGCTGCCGTTCGTCGCGCGGGCCGAGAACCGGCGGGCCGCCGTCGGCGGGGTCGACGGGGAGAGCGTGGAGAGCGCCAAGGTCCGCGGCCCCATGACGCTGAGCACCCTGTACCGGGCGGTCGTCCCGCGCGACTACGAGGTGCTGGCCCGGGAGGTCGCCCCGGACGCGGCGCGCGTCGCCTGCGTACCCGCGGGGGAGGGCGAGGAGGGCGGCGTGCGGCTGCTGCTGGTGCCGGCCGTGCGCAGCGACGAACAGGGACGGCTGCGCTTCGACGACCTGGTGCCGCCCCGGGAGACCCTGCGGGGCCTCGCCGACTACCTGGACGAGCGCCGGACCATCGGCACCCGGCTGGTGGTCGAGCCGCCCTACTACCAGGGTGTCACCGTCGTGGCGTCCGTCCTGGCGTCCCGCGGTGCGGCTGCCGACCCGGTCCGCACCGCCGCGCTGGCCGCCCTGTACGGGTATTTCAACCCGATCACCGGAGGACCGAGCGGGCAGGGCTGGCCGTTCGGGCGGCCGATCCACGCCGGAGAGGTGTACGCCGTCCTCCAACGGGTGCCGGGCGTCGACCTCGTCGAGGACGTCAGGCTCTTCCCGGCCGACCCGCTGACCGGGCAGCGCGCCGACCCGGTCACCAAGATCGTGCTCGACCCGCACGCCCTCGTCTTTTCCTACGAGCACCAACTCCGAATGCGGGAGGCCTGAATGCGCGGAACAGTCGAGGGACTGCCCACGCCTCATCCACTCATCTACCAGCTCCCCGCCGTGTACCTGGGAGAGGACTTCATCCAGCGGTTCCTGGCGGCGCTGGACGACGTACTGGCGCCGGTGCTGCTGACCATCGACAACCTCCCCGCCCATCTCGACCCGCGCACCGCCCCGGAGGACTTCCTGGCGTGGATGGGCGATTGGGTGGCCACGGGCCCGGCCGACGGACAGTCGGCCGGACAGCGCCGGGGCGCGGTCCTCGGGGCGGTGGAACGGCACCGCAGGCGGGGTACGGGAGGCGGACTCGCCGAAGCCGTACGGGTGGAGTTCGGCACGGAGGCGGAGATCGAGGAGACGGGCGGAACGTCGTGGTCCGAGACGGCGGGCAGCCCCCTGCCCGGACCGGCCGGGGCTCCGCCGCGGGTCACCGTACGGGTCCGGGTGGCCGACCCGGACGCGGCGGGCGCGGAGCGGCTGCGCCGGCTGGTGGCCGGTGAGGTGCCGGCGCACGTCGGATACCACACGGAACTGCTGCCCCTCGCGGACGCGTCATGAGCGGCGCCGACGGGCTGGTCTGCCCGGACTGCGGCCACCACAACGCGCCGGGCACGGCGTTCTGCGCGTCCTGCAACGCCTTCCTGGACTGGGAGCAGAGCGGCGCCGGCGCCGCGAACGGCGGCCAGGGCACGGGAACGGCGCCCCACGCGGCCGTCGCGGGGCCCGCCGCCTCCGGCCCGGCGGCGTCGGCACCCGTGGCGCCGGGCACCGTGACACCGGACGCGTCCGTTTCCGGGCCGTCCGTCCAGGGAGCAGCGGCCGCCGGTCCCGTGCCGGAGCCGGCGACCGCCCGGACCGCTCCCCTCCCGCCCCGGCCGGAGACCTCGGCGCCCGCACCGACGCAGCCCCGGACCCAGCCGCCCGGATCCACGTCGGCGCAGGCTGTCCCGCATCCCGCCGTCCCGCCCGTCCCCGCCGCGCCGACCGGCCCGGTCCGGCCCCGGACACCGGCGGAACCCGGGACCTCCGGCACCGTGCGGCGGCCCGGTGAGCGGGCGGCGGACCCGGACGACCTGCCCGCGTCACCGGCGGAGGACACCGCCGTGACCGTGCCCCGCCCCCGGACCCCGGTCCACGACCTGGTCTGTCAGGCATGCGCACACGCCAACCCCCGTACCCGCACCCTGTGTCTGCGCTGCGGCGCCGTTCTCTCCGCGCCCGTGGTGGCGGAGGAGCGGCTCTCGTGGTGGGCGCGACTGCTGCGACGGATCCGCCGCCGCCCGCCGCGTCGGCTCGCGGCCGGGCAGCGCCCCCCGGCCCGGGCATGGCGCCGGCCGAGCCTCGCGATCCCGCTCACGCTGGTCCTCCTGCTCGGCGGCGGCTACCTCGCCCGGCCCCACCTGGGCAGCCTCATCGACACACTCCGGAACCGGACGGCCAAACCCACCCCCGTCAACCCGAAGTTCGCGGAGGCGTCCAGTCACCTCCAGGACCATGGGCCGAACCTGGCCTTCGACGGGGCGAGCAACACCTACTGGGCGCCGGCGTCGGCCGGCGCGGGTGCGGGTGAGGATCTGGAGGCGCGCTTCGAACAGCCCGTCACGCTCCAGAAACTCATCATCCACATCGGGGTCTCGATCAACAAGGACGAGTTCCTCAAGCAGGCCAGGCCGTCCGTCCTCGACGTCGAGCTGGGCGAAGCGGACGGCACCGTCGAGAAGAAGCAGCTCAAGCTGGAGGACAAGCCGGGGCCGCAGACGCTGGACCTCAAGGGGAAGAACGTCAGCTCGGTGCGGTTCATCATCCGGTCCAGTTTCGGGGTCGAGGGGAGGGCGCGGCACTCGGCGATCCTGGAGGTCGAGTTCTTCGGTCGGCGATGACATCGGCCCCGGACGCCCGGCGCCAGGGTGTTCCTCCCCGCCGACGGCGTCCGGTCGGCGACGTGCTCCGGAGCAGGCGGCCCGGCGGCCGCGCGCCCCGGCGCCCGCCGCTACACCGGATGGGAGAGCCCGCCGGACGGTGGGATCCCCAGGGAGGCCAGCATGGCCGAGTAGCCGCTGCGGGCCCGCGCACTGTCGGCCGCGAGCCCGGCGGCGTCGCAGGCCCGGATCAGCACCCGCCATGCGGCGTCGCGGTGCCCGTCGACCTCGAGGCAGCGTTCGGCCGCCTCCACCGCCTCCACGGGCCGGCCCTGGGAGAGCCGTATCTCGGCCAGCGCCACGGCCGCGTTGGCCGCTTCCCGGCGCAGCCGTTCCCGGTCGGCGGCCACCCACTCGGCCTGCCCGTCCTCGGGCAGCAGCTCGCCCGCGTAGTGGTCCAGAGCGATGCGGAACGCGTCCGCCGCCTCCTCCTGCCGCTTCTGCGCCCGGGCTCGTCGGCCCTCGCGCACCGCACGCTCGAACGACGCGACGTCGCTCACATCACCGGGCGCCAGCACCAGCCGGTAGGAGTCGCCCTGCCGTGCGATGAGCCGCGAACCGCCCCTGGGACGTTCCGGTTCCAGGAAGGAACGCAGACTGGAGACCGTCACCTGGAGGTTGTGCAGCGTGGACGGTGTCGTCACTCCGTCCCAGAACGCGACCACCAGATGGTCACGGTGGACCGCCTGGCCTGCGCGAACCGCGAGGAGCCGCAGTACCGCCTGTGCCCTGGGGCGCAGCTTCGCCCAGTCGTGCTCGCGCCCGGCCAGGGTGAACTCGAAGCCACCGAGGCAACGCACCGTCAGGACCGGTGCCGGCCGTGCTCCGAGGCCGCGTCCGGACGTGGCGGCGTGCTGTCCGACGGCCTTGGTCCGGCCCGCCGCCGCTGCGCCGTCCCCGACCGGGCCGGCGGGGGCCGCGAGCGCGGTGAGCCAGGAGCGCAGCCCGGACTCCGGCAGCCCCGCGGACCGGGCCGTCGACCAGGCGGCCTCCTGCAACTCGGCCCGGTTCGCCGCATCGGGCGCGGCCAGCGCCATCGCGCCCATGGCCAGTGCACGTGCCCCCGGTACCCCCGCCGACCGGGCGAACGCCTCCGCCTGCGCGGCGCGCTGCCCCGCGTCCGGCAGGTCGTTCGCGACCTCCACGACGGCGAGGGCGGCCCGGCCCCACGCCTCCAGCGTGCCCCAGCCCAGTGCCCGGAACCGGCGCACGACCTCCTCCAACTCGCCGATGCCGGGGCGCCCCGTCCGTACCGAGCGCAGGCACCCGGCCAGTGCGGCGAGCGCCGCCCCCTCGGCGTCGCCGAGCCGGGTGCACTCGTCCAGCACGACGACCGGCTGCCCGGCGTCCTCGGGGTGCGGTCCCAGGCCCAGCAGGCACCGGGCGGCCCGGCTCAGCCACGGCAGGTCCAGCCGTTCGGCGTCGTAGGCGATCCGCTGGAGTTCCGGGTAGGGGACCGGACTGGCCGGGCCCCCGGCGAGCACGGTCAGCGCCACCCGGACCAACTGCCCGGACAGCGCGACCAGGGCGTCGTCCGTCGCCTCCGCCAACGCCCGGCGCACGGTGGGCCCGGCCGTCCTGTCGCCGGTCAGGGCGGCGGCGATGCCCTGGACGAGGAGGGCGGCGGAGCTGCCGGGACCGTCCTCGGCGACGTGCCCGACAGAGCGGTCGAGGTAGGTGTCCGGGGCGCCCGCGACGACGATGCGCAGCGGGCCGGGCCAGTCGGCGGACCCGGGGCGGCGGCGCACCGCCGAAGGCGGCGGGTCCTGATGATCGTCGGCGGCGGCGCAGGCGGCGGCCCGGGCGCGCAGCCGTGTCAGTTCGACGTCGGTCGACATGCCCGTGAGCCGCGCGCGCAGACACTCGCGGAGCAGGGGCTCGGCGACGTACGTCCGTCCGTCCGGGTCGGCGCGCAGGACCCCGTGCTCGTGGGCCAGGGACCACAGCATCTCGGCGCTGTCGGCCCGGCCGGTGAGCGCTCGGCAGGTGTCGGCGGTGAGCCGGCTCAGCAGGGAGGTCTCCGTCAGGAACCGTCCGAGACGGTCGGGGAGCGGGGCGAGCACCTCCCGCTCCAGGTATTCGCGGCCGAACATCCCGTCGGCCAGGATCTGTTCCTGTCCCGTGTCGGGGCGGGCCGCCACGGCTCTGGCGAACAGCCTCAGCGTCGCGGCCCTGCCGCCGGTGGCCCGGACCAGGGGCAGCGCGATTCCGGGGCGCAGCGCAGTGTCGTACAGATGCGGGAACAGGTGCTCGACCTCCCAGGAGCGGAACCGCAGCGCGTCGGCGTTGACCACCGTCGCGCTCGACGCTTCCAGCGCGGCCACCGACAACCCGGCGGCGGGGCGTGTACCGATCAGCACCCGTGGGTGCGGCGGGGCCAGCTGGCCGAGCCGGACCACGAGCGCCCGCGCGGCCGCCGACAGCAGGTGCATGTCATCAATGACGACGAGTCGCCCGACGGCTCCACTGTCCCTGACATCGCGCCGCCGCGGCGTCTGCTGAGCCGCGCCGGGCGGCCCCGCGGAGCCCGCCAGCGCGTCAGCCGGGTACCCGAGCGTGGTCAGCAACTCCCGCTGGTCGGCGTCGGGCCGGGCCTGGTACCACGTCACCGGGCCCGGATGCGCCCTGGCCGCCTGCGCCAACAGCGCGGTCTTGCCGAAGCCGGGCGGCGCGACCACCAAGCCCAACGAGCAGTGGGCGAACTGCTCGGTCAGGCGGCCCCGTGACATGGCCTCAGAGGCCGGTATGCGGAATGCGGTCCACTGCTGAGCCGGTAAAAGACTCGTCATACGCCTCATCTCCGTGGTTCCCGGACGCTCTGGCAGATGTGTCCCATTTCGACTGTTTCTTCTTTTGTGCTGTTTTTTGGTACTGAAAAGCCGTGCAGGTTATGGGGCGTGGGACTTGAGTGGCCGTGGTGTGTCATTTTCGTGCTTTTCCCTCATCCGACGCGCCCGGAAACGGCAGATCGCAAAGAGAGTGTCGTTTCGGGCCTGAGGGACGTTCGACAACCACTATGTCGGCATCTCGTTCCGGCCGGCTTCCGGCGTCGTGCTACCGGCATCCGCCAGGTTGGTCCTTGGCCCACCACAGGAAGGCGGCGGAGTGCTGCTGGTTGGCGAAACCCTCGCCGACGAGGGCATGGAGGAGGTCGTTGCTCCACAGGATGAGCCGCCCGAGGGTCCAGTTCACCGACTCCGGCGCGGGCAGCTCCAGTCCGTAGACCATCCGCGCGATCTCGCGCTTTCCGCCGGCCTCCGTCGTGTATTTGAGGATCGACAGGAACCGCTCGGGCTGCACGACGCAGAGCACCCTCGTGAGGAGCGCCTCCTTGAAACCGGTCATGGCGAACGGTTTCGTGCCGGCCAGCAAGTGCTGAAGCCGGTCTTCGAGCGGCACGTCGGCCGGGCCGTGCAGGAGGTACTCGATCGTCTTGCGGGTCTCCTCCCCGGCCGCGGCGTCGCCCATGGCGTTCCACGCCGAGTTGAACGTGGCCTGGTTGCCGGGGCGGGCCCCGACCTCGGAGTTGGCGAAGTCCTTGAGGACCCTGGGGTCGCACGTCCGCAACCCGTCGGGGGAGAAGATCTCCTGGTACTTCGCCCAGTAGGCCGCGACCCGCGGATCGACGCCCGGCTTGGCGGCGAGATACCGCGCCTTGAGCCGGGTCACGCGCTCCAGCACCTCGGGCTCGACGTCCTCGGGCTTCGGGAAACGGGCCTTGAGGTCGTCGAAGGAATAGGACGCCTTCTTCTTCGGGGGAGTGGGCTCCCCGTGGTCCCACTCGTACCCACACCTGTGTCTGACGGTCCGCCGTCCGCCCTCCAGGGCACGGACCAACTCGACGTCCTCGTCGTCGCTGCACAACGGACACATGACCAATGCCATGGCCACCCCCCCTCCATGACGGTGCTCGCGTCCCACCGTGAGCCCGTGCGCTGATCCACCGAGCATGGAACGCTACGCCCGACCTGGCGTCGACGCGATAGCCCGGCGCCCGCCAGGGTGCGGGATCCGGCGAGGCGGGACGGGCGCGGCCGGACTCGTCAGGGCGTGCCGGTGAGGTTGCCCATCACCTGGTACATCTGCTGAGAGGTCAGCGGGCCGGTCGGGAGCGGGTGGGCGGCTTCGGTGCGCAGGCCGTCGAGCATGAAGGCGACGCTGCGGCGCCAGGCGTCGGGGGCGGTGTCCTTGGCCGCGCGGGCCAGCAGGGCATTGGTGCCGAAGATGAACAGCAGGTCCTCGCGGGTGAAGTCGGGGCGCAGGGCGCCGGCCTGCTGGGCGCGCTCGATGATGCGCGCGGTCGAGGCGTAGGAGCGTGCGCAGACGGTCATCAGGCGTTCGGCGCCCGGGTAGCGGCCGGCGACCACGTCACCGATCGCGGGGTCGGTGGCCTGCAGCTCGCAGAGCGTCTCGATGTAGTACGCGAATCCCTCCCAGGCGTCTTCCCGCGCCAGGGCCTGCTCGGCGGCCTCGTCGAGGCGGGCCGCCGCCAGGTCGGCCACCACCTCGTCGATGAGCGCCTCGCGGGTGCCGAAGAGGTTGTAGAGGGTGCCGTGGCTCACGCCGGCCCGGCGGGCGATCTCCTTGAGGGGCGCCTGGAGGCCACGTTCACGGAAGAGCTCGGCGGCTGCTGTGCGCAGCTTCTCCGCGTTGCGTTGCGCGTCGGCCCGCATCCGGCGTTCCTCCTGGTCGTGTGTCCGGACTCCATGGTCCCATTCCCCCGCCCAGTCAACTTGACCCATGGGTCAAGTTTCATGTTACCGTCGCAGTGAAGTTGACCCCTGGGTCAAGATGCCTCTGTTGCAAGGAGCCGTCCCATGTCCAAAGTGATCGCCGTCTTCGGTGCCGGTACCGGCCTCGGGGTGTCCGTCGCCCGCCGTTTCGGTCGCGAGGGCTTCCGTGTCGCCCTGGTCGCCCGCCGCAAGGACCGGCTGGACGCGCTGGTCGCGCAGCTGGCCGAGGAGAACATCGAGGCCGCACCCTTCCCCGCCGACCTGTCCGACCCCACCGCGGTCCCCGCCCTCGTCGGCGCCATCCGCGACCGCTTCGGCCGGATCGACGTCGTCGAGTACGCCCCGATCGGCGGCGACCAGGCCTTCACGCCGGCCGCCGAACTGGACGCGGCCACCCTGGAGCCGCTGTCCCGGCTGTTCCTGTTCACCCCGGTGGAGGTGTTCCACGCGGTGCTGCCGGAGATGGTCGAACGCGGTGACGGCGCCGTCCTGATGGGCACCGGCTACTCGGCCGTCCAGCCGATGCCCCACGCCAGCGGCCTCGGCCCGGTGATGGCCGCCGCCCGCAACTACCTCTACTCCCTCAACGCCGAACTGGCCGACACCGGCGTCTACGCCGGCACCCTCTCCGTCGCCGCCCTGATCGCCCGCAGCGCCGCCGCCGAGGCCGTCGAGGCCCAGACAGGCGCCCCGGTCGGGACCGAGCCCATCACGATGCCCAACGGTTTCGAGCTCCCCGTCGCAGACCCGGACGACCTCGCCGAGGCCTACTGGGACCTGTACACCAAGCGCGACCGCGTCGAGCAGATCCACCCGGAGCCGGTTGCTCCGCAGGCCGGCGCCGCCGCGTAACGCCCGGGCGCCGCTCACCTCGCCTCTCAGACGATTGGACTCCTGATGCTCGACCCCCTTCTCCAGCCTCTCCGCAACGGCACGGCGGGACAGCCCGTCGAGACCGTGCCCGACGAGACCCTGTCCGACGGACCGGCCGACGCGGCCGAAGGCCATCCGGACACGAAAGAGGTCAACTTCCCCCTCATGAACCTCGGTTCGGACGACGCGGCCCTCTGCACGGACGGGGTGTGCGTCCTGTGAGCACACCGCCCGACACGCTGCGCATGGACATCTGGTCCGACGTCGTCTGCCCGTGGTGCTACATCGGCAAGCGGCGCCTCGAGACGGCGCTCGACCGCTTCGAACACGGTACGGAGGTCGAACTGCACTGGCACAGCTTCCAGCTCGACCCCGCCCACCCCAAGGGCCACCGCCGGCCCGTGTTCGAGACGCTCGCGCAGAAGACCGGAGCCCCGCTCGCCCGGATAGGGGCGATGACCCGACAGGTCGGCGAACTCGCCGCCGCCGAAGGGCTGACGTACGACCTGGAGCGGGCGGTATCGGTCAACACGATCGACGCCCACCGCCTCAGCCACCTGGCCGCCGCCCACGGGCTGGGCGACCGGATGCACGAGCGGCTCCTGCGCGCCCATCTGTGCGAGGGCGCGATCGTCGACGACCCCGACACGCTCGTACGGCTCGGCGCCGAGGTGGGCGTCCCCGAGGACGAGACCCGGCGGATGCTGACCGGCGACGAGTACGCGGACGCCGTACAGGCCGACTTCCGCGAGGCGCGCGGATACGGTGCCACGGGCGTGCCGTTCTTCGTCGTCAACCGGGCCTACGCTCTCTCCGGCGCCCAGTCGGCCGACACCTTCCTCTCCGCCCTGCGCTCCGCCCACGCGGACACCGCCCGGGCGACCCGCTGAGCGGCGATCCGTCGCTTCGGGACCGCTCGCCGCAGGGGTCCGGCTTGCGGCGGGGTTTCCGGCCCGTACTGTCAGGCTAGGCGTGGCCATGCCAAGATGGTGGGCCCGGGCGCGGTGTGAGCACTGGTGCGGGGGTTGACCTCGGACAGGCAGCCGGAGGTGGCAGTTTGGCACGTCGCCCCAGTCGGGATGATCCGCGTCACGCCGGCCGGGACGAACCGCACGGCGAGCCGCAGCCGCGGCAGACGCCGTCGTACGACTCCCCGTCCCACCCCACGCCCGTGCCCGCGCCCTCGCCCGGCTTCCGGCCCCACCGGGTGCCCTCGTCCGACCCGCCGCCTCGTCCGGCGCCGTCGTACGCCCCCCGTCCCGCCCCCGACTTCGTCGGCCGGGAGACCGAACTCCTCGCCGTGTGCGAGGCGTTGGGAAACGGGCCGGCGCTCGTCGTGCTGGAGGGCGAGGCCGGTATCGGGAAGACGCGGCTCGTGCGGGAGGCGGTCGCCCGGGCGGTCGGGCGCGAGGCGGTGATCGCCACCTGCCCGCCGCTGCCCGAACCGTTCACCCTGGGCGCGGTCGTCGACGGCATCCGCCGCCGCGTCCCCTCCCCACCCGCCGGGCTGGAACTGAGCCCGCTGGCCGGGGCGTTACGGCCGCTGTTCCCCGACTGGGCCGACCGGTTGCCGCCGCCGCTGGACGTGCTCGACGATCCCCACGAGACCAGGCACCGGATCCTCAGCGCACTCACCGAGCTGCTGGGCCGACTGGACATCGGCGTGCTGGTCGTCGAGGACGCCCACTGGGCCGACACCGCGACCTTGGAATGGCTGCTCACCCTCACCGCCGCCGGACGGCCCGACCTGTCGATCGTGGTCTCCTTCCGCCCGGACGAGGTGCCGCACGGTTCGCTCCTGACCCGGCTGACCTCCCGGGTGCCCTCGGACGTCACGCTCGTACGGCTGACACTCGGGCCGCTGGACCTGCCGGACACCCGTGAGCTGGTCGCGTCCATGTTCGACACCTCGACGGTGTCCGCGGAGTTCGTGACCTTCCTGCACCGGCACACCGACGGCATCCCGCTCGCCGTGGAGGAGTGCGTCCTCCTGCTGCGGGACCGCAGGGACATCGTCCACCGCGACGGCGCCTGGATCCGCCGGGTGCTGACCGAGTTACAGGTCCCGGCGACCCTGCGGGACTCGGTGCTGGAGCGGGTGGAACGGCTCGACGCCCCGGCGCGCACAGTGCTGGAGGCCGCCGCCGTGCTGGACGCGCCGTCCGAGGAGGCACTGCTCAGCGCGGTCGCGGACCTGGAGCCCGAGGCAGGCCGGGGCGGGCTGGCGGCCGCGCTCGGGTCGGGACTGCTGCGGGAGCACACACCCGGTGCGTACGCCTACCGGCACGCCCTGGACTGCCTGGCCGTGCGCGGCGCGATCCCCGCGCCGGACCGGCGCCGACTGCACGGCAGGGCTGTGGCGAGCCTGCGCGGGCTGCGGCCCGAGCCCGTCGCACGGCTGTCCTGGCACTGCCGTGAGGCGGGCGACGTCGCGGGGTGGTGCCGGTACGGGGAGGCCGGCGCCGACGTGGCGCTGGAGTCCGGGGACGACCGTGCCGCGGTCGTGACCCTGCTGGGCCTGCTCAATGCGGCGGACCTCGCGACGGCGGACCGGTCGCGCCTCGCCCGCAAGATGGGCGGCGCGGCCGTCTTCGGCGCGCGCGACGTCAGCGATCTCGCGCGGGCCGTCCTGGACGCCGTACGAAAGGTCCTGTCGTACGAGGATCTGCCGCGTCAGGAGCGCGGTGAGATCAAGCTGCTGCTCGGCCGGCTGCTGCGGGACGCCGGTCAGGAGTCCGCGGCGTTCGACGAGATCGAGGACGGTGTCGCCCACCTGGAGGACCGGCCCGACCTGGCCGCGACGGCGATGTCCGTGCTGGCGATGCCGTTGGTGCCGCAATGGCCGGCGGCACGGCACCGCAGGTGGCTCGCGCGGGCGACGGAGCTGCTGCCGAGGATCGAGTCGTCGTCCGACCGGCTCCGGGTGCTGACGAACCGTGCCTCGGCCCTGCTCCTGCTCGGCGAGGAGGAGGGCTGGCGGGCGGCCGACGAGATCCAGCGGGCCGCGGCCGACGCGCCCCCGGCCGAGCGCAGACTGCTCGCCCGGTTCCTGTTCAACGCCGGGCAGACGGCGATCGTCTGGGGTGACTATGCCGGGGCCCGGTCCCGGCTGACGGCCGCGGTGGAACTCGTGGAGTCCATCGGGTACCGGCGGCTGCTGAGCGTCGTCCGGGTCCCGTTCGCCTATCTGGACTGGTGCACCGGAGAGTGGGCGGGCCTGGACGAGACCGTCGCCGCGCTGGCCGCCGACCGGGACGTCAACCCCTACGGCTCGCGGCTGGCCCGGCAGATCCAGGCAGTGCTGGCACTCGCCGGGGGCGGCGGCGCGGCGGCCCGGCGCGGGTTGCGGAAGGTCGTCGACGAACTCGCCGAGGGCGGCCTGTGCGAGCCGGAGGCCGGGCTCTCGGCGGCGGCACTCGCCCGGTCGCACCTGGCCGACGGCGACTGGGTCACGGCCCTCGAAGTCACCGGCCGCGTACTGGAGTTGATCGAACGCAAGGACGTCTGGCTGTGGGCCACCGACATCCTCCCGGCCCACCTCGACGCCCTGGCCGGAGCCGGCCGGATCGACCGGGCCGAAGAGCTGTTGCGACGGTACGCCGACGGGATCGAGGGGCGGAACGCGCCGGCGGCCGCCGCCGCGCTGTCGTTCGGCCGCGCGATCCTGGCCGAGGCCCACAGCGAACCGGCCCTGGCCGCCGAGGCGTTCGCGACGGCGGCCTCGGCGTGGGCCGCCCTGCCGCGCCCGTACGACGAGTTGCTGGCACTCGAACGGCGGGGCCGCTGTCTGCTCCGGCACGGCGACACCGGGCAGGCGCTCGCGCAGCTCGCCGCCGTGCAGGAGCGGCTGTGGACGCTGGGTGCGCGCACGGACGCGGACCGGGTCGCCCAACTGCTGCGCGGGCACGGGGTGGAGGTGGCCCGTGCCTGGCGCAGGGGGCCGCGCGGCTACGGCCCACGGCTCTCCCCACGGGAACAGCAGGTCGTGGCCCTGGTTGCGCAGGGGATGACCAACAGGGAGGCGGCGCAGACATTGTTCGTCTCCCCGAAGACCGTGGCTACTCAACTCAGCGCCGCCATGCGCAAGTTGGGGGTGTCGTCGCGGGCGGCCGTGGTCCGGGCCGCCGTCGAGACCGGCGTACTGCCGCTGGAGTCCGGGGACTCGGCACCCCACGGCTAATTATTCGGTCACCTGCCTGATCGCCGTACGGCCGGTCGCGTACGAGGCTGGTGTGCCATGCGAGTCGACCCGCAGGAGCCACCGCACGCCGAGGAACAGAGCGAGCAGCATGCAGGGGCCGGACAGGGTGACCCCGGGCCGCCTTGCGCCCAGGAGTCCTCCGACGAGGCGGAAGCCCTCCCTGAGAGCTGCGACGACGGCCGGTTCGAACCCCTCTGAGCCACCGTCCCCCACCTTCGGCACTCGGAAAGGAACACCGTGACACCCCCCACCCCCGATCACCGCCACGGCCGGCGCCCCAGATCTCCCCGCCCGGCCATCGCCCTCACCGCCGCCGTCCTGGCCGCCGCCCTGACCGCCGCCGTCCTCGCCGCCTCACCCCCCGCCGGCGCCTCGGACACCGTGCCGGAGACGACCGACGGACAGACGTCGGTCACCCTGATCACCGGCGATGTCGTCAACGTCACCGAAGTAGCCGGCGGTAAGCGCTCGGTGCAGGTCAAAGCCGGTGAGGGCCGCTCGGACATCGTCTTCTACCAGCGGGAGGACGCGGGAGAGTTCAGCGTCATCCCGTCGGACGCGGTAGGCCTGGTGGCCGATGGCACCCTGGACGCCCGGCTGTTCGACATCACCGCCCTCACCCGGGCCGGGTACGACGATGCCCAACTCGACGCGCTGCCGCTGATCGTCGGGCACACCGGGGACCGCACTCCCTCGGCGCTCACTCGTGCCGACGGTGCGCAGGTCGGCAACACGCTGCGGAGCATCGACGCGACCGCGGTCGAGGAACGGCACGACGAGGCGGGCGAGTTCTGGGCGGACATCGTCCGCGAGTCGGGGTCCGCGTCCGCAGCGAAGCTGGAGTCCGGCCTGTCCAAGGTCTGGCTCGACGCTCCCGTCGAGACCCGCGACGACGTCGGCAACGCCCAGATCGGCGTCCCGGCGGCCCGGGCCGCCGGTTACACCGGCGAGGGCGTCAAGGTCGCCGTCCTGGACACCGGCTGGGCCCACGCCCACCCCGACCTCCAGGGCAGGGTGACAACGGAACGGAACCTGATCAACGGCACCGACAACGCCGAGGACGACAACGGCCACGGCACCCATGTGGCCGGCATCGTCGCCGGGAGCGGAGCCGCCTCGGGCGGCCGGTACGAGGGGGTGGCGCCCGGCGCCGACCTGCTGATCGGCAAGGTCATGGACGCCGGCGGCTCAGGCTTCAGCTCCGACATCATCGAGGGCATGGAGTGGGCGGTGGCACAGGGCGCCGACGTCGTCAACATGAGCCTCGGCTCACGGCTGCCGAGCGATGGCACGGACCCGTTGTCCCAGGCGGTGAACTCCCTGTCGGCGCAGGGGGATTCGCTGTTCGTGGTCGCCGCGGGCAACTCCGGCCCCGGTACCACCACCATCGGGGCGCCGGCCGCCGCCGACGCCGCCCTCACCGTCGGCGCGGTGGACTCCACGGGCGCGCTCGCGTCGTTCTCCAGCCGCGGTCCGCGCCTCGGGGACGGTGCCATCAAGCCGGACGTCACCGCCCCCGGCGTGGCCGTGATCTCGGCCCGGGCCAAGGGCACCTCGATCGGCGACATCGACCCCGCGGGCCCGCAGGGCCCCATCGACGACAACTACACAGCGCTGTCGGGCACTTCGATGGCGACCCCGGCGGCGGCGGGCGCCGTGGCCCTGCTCGCCCAGGCGCACCCGGACTGGGGCGGCCGGCAGCTCAAGGACGGGATCAAGTCCTCGGCGAGTCCGCAGCCGGACCAGAGCGTCCACGTCCAGGGCAGCGGTCTCGTCGACGTGGCCAGGGCGACCAGCAGGACGGTGACCGTGTCCCCGGCCGGCCTGAACGCGGGGCTGTTCACCTGGCCGCACACCGCGGCCCCGGCCGCGACCAGGACGGTCACCTACCGCAACGACGCCGACACCCCGCTCACCCTGACCATCACTCCCTCGGCGGCGGACGGAGCGACTCCCCCCACGGACACCCTGCGCCTCTCCGCCACCGAGGTCACCGTCCCGGCTGGCGGCGAGTCCACCGTGGACGTGACGATCGACCCGGCCACCGGCATCCCGGCGACCGGAGCCTCGTACGCCTGGCGGCTGGTGGCGGCGAGCGCCGACGGCTCCACCCGCGTCCAGACCACGGTCACGGCGAAGTTCGAGGAGGAGAGCTACGACCTCGACCTCACCGCCCTCGACCGCAACGGAAGCACGCCGCTGTCGCCTTACACGTCCGTGATCGCCGTCGATCCTCTCGACCGGACCAGCGCCTCGTCCTTCGGGCAGATCAACACGGTCCGGCCCGAGGCCCACCTCAGGCTGCCCAAGGGCAGGTACGGTCTCACCGCCCTCATCAACACCGTGGATCCGGAGACGAAGAGGTCCGTCGACCTCACCCTGGAGAGCCGACCGGGGGTCGTGGTCGACCGGAACACCGCGATCGAGTTCGACGCCCGCAAGAGCAAGCCGGTGTACGTCGGTGTCCCGGACGACACGGTCGCACCCTGGTTCCGTGAGTTCGACGCCCAGCACACCTCCGTCGACTCCACCGGCCATCGGGAGCTGTCGAGCCTCGGCGTCATGGCCCCGTACTACTCGACGACGGCCCTGTCCGCCGTACCGACCCCGGCCGCGGACCGGGACAGCTCCTACCGCTACGTCTACCGCACCATCCTGGCGGTCCCGGCGGAGCCCGACGCGTTGATCGAGGGTCCGGTCTACTCACTGGTGGAGGAGACGAAGGGCGGCGTCCCGAGCCGCCTCTCCTACGCCGTCCCGCTCCACCGACTGGCCAAGGTGAACGCCTCGTACGGCAAGCGGGCCGGTCAGCGCGCCGGAGCGGCCCGAGTCGTCCTCGGTTACGTGGGCGGCCAGACCAACCTCTTCTCGGTGACGCGCAACGTGCCGATCCCGACCGAGCGGGTGGAGTACTACAGCGCGGACCCGGATGTCACCTGGACAGGGTTCTTCGGGGAGTACATGACCCCGGACGGCAGCAGCTACTACGCCCTCGGACGACAGCAGTCCAACCCGCGGACCTACAAGCCGGGCAGTGTCACGAAGGAGACCTGGAACCATCCGGTGGTCGGTCCGGCGCTGGCCGCGAACGGGCAGTTCCTGAGCCGTACCGGGAACCGGATCGCCCCGGCGTTCTCTCTGTGGGGGGACTCCGACCCGAGCCACTACAACTACAACAACCGCGCGTTCAGCCGGGCCGAGGCAACCCTCTACCGGGACGGGACCGAGGTCGGCACGCTGGACAGCCCCTGGGAGGACGAGGCGAACTTCGACAACTTCGACAACTTCTGGACCGTACCCGCCGAAGCGGCCGACTACCGGCTCGACGTCACCGGGACCCGCAGCACCAGTTGGCACGGCCAGCGCTCACAGCGCATCGAGGCCAGCTGGACGTTCCGGTCGGCGGGCGCCGACGCGACCGCCCCGCTGCCGCTGACCGTGCTGCGCTTCCAGCCGCCGACCGACGCGAACGGCATCGCCCCGGCGGACACGGAGTTCACGATCCCGTTCGTGGTGCAGCAGCAGGGGCCCCGCCGCCACCGAGGCCTCGACACGGTGAAGATCGAGGTGTCGTACGACGACGGCGCGACCTGGACGACCGTCCCCACGCGGGTCAAGGGCACCAACGGGCGGGCCGTCCTGACCCACCCGGCGGCCTCCGCCACCAGCGGCTGGGCGACCCTGCGCGCCAGCGGTGAGGACCACTCGGGCAACACCTTCAGCGAGACGATCACCCGGGCGTACCCCATCGGTTGACAGCCCGACGGACCACAGGCCGACCGGGGCCGGGTGGGAGCGGCGCCGCGCTCCCACCCGGCCCCGGTCAGTGCACTTCTCGTACCGGCAGGACGATCGCTGAGGGGTGTGCGGGGTCGTGGAAGGCCTGCTCGTCGACGTCGCACAGGCGGACGAAGACGTCGGCGTACGGCAGGCTGGAGCGGAAGTAGATCTCGGCGGCGACCTCGCCGATCACCTCGACGTCGTTGTCCAGTACGGGAGTTGTGTAGGTGACGACGTCGGGGCGGGCTTCGAGCGCGGTGTTGTCCGCGCGGCCCGATTTCACCCCGACGGTCATACGGACGCCGCCGACGGCCGGGGTGGGGTCGGCCGGGTCGTAGCGGTAGCCGTCGGGGGTCGATTCGGCGGGTGCCCCGGTGGAGAGGCCGCCGTCCGGTTGGAGGTGGAAACGGCGCGGTTCGTAGCCGGGCGGCGGCCAGGACGGGAAGTCGCGCCATTTCTCCTCGCCCATGACGAACAGGCGGACCGGCGCGCGGTCGGCGGGCTGTCGGCCGTGGGCGTAGGCCGGCGCCGTCGATCAGCCAGTCGTTGACCACCGCACCGGTGCCGCCCGCGACGAACGCTCCCAGATCGCGCGCGACCTGCTCGTCCAGCTCACCGAACAGCTGCCGTACGGTCTTCGCGTTGGCCGAGCTGAACAGGCCGTTCAGCGTCCTGGTCATGGCGAACGCGCACGAACCGCTTCGGCGAGGAGTTCCCGCCGGACCAGGTCGGCACGTAGCTGTCCGCGCATCGTCGGGCCGACGCCCCGTGACAGCGTGCGACCGGGGCCCCGAAAGGGAGCCCCGGGACGTCACGGCCGCAGGGAGTCAGGAAGCGAGTCAGGAAGCCTTGAGGGCGGCTTCCTTGCCCTTGCTGGTCGCGTCCTCGAGGGCCTTGGCCTTGGACGCGTCGGCGAGCGGGATCAGCTCGGCCATGGCCGGGTTGGAGCGGGCCAGCGTGAGCTCGGGGACGATGAAGTCGACCTTCACGCCCATCATCTCGGTGAGGACGCCCTCCAGGTAGTTCTGGACGTACTCGAGGGGCTCGCGGGGGGTGCCGGGGGCGTAGGAGCCGCCGCGGCTCGCCACGATGAACACCGGGGTGCCCTTGACCGCGGACTCCTCGACGAGCGCGGTACGGCCCACGAGGATCACCTGGTCGATCCATGCCTTGAGCGTGGAGGGGATCGTGAAGTTGTACATCGGGGCGCCGATGAGGACGGCGTCCGCGCTCTCCAGCTCCTCGATCAGCTTGAGCTGCTCGGCGAAGGCGGCCGCCTGCTCCGGGGTGTGGTCGGCGGGGGGCGTGAAGGCCGCGGAGGCGGTGAGCGTGTCCAGGTGCGGGATCGGGTCGGCGTTGAGGTCCCGGTAGATCACCGTGCCGTCGGGGTGCTGCGCCTCCCATGCCTGACGGAAGGCGGCGGTGACCGCGCGGGAGGCGGAGTTCTGCTCCGGCCACAGGGCCGAGTCCAGGTGCAGCAGCGTTGCCATGGGGGGTCTCCAAAGAAGCGTGGGCGACAGAGGCGTCAGGGAAGGACGAGCTGTCGTTTCGTGTGCTCCTATTGATAACACAGGGACTTACTTTTTTTCACCTACGATCGGTCTCACAGTAGACTTCAGGCATGACGGAACCGGTCGCGGAGCCCTGTAAGACGGTCGACGGCGCGATCACGCGCGTCTTCGCGCTGCTCGGAAAGCGCTGGACCGGCCCGATCGTGGCCGCCCTGATGGAGCACCCGGTGCACTTCGCCGACCTGCACCGCGCCATCCCGGGCATCAGCGAGCGCATGCTCTCGGACCGGCTGACCGAGCTGGGCGCGGCAGGGCTGGTCGTGCGCGAGGTGGACGAGGGGCCGCCGCTGCGCGTCTCGTACCGCTTGACGGAAGCGGGCCGGGCGCTTGAGCCGGCTCTCAAGGAACTGGCCGCCTGGGCGGAGAGGCATCTCCCGGAAGCGGACCGCAGCGCAGCCCCGACCGCCTGCTGAGCAGCCGCCGCATGTGCGGGTTCTAGACGATTCGGATCTTCAGGATTCAGGCTCCGTCGGCCCGGACCACCCGCCGTACGAGATCCGCCCACGTGGCCTGGAGGCGTTCGACGGGGAACCCGCTGGAGAGGAGTTCCAGCTTGCTGTCGGGGCGCGACAACTCACGCCGACAGCGCAGCAATTCCGCCGGTTCCTTCTTCTCCATGCCCCTATTCTCGCCGCATCCCACCCGGCTATCCAGAGACCGCCGATCCCTGGATGAGCACTCCTCTCCCGCCCGTACGGAGGCCCTCATGCGGTCGGCACCGAGGGTGCTCACAGTGGGGCGCGCTATTGACCGGTCAATTGGTCGATTGTACGGTGTAGTTGTGCGGCGCTGCTCACCGTGTAGTCAGGCGGGAGACCGACATGACGAATCAGGCAGGGGCGGTCGGTTCACTGTCACCGGTCAATTGGCCGAATGTACGGTCTGATCATGACCGTGCCGCTTTATGTACAGATCAGGCGAGAGATCGAAGCGAAGATCCGGGCCGGGGACCTGCCCCCCGGCGCGCGGCTGCCGACCGAGAAGGACCTCTCCACCCAGTACGGCGTCAGCCGTGCCACGGCCCAACGGGTGCTCAACGACCTGGCGGATTCGGGACTGGCGATCCGCCGCCGGCGCCACGGCACCTTTGTCGCGGACGTGACGCGGCAGATCAACCTGCTCAACTTCGTCACCCCCGCGGTAGCAGCAAAGGGCGTACCGGGCAGACACGAAGTCGTGTCCGCGCGGATCGTCCGGGCCGCCGACGCCGTCCTGACGCTCCCGGGCGCCTCGGCCGACACGGCCGTGGTGGAACTGGTCCGCCGCAAGCTCGACGTGCGCGAGGAGCCACAGTCCGTCGAGCGGCACGTCGTTCTCTTCGCGGTCGCCCCCGACCTGCTGAACGAGAACCTCGAAGACCTCGTCACCCTCCCGTATCTCCAGCGCAGAGGGGTACCGATCGACGCGATCCGGGTCTACCTCGACCCGGTGAGCCTCGATGAGCACGACGCCGCACTGCTGCACAGCGAGATCGGAACACCCGCGCTGATGCGGCGCAGGGAGTTGCGTGCCGACGACGGAAGCACCGTCGAGGTGGTCACGACCCTGGTCCGTCCGGGCACCGCCGAGTTCTTCCTGGAGCTGCCCGTCCCCGTCATATGAGCAGCGTGTCGCTGCCGGAAAGGAAGTGCGTACACCATGAAGGTCATCATCATCGGCGCCGGTGTGCTGGGCGTGAGCGTCGCGAGGCAGCTTGCCGTCGCCGGCGAGGACGTTCTCCTGCTCGACCGGTCGGGAGCCGGCACCGGCACGACCGCGACCACCTTCGCCTGGATCAACTCCAGCCGGAAGCCCGACCCGGACTACCACCGGCTGAACCTCGCAGGGATGGAGGAGCACGCCAGGCTCGCCGAGCAACTGCCCGGTGCGCCGTCGTACTTCCCCAGCGGCGCGCTGCAGTGGGCGGACGCCGCGAACGAGCGGCGACTTGCCGACAACGTGGAACGACTGCAGGCCCTGGACTACCCCGCACACCGGGTCACGCCCGACGAGGCGACGCGGATCGCGGGCGACCTCCGGATCCCGGCGACCATCACGTCCATCGCGCACTTCCCCAGTGAGGGATACGTTCTGCCGGCCCTCTTCGTGGGCAACCTGCTGGCGGACGCCGAGCAGCACGGAGCCACATGCGCGATCGGCGAGGTCATGGCCATCGACGACAGACCCGACGGAGTGTCCGTCACCCTGGCCGGAGGCGAGGTCCGCAGGGGCGATCGAGTCGTCCTGGCGGCAGGCCGCTGGACCGAACGGCTCGCCGCACGGGCCGGGATCGACGTTCCCATGGTGACGGACGTCGGCCGCGGAGCGCAGACCGTCGGTCTGCTCGGGTACGCCAGGTCGCCGGAGCTCGACCTGCGCTGTGTGATCCACAGCCCCGGCCTGAATCTCCGCCCTGCGGCCGGTGGGCAAGCCGTCCTGCAGGCTCTCGACCTGAACGCCGACGTCGATCCCGAAGACCCCCCGTCCGCGGACGGGGACATCGCGAACACCCTCGCTCGGCGGTTCTCCGCGCTGCTGCCCGACCCGGGCCGAGCACCGGAGATCGACCTGCGGGTCGGCCTGCGGTCACTGCCCGCGGACGGCCACACCGTCGCCGGCTATGCCTCCGCGCAGTCCCGCGTCTACTGCCTCGTCTCGCACAGCGGGGTCACCTTGGCACCGATCCTGGGACGCCTGGTCGCGACCGAGATCACCACCGATCAGGAACAGGACCTCCTGCGGGCCTTCCGGCCCACCCGGTTCACCGGCGCAGGGCGCTCGGACATCGAGGCGGATCAGCACGCCACCGCCCTGGGCGACCAGTAGCCGAGAACCCTCCTCCACGCTCCCGTCACGGGGGCGCGACGGGGAGGAAGGCGGGCCGGAGACCCATGGGGGCCGCTACTTCAGCAGCGTCAGCAGCCTCTCCGCCAGGACCGCGGCCGAAGCGGGATTCTGCCCGGTGATGAGGTTGCGGTCCTCCACCATGTACGGCTTCCAGATCTCGCCGCGACTGAACTCGACGCCGATCTTGTCCTTCAGCTCCGTCTCCAGCAGCCACGTCGACCTGGAGGCCAGCCCGACCGCCTCTTCCTCCTCATCGGTGAAGCACGTGACCCGGTAGCCCTTGAACGGCGACTCGCCGTGGATCCTGGTGGCCAGCATCGCGGCGGGCGCGTGGCACACGATTGCGAGCGGCTTGCCCGAGGCGAGCTGCGCCGTGAGTATCCGCCCCACGTCGGCGTCCAGCGACAGGTCCGCCATCGGACCGTGGCCGCCGGGCAGGTACACCGCGTCGTAGTCCTCGAGCCGGACGTCCGACAACTGGAGCGGCCGCCTCATCACTTCCGCGGACCGGATGATGGCCTCCAGTTCGAGGGCCCCTTCCTCCCCGCCCGCCATGGAGGGACGCAGGCTCATCATGTCGACGTTCGGAGTCACACCGTTGGGCGTCGCGACCACGACCTCGTGACCTGCCTCCGTGATCGCCTTGTACGGGGCCGCGAACTCCTCGGCCCAGTAACCGGTCGCGTACCGGGTGCCGTCCTTGAGCACCCAGTACGTCGCCCCGGTCATCACGAAAAGTACCTTCGCCATCTCGATCACTCCTGCCGTCCGGAGGCCGGGCCCGCGTCGACGCCGCGGAGCCGCTGTCCACCACCACGGTCGCGCACGAGGCGGTCGGTCGCACCCGTGGAACACAACTGGTGCCGGCCGAGTCACCGTCGGAATGCCGATCCGCGCGGCCGCCGGCACCCCGCTCCACACGTTCCCGGGGTGAGCCGCCCGGACGCAGCACGCCAGTGGTGCGGGCGGCTCACCTGGCTCGCTCCACGCTCCACAGCGGCAGCAGCTCGAAGAAGGCGACGGCCTCCTCCCGCCACCGCGACCGCCAGCCGACGGCCACCGCGGACGCCTGCTGCGCATGGCGGCGCATATCCGCCTCCATCCTGCCCGGCACACCACGGTGCTCACCGATCTCCCGGACGGCAGCGATGGTCTCCAGCGTGCAGGACGGGTCACCGAGCGCGGCTTCCACGACGTGACGCTCGGCGTCGTCGACGGCCGCCAGCAGCGCACGGACGGTGTAGCTGTGCTTGCCGTCGCGGAGGTCGGTGCCGGTCGGCTTGCCCATGGTGGCCGCGTCTCCGAACAGGTCCAGGTAGTCATCGCGCATCTGCCCGCAGATCCCCACCAGCCGCGCGTACTCCCGCAACTCCTTCTCGAAGAGCGCCGGTTGCTCGCCGGCGGCCAGGAGGCCGAGTTGCAGGGGTGCGAGGATCGAATAGCGGGCGGACTTGTAGTCGGCCACGCAGTGCAGGACGTCCTCGTCCGGCGCGGCGGCGAAGTCGCGCTCCAGGTCGACGATCTGCCCCACGAACGTGTCGGCGGCCGCCCGCGTCTGCACCTCGACCATGGCCTGCCGCACCGGCACGGGCACCTTCGCCTCCAGCAGCGCCTGCAGCGACAGGGCGAGGGCCAGGTCCCCCGCGAGCACGGTCAGCCCCAGGGCCGCCTGCGGATGGGCGGGGAACCGCTCACGGTAGGCGTAGTAGGTGGAGGGGCCGCCGCGTCGGGTGGGACTGTCGTCGATGAGGTCGTCGTGCACCAGGCCATGGGTCTGCAGCAGCTCGATGCTCAACGCTGCGGCGTCCAGTCCGTCGACCGGCTCGTCCGTTGCCAGACGCGCCGCCTCATGCAGCAGAACGACTCGCATCCGCTTCCCGCCCCGCAGGGACAACTCCCGCAGCAACCGCAGGCAGTCCGGGGTGAACCGACTGAAGGACGGCGCATCGAGTCGGGCGCTCACCGCCTCGAAGTACTCCGCGAAGAGCGTGTTGAACCGGCGCTCGTATCCGGCGACACGCTCAAGGATCTGCTGGGTCATGGGGGGCATTCTTCCTGCTCGGGGCCTGCCGGCGGACACCGATGCAGACGGGCGGCAGTCCGGGAGGCCGCTCGACGCACACGCGATGCAGTTGCGTCCCGCCTCGGCAACGCCTTCGGACGATCCCGGCAGGCCGATCAGCGGGAGAGCAGGGCTGTCCTCTCGGGGTGTGCGGCGGCAACGGTAAGGGCGCACACCCCGGCCTCCGGCCTGCCCGGGCTACGGCGAGGGCGCCATACCGGCCCGGAGTGGTGTCCACCTCTTCGTGGAAGAGCCGGGTTACCTGACGGACGCTGACTCCCGCACTGCGGGCCATACCGGTGCTGACACCCGCCGACGTCATCATCCGGCCGTCCCCACGACCGGTTTGCTCCCTGCTGGAAGGCAGCGCCTCCGGGCAGCGCACAGGGGTCAGTGACCGGCGCTCTGGCCTCCGTCGACGTGGAGCGTCTCGCCCGTGACGAAGGACGCGCTCTCGAGGTAGACGACCGCGTCGACGACGTCGCCGACCTCGCCCATCCGACCGAGCGGGTGCTGCCGGGCGAGATCCTCGTCGTAGGCGTCCGGGTGCATCGGGGTCTTGACGATGCCCAGCGCGACCGCGTTGCTACGGATGCCGCGGGCCGCGTACTCGATGGCCAGAGCCTTGGTGGCGGACTGGAGTCCGCCCTTGGTCAGGGAGGTCAGTACCGAGGGGCTGGCGGAGCTGGCGTGGTCGACCAGGCTGGTGGTGATCTGCACGACGTGGCCGCCGCCCTGGCGGAGCATCTGCTCGACGGCGAGCTGGGTGATGCGGAAGAACCCGGTCAGATTGACGCCGGTGACCGCCTCGTACTCGTCCCGGGAGTATTCCGTGAACGGCTTGGCGATGAAGAGGCCCGCGTTGTTGACCAGGGTGTCGATACGTCCGAACCGCTCGGTCGCGGCGGCGGCGAGGCGCTCGGCGGTGGCGGGATCGGCGATGTCGCCCCGGACGGTGAGCACGTCCGGGTCCTCGGAGACGGCGATGCCGCGCGAGGTCGCGACGACGGCGTAGCCGAGCTTGCGGTACGCCGCGACCAGGCCGGCGCCGATCCCCTGCGACGCACCGGTGACAAGGGCGACCTTCTTGACGGGGATGTCCATGATGACCTTCTGTCGTCGGATGCCCGCCGTGGCGGGCTCGGCCGGCGCGGGTGACGCGGGCCGGCAGGTCATCCCCCGAGTCCCTGTTCCGGCGCGGGCTCGTATGCGCCGCGGGGCAGGGCGTAGCGGAGCTGTCTGCGGGAGGTGATCGACAGCTTGGAGAAGATCTTGCGCAGGTGCCACTCGACCGTCCGTGGGCTCAGGAACAGCCGGGATCCGACCTCCGGGTTGGAGAAGCCGTCCCGCACGAGCAGCGCGATCTGCTTCTCCTGCGGTGTCAGCTCGTCACTCGGCGAGGCCCCCGACCTGCGCCTGCGGAGGGACTCCCCGGTGGCCAGCAGCTCACGACGGGCTCGCTCGGCGAACGCCTCCATCCCGATCGACCCGAACATCTCGTGGGTTTTGCCCCCCCCTGATCACACCGCGGTCCGGTGGTCGGGGGAAGGCCACGCGAGTCAAAACCTAGCAATATGGTCGATATTCGGCAAAGTGAATATTTGCGGCGAATTTTCTGGCAGTCATATCACGAGGGGCTGTCCGGCCGGCCACCCCCGAGGAGGTCGCATTGGCGACGCTGTTGTCCGTCAACGTTGGGGTGCCCAAGGACGTGCCCTGGCAGGGCAGGACTGTCCACACCGGAGCCTGGAAAGCCCCCGTCCACGGTCCCCGCATGGTCCGGCGGCTGAATGTCGAGGGGGACGGGCAAGGAGATCTGGCCGGGCACGGCGGCGACATCCGAGCCGTCCTCGTCTACCAGCTGCAGTCCTACCGGTACTGGCAGAAGCAGCTCGGCCGCGACGACCTGACGTTCGGGATCTTCGGGGAGAACTTCACCGTAGACGGGCTGCCCGACGACGAGGTGTGCATCGGCGACCGGTACGGCATCGGCGAAGCCGAGTTCGAAGTCACCCAGCCCCGCGTCACCTGCTACCGGGTCGGGATGCGCCTGGGCGAACCCGCCATGGCGTCCCTGCTGGTCGCCCACCACCGTCCGGGCTTCTACCTGCGTGTGATCACCGAGGGCCGGGTCCAGGCCGGTGACGAGATCACCCGCACCCGAAAGGGCCCGGAAGGACTCAGCGTCGCCGACGCCGACGCGCTGCTCTACCTCCCCGACCGTGACCCCACGAAGCTGCACAGAGCACTGAACATCCCCGCCCTCAGCCCCGGATGGCAGCAGTCCTTCCGCGAACTCGCCGCCCAGCAGCCCGCCCGGCAGCCGGACTGGCCGGGCTTCCGGGCCCTGCGCGTCGTCCGTATCGCCCCCGAGACCCCCACCGTCTCGTCCGTCTACCTCGCCACCACCGACGGCACACCCCTGCCCGAGGCCCAGCCGGGCCAGTTCCTCTCCATCCGCCTCGACGTCGGCGACGCGGACCCCGCGGTACGGAGCTACTCCCTGTCCTCCGCGCCCACGGCCGGCGCCTACCGCATCAGCGTCAAGCGCGAGCCCCACGGGAAGGCCAGCAGCTACATTCACGCCAGGCTCCACCCCGGGCAGCTCGTGGACGTCGCCGCTCCCCGCGGAACGTTCGTCCTCGAAGACGGCGCCCGACCGGTCGTCCTGCTCTCCGCAGGAATCGGCGCCACTCCCGTGCTCGCCATGCTCCACCGGCTCGCCGCGACGCGGGACCCACGCCCTGTCTGGTGGATCCACACGGCCCACGACCGCGCCCACCACGTCTTCGCGGACGAGACCCGCACCCTTCTCGCGCAACTCCCCGACGCCCACGCGTACGTCTACTACACCCGCGAAGCCCCGCATCCCGACGAGCCCCACATCATCCAGGGCCGGCCGACCGCTGCGTCGCTCGAGGCCATGGGCATCCCCACCGACGCCAACGCCTATCTCTGCGGACCGCCCGCCTTCATGGACGAAGTCGGCGGCTTCCTCCGCGAGTACGGTCTGCGGCCCGAGCGGATCCATACGGAACAGTTCGGCGTCCTGTCCGCCGTCAACCCCGGTGTCACCCCCACCGCCGCGATCCGGCCGCATCAGCCATCTGGTCCCACGGCGACCGGCCCGCGCGTCACCTTCGCCCGCAGCGGCATCACCACCCCCTGGTCAGACGTTCATCCCTCCCTCCTCGATCTCGCCGAAGCCTGTGACATCCCCACCCGTTGGTCCTGTCGCACCGGCGTGTGCCACACCTGCGTCACCCGCCTCACGACAGGCGAGATCAGCTACACCACTCCGCCCCTCGAACTCCCCGAGCCCGGCACCGTCCTGGTCTGCTGCAGCAGGCCGACCACCGAAGTCGTCCTCGACCTGTAGACGGCCGGCCCGGAGCGGCAGCACTTCGTGCACGACCGTACGCAGGTTCCCGCATGCCGTCCGGCTCACGGCCTCCCGCCGCTTCGTCGCCTACGTGATCGAGGCGTTCAGCGCCGAGCGAGATGTTCACGCGAGCCCGGGGCCCCTGCCCAGTACGCGGTACATGCCGGTCGAGTCGTGGGTGGCGGTGTCGGCGAAGCCGAACTTCTCGTAGAGGTGGCGGGCGGGGCCGTCCGCGATGAGGGAGACGTAGGCGGTGGCGGGTGCCCGGCGCTCCAGTTCCTCGGTGAGTGCGGCCATGATGCGTCGGCCGAGGCCGCGTCCCCGGTGTGCGGGGTGGACGCAGATGTCGACGATCTGGAACGCGGTGCCGCCGTCGCCGATGACGCGGGCCGGGATCAGCCACAGGGCGATGACGGCGGAGACCGCGGCCACCCCCGTGGCGACGAGGAAGGCGTCGTCGAAGCCGGTCGCGGCCGGGGTTCCGGTGCGGGCGGCGATGCTCGTGGCCGCGGCGCTGGAGACGGCCGCGGCGCCGACCGAGGCGCCGAACTCGTGGAAGGTGCTGACGATTCCGGAGGTCACCCCGGCCTCCTGGGGGGCGACGCCGGCGAGTGCGGTGGCCGAGGCGGCGACGAACAGGGCGCCCAGTCCCGCCGCGGCGACGCTGACGCCGGTGACCATCGCGGCGGTTCCGGACCAGAGCACCGGTACCAGGAACCCGGCGCCGACGACGGCCAGGGCGATCGTGGCCAGCAGCCGTGCGCCCAGGCGGCCGATCACCCGGCCGGCGACGGTGGCGGCGGCCATGGTCAGCAGCGCCACCGGCAGGAACAGCACGCCGGTCGTCAAAGCGCCGTGGCCTTGCAGGTTCTGGAGGTAGAAGGAGCCGAGGAAGAAGGCCCCCACCATCAGCGCCGTGGTGACGGCGATCACGAACGCGCCCGCGACCACCGGACGCCTGCCGAGCAGACGAAGGTCCATCAGCGGTGCGGCCGCCCGGCGTTGCCATGCGGCGAAGGCCGCGTAGACGGCTGCCGCGGCGACGGCCAGGACGAGGGTGACGGCGTCGAGCCACCCGTGGTCACCGGCACGGATCAGCGCATAGATGAGGGCTCCGGTCGCGACGGCGACCAGGGCGGCACCGGGTATGTCGAGGGAACCGGTGGCCGCGCGGGGGAGATCGGGCAGCATCCGGGCGAGGGAGCGGGAGCTTTCCGCGGGGCGCATTCGTGAGCTGCACAACGGACCCGCCGCCCGGGTCGAGGCACTGCTCGCCCGTGGCCGCGCCGAGGGCGTCTTCCGTACGGACCTGCCGATCGCGTGGCTGGTCAACGTCCTGCACACGGTCATGCACAGCGCGTCGGAAGAGATCCGTGCCGGCCGTCTCACCGCGGACCGCGCCGCCGACCACATCACGGCCACGGTCCTTGCCGCCTTCACACCGCCGGGCAAGCCGGTACCCGAACCCGGCATCGGAGCGTGACGGCGGCGGCTCTCGGGGCCTGCCGCCGGGCCGACTTCGAGTCCGTCGAGTCCATGAAGCCTGTGCTGTCCGCCGAGCGCGCTCGACGAAATCCCCTGCGGTGCTGGTCAGGCCCGTCGGGCGGGCCGCGTCGAGGCCGTCGCGGCCGCTTCGCTCTCCGGGGGTGAGCGGGCGGGCCCGCCGGACATGTCTCGGCAACACCCTTGTCATCCGCAGTCGGCGTATGCATCATGATGGCCATCATCAGGGTTCCTGATATAGGGCCGTCGCTTACCCAGCCGGCCCCGTGGCGGGACCCGTCACCGCTCTGCGCCGCCGACCCCGCCGTCCCCCGCCGCCGGTTCCGGCATCTCCCTACGGCTTCGCCACCTCCCTTCCGCTCCCTCGACATGCCCGGAGGCATTGATGAGCGCACCCATGAACAGCAGTTTGTCCCGAAGATCCCTTCTGCGGGGCACCGCCGGAGCCGCCGGACTGTTCTCCGCGGGCGGACTGCTGACCGCCTGCGGCGGCATCAAGGAGTCCGCCGCGCAGACCGACACCGTCCTCCGGATCGGCTATGTCTCGCCCAGCACGGGCGCGGCGGCGGGCTTCGGCGAACCGAACGCGTACCTGCTGAAGCAGATGCGCACCGCCCTCAAGGGCGGGCTGAAGATCGGCGGCAAGAAGTACTCCGTCGAGATCGTCGACCGCGACAGCCAGTCGAACCCGCAGACCGCCGCGGAGGTCGCGACCGATCTCATCAACGGCGAGCGGATCGACCTGATGCTGGTCACCTCCACACCGGAGACGGTCAATCCCGTCGCCGACGCGTGCGAGGCCGCCAAGATCCCCTGTCTGTCGACCGCCGTGCCGTGGGAGGCCTGGTACTTCGGCCGCGGCGCCACCCCCGAGAAGCCGTTCACGTACACGTACCACTTCTTCATCGGCGTCGCGGAGATCCAGGCCGCCTACACCTCGCTGTGGACCAACGGCGGCGTGGAGACCAACAAGCGGGTCGGGGTCATGTGGCCCAACGACCCCGACGGCAAGGCGATCCGGCAGGGACTCGGGCCGGGGCTGAAGAAGAGCGGGTTCACCATCGTCGACCCGGGGGCGTACGAGGACGGCACGAACGACTACTCGGCGCAGATCGCGGCCTTCAAGAAGGCCGACGCCGAGATCTTCAACACCTTCCCCCTGCCGCCCGACTTCGCCACCTTCTGGAAGCAGGCCCGCCAGCAGGGCTACCGGCCGCGCATCGCGAGCATCGCCAAGACCGGCCTCCTGCCCTCCCAGGTCGAGGCGCTCGGATCGCTCGGCCACGGCCTCACCGCCGGCTTCTGGTGGTCGCCCAAGTACCCGTACACCTCCACGCTCACCCACCAGGGCTCCCAGCAACTGGCCGACGACTACGAGAAGTCGACCGGCAAACAGTGGAACCAGGTCATCGGGTCGAACATGGCGCTCTTCGAGGTCGCGGTCCATGCGCTGCGGCAGACCTCCGACCCCAAGGACCGCAAGGAACTGGCGGCCGCCCTCGGCAAGGCCAGGCTGACGACCATCGCCGGGCCGCTGGACTGGAGGGGCGGGCCGGTGAAGAACGTGTCCACGCAGGGGCTGGTCATGGCCCAGTGGCGCGAGGCCACCGGCGGCAGCGGGTTCGCCGTCGAGCCCGTCATCGTCGACAACGGCGCCTTCGACGACATCCCGGTCGGAGGCGAACTTGAGCCGCTCAGCTGACCCGGTGACATCGAGGACGCAGACGGCCGGGAGGGGGATGACGGGGCCGGCGGTCCAGGCCCCGCCGGTCCTCTCCGCGCGCGGCATCCACCGCCGCTTCGGCAGCCTGGTCGTCCTCGAAGGCATCGACCTCACCCTCGCCCCCGGCGAGGCCCTGGGCATCGTCGGACCGAACGGCGCCGGCAAGACGACCCTGCTCGACATCCTCTCCGGTGCCCAGACCCCCTCCGAGGGCAGCGTCACCTTCCAGGGCCAGGACGTGACCCGCTGGAAGGCCGACCGCCGCTGCCGCAGCGGCATCGGCCGCTCCCACCAGGTGCCACGCCCCTTCACCGGCATGACCACGTACGAGAACGTACTGGTCGCGTCGGTACAGGGCGGCTCACACCGGCGCCGTGCGGCCCAGCGGCACGCGCTCGACGTACTCGAACGCTGCGGCATGCTCGCCCAGGCCAACAAGCCCGCCGCCGCGCTCACCCTGCTGGACCGCAAGCGGCTGGAAATGGCACGCGCGCTGGCCACCGACCCACAGGTGCTGCTCCTCGACGAGATCGCCGGCGGGCTCACCGACGCCGAGACGGACGAACTCATCGCCACCATCCAGCAGTTGCGCGCCGACGGCATCGCCGTCGTGTGGATCGAACACGTCCTGCACGCGCTGCTGCGGGTGATCGACCGGCTGGTCTGCCTCGCCCAGGGCCGGGTCCTGGCCGAGGGCGCACCGGACGCCGTCATGGCCGACCCCCGGGTCGTCGAGGCCTATCTCGGGAGCGCGGCATGAGCCTGCTGTCGGTAGAGAACCTCGAAGTGCGCCACGGACTGCTGCGCGCGGTCCGCGACCTGTCGTTCTCCGTGGCCGAGGGCGAGGTCGTGGCGGTGGTCGGGGCCAACGGCGCCGGCAAGTCCACCCTCCTGCGGGCCATGGCCGGAGCACACCGACCGGCCCAGGGCCGGATCGCCCTGGACGGCACGGATGTGACGGACCGTCGGGCGCACGAGCGCGTCGCGGCCGGGATCGCCCTGGTCCCCGAGGGACGGCGGCTCTTCGCCGACCTCACCGTGGCGGAGAACCTGCTGGTCGCCACCCGGGCACGACGCCCCGGACCGTGGGACCTGGCCGCCGTCGTGGCCGCCTTCCCCCTGCTCGACGGGCTGCTGAAGCGACGCGCCGGCAACCTCTCGGGCGGCGAGCAGCAGGCCGTGGCCATCGGCAGGGCGCTGATGACCAACCCCCGGCTGCTGCTGCTCGACGAGGTCTCCCTGGGCCTCGCCCCCATCGTCGTCGACACCCTGTACGACTCGCTCGGCACGATCCTGTCGGGCGGTACGACCGTGCTGCTCGTGGAGCAGGACCTCGGCCGCGCCCTCGGGGTGGCCCGGCGCGTGCTGTGCATGCTCGAAGGCCGCGTCGTCCTGGACGAGCCCGCGGGCAGGGTCACTCGCGAACAGGTCGTCGAGGCCTACTTCGGGCTCGGCCGGGCGACCGTCACCACCGTCCGGGAGGAGCCGGCGTGAACTGGATCAACGCGATCGTGCAGGGTGTCATGCTCGGCGGCGTCTACGCGCTCTTCGCCTGCGGTCTCTCCCTGATGTTCGGCGTCATGCGGACCGTCAACCTGAGCCACGGCGACCTCGCCGTCCTCGGCGCGTTCCTCGTCGCGGTCGTGGCCGCCGCGATCGGCATCAGCCCGTTCTTCGCGGTCCTGCTCGTCCTGCCCGTCATGGGCCTGGTCGGAGTGGCGCTGCAGCGGGGCATTCTCAGCAAGGCGCTGCGCACCGGCGAGATGTCGTCGATGCTGGCCACCTTCGGTCTCGCCATCGTGCTGCAGAACGTGCTCCTGGAGATCTTCTCCGCCGACTCCCGCTCCCTGGACGTCGGTTCACTGGCCACCTCCGGTCTGCAGCTCGGGTCGTCGGTGAGCATCCCCTACCTCGGGGTGCTCACCGTGCTGGTGGCGGTCACGCTCCTCGGCGGGCTGCAACTGCTGCTGGCCCGCACCGGAATCGGCCGGGCCATCCGCGCCACCGCCGCCGACGCGGACACCGCCGAGCTGGTCGGGATCGACAGCCGCCGGGTCTACGCCTGGGCCGCCGCCATCGCCGTCGCCACCGCGGGTCTCGCGGGCGCGTTCTTCGCGATGCGGTCCTCGTTCAGTCCGTCCATGGGACCCACCCAGCTGCTGTTCGCCTTCGAGGTCGTCGTCATCGGAGGGCTCGGTTCGCTGTGGGGGACGCTCGCCGGGGGCATGGTCCTCGGCATCGCCCAGACGGTCGGCGCCGAGGCGGACCCGCGCTTCTCCATCGTGGCCGGTCACGCGGTGTTCCTCGCGGTCCTGGCCCTCCGTCCGCAGGGACTGCTCGGCATGAGAAGGAGCCGTACATGACCATCGCATCACCGGTGCACCCCGGCGCCGCCACCATCCACCGCTGGACGCCTCTCTCCCGTACGGCGTCCGGGGCCCTCGCCGCCCTGCTGGTCGCCCTGGCGTTCGCCCCCTTCGCCTTCACCCCCGACGTGACCGCGAAACTGACGAGCCTGTTCGTCCTGGTCATCATCGCGGCCATGTGGAACGCGCTGGCGGGCTACGCCGGACTGGTCTCCGTCGGCCAACAGGGCTTCATCGGACTGGGCGCGTACGGCGTCTTCCTCCTCGTCGACCGGGGGGTCAGCCCCTTCGTCGCGGTCGTCCTGGCGGCCCTGCTCGCGGGCGCCGTCGCCGTACCCACCTCGCTGCTGGCGTTCCGGCTCACCGGTGGGCAGTTCGCCATCGGCATGTGGGCCATCGCCGAGTTCTTCCGGCTGATCGTGGTGAACACGCCTTCGCTGGGCGGCGGTTCGGGCCGCTCGCTCACCGGTCTGTCGGCCGCCGATCCGGCCGTGCGCCAGGCCCAGGTGTACTGGCTCGCCCTGGCGCTGATGAGCCTGCTCCTGCTGGCCGTCTTCGTCCTGCTGCGCAGCGCACCGGGGTCCGCGCTGGAGGCGATCCGTGACGACCCGGTGGGCGCGACGTCCGTCGGCGTACGGGTCGCCTCGACGAAACGGCTGGTCTTCGTGCTGGCGGCGGTGGGCTGCGCGGCGGCCGGCGGTCTCACGCTCGCCAGCACCCTGCGGGTGCAGCCGGACTCTATCTTCGGCGTCCAGTGGTCCGCCTACATGATCTTCATGGTGGTCATCGGCGGTCTCGGCACCTTCGAGGGGCCGATCGTCGGAGCGATCGTGTTCTTCCTGGTGCAGGACTGGTTCGGTGACATCGGAGGCACCTGGTACCTGATCGGGCTGGGCGCGCTGGCCATCGGGATGACGCTGTGGATGCCCCGTGGCCTGTGGGGTACCGTGGCACGCCGACATGACCTTGAACTACTGCCGGTCGGTCACCGGGTGCGGACACCGGTCGGCTGACCTCTCCGGCGGCCTCGCCCGGCCTTCCCGACGACGACCGACCAAGAGGTGCGCACGATGACGGAGCCAGCCGGGCCGGATCCGGAGTCGGACCCGCAGAGCCACCAGGTCCCGCTGACGATCTACCTCGTCAAGCAGCTCGAGCTGGCCATCCGTTCCTTCATGGACGAGGCCCTGCGGCCGTACGGACTCACGACGTTCCAGTACACGGCCCTGACCGTGCTTCAGCACCGAGGCGGGCTCTCCTCCGCCCAATTGGCTCGTCGCTCCTTCGTCAGGCCCCAGACGATGCACGAGATCGTGCGCTCGCTGGAGGAACGCGGGCTGATCGAGCGCACCCACGCTCCGGGCAACCGGCGGATCATGGAGGCCCGCCTGACGGAGGCCGGGGCGGAGCTGCTGACGGCGTGCGCGCCCGCGGTGCACAAGCTCGAGGACGAGTTGCTGCGGGACATGCCGGAGAAACAGCGGTCAGCGTTCCGCCAGGGGCTGGAGGACGGATTCGCCTCCCTCACGGGGCGACACCAGGACGCCTGAGAGGGCGGTGACCCCGGGGGAGAGAGAAGGCGAGCGCGGCGACGGCTTCGCGGGCGATGGGGGTGTGGTGCGGGCCCGCCCGATCGCCGTCCTGGCAGGATGGCGACATGGAACGTGTGCTTGGAATCGGTGGATATTTCATGCGGACGGCCGACCCCGCGGCCCTGAGAGCCTGGTATCGCGATTGCCTGGGCCTGGATGCCGATGAGCACGGCCTGTGGCGTCAGGACGCCGGGCCGACGGTGTTCGCGACGTTCGAGTCCGAGACCGACTACTTCGGGTCCCGCGCCCAGCAGACGATGCTCAACTTCCGGGTCCGCGACCTGGACGCGATGCTCGCGCAGTTGCGCGCCAAGGGAGCGGACGTGGCCCCAGACACCCAGGACATGGAGGGCGTCGGCCGATTCGGCTGGGTCACCGACCCCGAGGGCAATCGCGTGGAGCTGTGGCAGCCCGCCTAGAACATCGGCAGCGCCAGGAAGAGGCGGTCGGCCTCGGTCCGCTCGAGCTGCTCCGCGATCCAGCCGGCTGTCTGCTCGCCGGTGACAGCGCCGGTGGAGCAGGCCGCTTCGGCCAGACCGGTGAGCAAGGGCAACATCGTCGGCCCGGTGAACACGGCCGTGCGCACCTCACCCGCGTCGCCGTCATCCTGCGTGCCAAGGAGGCAGGTCTCTCCCTCGACGCCATCCGCTCGCCGGGCGCTGCCGCCGATGCCGTGAAGCGACGCGACGTCGTGCGCGAAGAGGCTGAGGCGCTTCGCTCCCGCATCGCGGGGGCCTACGAACTGCTGCTGCGGGACGCCTCGGTGGACGGCTACCGAGCCGACAAGGTGAGCCATGCGCTCGACACACGTGTGGCCGTCACGGCGAACCACCGTCGCGTGATGTGCTGCGGGTCATCCGAAGGTCACCTCGGCGGTGGCGTGCCGGGCCTCGCGGTGAGTCGCGATGCGCAGGCGGGCGGGTCCGGCCGAGGACGTGCCGTCGGCGAGGAGGTGCTCACCCACGAACGCGGGCCGGTGCAGCCGGTAGGACAGGGAGCGCACCTGGCGTTCCGGGGCGTTCGCGCGGACCAGTTCCAGCATGAGCAGGGCCAGCAGCGGGCCGTGGACGACGAGACCGGGATAGCCCTCCACCTCGCGGCAGTACGGGGTGTCGTAGTGGATGCGGTGAGCGTTGGCGGTGAGCGCGCTGAAACGGAACAGCAGGGTCTCGTCCGGCCGCAGGGGCAGCTGCCACGCGCCCTCGGGCTCGGGCAGGGCGGTGTCGTCGACGGCGGTCGGGTGCCGGGACGTCGGGCCGTCGCCGGAGCGGTAGACGATGTCCTGCTCCTCGACCAGGCACGTGCGGCCGTTCTGCCGGAACTCCTGACGCTCGGTGACGAAGAGCAGCTCGCCGGTGCGGCCCCGCTTGGGCGTGACCGCGGCCAGGCTGCTGACGCGTTCGGCCGGCTCGCCGACGCACAGCGGCTCGACGATGTCGCAGCGCCCTCCGGCGAACATGCGCCGACGGTCGGGGACGGGCGGCAGGAAGCGGGCGTCCCGCAGATGTCCGTCGGGGCCGAGAGCCCGCTGGGGCGGCCAGTGCAGGAAATACAGCCACTGCCACAGCGGCGGCAGCGGGTCGCCGGACTCGGCGGCGTTGTCGGGGAGGTCCAGCAGCGCCGACAGGGCCGCTGCCGGACCGGGCGGCAGGGCGTCCTCGTCCGTGACCGGTTCGGGGCGCCATGACTCCACGTAGGAGGCGAGGGGTGCGGGCATGGGCTCGTTTCGCCTTTCAGACAGACAGACAGACAGACAGGCAGGCAGACAGACAGACAGACAGCGACAGCGGGGAGTTCCCGTTCGGCTCTCGCCGCCGAGGGAACTCGTAGCGCTGGATCAGAAGGTGCTCAGACCGAGCGCGGCGCGGAAGGAGTTCTTGTTGGCGACGCCGTCGCGGGGCGGCAGGGCACGCGGCGGTTCATCGGCGGCGATGAGGACCTGGGCGTAGGTCGTCGCGGTGCGCGCCTCGATGAGGGTGGCGAGGGCCTCGGTCTGGGCGAGGTCGGTGATCCGTACCGTGTGGCGGATGCCGAAGCCCTGGGCGACCGCGATGAGGTCGGTGCCCAGTCCGGTGTGGCTGGGCTGCATGCCGGTCTCGCCGAAGTGGGCGTTGTCCAGGACCACGAGGGCGAGGTTCGCCGGGCGTAGGGCACCGATGGTGGCCAACGCGCCGATGCCCATGAGGTGTTCGCCGTCGCCGGTGATCGCCACGACCGGGCGGTCGGGCCGGGCCAGGGCGAGGCCCAGGGCGAGCGGGGCGGCGGCGCCCATCGCGCCCCAGAGGTAGAAGTTCCCGGGGCGGTCGCCGGCCGCGAACACGTCGTAGCTGGGCGAGCCGAGGCCGGTGACGAGCAGGGCGTCCTCGGGGAGCCGGGCGATCAGGTCGGCGACGAAACGGCGGCGGTCGAGACGGGCGACGGCGTCGGCGGTCATCGGTTGCGCTTCCACTTCTTGCGGCCGATCAGCTTCTGTCCGAGGAGCACGGCGACACGCTCGCCCGCCTCGAACACCGAGTCCAGGGCCGCCTCCACGGTCTCCTCGACGTCTTCGGGGGCGTCGGCGCGCAGCACGGTGATGCCCATGAGTTCCAGCGCCTGCTGCGTGGTGCGGCCCATGGGGCCCTGCCACGGGTTGAACTCGGCGTACTCGCCGCGCATGGTCACCAGCGTGAGGAAGGGGAACCGGCACATCTGCAGCAGGGAGAACATGTTGACGCAGTTGCCGACGCCGCTGCTCTGCATCAGCAGCACCGCGCGCTGCCCGCCGAGCCAGGCCCCGGCGACCACGCCGACGCCCTCCTCCTCGGTGGTCAGCACCACGTCGTGGATCGCGGGGTCCCGCCGGGCCGCACGGATGGCATGGGAGTGACCGGAATCCGGGACGTAGGCGATCTGCTGGACGCCACGCTTCTTCAAGGCGGCGAACACGTCCTCCTGCCAGGAGGGCGGCGCGGGTGCGGAGGTCTCGTTCATGCCGCACATCATGGGCGCTGATGGATGGCGTTGAACAATAAAAAAGCGTGATCCCGGTATGCCCTGCCTGCATGGCCACACCTGTGCCTGTGCCTGTGTCTGCGTCTATGTCTGGCGTCTATGTCTGCGTCTATGCCTGCGCGGAGGGCCATCTGCCCTGCCGCACGGCCGCGTCGATCTGCCGTACGAGTTCGCGCGCGACGGCCTCCACGGCGGGCGGTGTCCGGCCGGAGCGCGGGGTGGCGAGCACGATCGACCGCCAGACCTCGGGCTCGCACAGGGGCGCGGCGCTGAGCGTGCCGTTCGCGACGTCCTCGGCGATGCCGACGCCCGGCAGGATGGTCCAGCCGTGCCCGGCCAGCACGAGCTGTTTCTGCACCCGCATGGAGTTCGTCTGGACGACCACCTCCAGGGCGGCCCGGGCCCGCGCCGCGGCGGCGTCGATCAGGGCACGCAGGGCGTGGCCCGACGCGGGCATCACCAGGGGATGGGCCGCCGCCTCGGCGAAGGACACGGGCCGTGCGGCCCGCAGTCCGGCGGAGGGCGGAGCGACCACCCACAGGTGTTCCCGCACCAGAGGGCGGGCGTTGAGCGACGGTGTGCTGTCCAGGTTGTACAGCAGGGTCAGGTCGAGGTCGCCGTCGTCGAGCCAGCGCTGGAGGTGCCCGGAGTAGCCGGTCATCAGGCGCAGTTCGATGCCCGGATGCTGTTCGGCCAGGGCCGATACCAGAGGCTCGGCCAGCAGATCGGTCGTGCTCTCCAGCAGACCGGCGGTGACGATGCCGGTCACCGCGCCCGGCGTGGGCTGCACCTCGGCGCGGGCCCGCTCCAGCTCGTTCAGCGCGCGCCGGGCCCGCTCCACCATGATCGTCCCGGCCTCGGTGGGCCGCATGCCCTGCCGGGTCCGCTCGAACAGCAGGACGCCGAGCTCCTGTTCGAGGGTGCGGATCTGCCGGGTCACGGCCGGCTGCACCAGATGCAGCAGCTCGGCGGCCCGGGTGACGCTCCCTACCTCGGCGACCGTGACGAGCGCTTTGAGCTGTTTGACGTCCACGGCTCTCCCGCCCCCATCCGCCCACCGTCCGACCGCCATCCGCACTGGGCATGGTGTCATCAGGAATTTTTATTTCTCTCATGCTGCCATGAGCACCCATGATGTTACTCCGGAGGGTCGACCCCACTCCTGGAGGCCAACGCAATGACCGAGGAACCCGAAGCCCTGCCGCTGTCCGGCATCACCGTCGTGAGTGTCGAACAGGCGGTGGCGGCCCCCTTCGCCACCCGCCAGCTGGCCGACCTCGGAGCCAGGGTCATCAAGGTGGAGCGCCCGGGAGACGGCGACTTCGCCCGCCGTTACGACACGACCGTGCACGGCGAGTCCAGTTACTTCGTCTGGCTCAACCGCTCGAAGGAATCCCTGACCCTGGACCTGAAATCGGTGCGCGGCCGCCAGATCCTGGAGCGACTCCTCGCCCGGGCGGACGTGTTCGTACAGAACCTGGCGCCGGGGGCGGCCGCGAGGATGGGCCTGGGAGCCGACGCGTTGCGCGAACGCTTCCCGTCGTTGATCCCCTGCTCGATCTCGGGATACGGCTCCAGCGGCCCCTGGTCCGACCGCAAGGCCTACGACCTGCTGGTCCAGTGCCAGACCGGCCTGGTCTCGCTCACCGGGAACGCCGACGGGCCCGCCCGCGTGGGGGTCTCCATCGCCGACATCGCCGCCGGCATGTACGCCTACTCCGGGGTCCTCACCGCCCTGTTCACGCGGGCGACCACAGGTGTCGCACGGGCGGTGGAGGTGTCGCTGTTCGAGGCCCTGGCCGAGTGGATGAGCCAGCCCGCCTACTACACCCGCTTCGGCGGAACCCAGCCCCCGCGCATCGGCACCCAGCACGCCACCATCGCCCCGTACGGGGCCTACCCCTGCGCCGACGGCAAGGACGTGCTGTTCTCCGTCCAGAACGAACGCGAGTGGGTCGCCCTGTGCGAGCGCTTCCTCCAGGCCCCCGGCCTCGTCGCCGACCCTCGCTTCGCCACCGGCTCCGCCCGGGTCGCCCACCGCGCCGAACTCGACGCGATCGTGGCCGAGCGCTTCGCCCGCTCGGACAGCGGCGAGGTGACGAAGGCGCTGGACGAGGCGGGCATCGCCAACGCCGGGGTCAACGACGTCGAGGACTTCCTGGCCCATCCGGTGCTCAGCGCCCGGGGTCGTTGGCGTGATGTGCCGATTCCCGCGGGTGTGGAGGTCCCGGCCCTGCTGCCGCCGGCGGATCTGGCGGGTGTGACACCCCGTATGGACGCCGTCCCGGCCGTGGGCGAGCACACCGAGACCGTCCTCGCCGAACTGGGCTACGGCCCGGCCGAGATCGATGCCCTACGAGCCGACCGAGTCCTCTGACGCCGACGACCGTGTTTCCGGGAGCGATACAGCATGAGCACTCTCGACATCCTGTCCGAGGACGAACAGTTCATCGTCCGGACCGTGCGTGACTTCGTCGACAAGGAGGTCAAGCCGGTGGTCCGGGAGCTCGAACACGCCGACATCTACCCAGAGGCACTGATCGAGCAGATGAAGCGGCTCGGCGTCTTCGGCCTCGCCGTCCCCGAGGAGTACGGCGGCACACGCGTCTCCACCCCTTGCTACGTGCTGATCACCGAGGAGCTGGCGCGCGGCTGGATGAGTCTGGCCGGCGCGATGGGCGGGCACACGGTGGTGGCCAAGCTGCTGCTGCACTTCGGGACCGACGAGCAGAAGCGCCGCTGGCTGCCGAGGCTGGCCACCGGCGAGGTCCGCGCGACGATGGCGCTGACCGAGCCGGGCGGCGGCTCCGACCTCCAGGCCATGCGCACGGTCGCCCGCCGGGACGCCGACAGTTATGCGGTCGACGGTGCGAAGACATGGATCACCAACTCCCGGCGGTCCGGTCTCATCGCTCTGCTCTGCAAGACGGACCCGGACGCGAACCCCGCACACCGGGGCATCTCGATCCTCCTGGTCGAGCACGGGCCGGGGCTGACGGTCTCCCGCGACCTGCCCAAGCTCGGCTACAAGGGCGTGGAGAGCTGCGAGCTGTCCTTCGACGACTACCGGGCTCCGGCCGACGCCGTACTGGGCGGTGTCGAGGGCAAGGGGTTCGCGCAGATGATGAAGGGCCTGGAGACCGGCCGCCTCCAGGTCGCCGCCCGCGCCCTCGGCGTCGGCCGGGCGGCCCTGGAGGACGCGCTCGCCTACGCGCAGGAGCGGGAGTCGTTCGGCAAGCCGATCTGGCAGCACCAGTCGATCGGCAACCACCTGGCCGACATGGCCACTTCGCTCACCGCGGCCCGCCAGCTCACCCTGTACGCCGCCCGTGAGGCGGACGCGGGCCGCCGGGTCGACATGGAGGCCGGCATGGCGAAGCTCTTCGCCTCCGAGACGGCCATGCAGATTGCCCTCAACGCCGTCCGCATCCACGGGGGTTACGGCTACTCCACCGAGTACGACGTCGAACGCTACTTCCGGGACGCCCCGTTGATGATCGTCGGCGAGGGCACCAACGAGATCCAGCGGAACGTCATCGCGAGCCAACTCGTCAAGCGCGGAGGCCTCGACGGGTGAAGCAGTGGCTGGGCCGAAGCAGGAGCAGGGCGATGTCGTCGGTGTGCCGGCCGGCGCGACGGGTGCGGTGGATCGGCTTCGGTGGGAGGAAGCAGGCCGTTCCCCAGGGGAGTTGATCATCGGGATGAGCGCGGTATCGCCCGGGCCGGGTGACGTGGTGCCCGGACGACTGGAGGTCTACCTCGGGGCGGCTCCCGGAGTGGGCGAGACCTACCGCATGCTCGACGAGGCCCGGCGCAGGGCCTCGCGCGGCCCCGACGTCGTCGTCGGGTTCGTGGAGTGCCACGGCCGTGCGCGCACCGAGGCGATGCTCGACGGCCTCGAGGTCGTCGCACGTGTCCCCTGCGACCACCGCGGCGGCCGGTTCGAGGAGATGGACCTCGCCGCGGTCCTCGCGCGCCGGCCGCAGGTCGCGATCGTCGACGAGTTCGCCCACAGCAACGTCCCGGGCGGCGGCCGCAACCCCCAAGCGCCGGCAGGACATCGAGGACCGGCCGCAGGGTGCTGCTGACTGCCAGCGCCCACGGGGGCCGCGTCGAGGTACGGGTCGTCGACCGCGGCCCAGGGCTGCCGTCCACGGACCGCGACCGTCTCTTCGAGCCCTTCCAGCGGCTCGGCGACACCGACAACACCACCGGCCTCGGCCTCGGGCCGGCCCTCGCCCGCGGCCTGACCGAGGCGATGGACGGCACCCTCACCCCGGAGGACACGCCCGGCGGGGGCCTGACCATGGTGGTGTCCCTGCCCTTCGCCGAGCGGGTCGGACACCCCAGTGGCACGCGCAGCGTGGGAAAGGGCGGGTGAGCCCTCCCGTCCTCGTCCCGGCCGCCGCGGGCGCGCACGGCCTCGGGTTCACCCTGCCGGTGACGCCGGCCATCGCGGGTCTGCCGGCGGTGCTGGTCGCCTCGTACCGGCAGGTGATCGCCGCGTTCCCGGACGGCGGCGGGTCCTAGGCCGTGGCGAAGACGCATCTGGGGGCGCGCACGAGCCTGGTCGCGGCGGCCTCGCTGGTCCTGGACTACGTGCAGCGGCGGCTGTCGGTCACCGAGACGGCCGCGGCCGAGCCGGATGCCTGAGTGACCGTTCTGATCGCCGAGGTCGAGCCGGAGCGGCTGTGGCTGGGGTCCCCCCCCCGCGCGAGCGAAGCCGAGCGTGGGGGAGGTTGTTGCAAACCAGCGGGGTGCGGTGGTGGCGCACGCCGTACGCCGGGACACGGACGCGGTGATCTGCCGCCTGTGGTTCCGGGTCTCCTGATCGCGGCTTCTGCGCGTTTCCCCGCCTCTGAATTCGTTCCCGCAGATGGCGGGGGTCGCCGTATGGGTTCCGTCAAAGCCGGACTCGTTGCCGTAAGGGAGGTGTCAACGGCGGCCGAATCCGGTCACGGAGGCGGTTTCCTCTAATCGTCCGTTCAATCCGAACGTTCCATCCGAACCTCTTCTAGGAGCTAGCGATGGCCGACCTGGCCTTCGTCCTCACCACGATCGCGGTGTTCGCGCTGGTGGCTCTCGTCGCCAAGGGGGTGACGAAGCTGTGACCGCCGAGAACATCGTCGGCCTGGTCGTGGCCGTCGCCCTGCTGTGCTATCTCGTCCTCGCCCTGATCTTCCCGGAGAGGTTCTGAGACACAGATGGGTCCCGTACTTGCCGGTGTGCTCCAGCTGCTCGCCCTGATCGGGGCGCTGGCGCTCGCCTACATCCCGCTCGGCGACTACATGGCCAGGGTCTACTCCTCCGACAGGCACTGGCGTGTCGAGAAGTGGATCTACAAGGGCATCGGCGCCAACCCCGACATCGAGATGCGCTGGCCTGCGTACCTGCGCGGCGTTCTCGCCTTCTCGGCGGTCGGCGTTCTCTTCCTCTACCTGCTGCAGCGGCTGCAGGGCCATCTGCCCGGTTCGCTGGGCTTCGCGGCCATCGACCCGGACCAGGCGTTCAACACCGCCGCGTCCTTCGTGACGAACACCAACTGGCAGTCGTACTACGGCGAGCAGGCCATGGGCCACGTGGTGCAGACCGGTGGGCTGGCCGTGCAGAACTTCGTCTCCGCGGCCGTCGGCATCGCCGTCGCGGTGGCGCTGGTCCGCGGTTTCTCCCGGTCCCGCACCGGTGAGCTCGGCAACTTCTGGTCCGACATGGTCCGCGGTGTCGTCCGCATCCTCGTGCCGTTCTCGGTGCTCGCCGCGATCGTCCTGGTGGCGTGCGGCGCCATCCAGAACTTCTCCGGCATCCACGAGGTCGGTCAGTTTTTCAATGGGCACAGCATGGGTGGCCGGCAGGAGTGGAACGGGGGCGCGGTCGCCTCGCAGGAGGCCATCAAGGAGATCGGGACGAACGGCGGCGGCTACTTCAACGCCAACTCCGCCCACCCGTTCGAGAACCCGACCCCGTTCACGAACCTCTTCGAGATCTTCCTCCTCCTGGTCATCCCGTTCGCGCTGACCCGCACCTTCGGCCGCATGGTCGGCAGCCTCAAGCAGGGGTACGCGATCCTGGCGACGATGGCCACGATCTGGGTCGGCTTCATCGCGTTGATGATGTGGACCGAGTTCGCGCACCACGGCCCGGCGTTCGACATCGCCGGCGGCGCGATGGAGGGCAAGGAGCAGCGCATCGGCGTCGGCGCGTCGTCGATCTTCGCGGTGTCGACCACGCTGACCTCGACCGGTGCGGTGGACTCCTTCCACTCCTCGTTCACCGGTCTCGGCGGCGGCATCACCATGCTGGGCATGCAGCTCGGCGAGATCGCGCCGGGTGGTACCGGCTCCGGCCTCTACGGCATGCTGATCATGGCGATCATCGCGGTGTTCATCGCCGGTCTGATGGTGGGCCGTACGCCCGAGTACCTGGGCAAGAAGATCGGCACCCGCGAGATCAAGTTCGCGGCCTGCTACATCCTCATCACCCCGGCGCTGGTGCTCGTCTTCACCGCCGCGGCGATGGCCCTGCCCACCCCGGGCAACTCGATGACGAACTCCGGGGCGCACGGCTTCTCCGAGATCCTCTACGCCTACAGCTCGGCTGCGAACAACAACGGTTCGGCGTTCGCCGGTCTGAACGCGGACACGCAGTGGTTCAACAGCACGCTGGGCCTGGCGATGATCCTGGGCCGGTTCCTGCCGATGGTGTTCGTGCTGGCGCTGGCCGGCTCGCTCGCCGAGCAGAAGCCGGTGCCGGCGACCGCGGGGACCCTGCGCACGGAGAAGCCGCTGTTCACGGGTCTGCTGGTGGGCGCGATCCTGATCATCACCGGTCTGACCTACTTCCCGGCGCTGGCGCTGGGTCCGCTGGCCGAGGGGCTGGCGTCATGACCACCCGTACAGAGAAGCAAGAGGACTCGATGTCCACTGCCACCCCGACCCGGGCGCCGTACAGCGATGTGCCGACCGGTCACAAGCCCGCCGAAGGACGTGTCGGCGCGGGTCTGTTCGACCCCAAGCGGCTGCTGAAGTCGCTGCCTGACGCGGTTCGCAAGCTCGACCCGCGGGTGATGGTCAAGTCCCCCGTGATGTTCGTGGTGTGGATCGGGTCCGTGCTGACCACGGTCTTCTCCTTCAAGGACCCGGGCGACTGGTTCGGCTGGACCATCAGCGCCTGGCTGTGGCTGACGGTCGTCTTCGCCAACCTCGCGGAAGCGGTGGCCGAGGGCCGTGGCAAGGCGCAGGCCGACACCCTGCGCAAGGCCAAGACCGACACGATCGCACGTCGGCTCGACGGCTCCGTGGAACAGCAGGTGCCCGGCACCGAACTGGGCATCGGCGACCTGGTCGTCTGCGAGGCCGGCGACATCATTCCCGGCGACGGTGACGTCGTCGAGGGCGTCGCGTCGGTCGACGAGTCGGCGATCACGGGTGAGTCGGCTCCGGTCATCCGGGAGTCCGGCGGCGACCGCAGCGCCGTCACCGGCGGCACGAAGGTCCTCTCCGACCGGATCGTCATCAAGATCACGACGAAGCCGGGCGAGACCTTCATCGACCGCATGATCGCTCTGGTCGAGGGCGCGGCCCGGCAGAAGACGCCGAACGAGATCGCGCTCAACATCCTCCTCGCCTCGCTGACGATCGTCTTCCTGCTGGCCGTCGCCACGCTGCCGCCGTTCGCGGACTACGCGGGCACGCATCTGACGATGGTCGTGCTGGTGGCGCTGCTGGTCTGCCTCATCCCGACCACGATCGGCGCCCTGTTGTCGGCGATCGGCATCGCGGGCATGGACCGGCTGGTGCAGCGCAACGTGCTGGCCATGTCGGGGCGTGCGGTGGAGGCGGCGGGCGACGTGTCGACCCTGCTGCTCGACAAGACCGGCACCATCACCCTCGGCAACCGTCAGGCGTCCGAGTTCGTGCCGGTCACCGGCACCGCCGAAGCCGAACTGGCCGACGCCGCCCAGCTCTCCTCCCTGGCCGACGAGACGCCGGAAGGCCGTTCCATCGTCGTCCTGGCGAAGGAGACGTACCGGCTGCGCGAGCGCCGGCAGGGAGAACTCGAGGGCGCCGAGTGGATCGCGTTCACGGCCCAGACCCGTATGTCGGGCGTGGACGTCGACGGGCGCAAGATCCGCAAGGGCGCGGCCGGTTCGGTCGTCGCCTGGGTCCGGGAGCAGGGCGGCGAGGCGTCCGAGGACGCCGGCGCGCTCACCGACCGGATCTCCGAGGCGGGCGGCACCCCGCTGCTCGTCGCGGTCGAGGATGCCGAGGGCGCCCGGGTGTTGGGCGTCATCCACCTCAAGGACGTCGTCAAGGAGGGCATGCGGGAGCGGTTCGACGAACTGCGCCGCATGGGCATCAAGACCGTCATGATCACGGGTGACAACCCGCTGACGGCCAAGGCGATCGCGGACGAGGCGGGCGTCGACGACTTCCTCGCGGAGGCCACTCCCGAGGACAAGATGGCGCTCATCAAGCGGGAGCAGGCGGGCGGCAAGCTCGTCGCGATGACGGGTGACGGCACCAACGACGCTCCGGCGCTGGCGCAGGCCGACGTGGGTGTGGCCATGAACACCGGTACCTCGGCCGCCAAGGAGGCCGGGAACATGGTGGACCTGGACTCCAACCCCACCAAGCTCATCGAGATCGTCGAGATCGGCAAGCAACTCCTCATCACCCGGGGTGCGTTGACGACGTTCTCCATCGCCAACGACGTCGCGAAGTACTTCGCGATCATCCCGGCGCTGTTCGCGGCCGTCTACCCGGGCCTGGACAAGCTCAACGTCATGGGCCTGTCCTCACCGGACTCCGCGATCCTGTCCGCGGTCATCTTCAACGCGCTGATCATCATCGCGCTGGTTCCGCTCTCCCTGCGGGGTGTGCAGTACCGGCCGGTGAGCGCGGACAAGATGCTGCGGCGCAACCTCACGATCTACGGCATCGGCGGGCTGATCGCGCCCTTCATCGGCATCAAGCTCATCGACCTGCTCATCTCCCTCATCCCCGGAATCGGTTGATCGGCAATGAACAACTCGGTATCGAACACCGCTCGGTTGCTGTGGGCGGGGCTGCGCGCCCTGCTGGTGCTGACGGTGGTGACGGGCGTGATCTATCCGCTGGCCGTCACCGGTGTGGCGCAGGCCCTCTTCAACGACAAGGCCAACGGCTCGGAGATCAAGGCGGACGGCAAGGTCGTCGGCTCGTCGCTCATCGGCCAGTCGTACAACCTGCCGCTGAAGAAGGGCCAGGAGACCCCGGAGCCCGACCTGAAGTGGTTCCAGGGCCGCCCGCAGAACGGCCTGGGCACCAACAGCGTCAACACCCGGTACAAGCTGATCCTGTCCGGCGCGACGAACCGTTCCGGTGACAACAAGGACCTGATCGACTGGGTGACGGCCGCCAAGGCCGCCGTCGTCAAGGACAACTCGGTCGGCGGCTACACGGTCAAGCCCTCCGACGTGCCCGCCGACGCGGTGACGTCGTCCGGCTCGGGTCTGGACCCGGACATCTCCCCGGACTACGCGGACATCCAGGTCCACCGGGTCGCCGAGAAGAACGGACGGTCCGTCGCCCAGGTGCAGAAGCTGGTCGACGAGCACACCGACGGCCGCACGCTGGGCTTCATCGGCGAACCCCGCGTCAACGTCCTCGAGCTCAACATCGCGCTCAAGGAACTCGTGGCGAAGAGCTGATGGCCTTACGCGCACCACGCGGGAGTCGGCGGACCGGGGGGCACCCCGATGTGTCGACTCCCGCCGCCATGAGGCCGGTTCCGCATGGACGAGCTCCTGGCCCGGCTGCGCGCCGGCGTCCGCCGGAGGTTCCCGGTAGGGGATCAGAGGTGGTAGAACGTGCGCGGCGAAAGATCGTACGAGCCGGCTTTCGGCTCGCTTGCGGCGGGGGTGGGGCGCCTTCGTCGCTGAGGGGGGTGTGGCTCCATCACTGGACGTCTCGGTTTCGGAGAGGTGTTACGCGCTCATCGGCGCGCAGCACGTCTGACGCTGGATCAGTTGGCCGAGGTGTCGGGGGTCAGTGCGCGGACCCTGTCGGACATGGAGCGCGGACGCAGCAGGGGACCTCAACATCGGACCGTGAACGCCTTGGCGGACGCGCTCGGGCTGGAGGGCGATGCGCGCAAACAGCTGATCGAGCTGGCGCGCGAGGGCCGGCTGCGCGATCACTGGGCGCGTCCGACGGGTCTGTGCGAACTGCCCCGGTCGGTCGACGACTTCACCGGCCGTGCGGCGGAACTGGTCTGGGTGAGCGAGCTGGTGTACGCCGAGAGCTCGCCGGGGGTCGGCGTGGTGGGGGTCGTCACCGGCGCTGCGGGCCTGGGGAAGACCACGTTCGCCGTCCGCGCCGCTCATTCGGTGCGGCCGAGCTTCCCCGACGGGGTGTTCTTCCTCGACCTGTTCGGCATGTCCCAGCGGCCTCTGGCCGCCGATGACGCACTGCAGCAGCTCTTGTGCGCTCTCGGGGTCGCGGATCAGCAGATCCCGGCCGACACCCAGGGACGCGCCTCCCTGTACCGGTCGCTGCTGCGGGACCGGCGTGTCCTTGTCGTTCTCGACAATGCCGCGTCGGAGGAACAGGTGCGCCCGCTGCTTCCGGGAGGGGGCGCGGGCAGGGCGCTGATCACCACCCGGCGGTTGCTGTCGGGTCTGGAGGGCGTCCGCAGGCTCGTCCTCGGGCCCCTGGCGTTGCCGGAGTCCACGCGACTGCTGACCGGGATTCTGGGCGACCGTTCCGCCTCCGACGGGGAATCGGCCCTCGCACGGCTCGCCGAGCTGTGCGGTGGTCTGCCGCTGGCGCTGCGCATCATCGGGAACCGCCTGGTCAGCCGGCCTGGCTGGGACGCCGCCGAACTCGCCGCCCGGCTGGGGGACGAGGAGCGCAGGCTGGATCAGTTCAAGGCCGGTGATCTCAAGATTGCCAACGCGTTCGGGATGTCGTACGAGCAGCTCGCCGATTCCGCGCGGCGGATGTTCCGGCGGCTCGCCGTGGTGCCGGGGCAGGACTTCGACGCCGCCCTGGCCGCCGTCGTCGGCGGGGTGCCGGTCGAGGACGCCTGGGAGGCTCTGGACGACCTCGTCGACCTCGGCCTGCTGTACGACAGCGACGCGGGCCGCTACCGCTTCCACGACCTGGTCCGTCTGTTCGCCCGCGACCGGCTCCACCAGGAGGATGCCGCGGCCGAGCGCGAGGCGCTGACGGGGAGGGTGACCTCGTGGCTGCTGCGGACGGCCACGCTGTCCGGGCGATGGTTCGAACCCGGCTACGGCCGCCCCGAGCGGCCCGACCCCGATCTCGCCGTCCTGTCCTCCCCGGAGGAGGCCGAAGGGTGGCTGCGGGCGAACGTGGACAACTGGCTGGGCGCGATGCGGGCCGCGGCGGGCAGCGGCCGGCACGCCCTCGTCCTCGACTGCGCGGAGTCGATGCACTGGTTCTCCGATCTGTGGGCGCACGGCCCGCACTGGCGCGAGGTGTTCACGCTCGGAGCGGAGGCGGCCGACGCCCTCGGCGACCTGGCGCAGCAGGCGACCCAGCTGAACTATCTGGCCTGGGTCCACTCGGTGCCGCCCAGCGACCCGGAGGCCGTGCTGCGGTGTTCGGCCCAGGCGATGGAGCTGGCCACCCGGGCCGGTGCCACGGCGCAGATCGCCTGGGCACACGAGTACACGTCTTCGGCACTGCGTCTGCTCGGCCGGTTCGACGAGGCCGTCGCGGCGTCGTCCCGGTCGTCGGAGATGTTCAGGGCCATCGGCGACATCGACTCCTGCGTCCAGTGCCTCGCCCACATCGCCCACTGCCGTCTCGACGAAGGGCGCCACGCCGAAGCGTTGGAGCAGTACCTCGGACTGCTCGCCCTGCTGGAGGACCCGGAGTCGGGGATGACATCGAGCGTCGTGGCCCTCAGCCGGCCCCTCGCGCTGATCCGCATCGGCCATTGTCTCGAACGCCTCGGCCGCCGTACGGAGGCGATCACCACGCTCACAGAGGGCACCGACGCCGTCGACACGCTTCAGATGTCCGACTTCCGGCAGGCCGGCGCCCTGGAGACACTGGCCGCCCTGCTGGCCGACGAAGGCCGCACCGACGAGAGCCGCCATGCCTACGCGCGGGCCGCGCAGGTCTTCGAGGCGATCGGGGACACCGAGGCGAGCAGCCGCTGCCAGGCCGCGGCGACCGCGACGCGCTGACCTCGTCCAAGGCGTTGCCGGCGGGGGATCGGGCGGGTACTTCTGCGTGCTGTTCTGCGTGGTCCGGCCGCCTCTCTTCGACTTGACTGGTGTGCACCGGGACAGCCGTCAAGGCGCTGTCCCTCCAGGTCAGGAGTGACCATGGCAACGATCAGGAACATCGTGCTCGTGCACGGCGGCTTCGTGGACGGATCGGGCTGGCAGGGGGTCTACGACCATCTGAGCGCCGACGGATACAAGGTGTCCGTCGTGCAGAACCCGACCCTCTCGCTGGCCGGCGACGTCGCGGCCACCCGCCAGGTCCTCGACGGCCTCGACGGCCCGGCCGTGCTGGTCGGCCACTCCTACGGCGGTGTCGTCATCACCGAGGCCGGCAGCCATCCGGGCGTCGCGGCGCTCGCCTACATCGCCGCGTTCGCGCCGGACAAGGGCGAGTCGGTCAGCTCCCTGATCGCCGATCCGCCGCCCGGGGCGCCGGTCCCGCCGATCCTGCCGCCCCAGAACGGTTTCCTGTTCCTGGACCGGGACAGGTTCGCGGCCTCGTTCGCCGCCGACGTGCCCGAGAAGCAGGCGGCGTTCATGGCCGACTCGCAGGTCCCATGGGGCGTCGAGGCCCTCGAAGGGGCCGTCTCCGAACCGGCCTGGCAGAGCAAGCCGTCCTGGTACCTGGTCGCCACGGACGACCGCATGATCCCGCCGGCCGCCCAGCGCGCCATGTCCGAGCGGGCCAAGGCCACCGTCTCCGAGACCCCCGGCAGCCACGCCGTCTACGTCTCCCGCCCGGCCGTCGTGGCCGCCGTCATCGCCCAGGCCGCCCAGGGAACCAACGGCCAGGCCTAGCGTCTGCCGGCGCTGCGCCTGTAGGTGCGGTGCTCCGCCTGTCTTCCAGGAGTCCGGTCGGCCGACGGGGAAGTCCACCGCCCTGGTGTCAGTGGCAGGCTTGAGGCATGGCCCTTCGACCATGGCTGGACTTGCGGCGTCCCTGGCGGCCGGGTCACGCGCCCGCGCTGGTCGTGCTCCCGGTGGGGCTGATCGTCACGGTCTGTGTGGTGGATGTGCTGGCTCCGCCGCACATCCACCTCGGTCCGCTGCTGGTGGCGGCACCCGCGATCACGGTGGCGTTCGCCGGCGCCCGCGTGACGGCGCTGATGGGGGCTCTCGCGGTGGCGGCCCAGGTGCTGATCGGCGTGCTCAGAGGGGTTCTGCCCACCGCCAACATCCAGGCCCAGATCGCCGCCCTGATCGTCGTCTCCATCGTCTGCGTCACCGTCTGCGTGGTGCGGGACCGGCGTGAGCGGCAGTTGCACCGGGTGCGGTCGGTGGCGGAGGCGGCGCAGAGTGTGCTGTTGCGGCCGCTGCCCGCACACACCGGCGCGCTGCGGATCGCAGGCATGTACATCCCTGCCGAGGAGGAAGCCGACCTGGGCGGAGACCTGTACGCGGCCGCACGGACTGCCCAGCACAGCACCCGGCTCCTCATCGGCGATGTACGCGGCAGCGGCCTGGCCGCGATCAACAACGCGGCCCTGCTGCTCGGCGCCTTCCGCGCAGCCGCCCATCGGCAGGCCACCCTCCCTCGTCTGGCCGTCCACCTGGACGCCGCGTTCCGCTGGGACACCAGCCAGTGGCGATCACAGGCGGAGCAGGACACCAACGAGGACTTCGCCACCGTCACGCTGCTGGACATCCCCGACCACGATCCGGTCGTCCACCTCATCACCTGCGGCCACCCACCGCCGCTGCTCCTGCAGGGCAGTCGCCTCACCCCGCTCATGGCCGAGGCGAGCCACCTCCCGATCGGGTTCGGCGGAGTCTTCGGCATCGCCGCCTACGACGTCCAGACGTTTCCGTTCGAGGTCGGTGACCTGCTGCTGCTCTACACGGACGGCGTCATCGAAGCACGCGATGCCGACGGAGTCTTCTACCCCTTCACCGAACGTGCGCCCGAGTGGACCAAGGACGAGCCCGACGAATTCCTGCGCCGTCTCCGGGACGACCTGCTGGCCTACGTCCACGGACACCTCGGCGACGACGCGGCCGTCGTCGCGATCCGCCGCCTGACCGTCTGATCCCGCGCGCCGACCTCGCCCTGGCCGGTTCCGGCCCACTGCCTTGCGCCCCAGGTCCTGGGGCTGACGGTTCCCTTTTCGTCACCTGGCAGACTGGTCGGATCCCGGCGAAGGAGTACACCGCATGTCGATGGTCGGCAACCTGCGCAAAGTCGCCCGTCTCGCGTGGCGGGGACGGCGCGTGGACCTCAGTCACCCGGCCCGCTCCCCGCTCGGCTCGACCGTCGTCAACTGCGTCATCTACCGCGACGGCGTCCGCCAGGAGGCCGCTCCCACCGTCGAGGAATCCATCGCCCGGGTGCGCAAGCGCGACCACGGCTTCGTCTGGCTCGGCCTGCACGAACCCACCGAGACGGAGTTCGCGCGGGTGGCCGAGCTGTTCGGCCTGCACCCGCTCGCCGTCGAGGACGCCGTCCACGCCCACCAGCGTCCCAAAGCCGAGCAGTACGGCGAGGTCCTGTTCGCCGTCTTCAAGACCGTCACCTACGTCGAGCACACCGAACTGACCGCGACCAGCGAGGTCGTCGACACCGGCGAGATCATGGTCTTCACCGGCCCCGACTTCGCCGTCACCGTCCGCCATGGCCGCCACGGCTCCCTCGGCCCCCTGCGCGAAGACCTCGAAGCCCGCCCGGATCTGCTGGCCAAGGGCCCCTCCGCCGTTCTGCACGCCATCGCCGACCACGTCGTCGACGACTACGTGACCGTCGCCGACGCCGTCCAGAACGACATCGACCAGGTCGAGACCGACGTCTTCTCCCCGCACAGCCCCCGAAGCGCCGACGCCGGCCGCATCTACCAGCTCAAACGCGAACTCCTCGAACTCAAGCGGGCCGTGGTCCCGCTCGCCCGCCCCGTCGACCGGCTCGCCACCGAACCCCGTGCCTGTGTCGACAAGGAGATACAGGCGTACTTCCGGGACGTCGCCGACCACCTCGCCCGTGTCACCGAGCAGATCACCGCCTTCGACGCCCTGCTCGACTCCATCCTCCAGGCCCACCTCGCGCAGGTCACCGTCGCCCAGAACGAGGACATGCGCAAGATCACCGCCTGGGCCGCGATCGTCGCCGTACCGACGATGGTGTGCGGCGTCTACGGCATGAACTTCGACCACATGCCCGAACTGCGCTGGCGCTTCGGCTACCCCCTCGTCCTCGCTGTCATCGCGACCGCCTGCTTCGTCATCCACCGGGGGTTCAAGCGCAACGGGTGGCTCTGATCGCGAGGCCGCCCGCCGTACGGCTCAGAAGCCCGTACGGGTGAGGGTCATATGCGTGACTCCGCTGGGTGAGGAGGCAGTCTCGATGTTGTAGTCCTTCTCGAGGCTCTCCAGGCCGTCCCAGAGGCGTACTCCTCGGCCGAGCAGGATCGGGGCCACCACGACGTGCATGCGGTCGACGAGCCCGTCGGCAAGGAAGTCACGGATCACGGTGGGTCCGCCGCCGATGCGGACGTCCAGGTCGCCCGCGGCCTCGCGGGCCGCCGCGAGCGCCTCCGCCGGTGAAGCGTCGAGGAAGTGGAACGTCGTGCCGCCCGCCATCTCGATCGACGGGCGCGGGTGATGGGTGAGGACGAAGGTCGGTGTGTGGAACGGCGGGTCGGGCCCCCACCACCCCTTCCATTCCGGGTCCTCGTGCCATCCGGGCGGGCCGAACTTCCCGGCGCCCATGATCTCGGCGCCGATCCCGGGCGTGAACTGCCGCGCGAAGGCGTCGTCGACACCGCCGGTCCCGCCGGGTCGGCCGGTCATCTCGTGCCAGAACCGGGTGGCGAACATCCACTCGTGCAGCCTTTCGCCGGCGTGGCCGAACGGCGCGTCACGGCTCAGGCCCTCACCGGTGCCGAAGCCGTCGAGCGAGATGGAGAAGTTGTGGACTCGGACGAGTGACATGGCTGGCGACTCCTTCCTTTCCCTCCGTCCAGTCTCGCCTCCTTCCCTCCGTCCAGTCTCGTCGGAACAGCCCGCTCATGAAACCTGGAGGCTCGGCGGCCGTCATCGCCGCGCTCTCATCCGCGCCGACGGAGGTATGCCTCCAGCTCGGCGGCCCCGGTCAGCATCGCCCGACCGCGGGCGGACAGCCGCCCGTGCCAGTCGCGCAGGGCAGTCTCCAGCGGCTCCAGTCCGCCGGCCTCCCGCACCTGGGCGATCAGCGGGGCGATCTGCTCCAACAGATAGCCGCCGTGCCTGAGTTGGTGGGTCAGCCGGGCGTCCCGTACGTCGGCGTCGGCGTAGACGCGATACCCGGTCAGCGGGTCGCGGCGCGGGCGGACCAGCCCGGCGTGCTCCCACTTGCGCAGCGTCGCGGGCCGGATGCCCAGCTGCTCCGCCAGCGGCCCGATGAACATGCCGCCGGGCCCGGAGGACACGGCTGGATCTGCCTTCGCACCGGTGGGCTCCAGGCCGCCGAGGGCGCGCTCCACCGCCTGGAGGGTCCGCCGGTCGTCCAGGAGTTGGGCGTGGCTCTCGTCGATGAGGCGGAACGCCTCCTCGGCCGCGCCTCGGTTCACAGCCTGCATGATCGACGTCGCCGTCCGGTGGCCGTGGCCGGGCAGCAGGGCGAGGAACGTGCGCAGGGCCTGCGCGTGCAGCGGGGTGTAGGTGCGGTAGCCGTGCGGTGTGCGATCGGCGGCCGGAAGGATGCCCGCCTCCTCGTAGTTCCTGATCGCCTGCGTGGACAGACCGTGCCCGCGCGCTAGGTCGACCGGCCTGAGCCGCTCACCGCTTTGAAGGTTTCGTCCCATGACCCTGCCGATATCACGAAAAAGCTTCAACCGAAAGTTCAACGATACCGTTGAAGGCATGGCTACCGACCTCAAGGAAACCGCCCAGGCGATCGATGCCGCCGCCGTCATGAGGCTGCTCTCGGCCCGGCCGCGGCTGCTGGCCCTGGGCGAGCCCACCCACGGTGAGGACACTCTGCTCGACCTGCGCAACGAGCTCTTCCGGCAACTCGTCGAGGAGGAGGGATACCGGACGATCACGATCGAGAGCGACTGCATGATGGGCCTGGTCGTGGACGACTACGTCACCACGGGCACGGGCACCCTCGACGAGGTCATGGAGCGCGGATTCAGCCACGGTTGGGGCGCGTCCGCGGCCAACCGCGAACTCGTGCGCTGGATGCGCGCCCACAACGACGGCCGGCCCGCGTCCGACCGGCTCCGCTTCGCCGGCTTCGACGGCCCACTGGAGATCACCGGCGCCGCGAGTCCCCGGCAGGCCCTCACCGCACTCCACGGCTGCCTCGCGGCCCAGGTGGACCCGGACCTGCTGCCCTGCACCGCGGACACGCTCGACCGCCTGCTCGGCGCCGACGACCGGTGGACCGATCCCGCCGCGATGATGGACCCGGCCCGGTCCGTGGGACAGTCGGCCGACGCCGGCCGACTGCGACTGCTCGCCGACGATCTGGTGGCGCTGCTCGACTCACAGACACCGCACCTGATCACGGCGACCTCGCGGGAGGACTGGCACCGGGCGCGCCTGTACGGGCGCACCGCCATGGGCCTGCTGCGCTACCACCACTGGATGGCCGACACCTCACCGGCCCGTATGACCCGGCTGGTGGGCCTGCGGGACCAGATGATGGCCGACAACCTCCTCGCCCTCGCCGAACGGGCCCCGGCACTCGTCCACGCCCACAACGGCCATCTCCAGCGGGACAGGAGCACGATGCGGATGGGCGGTCTGCCGCTGGAGTGGTGGAGCGCCGGCGCGCTCGTGAACGCCCGCCTGGGCGAGGAGTACGCCTTCCTGGCCACGGCCCTCGGCACACTCCGGCACCAGGGAGTGGACACCCCGCCGCCGGACACCGTCGAAGGACTCCTGCACGCGCTCCCGCAGGACCGCTGTGTCGTCGACCCCGCCCGGCTGGCCACCGCCCTCGGGGACACCCGGCCCGCGCCCCGCGTGTCCCCGTACTACGGCTACGCCCCGCTCGACGCGGCCCATCTGGCCGGATACGACGGGATCGTGTTCGTCAGGGACGTCCCGAAGACGTGATCACCGCGTTCCGGAGCGCTCGGACAACCCAAGGCTCTCCCGTGTGGCGGGGATCACGTCGGGGGGAAAACCTGCGGCCCGGCTCGGGCGTCTAGCCGGTGTGAGATCAGTCAGAACAGCGCTGCACGAGTGGGACGAGGAACGTCTCGTCCGGCTCGTGGCGAAGGGCGACCGTGCCGCCTTCGAGGAGTTGTACCGGCGTACGGCGCCGTGGATGGCGGTGCGGCTGCGCCGCCGGTGTGCGGACGAGCAGATCGTCGCGGAGGTCATGCAGGAGACCTACTTGGCGGTGTGGCGCGCGGCGGGCGCGTTCGCGGGGGCCGCGGTCGGCGGGACGGCCGTCGGCTGGCTGTGGACGATCGCGGCGCGCCGCCTGGTCGACGCGTTCCGGCGCAGGGCGCACTACGCGGAGCCGCCGCCGGCCGCCGCTGTGCCCGAAGCGGCGCCCGCCGCGGAGGAGGAGGCGCTCGCGGCGACCGTCGGCGGTCATGTCGGGGACGCGCTGCGGTGCCTCGCACCGGAGTTGAGACAGGTACTGCAGGCCATGGTGCTCGACGGGCTGTCCGTCCGGGAGACCGCGGTCCTGCTCGGGCTGCCCGAGGGCACGGTCAAGACCCGTGCCCGCCGGGCCCGGATCGCGATGCGGAGGGCGCTGGCGTGAGCGTGGAACATGCGTCGATGCGGATCATCGAGGGCTACGCGCGCGGCGGCACGGACCTCGCCGCCGACGAGGTGTGGGCCGTGGAGTCCCATCTGGAGACGTGCCGGGTGTGCCGGGACCGGCTGTCCGCCGCTGTCGGCGCCGAGGCGCCCGCCGTGGCGTCCATGGTCGACACCGTGTGGTCCGGCCTCGAACCCCGGCTGGCGGTCACCGCCACGATGCCGCGCGGACGGCGCCGGTCGGCACGGCTGTCGAGGTGGATGACGCCCACGATGGTGCCCTGGCTGGCCATGGTCGTCGGCGTGACGCTGCTGGCCCTGCTGCTCGACCTGGCCGACACCGGTTCCGGTTCCGGTTCCGGCGAGGTGTCGCTGGTGCTGCTGTTCGCGCCGGTCCTGCCCGTGCTCGGCGTCGCGGCGTCCTGGTCGCGCGGTCTGGACCCGGCGTACGAACTGACGGCCTCGGTGCCCAGGGCCGGGCTGTACCTGGTGCTGCGGCGCACCGCGTCCGTGCTCGGCGTGGTCGTCCCCGCGCTGCTGGTCGGCGGATGGCTGACGGGGGTGATGGTGGCTCAGTGGCTGCTGCCCTGTCTGGCCTTCACGGCGACGACGCTGGCACTCGGCGGAGTCGTCGGGGTGACCCGCGCCGCCGTCGCGCTGGCCGCCGTCTGGGCCGCCGTCGTCGTGGCGCCGACCCTGGCCACCAGTCGTACGACCTTCGCCCTGCAGAGGGACGGTCTGCCCGCGTGGGGGCTGATCCTCGCACTCGGCATCGGCGTCGTGATCGCCCGCAGAGACGCGTACTCCGTGCTGGGAGCCCATCGATGACCAAGAGAAAGGCAGGACCCGCCATGACGTCCGCCGTGAGCGCGGCCGACATCGCACCGACGGCCTACGCCTGGGAGATCCAGGCCACCGGGCTGAAGGTCAGGGTCGGCAGGAAGCGGATGGCCGTCGACGGCCTCGACCTGTCGCTGGGCACCGGCGTCCACGGACTCCTCGGCCCCAACGGGGCGGGCAAGACCACCCTCATCCGGACACTGGCCACCGTGCTGCGCCCCAGCGAGGGCACCCTGGAGATGCTCGGCGAGTCCGCGGGCGGCACGGGCGAGCACCGTGCGCTGCGCCGCCGGATCGGCTACCTGCCGCAGGAGTTCGGCTACTACAAGCGTTTCACGGTACGCGAGTTCGTCGAGTACATGGCGTGGCTGAAGGAGGTGCCGAAGGCGGAGATCCCCGCGGCGGTGCAGCGCGCCGTGGAGCGGGTGGGGCTGGCGGACCGCGCCGACGACAGGATGAAGGCCCTCTCGGGCGGCATGGTGCGCCGGGTCGGCATCGCCCAGGCCATCGTCAACGACCCGACGATCCTGCTGCTGGACGAGCCGACGGTCGGTCTGGACCCGGCGCAGCGGCTGCGCTTCCGTGAGCTGCTGCAGGAGTTGGGCACGGACGCCTGCGTGCTCGTCTCGACCCATCTGGTGGAGGACGTCGCCGCCGCCTGCACCGACGTGGTGCTCTTCGCCGAGGGGCGGCTGGTCTTCCAGGGCACTCCGGACGACCTGGCGGCGGCGGGCGGCCCCGAGCATCCGGGCGACAGCCCCCTGGAGCGCGGCTACTCGGCGCTGCTGCAGGGCCCCGACCGCGCCGGTCAGGGAAGGGGCGCCTGGTGAACATCAGCGTCCTGCGCATCGAGCTGAAGCGCTCCGTCGCCCCCTGGGCCGGCGCCGTGGTCCTGACGGCGCCGCTGGCGTTCCTGTACCTGCTGAACGGCACGTGGTGGACGGGCACCACGGCATGGACGGCGCAGTGGACGTCCATGGCCCTGTGGACCCGCTCCCTGCTGTTCTACCTGTGGCCGCTCGCCGTGGGGCTCGGGGCGCTGCAGGGCCTGCGCGACCGCCGCTCGAAGATGTCCGAGCTGCTGACGAGCACGCCACGGCCCGCCCGGCACCGCGCGGCCACGCTGGCGGGCACGACGGCGTTCACGCTGACCTCGGCGTTCGCGCTCCTCGTCCTCGTGGGTGGGGTCCAGGTGCTCGCCAACACCGAGTACATGCACCTCGGTTGGCTGCCGATCTCGCTGGTCGGGGCGCTCTCTCTCGTCGCGGGGGCCGTGCTGGGCATGGGGGCCGGGCGAGCCCTGCCGTCCGTGCTCACCCCGCCCGCGCTGGCCATGGGCGCCTTCGTGTTCACGGCCCTCATGCAGATGTCGTTCGGCCGGACGGAGACGACCACGGCGGCGGGGGTCCCGATCACGGAGCCGAACCGGGTCTCGTTGCTGTCACCTGCGGTGCAGGAGGTGCGCGATGTGCTCGTCACGCTCTCCGCCCCGGTGCACGTCGGGCAGACGATCTGGCTGCTCGGCATGGCCGCGACGGGCTTCGCGCTGCTGGTCGCGGCGACTCCGCGCGCCCGGCTGACCGCCCTGACGCCCATCATGGCGGGCGCGGTGATCGCCCTGCTCGTCCTCCCGTCCGACCCGCGCCGGATCCATGTCGTCGACGAGGCCGCCGCGGAGCTGGTGTGCGACGGCCCGGTGTGTGTGACGAAGACCCAGCAGGGACGGCTCGCCGACCTCGCGGGTCCCGGCAGGAAGGCGCTGGGCCTGCTTCGGAGCGTCCTGGGCGACGAGGCACCGGTCTCGGTCCGGGAGAACACCGACCTGCTGCCGGAAGGCAGCACGCCGCAGTGGTCCCGCTCGACCGTGCTCTTCGACTTCGACGACGACCTCATCGCCGCCGCGAAGGGCGCTGCGAAGGGCGAGGAACTGACCCTGGCCCTGATCGCCAAAGGCATGGTGCCCGGGTGCACCCCCACCGGCTGGACCAGCTTCGGGTCGGATCTCTTCGCACAGACCGTCGCGGTGGGCTGGGTCCTCGGGGACCTCGAGCCGCTTCCCGGCACGTTGTCAGCAGGTTTGCGCAGCGAGGTCGACGCCGAGGCCCGCCCGGTGTGGAAGAAGCTCGAGGCGCTGCCGCGGGCCGAACAGCTCTCGCGGATCGGCGCGATGCGCGCCGCCGCGTTCTCCTGCAAGGGTGACCCGTTCGAGGTGCTGTCCAGGGGTGCGTCCCGGTGAGATGGCTGACGCTGTACGCACGCTCGCGTCAGGTCCCCGCGTCGCTCGCCGCGGTGGTGATCAGCGCGGTGGCGGTGTGGGCACTCGCCCGGGGCGGGGGAGAGGGGCCCGGCGATCCGCGCCTGCTCGTGCTCGTCCTCGCCACCGGGGCGATGGCAGCCTCGATCGGGCTCGGCGGGCAGGACCTCGCGCTGGACCGCACGGCCGCGATCCGCTGGATGCCCCGCAGAGCGGCGCATGTGCTGCTCGCCGGCGCGGTCGTCGGCACGGTGCTGCTGACGGTGCAGAGCATGGGCGGGGACGGCGGAGGCATGGCCACCGCCGCGTTCGTCGTCCGGGACAGCGCGGGCCTGATGGGACTGGTCGCCCTGGGCGCGGCGGTCTCGGGCGGCCAGTACGCATGGACGCTGCCGTACGCCTGGCTCTCGTTCTCGTTCTTCGCGCCGCCCCCGACGAGTGCGCCGACGCAGGTGGCGACCTGGATGCTGCTGCCGGCCGACACGGCGGCGGGCACCTGGACGGCCCTGTTCCTCACGGTCGCCGGCACCGCGGCCTACGCCGTCGCGGGACCGAGACGGTAACTGCTCGGCGGAGGAGTCAGGCGGCGCGGGAGAGTGCCGCCGGGCCGGCCGGGGCCGAGGCGCGGGCCACGGTCGCCTGCACGGGACGGGGGGTGCGGGCGGCGGTGGCGGCGGCCTGTGAGCGGTTGCGCGCGAAGACGACGAGGCGCAGCACCGCGAATCGTGCGACGCCGGCGAGTGCGGAGGCCGACAGGTAGACGACCTGTTCGAGCACCGCACCGGGCGCCGCCACGAGCTGCTGCAGGGCGAACATCGCCGCGCAGGTCACCGCGTACGCGGCCACGGCGGATCCCGCCGACTGCGTGTGCTGGCGCCAGGTCGCGTGCCCGCCCGCGCCGAAGGTGAAGCGGGCGTGCAGCTCGGTGGCGAGGAGCGTGGAGACCACGCTGATCACAGCGTTGGCCAGGCCCCAGGGAAGCCAGGCGGCCAGGGCCGCCACGGCGAAGCTGGAAGCGAGCCCCACCCCGCCGCCGCAGACCACGAAGCGGGCGAAGGCGGTGAAGGCGCCGGGCGCCGCCTGCTGCCGACTCTGCGCCGTCTCCATGATCCGACCCCCTTGACCGCTCACCCCGCGAAACGCGCACCCGCTCGGCCCGGGAGGCCTCGGCTCGCTGTTTCCTGTGATGGAAACGCTACGTTGCATTCACGGAACCAGCAACGTATTTATTGCGCGCGATCGCGGTCATTGCAGGTAGGGGTCGAGAAATCGTTGCAACGATTTGACGGTAACGCAATGATTCTAAGCTTGGCCGTTGCGATGAGGTGAGGGTGAACGCTCTGCCCGAGGTGCTGCACCGGTGAGTTGCACCGACTTCGGCGATGCGTGACAGCTTTCGCGGGCGTATCGAAAATCGCATACGCCGCCGCAACGGCCTTCCCTCTCCAATGGGGGCCATGAACCACAACGCATCCCTGTCGGGACCGCCCCGCCGCACGCGCAGGAGCGTGCTCCTCAGCCTGGCGATCCTCGGCATGGCGAGCGCCGTGTTCGCCGTGCGGGGGCCGCTGCTGATGTCCGCTCCGCGGTGCATGGCCGGGCGGTGGCACGGCTGCCTCGACACGTTCAACGGTGTGGTGCTCATGACGCTGGTCGCGCTGCCGTTGGCCGTGTCGGCAGCGTGGGCTCTGGCGCACCGTCGGCGTGCCGCCGGTGTCGCGTCGGCGTGGCCGATGTCGCTAGCTGAGGTGGGTATGGTCCACGGGACGGTGCCGTTCGTATGGATGACCATGATGCCGGGCGGCGGGGCCGGCGTCGTCCCCGCCCGGGTGAGCCTCGTACCCCTGCGGGACCTGGTCACGATGGGGCCGCTCGGGATCGTCGGCAACCTGCTGGTCTTCGCGTCCCTGGGGTTCTTCGCCCCGATGCGGTTCGCGGCGCCGGCGTCGGCCCCGCGGATCCTGGCACTCGGGGCGGGCTGCTCGGTCCTGGTCGAGACCGCACAGTACGTCCTGCAACTGGACCGGGTGTCCTCCGTGGACGACGTACTGGTCAACGCCGTCGGCGCCGTGCTGGCCGGGCTGGCGTCGCGCCGCTGGTGGCGTACTCGTACCGCGCATACGCCGGCGATATCGTGCGCTGCCTAGGCTTCGGACATGCGCGTACTGATCGTGGAGGACGAGCCCTACCTGGCCGAAGCCGTCCGTGACGGTCTGCGGCTGGAGGCGATCGCCGCCGACATCGCCGGCGACGGCGACTCCGCCCTGGAACTGCTCAGCGTCAACTCCTACGACTTCGCAGTCCTCGACCGCGACATCCCCGGCCCCTCCGGCGACGAGGTCGCCCGGCACATCGTCGCCTCCGGCAGCGGCATCCCGATCCTCATGCTCACCGCCGCCGACCGGATCGACGACAAGGCCTCCGGTTTCGAGCTCGGCGCCGACGACTACCTCACCAAACCGTTCGAGCTGCGGGAGCTCGTCCTGCGGCTGAGGGCGCTCGACCGCAGACGCGCGTACGCCCGGCCCCCGGTCCGTGAGATCGCGGGCCTGCGGCTCGACCCCTTCCGCCGGGAGGTCTTCCGCGCCGGACGCCATGTCGCGCTGACCCGTAAGCAGTTCGCCGTCCTGGAAGTCCTCGTCGTCGCCGAGGGCGGGGTCGTCAGCGCCGAAGAGCTGCTCGAACGGGCCTGGGACGAGAACGCCGACCCCCTCACCAACGCCGTGCGCATCACCGTCTCCGCACTGCGCAAACGGCTCGGCGAACCATGGATCATCGCCACGGTGCCCGGCGTCGGCTACCGGATCGACACCGGCAGGGACACCGGCACGGGCACCGGTATGGACGCCACTCACCCCGGCGGCACGCATGAATAGACGCCTCATGAACAGAGGCCTCATGAGCAGACGCCTCATGAGCAGACGCGCAGGGCGCAGCGCCCGGTTGAAGCTCACCCTCAGCTATGCCGGATTCCTCTTCGTCGCCGGCACTCTTCTGCTGGCCGTCATGTGGGTGTTCGTGCTGCGCTGGTTGCCGACCAGCGACCCCAGAGCCCTCCAGAAGACGTACGGCGCCGTGATCATCGTCGGGCCCAACCGCTCCGACCTCCTGCGCGGCTTCGCCCCCGCCGCGGCCACGGCACTGGCCTTCCTCCTCGTGTTCGGCCTGCTGGGAGGATGGATCCTCGCCGGCCGGATGCTCGCACCCCTCACACGGATCGCGGACGCGGCACGGCGGGCCGGGAACGGATCGCTGTCCCACCGGATCCGTATGAAGGGCCGCCAGGACGAATTCCGTGCACTCTCCGACGCGTTCGACTCGATGCTCGACCAACTCGAGTCCCACGTCGCCGAGCAGCAGAGGTTCGCCGCGAACGCCTCCCACGAGCTGCGCACCCCGCTGGCGATCTCGCGCACGCTCCTCGACGTCGCCCGCAAGGACCCCACGCGGGACCGGGGCGAACTCATCGAACGCCTGCACACGGTCAATACTCGGGCGATCGACCTCACCGAGGCCCTGCTGCTGCTCAGCCGCGGCGACCGCGCAGACTTCGCCCGCGAGAGCGTCGACCTCTCCCTCGTCGCCGAGGAAGCCGCCGAAACGCTGCTCCCCCTCGCCGAACAGCGCCGGATCACGCTCGACGTCACCGGCGGAGCGGCCCCGACCAGCGGCTCCGCGGAGCTGCTGCTGCGGATGGTGACGAACCTCGTCCAGAACGCCGTCGTCCACAACCTTCCCGTCGGCGGCACCGTCACCGTCCACACCGAGGCGTACGGCGACACGAGCGTGCTGCGGGTCGAGAACACGGGCCGTCGGCTCCCACCGGAACTGGTACCGACCCTCACCGAACCCTTCCAGCGCGGCACGGAACGTGTACGCACCGACGAGCACGCCGGCGCCGGCCTCGGTCTGGCCATCGTGCACAGCGTCGTCCGCGCCCACGACGGGACCCTCGACCTCGCCCCTCGCCCCGCCGGCGGCCTCCTCGTCACGGTTCGGCTGCCCAGCACGCCGTAGGCGTCGTCAGAATGTGCGCCGGCTGCGAGTGCCGTGGGCCGCCGACCGGTCGGCGCTACCTTGAGCGCACCGCGGCCGGCGGGGGATCCGCCTGGGCCGTGCGGTCGACGTCCGTGATCGTTCCGGCTGGCACGTCTCGTGGCCGCAGGCCACCGACCAGACCTGCGATCACCACGGCGATGCCCAGCCATACCCACGGCCCCGGCACGCCGACGCCCGAGACGGTGCCGACGGCCGCCGCGGCCAGGGGCGCGATGCCGGTCAGCAACCCGGCTCGCCCCGCCCCGACGGAGCGGACCGTCGAGTACCACAGGACGAAGGCGACCGCCGTCACCATCAGCGCCAGGTAGCCGACGGCCGCCCACTGGACCCCGGACAACTGCCGTACGGCCGAAGGCCCTTCCCGTGTCGCGCCGAGTACGGCCAGCAGCAGACCGCCCAGCCATGTCGCGTGCACGGACACCCCCCACGGGGTGTGCCGGGGCAGCACCGGCACCGCGAGCAGCGTGAACGCGGCCTCGCAGCCCAGAGTGAGCGCCGCCCAGGCAACCCCGACGGCATCGGTACGACCGGTTCCCTCCACCAGCACCGCGCCCGTCATCACGACCGGAGCCGCCAGCAGGACCTGCCGGCTCGGCCTGCGTCCCTCCAGCAGCGGGCCCACCACCCCGAGAACCAGGGGGACACACGCCACCGCGACGGCGACCACCGCGGGCTCCGCATGCGCGACGCCCCGGACCACGGCCACGTTGAACAGCACCAGCCCGGTGACCGCGAGCCCGGTCAGCCACAGCCACTCCCGTCCGCGTGGCCACACCAGGCGAGCACCGGCGAACCGGGCGACGACCAGGAGGATGACGGTCGCGGCCGCGTACCGGACGGCCTGGGCGGTGAGCAGCGGGGCGTCGACGAGCGAGTGCGAGACCGTGACGCTGCTGCCGACGAGCACCATCCCGACCATTCCCGGGATGAGCTGGGCGAACCGAGTGGAAGGTGTGTCCATGCCGTCCACCCTGCCGTCACAATGGACGCCATGGGCAGGTCCACAGAGCCATCGGTCAAGGGGTCCAAAAAGCCACGCGCGACGGCGACCCCGGCGTCCGACCCGGCGTCCGACCCGGCCTCCGTCGCGGGGGTCGGCTCGGACTTCCTCCAGTTGGACATCGGCCAGGCGCCGTCCGGCGGGCGTACCGCCTGGCTCGCCGACCGGCTGCGGTCGGCCATCGCCGACGGCCGGCTGCCCGTCGGAGCACGGCTGCCCGCCAGTCGGGTGCTCGCCGAAGAGCTGCGGGTCACCCGGGGTGTGGTCACCGAGGCCTACCGGCGGCTGGCAGAGTCCGGTCAGATCGCCGGTCGCGGCCGGCTCGGAACCGTGGTGGTGGCGGCTCCCGCCGTGCCTCGCGAACGCGTCCCGGGCGCTACGGAGACCGGGCCCGCGTTCTTCGGCTCGGACGACCGCGAGGGCGTGGTCGACGCGCTGCGCGCCCTGCCCTGCCGGATCGATCTCTCGCCGGGCGTCCCCGACCTCGCCGCCTTCCCCCGCACCGAGTGGCTGCGCGCCGAGCGTGCCGTCCTCGCCGGGGTCACCCCGGCCGACTTCGGCTACGGCGATCCTCAGGGCGCCCTCGCGCTCAGACGGGCCGTGGTCGGCTGGCTGGCCCGCAACCGCGGCATCCGCGCCGACCCGGACGAGGTGGTGATCGTCGCGGGTGTGGCCCAGGCCCTCGGTCTGCTCGGGCAGCTCCTGAGGGCGGACGGGATCAGCCGTATCGCCGTCGAGGACCCTGGATCCCTCGGCGCGCGCCAGCAGTTGGAGTACGGCGGCCATACGACCGTCCCCGTCCCCGTGGACGCCGGCGGCCTGGACGTCGCGGCGTTGCGTGCCAGTGGCGCCCGTGCGGTGCTGATGACTCCGGCCCACCAGTTCCCCACCGGCGTCGTCCTCGACGGGGAACGCCGTCGCCAACTGCTGAGCTGGGCGGTCGAGGGCGGGGTGGTCATCGAGGACGACTACGACGCCGAGCACCGCTACGACCGGCCGCCGGTGCCGGCGCTGCGCTCACTGATGCCCGAGGGCGTCTGCTACGCGGGCAGCGTGTCCAAACTGCTCGCTCCCGCGCTGCGGGTCGGCTGGCTCCTCGTACCACCGGGCCGACTGGACGCCGCCGTGACCGCCAAACGGTACGCCGACCTCGGAAACGGCATCCTCACCCAGCTGGTCCTCGCCCGACTCATGGACTCCGGGGAGCTGGAACGGCACTTGCGCCATGTACGGCTGCGCCATCGTCGGCGCCGGGACGTGATGCTGCGGGCCATCGACACGCACCTGCCCGGCGCCCGCGTCCACGGAGCGGCCGCCGGCCTGCACCTGATGGTCACCTTCGACGACCCGCGCGGCGGCCTCCGCGACACCGACCTCGCCGCGGCCGCCCTCGCGCAGGGCGTCAAGGCGCACCCGCTGTCCTGGCACCGGATCAGCCCCGGCCCGCCGGGCCTGGTGCTCGGTTACGCCGCCGGCCCCGCCCACGAGATCGAGGAGGGCATCGCCATCGTCGGCGCCGCCCTGCGGAACCCCCCCCCGCACCCGGCGTGCGCACCGGTGAAAGGCAGAATGCCCGCATGACTCTCCACTGCGCCGTGCTGGACGACTACCAGGGCGCCGCCCTCACCCTGGCGGACTGGAGCCACCTCGCCGACCGGGTCGAGGTCCGCACCCTGCGTGAACACATCGCCGACCGGGACAAGCTCGTGGCCGAACTCGCCGACTGCGAGATCGTCGTGGCCATGCGGGAGCGCACCCCCTTCGACGCCGATCTGCTGCGCCGCCTGCCCCGGCTGCGCCTGCTGGTGACCACCGGCATGCGCAACGCCTCGATCGATCTCGCCGCGGCCGCCGCCCAAGGCGTGACCGTCTGCGGCACGGCGAGCAGTTCCACCCCGCCCGTCGAGCTGACCTGGGCGCTCCTCCTGGGCCTGGCCCGGCATGTCACAACCGAGAACCGGGCGCTGCGCGCCGGCGGCCCCTGGCAGTCCACCGTCGGCCAGGACCTGCACGGCCGCACCCTGGGCCTGCTCGGACTCGGCAAGATCGGCACCCGGGTCGCCGCCGTCGCCACCGCCTTCGGCATGGAGGTCCTCGCCTGGAGCGAGCACCTCACCGCCGAGCGAGCGGCCGACGCAGGGGTCGAACCGGCCGCCGGCAAGGAGGACTTGCTGCGTCGCAGCGACTTCGTCTCCGTCCACCTGGTGCTGTCCGACCGCACCCGGGGCCTGCTGGGCGAACCGGAACTGCGCGCCATGCGTCCGCACGCCTACCTGGTCAACACCTCCCGCGCCGCCATCGTCGACCGAACGGCACTTCTGCGCGCTCTGCGCGAGGGCTGGATCGCCGGGGCGGGGCTCGACGTCTTCGACACCGAGCCGCTTCCCGCCGACGACCCCCTGCGCTCCCTGCCGAACGTGCTCGCCACCCCGCACCTCGGCTATGTCACCGAGCAGAACTACCGCACCTTCTACACGCAGACGGTGGAGGACATCACCGCGTTCCTCTCCGGCACTCCGGTCAGGCCGCTCACAGCCGGGTGATCAGCGGGTCACCGACCCGACATGGACGACCTGCACCTCTACGCGGGCGGATAGAGGTCGAGAACGATGTCGAGCCCCAGTCCGCCGACGTCGGCGAGCAGGTGGGCCGGCAGGACGCAGCCTCCCTGACCGTTCTCACTGCCGAAACCGAGATACAGCTCCAGATCACCGTCGACAGACAGACGCGTCAGCTCCTCACGACACCCGTCGACCAGTCGAACCAGCGCCGCGACGTGCTCCTCGAGTCGGCTGTCGCTTCCCAGTCCGCTCCGCCGGATCCAGACGCTGGTCTCCCGCCGGGCGCTGCCGGGGTTTCGGGGACTCGTCAAGCTCCCCTTCTCGAACTGCTCGTCGGGGACGATCCCCAGGCGAGCCGAGATCTCCTCGGCGCGGACCGTCCGGCTCGTGATCCGGATCGATCCGGCCGACCACTTCGTGTCCGGCAACGACGAGTGCATCGGCAGGTGTTCTGGCACGTCCTCACGATCGCAGGCCGCTCAGCGGCAGGCCACCGCATTCCTCAGGCTCCCTGTGAACAGCGACGCCAGGCGCGGTCGGTCGCGCATCATCGCCGCGTCGGTGAACTCGCCGCGCAGGGATTCTCCGGCAAGCTGTCGCGTACCGACTCGACAGGCTGCAGGCCGAGACGGGCCGACAGGCTCTCGGCCGTGGTGCCGTAGGTCTCCAGGATCTTCACCTCGCCGCCCGCGAGGTCGAAGATCCCGTGGTCGGTGTAGACCCGGCTCACGCAGGCCTGCCCGGTGAGTGGGTAGGTGCAGGCCGGCACCAGCTTGGGGGAGCCGTTCTTGGCGAAGAGCGTCATCATCACGTAGACGTCCTTGGCGCCGATGGCCAGGTCCATGGCACCCCCGACGGCCGGGATGTCGTCGGGGCGGCCGGTGTGCCAGTTGGCCAGGTCCCCGTTGAAGGCGACCTGGTAGGCGCCGAGCACACAGACGTCGAGATGGCCGCCGCGCATCATGGCGAAGGAGTCGGCGTGGTGGAAGTACGACGCGCCCGGCAGCTCGGTCACCGGCACCTTGCCGGCGTTGGTCAGGTCCGGATCGATCTCGTCGCCGACGGCGGCGCGGCCCATGTTGAGCATGCCGTTCTCGGTGTGCAGGACGATGCCGGAGCCCTCCGGCAGATGGTCGGCCACCTTGGTCGGGTGGCCGATGCCCAGATTGACGTAGGAGCCGGCCGGGATGTCGCGGGCGACGACGGCGGCGAGCTCGTCGGGGGTGAGTGCCATCAGCGGGCTCCTTCGGAGGTGTACCGGCGGGGCTGGACCGGCACGATCCGGTCGACGTAGATGCCCGGTGTCACAACGGCCTCGGGGTCGAGGGAGCCGACGGGCACGACCTCGGCGACCTGGACGATCGTCAGGGCGGCGGCCGTGGCCATGACCGGACCGAAGTTGCGCGCGGTCCTGCGGTAGACGAGGTTGCCCATCCCGTCGGCACGGTGGGCGCCGACGAGGGCGACGTCGCCCCTGATCGGGTACTCCAGCACGTGGTCGCGCCCGTCGATGGTGCGGACCTCCTTGCCCTCGGCCAGCGGTGTGCCCACCGCCGTCGGGCAGTAGAACGCGCCGATGCCCGCACCGGCCGCGCGCAACCGCTCGGCCAGATTGCCCTGCGGGACGACTTCGAGTTCGACCTTGCCGGCGCGGTAGAGCTCGTCGAAGACGTACGAGTCGCTCTGCCGCGGGAAGGAGCAGACCACCTTCCGCACCCGCCCGGCCTTGAGCAGCGCCGCCAGGCCCACCTCCCCGTTGCCGGCGTTGTTGCTGACGACCGTCAGGTCCTTCGCGCCCTGCCGAATGAGCCCGTCGACGAGGTCGAAGGGCATGCCGGCCAGACCGAAGCCGCCCACCAGGACGGTGCTGCCGTCCTCGATCCCGGCCACCGCCGCGTCGACGGTCTCCAGTACCTCTGCCCGGCTCATCCGCCGACCTCCACGTTCTCCAGTACGACGGCGAGCGCCTGCCCGACGCCGATGCAGATCGCCGCCACGCCGTACCGCTCGCCGCGTTCGGCCAGTACCTTCGTGAGCGTCCCGAGGAGGCGGGCGCCGGACGCGCCGAGCGGGTGGCCGATCGCGAGGGCGCCGCCCTTGACGTTCACGATGTCGGGGTCGATGCCCCAGGCGTCCACGCAGGCGAGGGACTGCACCGCGAACGCCTCGTTGAGCTCCACCGCGCCGACCTGGTCCCACCCGATGCCGGCCCGCGCGAGCGCACGCTCGGCGGCCTCGACCGGTGCGAATCCGAACGCCTGCGGCTCCAGCGCGGAGGCGCCCCGGCCGGCGATCCTGGCGAGCGGCGCCAGGCCGATGACGTCCGCCGCCGCCTCGGAGCCCAGCAGGACGGCGGATGCGCCGTCGTTGAGCGGCGAGGCGTTGCCCGCGGTGATCGTGCCGTCCGTGCGGAACGACGGCTTCAGCGCGGCCAGCTTCTCCGCGGTGGAGTCGGCCCGGATGCCCTCGTCGCGGACGAGGTCGGCACCGTCGACCGGCACGACCAGGTCGTCGTAGAACCCCTTGTCCCAGGCCGCGGCGGCCAGTTGGTGGGAGCGGACGGCGAACTCGTCCTGCCGCTCGCGCGCGATGCCGAACCGCTCTCTGAGCTGCTCGTTGCACTCGCCCAGCGGGACCGTCCACTCCGCCGGCATCCTGGGGTTCACCAGTCGCCAGCCCAGCGTGGTGGAGACCGCGGCGATGTTGCCGGCGGGGAAGGCGCGGTCGGGCTTGGGGAGCACCCAAGGGGCCCGGGTCATCGACTCCACTCCACCGACCAGCACGACGTCGGCGTCTCCCACCTCGATGGTCCGCGACCCGATGATCGCGGCGTCGAGCGACGAGCCGCACAGCCGGTTGACCGTCGTGGCGGGCACGGAGACGGGGAGCCCGGCCAGCAGGGCGGCCATCCGACCGACGTTCCGGTTGTCCTCACCGGCCTGGTTGGCGTTGCCCCACACGATCTCCCCGATCGCGGCGGGGTCGAGACCGGGCGTCTTCGCGAGCACCCCGTTGATCGCGGACGCCGCGAGATCGTCGGGTCGGACACCGGCGAGGGAGCCGTTGAAACGCCCGAACGGCGTACGGGCCGCGGCATAGACGAAAGCAGTCATGCCGACCACGCTAAGCGCAGACCTTGATACGGTGAAGGACCGATATTCGACCCAATTGAGATGCAGGAAGTCTTAATAGTGAACCTGCGTCACCTCCACTACTTCGTCGCCGTCGCCGAGGAGCGCCACTTCGGCCGGGCCGCCGACCGGCTCCACATGGCGCAGCCGCCGCTCTCCCAGGCGATCCGTCAACTCGAGACCGAACTCGGGGTCGAGCTTCTGCACCGCACCACGCGGCGGGTCGACCTCACCGACGCCGGCCGCGCCTACCTCGCCCGGGCGCGCGCGATCCTCGCCGACGTGGACGAGGCCGCCCACGAGGCCCGTCGGGTCGCCGCCGGAGCGGTCGGCCACCTCGCGATCGGCTGCGTAGGCTCGGCGACCTACAGCCTGCTCCCGGCGCTGTCCCGCCGACTCGCGACCGAGCTGCCCGGCGTGGACTTCGCCTTCCGTGGCGACATGCTCGCGCCCGATCAGGTCGAGGCCCTGCGCTCTGGCGAGATCGACATCGCCCTGCTGCGACCGCCGGTCGCCGACCCGTCGCTCGCGGTCACGCCGCTGCGGCGCGACCGGCTGGTGGTCGCGCTGCCCGCCGACCATCCGCTGGCCCAGCGGAAACAGGTCCGGGCCGCGGACCTGGGAAGCTGCGATCTCATCGTCCACTCCGCCGACCGGCGCTCGGTGATGTACGGCGTGGTGCTCGGGCTGCTCCGGGACGCCGGCGTCGATCCGCACATCCGGCACGAGGTGGGGGAGACCTCCACCCTGGTCACCCTGGTGGCCGGCGGGCTCGGCGTCGCGGTCGTGCCCGAGCCGGTGACCGCGCTGGCGCTCGCGGGGGTCGTCTACCGACCGCTGGTCCGCCCGGCCACCACCGTCGACCTCGCCGTCGCGCACCGGTCCGACCGGACGGAGCCGCATCTGAGCCGGACGATCGAGGTCGTTCGCCGGATGTTCTGACGCGGACCGCCCGATCTGCGGCGTGATCGCCTTCTTCGCGTGACCGGCCTCTACACCCGCTGCCGCCACGGCCCTACTCTCGAGACCATGCAGTCGGTTCAAGCAGCAGCGCCCCGCCCGGCGCACGTGTTCTCGACGGCCCAGGTGCCGTCGGCGGAGCGGCTGCGGGCCTGGGAGGAGCACAACGCCGCCGCGCTGATCGCTTTGAAGTGCCGCACGTCCAGCGGGGCGGACTTCCGGGCGCGAGAGGACAACCTTCAGCTCGGGCGGGTTCACCTGGCTCGCGTCCGCACCACGGCACACGTCGTCGAGCGCCCCGCCGATCTCATCGAACGGCAGCCCACGGGTTCCGTCGCGATCTACATCTCCCTTCGCGGGGACTCGCTGTTCCAGCAGGCGGGCAGGCGGCAGCTCGTCCGCGCCGGTGACCTTCTGGTCTGCGACGCGGACGGGCACTTCGTCCGTGGATTCGGCCACGGTCTGGACGAACTGGCGGTGCGGGTGGACCGCCGTGCGCTGCCCGGCGCGGCCGGCGTCCCCAAGCCCGGAGAACCCGTCATCGTCCGGAAGAGCGAGCGGAACCCGTACGGTCGCGCGATCGCCCGCCTCGTCGGACGTGCCGTCGGCGTCGAGGACACGACGCGCCCCGACGAGCAGACGATCGTGGACCTCGTCTCCGTGCTCGCGAGCAACGGCCTCACCCGTCCGCACATCGTCCACCGCGCGCTCGCCTGCGCCTGCATCGAGGACCGACTGCGTGATCCGCGCCTGTCGGCGCCCGAGGTCGCCGACGCGGTGGGCATCAGTGTCCGTCAGCTCACCCGCGTCTTCGCCGAGGCGGGAACGACGTTTCCGCGCCATGTGCTCGGACGGCGGCTCGAACTCGCCCACGGCATGCTGAGCGGACCGGGCGCCGCGGTGTCGAGTACGGCAACGGTGGCGACCATGTGCGGATTCAACTCGGCCGCGCACTTCTCCCAGACCTTCCACGCCCGGTTCGGCGTCACCGCAGGCGAGTTGCGCCGTACGGCCGCGAAGCGCCCCTGAGCGGACGCGCAGCTCGACCGAACGGCCGAGCCATACGGATTTCGGCCGTCATCCCCACCATCCGGCCCGGTGGGCACGGGGCCGCGGGCACTCTGGCTGCAGAACACCGCGAGAAGAAGGTGAGACACCACATGCCCGAATTCAACGACGGTCAGCGAGTGACCGAACTTCCGGCATCGTCGCAGGTGGAGACGGACGTCCTGATCGTCGGCTCCGGTCCGGCCGGCTCCTCGGCGGCGCTGTTCCTGTCGGCCCTGGGCATCGACAACATCGTGATCACCAAGTACCGGTGGACCGCGAACACTCCTCGGGCGCACATCACCAACCAGCGGGCGATGGAGATCTTCCGCGACATGGGGATCGAGGACCAGGTGCTCGCCGACGCCACCGCGCACGACCTCGTCGGTGACACCGTCTTCTGCACCTCCATCGCGGGGGAGGAGATCGGCCGCATCCACACCTGGGGCACCCGGCCCGACCGGGAGGCGGACTACCGGCTGGCCTCCCCCTGTCTCACCGTCGACATCCCGCAGACCTACCTGGAACCGATCCTCGTCAAGAACGCCACCGTGCGCGGGACCCAGACCCGCTTCTCCACCGAGTACGTCTCGCACGCCCAGGACGACACGGGCGTCACGGTCCAGGTGCGCGACCGGCTCACCGGCCAGGAGTACGACATCCGGGCGAAGTACCTCATCGGCGCCGACGGCGCCCGCTCGCGGGTCGCCGAGGACATCGGTCTGCCCTACGAGGGTGCGATGGACATCGCCGGGTCGATGAACATCACGTTCAAGGCCGAGATCGAGTCCTACGTCGGGCACCGGCCCTCCGTCCTGTACTGGGTGATCCAGCCGGGCGCCAACGTCGGCGGCATCGGCGCCGGCCTGGTCCGGATGGTCCGCCCCTGGAACGAGTGGCTCATCGTGTGGGGCTACGACATCGACTCCGAGCCCCCGGTGGTCGACGAGGCCGAGGCCGTCCGCATCGTGCGCCAGCTGCTGGGGATCCCGGATCTGGAGGTGGAGATCACCGGCACCAGCCTCTGGGGCAACAACGAGATGTACGCCACGCACCTGCAGAAGGGCCGTGTCTTCTGCGCGGGCGACGCCGTCCACCGCCACCCGCCGAGCAACGGGCTGGGGTCGAACACGAGCATCCAGGACTCCTACAACCTGGCGTGGAAGCTCGCGGCCGTGCTGCGCGGGCAGGCCGACCCCTCGTTGCTGCAGACGTACTCGGCGGAGCGTGCGCCCGTCGCCGAGCGGATCGTCAAGCGGGCCAACAGGTCGAGCCGCGAGTTCGCCGACATCTTCGAGGCACTCGGCGTCCTCGACGCGAAGGACGAGGCTCAGATGCAGGCCCGGATCGAGGAGCGGAAGGCCAACACCCCCGAGGGCGCGGCCAAGCGGGCCGCCCTCGTGGCGGCGATGGAGACCAAGAACTACGAGTTCAACGCGCACGGCGTCGAGTTGGGCCAGTTCTACGAGTCCACCGCCGTCGTCTCCGACGGCACCCGCCCCGCGCCGAGCCGGGACGAGGACCTCTACCACGTCATGTCGACCAGCCCCGGCGCGCACATCCCGCACGCCTGGGTCGGCGACCATGCCACCAGACTCGCCCTGATGGACCTGGCGCCCTACACCCGCTGGACCCTCATCACGGGCATCGCCGGCGAGGACTGGAGCGGCGCGGCCGAGAAGGTCGCGCAGGACCTCGGGATCCCGCTCGAAACCGTGGTGATCGGCCCGGGCCGCGAGGTGACGGACCTCTACTACGACTGGGCCAAGCTCCGGGAGGTCGAGGAGTCCGGCGCGATCCTGGTCCGGCCCGACAAACACGTCGCCTGGCGCTCCATGAGCCTCGCCGACGATCCCGAGGCAGCGCTTCGCGGCGCCCTCGCCCAGATCCTCGGGAAGGCGTGAACCATGCGGTTCTCCCACGAGACGTTGCCGCAGCGGGTCGTCTTCGCCCCCGGTGAGGCACCGACCGCGGCAGCGGCCGAAGTGGCCGGACTGAAGGCGACGAAGGTGATGCTCATCGCCGGGCCGGCGGAGTCGGCCCTCGCCGATCGCGTCGCCGCCGACCTGCCGGTCGCGGTGCGCCACGACGAGGTCGTCATGCATGTTCCGGTCGACGTGGCCGACCGCGCCAGGAAGGCCGCGACGGAGGGCGCCGTGGACGCGCTGGTGTGCGTCGGCGGCGGTTCGACGACCGGTCTGGCCAAGGCGGTGGCGCTGACGACCGGTCTGCCGATCGTGGCGGTCCCCACCACGTACGCCGGTTCGGAGGCGACGAACGTCTGGGGCCTCACCGAGGGCGAGGTGAAGACCACCGGCGTCGACCCACGCGTCCTGCCCCGCTCCGTCGTCTACGACGCCTCGCTGATGCTGAGCCTGCCGGTGGAGATGTCCGTGGCCAGCGGCCTCAACGCCCTGGCCCACTGCGTCGACTCCATGTGGGCCCCCCGCGCCGACCCGATCGACCGGGCACTGGCGGGGGAGGGCATCCGGGGCCTGGCCCGCGGCCTGCCCGCCGTGGCCGCCGACCCGACCGGGCTCGAAGGACGCGAACAGACGCTCTACGGCGCCTACCTGGCCGCCGTCGCCTTCGCGTCGGCAGGCTCGGGGATGCACCACAAGATCTGCCATGTGCTCGGCGGGATGTTCAACCTGCCGCACGCCCAGACCCACGCGGTGGTGCTGCCGCACGTGCTGGCCTTCAACGCCCCGGCCGCGCCGGAGGCCGAGCGGCGTATCGCCCAGGGCTTCGGGAGCCCGACCGCGGTGGCGGGACTCGCGGCCCTGCGCGAGGCGCTCGACGCTCCGCGCGCGCTGCGCGACTACGGCATGCCCGAGGACGGCATCGCCCGGGCGGTGGCGCCCGTCCTCGCCGCCGTGCCCGCCGACAACCCCACTGCGTTGACCGAGGAGAACCTCACCGCGCTGCTGCGTGCAGCCTGGGAAGGAAGTGACCCCGAATGACCCTCACGTCCCCCCATGACGTCTCCCCGGAGCAGACGGCCCGCGAGGAGGAGCTGATCGAGCGGGTGCAGCGCTCCTTCGACTCCTGCCGGGACCCCCGTCTGCAGGAGCTGATGCGGGCGGTCGTCAAGCACCTCCACGCGTTCCTGCGCGACGTCCGCCTCACCGAGGAGGAGTGGAACAAGGGCATCGAGTTCCTCACCGCCGTCGGACACCTCACCGACGACAAGCGTCAGGAGTTCATCCTGCTCTCCGACACCCTCGGGGCGTCGATGCAGACCATCGCGATCAACAACGAGGCCTACGGCGACGCCACCGAGGCCACGGTCTTCGGCCCCTTCTTCGTCGAGGGATCCCCCAGGGTCGAGCCGGGCGGGGACATGTCCTTCGGGGCCGCCGGCGAGCCGTGCTGGGTCGAGGGAACCGTCCGCGACTCCGACGGCACGCCGATTCCCGGGGCGAAGATCGAGGTCTGGGAAGCGGACGAGGACGGCTTCTACGACGTGCAGTACGACGACGAACGGGTGGCGGCCCGGGCGCACCTGTTCACCGACGCCGACGGGAGCTACCGCTTCTGGGGCGTCACGCCGACGCCGTACCCGATCCCGCACGACGGCCCCGTGGGGAAGATGCTGGAGGCGACCGGTCGCTCACCGATGCGGGCCTCGCATCTCCACTTCATGGTCGAGGCACCCGGGTGCCGGACCCTGGTGACCCACATCTTCGTCAGGGGCGACGAACTGCTCGACTCCGACACCGTGTTCGGCGTCAAGGAGTCCCTGGTCAAGACCTTCGAGAGCCGGCCGGCCGGCACGCCGACGCCTGACGGGCGCGTCGTCGACGGCACCTGGACGCAGGTGCGCTTCGACATCGTCCTGGCACCCGCCGACGGCCGGGGGTGACGCGCCCTGCAACGGGCGGGCCGGGGACACCCGGCCCGCCCGTTGCAGGGCATTGCTTCAGGGAGTGCCGGTGTCGCCGAGCGCGTCGCGCAGCTCCGCGAACAGCCGGAAGAGGTCGCGCCGGGGCGCGACGTGCAGTTCGTCCGCCTGCCACACGGCGAAGGCGACCAGGGGATGCGCTCGGAGTGCATCGAGGTCGGCGGCTGCCGGATCGAGCAGCCCGAACCGGAGCCGGACGAAGCAGTGCGTCAGCCGGGTGACGTTCTCCCGGCCGCCGACGCCCCGCAGGATCGCGTCCGCGTCCTGCTCGCCGCTAGGCGCCGGCATGGGCGCCCTCCGTCGTGTCGGACTGTCCCGTCAGGCGGCTGACGTGCAGCGCGAGGTAGAGGATCTCCTCCCGGCCGACCTCCCGGTCGAAGAGCTCCTCCATCCGGTGCGCCAGTCGCTCGGCGCAGGCGTACTCGAGCGGCCTGGCGTTCTTGACCGCCTCGCCGATCTGGTCACCGACCTCGGGAGACTGCTTGCCGTCCCGGGCGCGCAGGAAGAGGTAGCGCAGATGGGTGACGAACCGCGCCGCCGCGAGGGAGCGCTGGTCGATCGTGACTCCGAAGTCCTCACCGATCGTCTCCAGCGCGACCCGCAGCCACTGCGTCATCTGCACGGTCGCCGCGATGTCGCCGGATCCGATCTGGGCGTTGACGAAGTGCAGGGCGAGGGGCAGTGCCTCGGTCTCGTCCATCCGCACGCCGAGCCGCCGCTCGATGATGTCCAGGGCCACTGTGCCCATCTCGGCCTCCGCCGGATAGAGGTTCTCGATCTCCCACTTCAGCGGGTACTCGATCGAGGCTCCGGCGCGGGCTCGGGCGAGCGCGAAGTGGACATGGTCGGCCAGGGGCAGCAGAACGTGTTCGCTGATCTTCTCGCCGAGCCGGGCCCGTGCGGCGGCGACGACCTCTTCCATGACCGCGATCTCTTCGAGGGGGATCTCGGCGGCCAGGGCGGCGAGGCGCTCGGCGGGCATCGCCTGTGCCACGAACTGACGCTCGACCCGGCCGGCGTCCACCGCGTCGCCGGGCTTGACCTGGAAACCGAGCCCCCGTCCCAGGAACACGGTTTCGGCGCCGTGCTCATCGACGCCGAGCACGACGTTGTTGTTGAAGATCTTCTTGACGCGCATCGTTGCGTGAGTCCTTACTGGCCAGGCCCAGGAGCAGGATAGCCGCGCTCCTGGGCCTCGCCGGGAGCATGGCGGGGACTACGGTCTCCCGTCGCCCCGCAGCAGGCAGGCGCCCTGACTGCGGATGACGTCGGCGTACCAGTCGAAGGACTTCTTCCGGTGGCGAGCCAGGGTGCCGCTGCCGTCGTCGTCACGGTCGACGTAGACGAACCCGTAGCGCTTGCTCATCTGGGCGGTGCTGGCGCTGACGAGGTCGATGCAGCCCCAGGTGGTGTAGCCGAGGACGTCGACGCCGTCGGCGATCGCCTCGCCGACCTGGACCAGGTGGTCGTTGAGGTAGGCGATGCGGTAGTCGTCGTCCACCGTGGGCCGGCCGTCCACCTCGATCAGTTCGTCCCTGGCACCGAGGCCGTTCTCGACGATGAACAGGGGCTTCTGCCACCGGTCCCAGAACTGGTTGAGCACGATGCGCAGACCCGTCGGGTCGATCTGCCACCCCCATTCGCTGGCCTGGAGCGTCGGGTTCGGCACGCCGCCCATGATGTTGCCCTCGCCCGCCTTGCGCAGCTCGGGGTCGGCGGTCTCGCAGATGCTCATGTAGTAGCTGAAGGACACGAAGTCGACGGTGTGCGTGAGGAGTTCGCGGTCCTCGTCGGTGATGTCGAGTTCGATGCCGTTCTCGCGCAGGTGGCGCAGCGCGTATCCCGGGTAGGCGCCCCGTACGTGGACGTCGCCGAACATGAGGTTGGCGTGGTCGGCGTGCATCACGGCGAGGGCGTCGGAGGGGTGCGGGGTGAGCGGGTACAGGGGCATGGCGATCACCATGCAGCCCACCTTCGCGTCCGGCGCCGTCTCACGGGCGATCTTGGTGGCCAGCGCGCTGGCCACGAGTTCGTGGTGAACGGCCTGGAAGAGGTCCTGCCGGGACAGTTCCTCCTTCGGCGTCGCGATCGCGCCGCTCATGAAGGGCACGTGCAGCACCGAGTTGATCTCGTTGAAGGTCAGCCAGTACTTCACACGACGGCCGTAGCGGTCGAACAGCACACGGACGTACCGCTCGTAGAAGCCGATCAGCTCGCGGCTCGCCCACCCGTTGTACTTCTCCGCCAGCGCCAGCGGTGTCTCGTAGTGGGAGATCGTGACGAGCGGTTCGATCCCGTGCTTCTCCAGCTCGTCGAGGACGCGGTCGTAGAAGGCCAGGCCCTCCTCGTTGGGCAGTTCGTCGTCGCCGTTCGGGAAGATACGGCTCCAGGCGATCGAGAACCGGAAGACGGAGAAGCCCATCTCGGCGAAGAGGGCGATGTCCTCGGCGTAGCGGTGGTAGAAGTCGATGCCCTCGAGCTTGAGGTTGTCGGGCGTGGGGTGCTCGGTGCGCGGGCCCGTGATGCCACGGGGCAGGACGTCCTGGATGGAGACGCCCTTGCCGCCCGTGTCGTGGGCGCCCTCGATCTGGTTGGCGGCCGTCGCGCCGCCCCACAGGAAGCTCGCCGGGAAGGGTCGGGGGGTGGTGGGGTCGGTCATGGGTCTCTCTCCTCAGCCGATCAGGTCGAGTGCGGCGTGCCGGGGCTGTACGTCACCGCTGGCGGTGGGCACGACCGCGGTGTGGCTGCCCGGGTCGGTCACGATCAGCACGGTGATGGGGTTGTAGCCCGCCTCCTCGACCACCTGGAGGTCGACGTCGGTCAGCAGATCACCGGCGTTCACCCGCTGTCCCTGGGTGACGGCGGGGGTGAAGCCCCTGCCCTGCAGCTCGACGGTGTTCAGACCGATGTGCACGAGCACCTCCACGCCGGCGTCGCTGCGGATGCCGAAGGCGTGCGGCATCGCGCTCACGAGGGTTCCCGAGACGGGCGCGTACACCTTGCCCTCGCTGGGGACCACCGCCAGGCCGGATCCCATGGCTCCGGAGGCGAACACCTGGTCGGGAACCTCGTCGAGTGGTACGACCTTCCCCGCGACCGGAACCTGGAGCGTCGCCACCACGTCCTCGGCCGCCGCCTTCTCGGCTGCCGTGTCCGGGGCGCCCGTGGCGGTGCCGTCCGCTGCGGACAGGTCCTTCGCGGACAGGTCCTTGAATCCAAGGACCAGCGTCAGGGCGAAGGCGATGGCCATGGCGATCGCGCAGCCGATCAGCTGGAGGGCGAAGTTGCCGATGCCCAGGGCGGCGGTCAGGGTAATGGCGCCGGGCAGGACGAACCCCTCGACTGCCGAGCCGCCCGCCGCCGCGACGGCGCCGCCGACCGCGCCGCCGATGCAGGCGAAGACGAACGGACGCTTGAGCCGCAGCGTGACACCGTAGATGGCCGGCTCGGTGATGCCCGCGAGGAAGGCGGAGACGGCGGCCGGGCCGGCCACGACCTTGAGGTCGCGGTCACGGGTCCTGAGGAACACCGCGAACGTCGCGGCCGCCTGGGCCAGCACCGGGGCGAACAGCGCCGCCGTCAGTTCCGAGTGGCCCGAGGTCGCCAGCTGCTGGGCCATGATCGGCACGAAGGCCCAGTGGACGCCGAAGAGGACGAAGACCTGCCAGAGCCCGCCGAGCACACCGCCGGCCGCCCAGGGAGCCAGACCCCAGAGCCGGTCGACGCCGGAGGCGAGGCCGTCGCCGATCCAGGTCGAGGCCGGCCCGATGGCGAGGAACGTGACGGGTACGACGACCGCGATCGTGACCAGCGGAGTCACGAAGTTGCGCACCGCGTCCGGTGTCACCCGCTCCACCAGACGCTCCACGTGCGACTGGAAGTACACCGCCAGAATGGTCGGGATGACGGCGGACAGGTAGCTGACCATCACGACCGGGATGCCGAGGAAGGTGAGCTTCCCGCCTCCCTGGTCGAAGGCCTGGAGCGTCAGACTCGTGCCGTCCGGGCCGGGCATGACGGCGATGGTGGCGGAGTAGACCAGGGAGCCGGCGACGGCGATCGCCGTGAACTGGTTCGCCTTGAACCGCTTGGCGGCGGTGACGGCCAGCAGGATCGGCAGGAACTGGAACGTGGCGTCGGCGGCCGTGAACCAGATCGCGTACGTCGACGTGGCGCCGAAGTCCGGGCTGATCTTCACCGCGACCGCGAGGAACGCCTTGAGGAGGCCGACGCCTGCCAGGACCCACAGGAACGGGGTGAAGATGCTGGTGACGAGGTCGATCGTCCGCGCGAGCAGGCCACCGGAAGAGCTGGTGCCGCCCCCTTCCGCCCCCTGGGCGACGGCCGCCTCGTAGACACGGTCGACCGTGTTGCCGATGACCACCTGGAACTGGCCGCCCGCCTCGACGACCGTGATGACACCGCGGGTGGACTCCACGGCGGCCTTGTCGGCCTTGGCCGGGTCGACGAGAACGAAACGCAGCCGGGTCGCGCAGTGGGTGAGGGACCTGATGTTGTCCTTGCCGCCGACGCCCTTCAGGACCTCTTCGGCGATCGATGCGTACTTGCTTGTAGTTGTCACGGCTCCTCCTCGAGCCCCGCTGTCCCGGACCTGCCTGCCCGGTATCGGGCAACAAAAAAACCCAAGCCGCGGCCCTTTTGCCATTCCGGAGAATGACGGGTCTCAGCTTGGGTTTTGCCTGTGGTCCAGTAACAATCCCAGCTTTGTTGCGACACCTGGAGGTGTCTTGGGGCGAGACAGTAGACGCCGGTTTTATCCGTGTCCAGACATCATGCACGACCTTTTTCCCCGGACGGGGTCGTATACGGTGTGGCGGTCATCCCGTTGACGCGCGGACCGACTCGCGGCTACCGTCCGGAGCACGGATTGTGACCGGCGTGAGCCGGGCAAGACCTGGGACGAGTTGCCGAGAGGCAAGCGCTCCCGGGTCTTTTTTTGTGCGGGTACGCCCGTCGGAGGCGACCGAACGGCAACGGGGAGTGGCGAATGCGAACGCGTGACATCCAGTGGGGGATCCTCGGCGCGGGCCGGATCGCCCGCGTCTTCGCGAAGGACCTCGCCGCCGCCGGACTCCGGGTGTCGGCGGTCGCGGCACGCGACCCCGCCCGTGCGGCGCGGTTCGCGCAGGAGACCGACATCCCGCGGTCCCACGGGTCCTACCGGGCCCTCGTCGAGGACCCGGACGTGGACGTCGTGTACGTGGCGACGCCACAGCCCTTCCACGCCGACCAGGCGCTGCTCGCGATCGAGGCGGGCAAGGCGGTGCTCGTCGAGAAGTCGTTCACCTCCGACGCCCCCTCGGCGCGGCGGCTCGTGGCCGCGGCCCGCAGCCGGTCGGTGTTCCTGATGGAGGCGATGTGGACCCGGTTCCTGCCCACCTTCGGCGAGGTACGCGCCGAGCTGGCCCGCGGTTCGCTCGGCGAGCTGAGAAGCGTCGTCACCCACCACTTCCAGAAGCTGGACGACTCACCGACCGGCCGGCACTACGATCCGGCGCTCGGCGGCGGCGCCGTCGCGGACCTGGGCGTGTACGGGGTCTCGTGCGCCTTCCACCTGCTGGGCGCAGCGCACCGGATCACCGTGACGGGCTCCGCGACGCCGAGCGGCGTCGACACGAGCGCGTCGGTCCTGATGAGGCACGGCGGGGGAACGACGTCCACCACCGTCACGAGCATGGACACCCCCGGTCCGAACACCGCCGCTGTGATCGGCACGGAGGGCTGGATCGAGCTCGACCCCTACTGGTTCACCTCGACGGGCTTCACGCTGTACGACGCGGGCCGTCCCGGCAGCCCCGTACGCCGCTATGACCCGCCCGCCCTGCCCGGACGCGGCATGCACCTCCAGGCTCTCGAAGTGGAGCGTTGCCTGCGTGAGGGAGAGCGGGAGAGCCCGCTCATGCCGCTGGACGAAAGCGTCGCGGTGATGGACGCCCTGGACGAGATCCGCGGCCGGGTGGTCGCCCCCGCCGCACCGGCGGACGCACCGTTGGCAGGGCTGCGATGAGACTGCATCTCGTACGGCACGCGCGCACCGAGTACAACGTCGCCGGCCGTCTCCAGGGCTGGTGCGACTCACCCCTGACGCCCGACGGCCTCGAACAACTGCGGGCCACCGCCGCCCACTTGGGCTCCATCGAGCTGACGGCGGCCTGGGCCAGCCCCTCCGGGCGGACGATGGCCACCGCGCGGGAGATCCTCCGCCACCACGACGGACTGCCGCTGCGCGCGGACGACGGACTACGGGAGTACGCGTTCGGCGCGCTGGACGGACACCCCGAGAGCGAGCTGTTCGGGCAGATCGACCCCCGCGAGTTCTTTGCGGATGTGATCAGTGGGAGACATCCCGGGCTGCCCGGCGGGGAACCGGCCGCGCACTACCTCGCCCGCGTCGCCGACGCCTTCGAACGGATCGTGCGCGCCCATCCGGACGGCGAGGTCCTGGTCGTCGGTCACGGCATCACGCTGGTTACCTACCTGACACTCGTCGGGACCACCCGAGTCGTACCTCTCGGCAATTGCAGCGTGTCGACCGTCGAGATCACCGGGTCCCGTGCCGAGGTCGTCGACGTGGGGTTCGTACCCCCTGTATCCGTCGGCCGGACCACCGCCTGACCGTTTTCCCTTTATCCCCTCGGCGCCGCGAAATGAGCGGCGCCCGTGCCTTGCCGAAACGACACCCCCAGGAGTGGGAAATGCCTGAGCGCCACGCCACCGTTCTGTGCTCACAGGGGCTGCACGCCCGGCCTGCCGCCGCCTTCGCCCGTGCGGCGGCGGAGACCAGCCATCGCATCACCATCCGCAGGACGGACGGGAACCCGGTCTCGGGGAGCAGCACGCTCATGCTGATGAGCCTGGGCCTCAAAGAGGGCGAGAAGGTCGTCCTCGCCTCCGACGACGAGACGGCCGGGCCCGCACTCGACCACCTCGCGGCCCTGCTCGCCACCGAACTCGACGGACAGTGATGACCACCGCGAACCGGACCCGGATCCAGCCCCCGACCCAGCCACCGACGGTGTCCGGACTCGGAGTCGGACGCTCGGCCGCCGTCGCACCGCTCGTCCTCGTCCGGTCCGTGCCCGCCATCCCCCCGGACGCGCAACGGCTGCGCGATCCGTCGGACGCCCCCGAGGCGCTCGCCCTGGCCCGGCGGGCGCTGGCCGAGGTGGCCGCCGAACTCGCCGAACGGGCCGTCGCCGCGCCGGGCGCACTCGCAGACGTGCTCCGCTCCACGTCCGACATGGCGGCGGATCCCGAACTGGCCGACCGGGTGCGCGTCCTGATCGAGGCCGGGCAGGGCCCGGCCGCCGCCGTGGACGAAGCCGTCGCCGAGATCATCGCGCTGCTCACCGCGGCCGGGGGCCTTTTCGCCGAGCGCTCGACCGACCTGAGGAGCGTGCGCGATCACGCGGTCGCCCGGATCCTCGGGCTGCCTGCTCCCGGGCTGCCCGAACTGCGGGAGCCGTCCGTCGTCTGCGCCGTCGACCTCTCTCCCGCCGACACCGCCTCGCTCGACCTGACGAAGGTGGCCGCCCTGGTGACGGAGTCGGGCGGGCCGACCGGGCACACGGCCGTCATCGCCCGCCAGCTCGGCATACCGTGCGTCGTAAGGGCGTCCGGCGCGACGCGCATCCCCGAGGGAACGGTCGTCGCCGTCGACGCCGCGAACGGCACCGTCACGGCCGACCCGGACGAGGCCCTGGTCGACTCCCTCCGAGCCCGGGCGGATCGTGAGCGTGCGCTCGCCGAGGACACCGCTCCCGGCGCGACCGCCGACGGCCATCCGGTCGCGCTGCTCGCCAACGTCGGCACCGTCCACGACATCGAGCAGCTCGGCCCTTCGGCGGCCGAAGGCGTGGGGCTCTTCCGTACCGAGGTGCTCTTCCTCGACGCCGTGCAGGCACCGTCGCGCGAGCAGCAGACCCCGGTGTACGCGCGCGCCCTCGCCGCAGCGAAGGGCGCCAGGACAGTGGTCCGCACCCTCGACGCCGGCGCCGACAAACCTCTCGCGTTCGCCGCCCAGGAGCACGAGGAGAACCCGGCGCTCGGGGTACGCGGCTACCGGCTCGTCCGTACGCTGCCCGAACTCCTCGAAGAGCAACTCGCGGCCCTGGGCGAGGCCACGCGCGCGCTGCCGCCGGGGGACCGCGCCCGTGTCTGGGCGATGGCTCCGATGATCTCCACCCCCGACGAGGCCCGCACCTTCGCCCGCCTCGCCCGCGCCCACGGGGTCGAGACCGTCGGAGCGATGATCGAGGTACCGGCCGCCGCGCTCCGGGCCTCCTCGATCCTCGCCGAGGTGGACTTCGTCTCCATCGGCACCAACGACCTCGCCCAGTACACGATGGCGACCGACCGCCTCAGCGGCGAACTCGCGGACCTGCTGGACCCCTGGCAGCCCGCCGTGCTGGACCTCGTCGCGGCGACCGCCCGCGCCGGGACGGCCGCGCGCAAGCCGGTCGGGGTGTGCGGGGAATCGGCAGCCGACCCCCTGATGGCCCTGGCCCTCGCGGGAATGGGCGTGACCAGCCTCTCGATGTCCGCACCCGCACTGCCCGCGGTACGTCACGCCCTCCGCCACCACACCCTCGCCCGGTGCCGGGCGATCGCCGAGGCCGCACTGTCCGCACCGACCGCAGCCCAGGCCCGCCGGGCCGCCCTCGCCCTCGCCGACGCGGAGGTGGCAGCGCTGCTCGGGCTCGGCGGCTGAATCCTCCGCTGGTGCGTAGGCACCAGGACACGTGGGCGGCTGGTCCGGGTGCACCAGGGGAAGACGGCTGCGGGGCGGTCGTGTGTCGGCGGCTGTCGGTCGGATGTCGGCGGTTCGTCGGCGGGCGCTGGCACCTTTCCAGAAACGGCCGGCCGGAGCTCACCGGGCAGGCCCCATCTCGAGGAGCCATCATGCACACCCCCGTCACGATCGTCGGCGCCGGACTCGGCGGCCTCACCCTGGCCCGCGTCCTGCACGTCCACGGCATCCAGGCCACCGTCCACGAGGCGGAGCCCTCGCCGACGGCGCGCACACAGGGCGGGATGCTCGACATCCACGACTACAACGGCCAACTGGCCGTGCAGGCGGCCGGTCTGATGGACGAGTTCCGCGGCATCGTCCTGGAGGGCCGCCAGGCGATGCGGATCCTCGACCGGGACGGCGGCGTCCTGCTCGACCAGCCCGACGACGGCACGGGCGGACGCCCCGAGGTACAGCGCGGCGAACTACGGCAGCTGCTGCTCGACTCGCTCCCGGCCGGCACCGTCCGGTGGGGCCGCAAAGTCAGCGGTGTCCGTGCCCTGGGCGAGGGCCGCCACGAGGTGACCTTCGCCGACGGCGGCACCGTCGTCACAAGCCTGTTGGTCGGCGCGGACGGCGCGTGGTCACGGGTCCGCCCGCTGCTCTCCGACGCCGTGCCCGAGTACACCGGCACGTCCTTCGTCGAGACCTGTCTGTTCGACGCCGACACACGGCACCCCGCTGCCGCGAAGGCGGTCGGCGGCGGGTCGATGTTCGCACTCGAGCCCGGCAAGAGGCAGATCAGCGCCCACCGGGAGAGCGGCGGAACTCTCCACACCTACGCGATGCTGTCCAAGCCGCAGGACTGGTTCGCCGGCATCGACTTCACCGACCCCACCGCGGCCGCCACGCGGATCGCGCAGGAGTTCGACGGCTGGGCCCCCGAGCTCACCGCCCTGATCACCGACAGCGACACCGCACCGCTGCTGCGCCCCCACCACACGCTGCCGGTCGGCCACCGGTGGGACCGGGTGCCGGGGGCGACCCTGATCGGCGACGCCGCCCACCTCATACCCCCGAACGGAGAAGGCGCCAACCTGGCCATGCTGGACGGCGCCGAACTCGGCGAGGCCCTCGCCGCGCACCCCGACGACATCGAGACCGCCCTCACCGAATACGAGCGAGCGATGTTCCCCCGTAGCGCCGCGGTCGCCGAAGCCGAAGCCGAGACCCCCGACAACCCGGCACTCGAAGACGTGATCGACTTCTTCCGGACGCAGAGCTGATCACGCGGATCCCGTCTGCTTGCAGTCCGTTGCTTGTAGTCCGTTGATGAACGCGGGCCCGAGGTCACTCAACAACTTCACATTCATGGCGGAAAGGAAGACCACAGCCTGTTGAGTTGCCATGCTCACAAGCCCCGACGGAGGTGGCTGTGACCTCGATTGCGGAAACCCTGGGATCGACCGCGCCCGCTGCACGCACCACGGCGGAACGCCTCGCGGACCTCGCCGCCCGGCACCGGCGCGCCCTGGCGGGCGGCTCCGCGACGGCCGTCGCCCGACAGGCCGCCCGCGGCCGGCTCACCGCCCGCGAGCGCGTCGACCGGTTACTGGACGCGGGGTCCTTCGTCGAGACGGGTGCCTTGGTGAGCGCCCGTAGCGGCACCGGCGCCGGCGTCGAACCGTACGGCGACGGCGTGGTCACCGGCTCCGGCACGGTGAACGGGCGTCAGGTGTGCGTGTTCGCGCAGGACGCCACCGTCCACGGCGGCAGCATGGGCGAGGCGTTCGGCGAGAAGGTCGTCAGGACGATGGACCTGGCCCTGAGCATCGGGTGCCCGATCATCGGCCTCAACGACTCCGGCGGGGCCCGCATCCAGGAGGGCGTGGCCTCCCTCGCCCTCTACGCCGAACTGGCCCGCCGTAACGTCCAGGCGTCGGGCGTCATCCCGCAGATCTCCGTGATCATGGGGCCGTGTGCGGGCGGCGCCGCCTATTCGCCGGCCATCACCGACTTCACCGTGATGGTCGACGGCACCTCCCACATGTTCGTCACCGGCCCGGACGTCATCGAGGCCGTCACCGGGGAACGGACGACGGCCGAGGAACTCGGCGGCGCCCGCGCCAGCAACTCCGGGAACGGCAACGCCCATTTCCTCGCCGAGGACGAGGACGACGCCCTCGACCTCGTCCGGGTCCTGCTCGCCTACCTACCGGCGAACAACCGCGAAAGCCCGCCCGAATACGCCCACGCACCACGGGCCTTCGACGCCACCCCCGACGACCTGCGCCTGGACGGCATCGTCCCCGACCGGCCCGAGGCCGCGTACGACATGCGCGAGATCCTGCGCACGGTCGTCGACGACGGCGAACTCCTCGAAGTGCATGAGCTGTTCGCGCCCAACATCCTGTGCGCCCTGGCCCGCGTCGAGGGCCGCTCCGTCGGCGTCGTCGCCAACCAGCCGCTGCACAGCGCCGGCGTGCTCGACATCGACGCCTCCGAGAAGGCCGCACGCTTCGTCCGCTTCTGCGACGCGTTCGGCATCCCGCTGCTGACCTTCGCCGACGTCCCCGGCTATCTCTCCGGCACCCACCAGGAACAGGCCGGGATCATCCGGCGCGGCGCCAAACTGCTGTACGCCTACGCGGAGGCCACCGTGCCCAGGGTCACCGTCGTGGTCCGCAAGGCCTACGGCGGGGGATACGCCGTCATGGGCTCCAAGCACCTGGGAGCCGACGTCAACCTCGCCTGGCCCACCGCCAGGATCGCCGTGATGGGCGCCGAGGGCGCGGTCAGCGTCCTGCACCGCCGTGAACTCGCCGCGGCGGCGGCCGTCGGCGAGCAGAACGCGGCGGAGCTGCGGGCGAAGCTCGTGGCGGAGTACGAGACGGCCTGCGCCACGCCCTATGCCGCCGCCTCGCGCGGCTACATCGACGCGGTCATCGCACCGAGCACCACCCGCGCGCACCTCACCCGGGCCCTGCGCACCCTGCGCACCAAACGTGCCGCCGTCCCCGACCGGCGGCACGGCAACATCCCGCTGTGAGCGCGGCGCAGCCGTAGCAACCCCCCCGCACGGCGGACACGACCAGTGACGTGAGGAGTTCCCCCATGCCCGCGCGCGCCCTTCCGCACGCCCCCGGCACATCCCCCGCAGCACCGGAACACCTGCCCACCCTCCCCGCCCATCTCGCGCACTGGGCCCACCACACCCCCGGCCGTCGCGCGTTCACCTTCACCGACCACCACACCCTCGGCCTGCGCGGCAGCCTCCGTACGCTCACCTGGCACCGCCTCGACATACGCACCCGCGCGGTCGCCGCCCGGCTGGCCGAGACCGTGGCGCCCGGCGAACGCGTCGCGCTGCTCAGCCCCCAGGGCACCGACTACGTCATCGGCTTCCTCGCCGCGCTCAGGGCCGGCACGGTCGCCGTCCCCCTGTTCACACCGGACCTGCCGGGACACGCCGACCGCCTGGCCGGCGTCCTGGCCGACGCGCGGCCCTCCGCCGTCCTCACCACCAGCGGCGCGGCCGACACCGTACGCGCCTTCCTCGACGCCCACGGCCTGCGGCCCCGCCTGATCGTCACCGACCTCGTCCCCGACGACCAGGCCGGCGGCAGGCTGCCGCCCGCTCCGGACGAACAGGCGACCGCCTACCTCCAGTACACGTCCGGATCCACCCGGTTCCCCGCCGGCGTCGAGATCTCGCACGCGAACGTCGTGGCCAACGCCCGCCAGGCGCTCACCGCGTACGGCGCCGACACCCGCCCCGTCACCATGGTCGGCTGGCTGCCGCTCTACCACGACATGGGACTGGTGCTCAGCGTCGCCGCCCCCGTCGTACGCGGACTGCTGTCCGTCCTGATGGACCCCGTCGCCTTCCTGCAACGGCCCGCCCGCTGGCTGCGCCTGCTCTCCGACCACCCGAACGCCCTCACCGCGGCCCCGAACTTCGCGTACGACTACTGCGCGGCCGTCGTCACCGACGAGGACAAGGCAGGCCTGCGGCTGGACCGGGTCGCCGTGCTCGCCAACGGCAGCGAACCCGTACGGCCCGAAACCGCCGACCGCTTCCACGCGGCCTTCGCCGGGCAGGGCCTTGCGGCCACCGTCCACTGCCCGTCGTACGGGCTCGCCGAGGCCACCGTCTTCGTCAGCGCCCACCGGCCCGGACAGCCGCTGCGCCGGTACGCCCTGGACCGTGAGGCGCTGGCAGCGGGCAAGGCGCTGCCCCTCGCTCCCGACGACCCCGCCGCGGTCCTGCTCGCCGCCTGCGGCGAACCCGTCGGACAGTCGGTGCGCATCGTCGACCCGGTCACCGCGATCCTCCTGCCCGGCGGTGAGGTGGGCGAGATCTGGGTCCAGGGACCCAACGTCGGGCGCGGCTACGCGGGCCGTGAGTCGCAGACCCGCGAGACCTTCCACGCCCGCCTGGGGCGCCTGCCCGGCCACTGGCTGCGCACCGGCGATCTCGGCACGATGCTCGACGGACAGCTCCTGGTCACCGGCCGTCTGAAGGACCTGATCATCGTGGACGGCCGCAACCACTACCCGCAGGACGTCGAGGGCACCGTGCAGGCCGCTCACCCGGCCATACGCCCCGACCGTCTCGCGGCCTTCGCCGTCCCGGCCGGACCACTCCCCACCGGCCGGGACTCCGTCACAAGCGCCGAGGCCGGTGCCGGGGCAGCCGCGGAGTCCGCGGTGATCGTCGCCGAACACGCCCGCGATCTGCCCGCACAGGCCCGCGACCCCAAGGAGGTCGCCGCCGCCGTCCGCGCCGCCGTCTCCGCCCGGCACGGCCTACGACTGGCCGACGTACTGCTCGTCCCGCCCGGCACCGTGCCCCGCACCACCAGCGGCAAGGTCTCCCGGACGCTGACCCGCTCCCGCTACCTCGACGGCTTCTACGACAGCGTTGAGCGAGGCACGGAATGAGCGCGCTCCCGGCCGACCCCGTCGGCCTGCGACGGCTGGTGATCGAACGGCTCGCCCACCGGTCAGGGGTGCCCGGCGCGGACATCGCCGGGGACCGGCCGCTGGCGGAGCTCGGCATGTCCTCCCGCGACGCGGTCGCCATCGCCGGAGAGCTGGCCGACGTACTCGGCCGGGAACTGCCCGCGACCCTGCTGTGGGAGACGCCCACCGTAGACGGGCTGGTCACCCTGCTCAGCGGTAGTACGGCCCCCGGCCCGGAGGTCGTGCACACCCCCTGGGCCGACGCCGAAGAGGAACCGGTCGCCGTGGTCGGCGTCGGCTGCCGCCTCCCCGGCGGTGTCCGGGGTCCCGACGACTACTGGCGGCTGCTCGTCGAAGGCGCCGACGCCGTCGGCCGGGTGTCCGAGGAGCGCCGCCGGGACTTCGTCACCCAGACGCCGCCGGACGCCGATCCCTGGGGCGGATACCTCGACGACGCCACGCTCACAGGATTCGACTCCGCCTTCTTCCGCGTCTCCCCGCGCGAGGCCGACGCGATGGACCCGCAGCAGCGCATGCTGCTGGAGGTCGCCCAGGAGGCCCTCGACCACGCCGCCCTCCCCGCCGCCTCCCTGGCCGGAACCGCGACCGGGGTCTTCGTCGGCGTCTCCGCCCCCGACTACGGCCGGCTCACCGGCGCCGACCCGGCAGCCGTCGACGCCTGGGCGACCACCGGGGCCGCCACCTCGGTCGCGGCGGGCAGACTCAGCTACGTGTACGACCTGCGCGGCCCGAGCGTCGCCGTCGACACCGCCTGCTCCTCCTCCCTGGTCGCCGTCCACCAGGCCTGTGTCGCGCTGCGCGGCGGCGAATGCGACACAGCGCTCGCCGCCGGGGCCAACGTACTGCTGTCACCGGTCGTCACCGTCGCCTTCGGCCGGGCCGGGGCCCTGGCACCCGACGGCCGCTGCAAGCCGTTCTCCGCGACGGCCGACGGCATCGGCCGCGCCGAGGGCTGTGCCGTGGTGGTCCTCAAGCGGTTCAGCGACGCACTGCGCGACGGCGACCGGGTCCTCGCCGTCATCACGGCCACCGCCGTCAACTCCGACGGCCGCTCCAACGGACTCACGGCACCCAACCCGGCGGCCCAGCGCACCCTTCTGGAGACGGCGTACGCGCGCGCCGACGTCGATCCGGCCACCGTGGACTACGTCGAGGCCCACGGCACGGGCACCCCGCTCGGCGACCCCATCGAGGCGGGGGCGCTGGCCGCCGTCCTGGGCCGGACCCGCCACCCCGACCAACCGCTGCTGCTCGGCTCGGTCAAGAGCAACCTCGGCCACCTGGAGGCGGCCGCCGGGATGGCGGGGCTGGTCAAGACCGTCCTCGCCCTCCACCACGGCATCGTCCCCGGCTCGTTGCACTGCGACCGGCCGGCCCTGGACGACGAGCGGCTGCGGGTCGTCACCGAACCCGAACCCTGGCCCCGCTACAGCGGCACCGCGACCGCCGGAGTCTCCGCCTTCGGCTTCGGCGGCACCAACGCGCACGCCGTACTGGAGGAGTGGCAGCCCGGCGGGCCCGCCGACCGGACCCCGCACGCCCCCGGCACCGCCATCCTGGTGCAGCTCAGCGACGCCGACCCGGCCCGGGTCCGGCACACCGCCGGCCGGCTCGCCGACTGGCTGGACACGCCCGAGGGGAGCGCCGCCCGGCTCCAGGACGTCGGACGCACCCTCGCCGGGCGCGCGGGCCGAGGCCCCGCTCGCGCCGCCGTCGTCGCCCACGACCGCGACGGACTCACCGTCGCCCTGCGCGCGCTGGCCGCCGAGCGCCCCCATCCGTACGTCAGCACCGGCGACCGGGACCGGCTCGGACCCGGCCCGGTCTGGGTCTTCTCCGGCTACGGCACCCAGTGGGCCGCCATGGGCCGCCAACTGCTCGACCGCGAGCCCGCGTTCGCCGCCGCCGTGGAGAAACTGGAGCCGGTGCTCGCGGCCGGGTGCGGCATCTCCCTGCACGAACTGCTCGACGACTGCCCGGACGACGACCTGCGACAGGTGGAGATCGCCCAACCCCTCCTCTACGGCACCCAGTTGGCGCTGGCCGAACTCTGGCGCTCCTACGGCGTCGAACCCGCCGCCGTCGTCGGACATTCCATGGGCGAGGTCGCGGCAGCCGTCGTCGCCGGGGCGCTCGACGCCGCCGACGGAGCCCGGGTCATCGCCGTACGGTCCCGGCTGCTCGGCACGCTGCGCGGCGGGGCGATGGCGGTCGTGGACCTGACCGACGACGAACTCGGCGACCTGGAGGGGAAGTTCCCGGGCGTGCACCTCGCCGTGCACTCCTCGCCCCGGCAGAAGACCGTCACCGGTGCGGCACTGGCCGTCTCCCGACTGGTGGAACACCTCACCGCCCACGGCCGCACAGCCCGCGGCCTGCTGGTCCGGGGTGCCGGGCACTCGCCCCAGGTCGACCCGCTCCTGCCCGAACTGCTCAGCCGTCTCAGCGGCATCCGGGGCCGGACCGACGGCGCCGTGCGCCTCTACTCCACCGTCCACCAGGACCCCACCGGCCCCTGCGACTTCGACGCCGCGCACTGGGCGGCGAATCTGCGCAACCCGGTCCGGCTCGCCGGTGCGCTGGCCGCCGCCGCGGCGGACGGGCACACCGCCTTCATCGAGATCTCCCCGCACCCCGTGCTCCTGCACCCCCTCGCCGAGACCCTGCCCGACGCCCTCCACCTGCCCACCCTGCGCAGAGGCAACAACCCCGCCCTCACCTTCCGCGCCCAACTGGCCGCCCTGCACACCGCGGGCCGGCCCCTCCCGGCCCGCCTCCTCCACCCGCACGGTGAGGTCGTCGACGTCCCGCTGCCGGCCTGGCGCCACACCCGGCACTGGTGGACGCACGAAAGCGGCAGCCCGTCGGACGACGTTCCGCACGACGGGCGCGGGCTTCCGGCAGCCGATCCCGTACCGGCGCCGGAACAGGGGAAGGGCGGCGGCACGGTCACCGAACGGCTCATCCGCCATATCGCCGCCGTCACCGGACACCTCCCCGAGCAGATCACCCCGGACACCCCACTCACCGAACTCGGCCTCGACTCACTCATGGCCGTCCGGCTGCGCGAGGCCGCCGTGCGCGAGTTCGGCGTCCCGCTCGCGCTGAGCGACCTGCTCCTGGCCGGCACCGTACGGGCCGCCGCCGACGTGATCACCCTCTCCCCGCACGACGACCGGCGGGAACGCATGCTCCACACTCCGGTTGCTCCTCGCCCGGCAGCAAGGTCCATGCCGTACCCCCTGCGCGCCCTCAGGCCTGGCGGCGACCGACCGCCGCTGGTACTGGCACACGCCGCCGGCGGCACCCCGGACGTCTACCGGCCGCTCGCCGGACTGCTGGCCCCCGGGATTCCGGTGTACGGCCTGGACCGGGTCGAGGAGGCGGACACCGTCGCTGCGAAGGCGCGACTGTGCGCCGAGGCGATCCGCAAGGCGTGGCCCGACGGCCGCTACCGGATCGGCGGCTGGTCGTTCGGCGGGTTCGTGGCCCAGGAGACCGCCCGGCTGCTCGCCGCCGAGTTCGCACCCCCCGACGCGGTGGTCCTCATCGACGCCGTACGCCCGCTGCCCCGCCCGTCCGGACGGACCGCGTGGGACGTGGCACGCGAGCACTTCGAAGGCTTCGCCGCGTATGTGTCCCGCACCTACGGCGCGCGACTGGAGCTGCCGTACGGGGAACTCGCCGGGCTCGACGACCGGGCCCGCATCGAGCTGGTGCTGGCGGCCCTGAGCGCGGTCGCCGACATCCCGCCCGCCGCGCTGGAGCACCAACGCGCCTCGTACCTGGACCTGCGGACCGGCGAGGCGCACACCCCCCGCCCCTACGACGGCCGGGTGATCCTCTACCGAGCCACCGAACCCGCGCCGCACACGGTGCGCGACCCGGCGTACGAGCGCGAGGACGACGCCCTCGGCTGGGACGAACTCTGCCCGGACCTGGAGATCGTCCGGGTCCCCGGACATCACCTGTCGCTGCTCGACCCGCCGCACGCCCAGGCCATCGCCGACCACCTGAACCGGGCGCTCGGCTGAACACCCCGTGCCCCGCCAGCACTCCACAAGGAGCCGCCCGCCATGTCCGACCGTCCGTCCGTTCCCCACCGCGGCCTGTCCCGCCGCACTCTCGCCAAGGCCGCCGCCCTCGGGATCGCGGGCGCGCTCACCGGCGCCTGGACTGCCTCGGCCGCCGACGTCACCGTCACCCAACTGGGGCCCCGTACCTACGACTTGGGCATCCCCTCGGCCGCACTGGGCCGCACCGCGCCCGTACGGATCATCTTGCCGACCTCCTACGCGGCCCGGCCCGACCGCACCTGGCCGGTGCTCCATCTGCTGCACGGCGCGCACGACGACTACCACTCGTGGACCCGCGAGACCGACATCGAGGCGTTCACCGCCGGTCGGGACCTGATCGTCGCCATGCCGGACGCGGGGCCCACCGGCATTCCCACCCGCTGGAAGTCCGGCCCCGACTACGAGACCTTCCAGCTCCAGGAGGTCCCCGCGGTCCTGCGCGCCGCCTACCGGGCCTCCACCGTCCAGGCCGTCGCCGGGGTCTCGACCGGGGGATACGGCGCCATGGCACACGCCGCGCGCCATCCGGGAACGTTCGTGGCCGCGGCGTCGTACAGCGGAATCCCCGACACCCTGGTGACGCGGATGCCGGTGATCGTCCAGGCGATCGTGGGCCGGGAGAGCCTCAACCCCCTGTCGCTGTGGGGCGATCCGACCCGCGACTCCGCCACCTGGCAGGACTTCAACCCCCTGGCACGCGCGAGCGCCCTGCGCGGCACCGCGCTCTACGTCTCCGTCGGCACCGGCAGCCTCACCGGCGGGCTCGGCACCATCCTCGCTCTCGCGCAGATCATCAGCGGTGGCATCGGCGCCGTGCTGCCCGGGGTCCTGGAGAGCCTGGTGGCGCCCTCCACGCAGAGCTTCGTCGCCACACTCGGCCAGTTGGGCATCCCGGCCACCCAGCACCTCTACCAGGGCGGCGGGCACCAATGGAGCGACTGGCAGCGGGAGTTCACCGCCTCGTGGCCGGTCCTCGCCGGAGCGCTCGGCCTGCCGGTCTGACCTGTACGGACCTGTCTGCATGCCGCGTGCCGTCGCCGCCGCACGCCTTGTCGCGCACTGATGCTCACCCGGCGAGGTGGGCGGCGGCGCGTTCCGGGCCGAGGAAGGGGGCCAGTACGGAGAAGGTCAGGCCGGGCAGCAGGCCGGGCAGCTCGGCAGTCCGGCCGGCGACGATCCGCCGGTGGATCGCGGAGTACGCTCCGCCGACCACGAAGTCGACCAACTCCTCGGTGAGGATGGGAAGTCCGCTCTCGGGAACGTCGGTGAAGAAGTCCCGGAAGCGGGTCAGCAGCGCCTCGCGCGCTTCCCACCCGGCGGGGCCGACCGCGTCGATCTCCACGATGGCCATGGTCGCGAACGCGGGCGCCTCGGCGAGGATGTCGAGCAGCGCGCCGAGCCCGGCGTGCACCGCCCCGGGCCAGTCGGAGGTCCGGGCGTGCGCCTCCTCCATGGCTTTGATGACCATGGCCGTGCCGTAGCGGTGGGCGGCGAGGAAGGCGTCCTCCTTGCCCTTGAAGAGCTCGTAGAAGACCGGCCTGGTCACGCCCGCCGCCTGGCAGATGTCGCTGACCCGGGTGCGGGCGTAGCCGACCTCGGCGACGGTGCGGACGAACCCGTCGAGCAGCCGGTCGCGCTGGTTGGCGGCGACCGCCTCGGGAGAGGTGCGGCGCGGTCCTCGCCGCAGCGAGCGCTCCGGGTCGCGTCCCGTACGCGTACCGGGCAGCACCAGCGCGGGCGTAGCCGACGGGCCTGTTGCCATTCCACTTCCTCCCTCGGGAACTTGCACACACCGACTTGCGCGCACCGTCTTGACTTGAATACCCGTCAGGTTTACAACTCTCACAGGTTTTCTTCTTGCGCGGACCTGCGGCCGGAGACCCGCTGAAGCCGACAGTGTCACGCACCCGCAAGGCCGCCAACAAGTGTGCTCGCGTCCCTGATCTGGGGTCAGAGACGCGCACTGGTCCGGTCGTTCCCGCAGTTCGGGAACCACCCCGCGCGGGTCACCGCCTTCACCCCGAGCCGGGGATCGGCACCCGCCTTCGCCACCCGCACCTGTAACAGAGGACCCCGCATGCGCAGACACACCGTCCCCGCCCTCGCCGCCAGCGCAGTCCTGACGGCCCTGGCCTTCCTCCCCGCCACCGCCGCCTCGGCGGACGATGCCGTGCTCACCTACGGCAGCGCCGCCGGCAACGCCGTCTCCGTGGGCGACGTGCTCACCGCCTCGCTGGCGAACGGCACCACGGCCACCCTCGCCACCAGCAGCACCGGCACCTCCGGCATCACCTGCACCGGCTCGACGCTCTCCGCCACGGTGACGGACAACCCCGCCGCGCCGGGCACCGCCACCGAGTCCGCCACCGCCCAGACCTTCAGCGGCTGCACCAGCAACGTCTTCGGCGTCCGCGGGGTGCAGAGCATCACGGTCAACGACATGCCGTACACCACCTCCGCCGCCTCCGACGGCACCGTCACGGTGACTCCGGCCTCGGGCAGTGCGATCCAGACCACGGTGGTGCTCTCCACCCTGCTGGGCTCCGTCACCTGCGTCTATCAGGCGCCCAGCCTCTCCGCGGTGAGCTCCAACAGCGACACCAGCCTGACCTTCACCAACCAGGTGTTCAGCAAGGTCTCCGGCTCGCTGCTGTGCACCGGCAAGGGCTACTTCACGGCCACCTACGCCCCGGTGGTCGACAGCAGCGTCGATGGCACCCCCGCTGTCTACATCAACTGACGGCCCGTCCGAGAGGACTCCCGTGAAACTGTTCCCGTCCCGGGCGCTCATGGCGATCTTCGCCGTCCTCGCCGCGCTGGCCCTCGCCCTCGTCGCCCCCGCCCAGGCCGCCCCCGCCAACCCCTACGAGCGCGGCCCGGCCCCGACCTGGGCGAGCATCACCGCCGAAACCGGTCCGTTCACCGTCGCCTCGGTCACCGTGCCGTCCGGCAGCGGCCCGGGCTTCAACACCGGCACCGTCTACTTCCCCATCGACTCCGGCCAGGGCGCCTTCGGCTCCGTCGTCATCATGCCGGGCTTCGTCGCCCCGCAGGCGGAGATCGCCTGGTACGGGCCCCGGCTGGCCTCCCAGGGCTTCGTGGTGATGACCCTGGACAGCAACGCGCTGTGGGACTTCCCGACCGACCGCAGCAATCAGCAACTCGCCGCGCTCACCTATCTGACGACCCAGAGCGTGGTCAAGAACAGGATCGACCCCAAGCGATCGGCCGTGATGGGCTGGTCGATGGGCGGCGGCGGCACGCTGGAGAGCGCGGCGAGCACCCCGTCGCTCAAGGCGGCCATCGCACTTGCGCCCTGGGACGTCATCAACCCCTCCAGCCAGATCAAGGTACCCACCATGATCTTCGGCGCCGACGGCGACACCGTCGCCCCTGTCTCCACCTTCGCCCTGCCCGCCTACAACGAGCTGACGAACGTCCGCAACAAGGCGTTCGTCGAACTCCGGAACGCCGACCACTTCACCTTCGCCGTCGCCAACACCACGGTCGCCGAATACAGCATCGCCTGGCTCAAACGCTTCATCGACAACGACACCCGCTACGACCAGTTCCTCTGCCCGATCCCGAACGACCCCAACACCGTCGCCTTCCTGAACACCTGCCCGCTGTAACCCCACCGAGAGCGCGGCAGGCGCCGGCCCTCACGGCCGCCGGTGCCTGCCGCGCTCTCGCCTGCGACGCCGGATGCCGGGCGCGACCTACGACGGGGGCCACAAATGCAACTCGCCGAATCCTCGAACATTCCGCTTGACCGGTGAGCAATTGTGTGGGCACGGCTTTGGTCCGGCCTTTTGTGCCCACATGTCGAGCGCTGGTGTCAAGCGCGACCATGGTCACATTGTGAGTAACGATCAGTGCCGTCACCTGCGACTTCGGGGTGTTAAGCTTCTGGCTCGTCCCGAGTTCAGGTCACATGCCGTTCTGGCGTGCCGTCTCGGATTGCATGGCGGGTGTTCCCCATCTTTTCAATGATGGTTCACCCAGACCTCTTTCCCGAAAAGGAAATGCGACTTCTCTTCCTGTTGCGTGTTCGGCCGGGAATTCTTCAATCCACTTTGGGGGAGCACGTCAATGTCTGCAGACAGTACGGTCACCACCGCGTCCTCGCGGGGGGACACCGCGGCGTCGGAGACCTCGTCAGGGGGAGGCCGTCATCTGGGCCTTGCCCTGGTCGTGATCGCGGCCGCCCAGCTGATGGTGGTCCTCGACGCCACGATCACCAACATCGCCCTGCCCGCCATCCAGACCGACCTGGGCGTGTCCGACGCGAACCTGGCGTGGATCGTCAACTCCTACGCCCTGGCCTTCGGCGGCCTGCTGCTGCTCGGCGGCAAGGCCGGTGACCTGTTCGGCCGTCGGCGGATGTTCCAGGTCGGCGTCATCGTCTTCACCCTTGCCTCGCTGCTGGGCGGACTCGCCCCGAACGAGGGGCTGTTGATCGGCGCCCGCATCCTCCAGGGTGTCGGCGCGGCACTCGCCGCGCCCAGCGCCCTGGCCCTGATAACGACCACCTTCCCGGCGGGCAGGTCGCGCAACACGGCGATGGGCGTGTACGCGGCGATGGGCGGTGTCGGCGCCACGGTCGGCCTGCTGCTCGGCGGCACGCTGACCGACGTACTCGACTGGCGCTGGGTGTTCTTCGTCAACATCCCCATCGGCCTGGCCGTCCTGGCCGGCACAAAGACCCTCGTCGAGGCCGAGCGGCACCCCGGCCGCCTCGACGTGCCCGGCGCCGTCACCGGCACCGGCGGCCTGATCTCCCTCGTCTACGGCATCACGCGCGGCGGCGAACACGGCTGGACGAACGGCCTGACCCTGGCCTCCTTCGCGGCCGCCGCCGTACTGCTCGTCGCCTTCCTGCTCCTCCAGGCCCGCACCGCGGACCCGATGATGCCCCTGCGTCTGTTCAAGGACCGCAACCGCTCGGGCAGTTACGCCACGATGCTGTTCATCGGCTCCGGCATGTTCGCCACCTTCTACTTCCTGACCCTCTACATGCAGCTCATCCTGGGCTACAGCCCGGTGAAGACCGGCTTCGCCTACCTCCCCTTCAGCTTCGGCATGGCGGCGGCCGCGGGCATCAGTTCCAAGCTGGTCACCCACTACGCGCCCCGGCTGATCGCCGGTCCCGGTCTGCTGGTCGCCGCCGCGGGCATGTTCTGGTTCGCCACGCTGGAACCGGACTCCTCCTACGCGGCCCACCTCATGCCCGCGATGTTCGTGACCGCCCTCGGGCTGGGCATGAGCTTCGTCCCGATGACGCTCGGCGCGGTCAGCGGGGTCGATCACCAGGACACGGGTGTCGCCTCCGCGCTGCTGAACACCGCCCAGCAGATCGGCGGCGCCCTCGGCCTCGCCGTCCTGTCGACGATCTCCACGTCGGCGGCCGACGACAAGCTCCCCGAAGCGGCCTCCTCCCTCTACCGGGGCCTGGCGACCAAGGACCTCGCCCTGGTCGCCAGGGCCGGGGACGCGGTGACCCACGGCTACACCATGGCGTTCGTGGCCGCCGGCGCGATGTTCCTGGCGGGCCTGGCCGTCACCGCGTTCGCCGTGAACGCCGGCAAGCAGCACCACGCCGAGGGCGAGGCGGCCCCGGTGCACATGGGCTGATCCCGAACACCGCGAGAGCCGTCGCCCGTTCCGGCGGGCGGCGGCTCCCGCATCCCTGGAGGACACCATGACGACAACGGACTACCTGCCCGGCCTCGCCCGGGCCTTCGCCCTCCTCGGCAGACGCTGGAACGGCCTGATCCTTGCCGCGCTCGCCCACGGTCCCGCCGGCTTCGGACAGTTGCGCGAGCGGGTACCCGGCATCAGCGACCGCATGCTCGCCGACCGCCTCCACGAACTGACCGGCACCGGTCTCGTCACCCGCACCGCGATCCCAGGTCCGCCCACCCGCTCGCACTACGCCCTCACGGAGCACGGCAAGGCGTTCGTGATTCCGCTGGCCGCGCTGGCTGTCTGGGGAGCGGAACACCTGCTGCCCCGCACGGGGCAGCAGGACCGGACTTCCTCGGGTGTGTGAGCGAGCGGACGACGGTCGTAACAGAGCGTGACGAGTCGATTTCGCTACAAGTTCCGAAATTATCCGGGACGGCCTCCGGTACACCGCCGAAACACACCATTCATACCGTCGCTATCGGCCGCATAGGACCCATCGAACGCATTAGGTCCATCAGGTCAAAAATGCTGCTTTCGTCAGAAAGCGCATCACTGTCCTCAGCGCCTTCATGTGACAGGAGCCCCGAGTGTCCAACCTCTCCAGACGCGGTGCCCTACGGCTGACCGGCGGGATAGCCCTCCTCGGCAGCTTCGCCCTGGCGGGCTGTGGTCGCAGTGACGACACCACCGCGAAAGCCGCCGCCGAGCCCATCGACAGCACCCCGGCCACGGGCGCCGTCAGTGTCTGGGCCGCCCAGGGCGATGCCGACGTGCTCGACAAGGTCATCGAGCCCTTCAAGACGGCGAACCCCGACCTCGACGTGAAGTTCACGCTGATCCCGAACGCCGACTACTACACCAAGCTCCAGTCGGCGATCGCGGCGGGCAAGGGGCCCGACATCGCTCAGTTCTTCCCCGAGTCGCAGGCCCAGTTCCTCGACCCGTCGATCCTCCAGCCCGTTCCGGACGGCCTCGTCGACCCGGACAGCTTCTTCACCAGCCTGTGGGACGCCGGTGTGGTCAAGGACGTCGCCTACACGGTGCCCTGGTACGCGTACACCTACGCGCTCGTCTACCGCTCCGACCTGGCGAAGAAGGAGGGCGTCGAGGCGCCGAAGACCTGGGACGAGATGGTGCCGTTCCTCAAGGCGCTTCAGGGCGCCGGAGCCGCGCACGGCCTCGGGGCCGACATCGGCTGGGACATCTTCAACGGTCAGGACGCCGCGATGTACGCCTGGCAGGCGGGCGGCTCGCTGCTGTCCCCGGGCGGCGAGTGGACGCTCGACACGCCGGCGATGGTCGACGCGATCAAGTACAACGCGTCGTTCTACACCTCGGGAACCGCCGACACCACCGGGCCCGGATTCCTCGACTCGCAGCCGTACTTCGTCTCGGGCAGGACCGCCACGATGATCACGGGCCCGTGGGTCATCGGTCAGCTCGACACCGCCGCGAAGAAGACCGGCTGGACGGCGTCCCACGTCGCCACCGCGCCGCTGCCGGCCGGAGCCTCGGGCAGCACCTCCTTCTCCGCCGGCGGCAGCTGGGGAGTGCTCGCCGACAGCGACAACGCGGACGCGTCGTGGAAGCTCATCCGACACATCTCCAGCCCGAGCACGCAGGTCTCGCAGTACAAGGCGTACAGCTCGCTGCCGGCGGTCGTCTCCGCCTGGGACGACTCCGCCATCAAGGGCCAGCCGCTGCTGGATGCCTTCCTGACGCAGTTGACGAACACCCGGGCGTTCCCGCAGGTCAGCACCTGGCCACAGGTCGCGACCCGGCTGGGCAAGGAGATGGAGGCCGTGGCCAAGGGCAAGGAGACCGCCGCGAAGGCCGCCGCGAACCTTCAGTCGTACGCCAAGAGCCTCGGCACCGGTACGGAGTGATCCGCCGATGACCGTCACCGTCCTCCCGAGGGCGCCGCGCAGAACGCGTCGTCCTCGGGGCGTCCGTCGAACGGCTGTGGGCTGGCTGTTCCTGGCGCCGTTCAGCGTCGTGTTCCTGGTCTACACGGCGATCCCCGCCGTCGCCGCGCTCGGGTTCAGCCTCACCGACCTGCGGGGCGCGGATCTGCGTCATCCGTTCGCGGTGGACTTCACCGGAGCGGACAACTATCTCCGCCTGTTCCAGGACCAGAGCTTCCTGCGGGACATCCTGAACACCGCCGTCTTCGTGGTTGTCGGTGTGCCGCTGACCATGGGGATCGGGTTCGCGCTGGCCCTCGCGCTGCACTCCGGCATCCGTCGGCTGCGCGGCGTGTTGCGCACGGTCTTCTTCGCACCGGTCGTCACCAACATCGTGGCGGTCGCCCTGATCTGGCAGTACGCCTTCAACGAGGGCGGCACCGTCAACAAGATGCTCGGCGCCGTCGGCTTCGCCGGGCCGAACTGGCTGGACGACCCGAATCTGACCATGCCCGTGGTCATCCTGCTCGGCGTCTGGCGCAACTTCGGCATCGCGATGGTGCTGTTCCTCGCCGGCCTGCAGGCGATTCCGCAGGACGTGTACGAGGCCGCCTCCCTCGACGGGGCCGGCCGGTGGCGGCAGCTGAGGAACATCACCCTGCCGCTGCTGCGGCCCACCACCCTCATGGTGTCGGTGCTGCTGACCGTCTTCTACCTGCAGGTCTTCGACGAGCCGTACCTGCTCACCAACGGCGGCCCGCTGGGCTCCACCGAATCGGTGGCGCTGTACACCTACCACCAGTTCGGGGCCGGAGAGTTCGGGACGTCCTCGGCCGCGTCCTTCGTGATGCTCGTGCTCGTGATGCTGGTGAGCGCCGTCCAGTTCCGACTGCTGAGGCCCCGCGCATGACCGCCCTCGCCGTGTTGGAGAACGCCGACATGACCACCGACCGGATCGCGGTGCGCCGCCGGTCCGTCTCCCCGCGCCTGCTGTACGGCGCGCTGGTGCTGTGCGCGCTGCTCACGCTGCTGCCGTTCATCTGGGTGATCAGTGGTTCGTTGCGCAGCCTCGACGAGATTCGCTCCGACCCGGGTGCCTGGGTCCCTCAGCACCTCACCTTCGACAACTTCGAGCGGCTGTTCGCCACAGAGGGCTTCGGCCGGTTCCTGGTCAACAGCGTCGTGGTCGCGATCATGGTGGTGGCCGGCAACATCGTTGCGGCGTCCGCCGCCGGCTATGCGCTCGCGAAGCTCGACTTCGCCGGCAGACGGATCGCGTTCGCCGCGGTGATGGGCGCGATGATGATGCCGCTCACCACGGTGTTCGTCACACAGTTCGTGATCACGGTCGACCTGGGCCTGGCGGACACCCTCACCGGTGTCGCGCTGCCGAGCGTGGCACTGCCGTTGTCGGTCTTCATCATGCGGCAGTACGCGATGTCGATCCCCGACGAACTGCTCGAAGCAGCCCGGATCGACGGCGCGGGCGAGTTCCGGATCTTCTTCAGGATCTTCCTCCCGCTGGCCGGACCCGCTGTCGCGACGATCACGATCATGTCGTTCCTCTATTCGTGGAACAACTTCCTCTGGCCGCTCATCGTCGCCCAGAGCATGTCCAGCTACACACTGCCGGTGGGCCTGGCCGCCACCAGCCAGGCGGCGGCGCATGTCACCGACTACGGCCTGCTGCTCGCCGGTGCGATCGTCGTGATGCTGCCGGTGCTGGTGCTCTTCCTGTTCCTGCAGCGCTACTTCGTGCAGGGCGTCGCCGGAACGGGAATGCGGTGATCACCATGGACCCGTTCGACACGCCCGGCGAGTCGGTCACCGTACGCGCTCCAGCGGGCACGATCATCGGCCGTCGCACCGGCTCGGTTCGGCGCTTCCTCGGCATCCCGTACGCCGAAGCTCCCACCGGTGCACGGCGGTTCGCCGCGCCCGCCCGACGCGGCCGGTTCACGGAGCCGTTCGACGCCTCCCGGCACGGCGCCACCGCGCAGCAGGTGCCCCTGTTCGCCACGACCACAGTGCCGGAGCCCTCGGTGCCGGGCGACGACGTGCTGAACCTCGGCATCGTCGCTCCTGACGCCGACGACGACCGCGGGCCCTGCCCGGTTCTGGTATGGATCCACGGCGGCGCCTTTCTGGCGGGGAGCCCGGCCAGTCCGTGGTACGACGGCCGCGCCTTCGCCCGCGACGGTGTCGTCTGCGTCACCGTCGGCTACCGGCTCGGCGTCGACGGATTCGCCGTACTGGACGACGTCCCCGCGAACCTCGGGTTGCGCGACCTGCTGCTCGCGCTCGACTGGGTGCGGGACAACATCGCCGCTTTCGGCGGCGATCCGGACCGGGTCACCGTCGCCGGTCAGTCGGCCGGGGGCGCGGCCGTCCTCGCGCTGCTCTCGTCGCCCGCGGGCAGCGGCCGCTTCCACCGCGCGGCCAGCCTGTCCGGCGGCACCTTCACAGCAGACGGGGACGCGGCACGCGACTTCCTCGGACGGCTCGGGCGCCGGCTCGGCGTGCCGGTGACGCGAGCCGGATTCGCCGGCCGCGCCGTGGAGCACATCCAGCGGTGCGTCATCGACCTGCGGGACGAGCAGGGCGACGACCTGCCCGCGCTCGGCCTGTTCGTCGGCGACGACATCCTGCCCGCGCCCGTCGTCGACGGACTCACCCTGCACGGGCACGCCGTACCGCTGCTGCTCGGTGCGACGGGCGACGAGTTCGACGGCGACGCCACCACCCGCACGGCAGGCACCCGCACGGCAGGTACGCGGACCGCAGGCACCCGGGTGACGGACACGCTCTTCCGCGCCGCCTGCCCGCGCGTCGCGGCCTCCCGCCGCGCCGCCGCCGCCGGCACCTGGCTGTATTCCTTCGAGTGGCCCTCCCCGGTGCTCGGCGGCGCCACGCACTGCATCGACATCCCGTTCTTCTTCGACGTGCTCGACGCACCCGGTGTCGCCGAGGCGCTCGGGCCGAACCCGCCGGGGGAACTGGCCACAGCGACGCACGGTGATCTGGTCGGGTTCGTACACGGCGAGGAGCCGGCCTGGGCAAGGGCGACCGGGACACACGGCGACACGGCCCGCGAATACGGCCGTCCCGGCGCGGCGCTCGCAGCCGACACCACGGGCGTGTTCGATCCGGTGGTACCGGCGGTGTCCGGGGCGGCGGAGGAGTGCTGATGTCCGGGATGAACCAGAGCGCCGTCCGACGCATCAACACCTCGGTCATCCTGCGCGCACTGGCGGTGTCGGCCGGGCCGATCACGCTGACCGAGCTCGCCGAACAGGTCGGCCTCTCCCGCCGCACCATCGAGGTCGTCCTGGACTCCCTCGTCGAGGCGGGCTGGGTGACCGAGCTGGACCGCGTGCCGACCAGGGGCTGTGCCGGGCGCCCGGCCCGCCGGTACGAACTGCGGGCCGAACACGCGCTGCTGGCGGCCGTGCGCATCACCACCCTCGACGCGTCCGCGGTCATCGCTGATGTACGCGGCCGTGTGGTCGGCCGAGCGCACCGGCCGCTGCGCGCCTACCAGGATCCGCAGTCCACGCTCGACGACGCGGCGTCCTTGGTGCTGGAGGCGCTCGACGACGCGGGCGGGTCGGCGAACCGTCTTCGGGCCGGTGCTGTCGCGAGCGGCGGCGCGATCGACGACGACGGGGTCGTACGGCGCCTGGTGCACACGACACGGTGGGAAGGCGTGAACCTCCCCGGAGAACTCGCGCGACGGGTCCGGGTGCCCTGGTTCGCCGACAACGACACCAATCTCGGTGCCCTCGCGGAGCGTTGGCGGGGTGTGGCCGGCGACCACGACAACGTCGTATGGGCGGTACTGGGGAACCGGACCGGCCTCGGCATCCTCATCCGAGGCGCCGTGCACCGAGGTCTCGACGGTGCCGCAGGCGAGATCGTCGAGGCGGTGTCGATGCGGACCGGCTCGGTGGAGAACCGCCCGGTGGCAGGGCTCACCTCACCGGAACCGGAGCGGCGCAGGGTCGCGCTCGACCGCTTCGACGCGGCTCGGGCCGGCGATGCGACAGCGCTCGCCGAGGTGGACGAATTCGTGGAGAACATCGCGTCGATCCTCACGACCCTGTCGTGGACGGTCGCGCCGTCGCTCATCGTGCTCGGCGGCGGTCTGGAGGACGCGGCCGATGTGCTGCTGCCCCGGGTGCGCAGGGCGATGCACGACGCCCGTACCCCCGCGGTCGAGCTGCGGGCCACGTGTCTGGGCCGCGACGCCGACCTCATCGGCGCCGTCAAGCTGGCACTCGACTCGATGGACACCGAGCTGTTCGGCCCGCTCGCCCCGAGCGCGTGACCGCGCACCACCAGCAGAAGCAGGACAGCAGCAACAGACGGCAGCAACAGGCGGCAGTACAGGACAGGAGCCTCCCCTTGACCGGCACCACTCGCACCGACGTCCTCATCGTGGGCAGCGGCATCATGGGATCAGTCGTGGCCAGACTGCTGCGCGACGCCGATCCGACGCTGGACATCACCATGGTCGAGGCAGGCAGCGCGATCGGCGAGGCCCCCGGCCTGCACCTGCACGACGTCGACGACCCGGCCCTCTGGTCGCGCTACAACGAACGGGTCGGCACCGGCATCCAAGGCATGTACACCGGAGCCGAGATAGCGCGCGATGTCGCGGACAGCCTCGACGCCCTGACACCCGGTATGTTCCACGCGCTGGCCTTCGGCGAGGACGCGGAGGCGATGCCCGCGACAGCACTCGCGTGGAACGCCGGCGGCATGGGGGTGCACTGGACCGCCGCGACGCCGTGGCCCGCCGGGGACGAGGTGTTCGACTTCGGCGACCCGGCCCGCTGGGCGACGGACCTGGACACCGCGCGCCGGTTGCTCGCGGTCACCCCGACCGCGATCGGCCCGACCGACGTCGGCCGGATCGTGCTCGACGCACTGCGCCGGCGCTTCGACGGCATCGGACCGGACGACCGACGGCCGCAGCCGATGCCCATGGCCGTCACCGCGTCGGCATCGGGCCCCATGCCGCGCACAGCTCCAGGGACGATCTTCCCCGCGATGGCGACCGGCGTGGACCCGGCCTTCACCCTGCTGACCGGAACGCTCGCGACGGCCCTCATCGTCTCGGACGGCCGGGTCAGCGGTGCCCGGCTGCGTCGCATCGCCGACGGCGCCGAGTCGCAGCTCCTCGCGGACGCCGTGGTGGTGTGCGCCGACGCGCTGCGCACCCCGCAATTGCTGTTCGCCTCGGGCATCAGGCCCCAGGCACTGGGCCGCTACCTCAACGAGCACGCGTTCATCACCGCCCGGGTGCTGCTCGACCCCGACCGGTTCGGCATCGATCCCGACGACCTGCCCCTGCCGCGGGCGGGCGAGTTCAGCACCGATTCGCTCTGGCTGCCCCAGAACGGAGCGGCGCAGCCGTTCCACGGCCAGATCATGAACCGAACGTACGTGGACGGAGACGGCCGCCCCCTCGCCCATTCCGTGGGCCTGTCGCTGTACGTTCCCGTCGAGTCACGCCCCGAGAACCGGCTGGTGTTCTCGCCGACCGAGACCGACCTGGCCGGGATGCCCCGGATCGGTGTCGAGTTCGGCTACTCCGACGCCGACCGCGCGCTGCTCTGCCGGGCCCTCGACGAGATCCAGTCGATCGCCGAGGAATTCGGCCCCTTCGATCCCGCGACGGAACGGGCGCTGCTCCCGCCCGGCTCGTCGTTGCATCTGACCGGCACTGTCCGGTCCGGCCCGGTCGACGACGGCACCAGCGTGTGCGGTCCGGAGGGCCGGGTGTGGGGCTACGACAACCTGTACCTCGCCGGTAACGGCGTGATCCCCACCGCGATGGCCGCCAATGTCACCCTGACCGGCGCGGTGACGGCCGTGCGGGCCGCCCGGGCCGTCGCCGGACGGACCGCCGCGCTCGCCGCGCTCGCCGCACCTCGAGAGGAAGTCCGATCATGATCGACATCGCAAAGGAATACCGGGTGGCGCTCCCGACATGGATCGATGACGAATTGGCCGCCGTCCCCGCCGTCGTTCCCGACCGCGACGACCGGATGCGCCTCGTGCACCGCCTGGCCGACCGCAACTGGCGTGAGGGCAACGGAGGCCCGTTCGCGGCACTCGTCGCGGAGCGGGACACCGGCCGGATCGTCTCGGTCGGCGTGAACGTCGTACTCGCCTCCGGCGTCTCCAGCGCACACGCCGAGGTCGTCGCCCTCGGACTGGCCCAGACGGCGACCGGCGGCTGGGACCTCGGCGGTGACGGAATGCAGGCGCACGAGCTGGTGGTGAACTGGCGTCCGTGCATCCAGTGCTACGGCGCGGCGATGTGGTCCGGGGTGCGCGGCCTCGTGGTCGCGGGCGACGGCCCGCAACTGGAGGAGATCACCACGTTCGACGAGGGCCCGCTCGGCGCGGACTGGGCCGAGCAGTTTCAGGCACGCGGCATCGAGGTCGTACGGGACGTGCTCCGGGACGAGGCGCTCGCCGTGTTCCGCGGCTACCGGAAGGCCGTCGACGCCGACGGCCTCGTCGTCTACAACGCGCGCGCGGGCGCCGAATGACACCGCCGATCCGACGGGAGACACCCACCATGGCCCCACGTTTCGCCACCGACGTCGTGACCTTCTACCACCCCGGGTTCTGGGGCCTGGAATCCGCCGACGCCTTTCGCGACTGGGCCGTCCAGAACCCCGAGCGCTTCTGGGACCGGACGATGGACGCGTTGGCCGAGGCCGGTGTCACCGGCCTCGAGCTGACCTTCGCGCCTGGCGACATCGACTCGGTCCTGCGCGCTTTCGGCGACGCGCCGTCGTTCCGCCATGAGTTGCAGGCCCGAGGCCTGTCCGTCGTGAGCGCGTTCATCGCCGAGAGCGAATGCCCCGACTGGCGGGACAGCGAAAGCCTGCCCGCGATAGTCGCCGACGCCGAGCGACGTGCGGCCTTCCTCGCCGACGTGGGCGCCGAACTCCTCGTCGCAGGGCTGCCCATGCGTGCGACGTTCGGGACGCGCCCACCCTTCTTCGTCGACGCCGCGTACATGACCCGGATGGCCGACATCGCCCACACCGTCGGTGAGGCCGTCGCGCAGTACGGTGTGAAGCTCGCCTTCCACACCGAGTCCAACAGCACTCTCTGGTACGAGAGGGACATCGACCTGTTCATGGCCCTGACCGATCCGCGCTACGTGTGGCTGTGCCCCGACTCCTGCCACATCGCACTCGGGGGAGGCGACCCCGTCGCCGTCGCGCGTCGCCACTCCCCACGCATCGCACTGGCGCACTGGAAGGACGCGGTCAAGCCGATCGACGTCGAACTCACCATCGACGAAACGGTCTTCGCCCAACAGCAGCCCTACATGACCGAACTGGGTACGGGCATCGTGGACTGGAAGGCATGGGCCGTCGCGATGTCACTCACTCCCGGCGCCGACACCGTGCTCATCGAACTCGACGAGGCGGCTGATCCCGTCGCGGCGCTCCGGACGGGGACGGCCGTGGTGAAGGGGATACGGCAAGACGTCGGGCTTCTCGCCTGAGCCGGGTCGGCCGGCGCGCCCAGCGGTGGCTCCCGGCCCTTCGCCGAACAACCACAGTCTGAAAGGACGTAGGACAGTGAATTCGCACATTGCCGCCTCCCAGCACACGTTCACCGTGCCGACCGTCGACATCTCCCCCTACGTCGGCGACGGCACGGATGAGGAGCGGGGGCATGTGGCACGGCTGATCGATGCCGCGTGTGCCGAGGTGGGGTTCATCCAGGTCCTCGGGCACGGTATTCCGCAGAGTGCGCTCGATGCTCTGAAGGGGGCGATGGACGCGTTCTTCGCGCTGCCGCTGGAGGCGAAGAAGGCGTACCGCGTCGACGGCGGCGCCAACCGCGGGTACAGCCCGCCGAAGAGCGAGTCGCTCAGCCTGAGCCTGGGCCTGGAGTCGGCCTCGCGGATGAACGACTTCTTCGAGGCCTTCAACGTCGGTGTCGAGGCGCGTTCCTTCCCGCCCGAACTCGGCCTTTCCGAGGACGACTTCGGGATCAACGTGTGGCCGGACATCGAGGCGTTCACGTCCCGGGTGGAGGCCTATTTCGGCCACGCCTCGCGGGTGGCACGCACGTTGACGCGGATCTTCGCGGACGCCCTCGGTCTGACGCCGGACTTCTTCGAGGCGCTCACCGGACATTCCATCGACGTGCTCCGCATGAACAACTACGCCCTGCCCGAAGGCACCGTGGACCTGGACGGCGAGCTGATGGGAATGGGCGAGCACACCGACTACGGGATCGTCACCGTGCTGTGGGCCGACCAGGTCCCCGGGCTCCAGGTGCTCGACCGGGACGGCGCCTGGCACGACGTGGCGCCCGCGGACGGCGCTCTGCTCGTCAACCTCGGCGATCTCACGGCCCGGCTGACCAACGACCGGTGGATGTCGACGCTGCACCGCGTCAAACCCCCCGTCGTCGACGGGACGATCCTGCGGCGCCGCTCGGCCGCCTTCTTCCACGACGGGAACCCGGACGCGGTCATCGAGACACTGCCCGCCCTGCTCGACGCGGACCACGGTCTCGCCTATGAACCGGTCACCGTCCGCGAGCACATCAGGGCGAAGCTGAACGGCTCGCGGGAGGGCAAGAAGAACGTGGCCGCGGTCCGCGAGGCCGCCCGCGCGCGGGCGGCCACCCAGTAGAAGTCGTCCTCAGAAGTAGTCCTCCACGGCGAGGGAGGCATGGCCTGAATGTGACGCTCCGTGCGCTGTCAACGTAACGATTCGGCAATGCAGGGGCCTGTGTATCCGCTATGTTCTTCAACGGAACTCGTCGTCCGTTGCCTTGCCTTCCGTCGCGCGATCCATGTCCTGACACGTCTCAGCGTCAGCCCATGCGTCGGAAGTCTGCTTCGGAAGTGTGGGTGTCGCTCCGTCTCCTGTGAAAGCGGGACACCATCTTGAGCAACCCCTCCGATCGCGAGTACGAGAGTGATCTCGTCGTCGTGGAACGATCCGAAGCCGCCGACGGTGTAGCTGTGCTGACGCTTCGTCGCCCCGACGGCGAGCCGCTCCCGCAGTGGCAGCCCGGTGCCCACATCGACCTGCTGCTCGGCGGCGGCCTGGTTCGCAACTACTCGTTGTGCGGTGCACCCGGCGACCGGACAGCGTGGCGCATCGGTGTGCTGCGCGTACCCGACGGCCGTGGCGGCTCGGCCTACGTCCACGACAAGCTGCACGTCGGAACCCAGGTGCGGGTCCGCGGGCCGCGCAACAGGTTCGCCCTCCGCCCGGCCCGGCGCTACCTGTTCATCGCGGGCGGCATCGGCATCACCCCGGTCCTTCCGATGCTGGCGGCTGTCGAGGCCGCCGGGGCGCAGTGGCGGCTGTTGTACGGCGGCCGGAGCCTTTCCTCCATGGCCTTTCTCGACGAACTGGCCGGGTACGGCGACGCCGTGGCCGTACACCCGCAGGACCGGCACGGCCTGCTCGACCTCGACAGTCACCTCGGCGTCCCCGACCCCGACACCCTGGTCTACTGCTGCGGCCCGGAGCCGCTGCTCGCCGCGGTCGAGGAGCGGTGCCGGGAATGGCCGGCCGAGGCCCTCCAGGTGGAGCGGTTCCAGGCGCAGGCGCAGGAGACGGGTTCGGGGAACGCCCTCGAAGTCGTGCTCGACCGCACCGGGATCACCGTCCAGGTGCCGCCGGAGCGCAGCGTGCTGGACGCGGTGCGAGAGGCCGGCGTGGCAGCGCTCTCCTCCTGCGCCGAGGGCATCTGCGGCACCTGCGAGACCGAGGTCCTCGACGGTGAGCCCGACCACCGCGACTCCGTCCTCAGCGCGGAGGAGCGGGAGTCCAACGAGATCATGATGATCTGCGTCTCCCGCTCGCGCGGGCCCCGGCTGGTCCTCGATCTCTGACCGCCGCTCGCGGCCGCCGACTCGCCCGTACCAGGACCCGGATGCCGCCGCCGACGCGTGGAGGCGCATCGAGACCTTCTTCGACACCCACCTCAAGCACGACGACCAGCACGACAACCCGAAGAAAGTGACGTCATGAGCACGACTCAGTCAGAGCAGGAAGCCCAGGCGGAGCAGGAGGCCCAGGCCGGGCACGGCGCCGAGGCGGTGCCCGCGCGGAGCGAGGGCTGGTCCGTCGACGACCGCTGCCTCAACTGCAACATCGCCCGTCAGCTCGCCCCCGGCATGATCGGCTTCAAGGAGGGCGGCGAGTACGGCGGTCTGTCGACCGTCATCCGCCAGCCCGAGACCGAGGCCGACGTCGAGAAGCTGTACATGGCCGCGCACGCCTGCCCGACCCGGTCCGTCCACCCGCCGGCCGACCGGTGGGACGCCGACTCGGACCCGTACCCGAAACCGCTGGACGAGGACGAGGTCGTCTGGCTCTGCGGGCACGCCTCCCCGCAGACCTACGGCGCCACCTCCTACCTCGTGCGCCGCCCCGACGGCACCGCGATGATGATCGACACCCCGCGCTGGCGGCCCGCGCTCGCCCGCCGGTACGAGGAGAAGGTCGGCAGGGTCACGGACGTCCTGGTCACCCACCTCGACCACGTCGCGCACGCCCGCAAGTACGCCGACGCCTTCGGCGCACGCCTGTGGATCCACGAGGGCGACCTGCACTCCCTGCCCTCCGCCGACCACATCATCCGCGGGACCGAGCCGGTCGAGATCGGGCCGGGCGTCATCGCACACCCCTTCCCCGGCCACACCGAGGGCAGCACCCTCTTCATCGCGGACGAGAAGTACTGCTTCACCGGCGACGCGTTCTTCTGGTCGAACGGTCAGCAGACCCTCGAAGTCGCCCACAGCGTCGTCTACGACTCGATCAGGACGCTCGCCGAGTCGGTGGCCCGCGGGGCCGAGGAGCTGACCTTCGAGTGGGTGCTGCCGGGCCACGGCGATCTGCACCACCTCCCCGCCGACGAGATGCGCGAACGCATGAGGGGCCTCGGCCGCCGCGCCGCGACCTACCCCGAGGAGGAGATCGACTACGGGGCGGTCCGCTACTGACGCGCTGAACGCGGACCAATCCTCACCGGGCTCAGGGGCGACAGCGAGATCCGCTCCTGGGCCCGCCCGGCCCGACCACGTCCCCCGAGGCCGGGCCGGGCCGTGACCGGACCCACCACCATCCCGAGAACCACGAGGTCGGCAGAGCATTGACGGACACAGCGACCGCACCGACGACCGGACGTCCGGCCCCCTCCACCAGCCCCTGGGCCGCACTGGCCGCCCTCTCCCTCGGCCTGTTCATGATCGTGGTGGACACCTCGATCGTGTCCGTGGCCGTACCCACCATGGTCCGCAGTCTCGACACCGGGCTCAACGCGGTGGTCTGGGTCAACAGCGTCTACCTGCTGGCGTACGCCGTCCCCATGCTGCTCACCAGCAGGCTCGGCGACCGCTACGGCCCCCGACGGGTCTTCGTGGCGGGTCTCGCGGTCTTCACCGGCGCCGCCCTCGCCGCCGGGCTGTCCGGCAGCGTGGAAATGCTGATCACCGCCCGTGCGTTCCAGGGCCTGGGCGCGGCCCTGCTCACCCCGCAGACCCTCACCCTCATCACCCATCTGTTCCCGGCCGGTGACCGCGGCAGGGCCATGGGCGTCCTGGGCGGGGTGTCCGGCCTCGCCACCGTCACCGGCCCGCTGCTCGGCGGCGTACTGGTGGACGGCCTCGGCTGGGAGTGGATCTTCTTCGTCAACGTCCTGGTCGGCGTCCTCGCCCTGGCCCTGAGCCTGCTGGTCGTGCCGGACCTGCGCCTCGGTCACGCGCGGCGCTTCGACGTGCCGGGCATCCTGCTGTCGGGCGGCGGGCTGTTCCTGATCGTGTTCGGTGTGCAGAACGGGAAGACGTACGACTGGGGTCGGCTGCTCGGCCCCCTCACCGTGTTCGAGGTCATCGCCGCCGGTGTGGCGCTGCTGGTGGCCTTCGTGATCTGGCAGCGCGTCAACCGCGATGAACCGCTGGTCCCGCTGCGCGTCTTCAACAACCGCGACTTCTCCGCCGCCACCCTGACCACGGCCGCCATCGGCTTCGCCATGACCGGCATGTTCCTGCCGCTGGTGATCTACCCGCAGTCCGCGCTGGGTCTGTCGCCCACCGAGGCCGGCCTGCTGACCGCGCCCATGGCCCTCGTCTCCGCCTCCATGGGCCCGTTCATCGGCCGCCTCTCGGACCGCGTGGGCGGCAAGTACCTTGTCATGTCAGGCCTGTTCGGTATGGCGGGCGGCCTCGGCGTCGTCGCGGTCAAGGCAAGGGCGGACCTTCCGGCCTGGCAGCTGATACCGGGGTTGGTGCTGACGGGCCTCGGCATGGGCTTCGTGCTGGTCCCCGTCAACAGCGTGGCCATGGGCTCCGTACCGGCCGAGCTGCGCGGCGCGGCCTCCGGCATCTTCTTCACCGCCCGCCAGCTGGGCGCGGTCCTGGGCAGCGCGGCCATCGGCGTACTGCTGCAGGCCCGTATCGCGGCGAACGTGGCCGCCGAGGCGAACACGGCGGCCGCCCGACTCCCGCCCCCCTACCGGGCGGCCTTTCTGGACGACATGCGCAAGGCGGCCGGGAGCAGCCCGGCCGGTGGGGGCGAAGCGCACGCGCTGTCGGGACTGCCCGCGCACCTGGCCGGCCAGGCCGGGCAACTCGCCGACCAGGCCACACGGAGCGGACTCACCCAGGCCTCGAAGGAGACCCTGATCCCCCTGGTCGCGGTTCTCGTCCTCGCCACACTCGCGGCCGCCGCGATGCGGCGCACCGGGGCGGCGCACGGCGAGGTCAAGGGCGCACCGACCGCCGGCCGCCTGGGCGCGCACCCCGGTCGCTGACTCCGGACAGCGCCCAGCGCCCGAGGGGAGACGCCCTGCTTTCCCCGAGGCGGACAGGTTCGCGAAAGTATTTCGTAACCGAGGTATTTCCTGTCCTTGTCCCGGTCGTGAATTCCGTGTCAGTGTCCCGGCCAGCAGGCAGGCCGTTCGGCAGTGGGGTTTTCGAAAGCCTTTCGTATCGGCCCCGATCTGCCTTGCTCAACGACGGCATGTGGAAAGAAGAGAGGCACAGCATGCGGAGAATCCCGGTCTACGGACATTCCGGAAGCCCCAGAATGCGACGCGTCGTCGCGTCCGCCGTCACGCTCACGGCGGCCATGGGCCTTGCCGCGTGCGGGACTTCGGGGCCGGCCGGATCGTCTGCGAACTCGTCCGCGAAGGGCCTGACGATGTGGGCGCTCAACGACCAGACGATCCTCAAGGAGTCCGTCGACGCCTACAACAAGGACCACCCGGACGAGAAGATCACCCTGCGGCTGTTCGCCAACGACGACTACAAGCAGAAGCTGCGCGTCGCCTTCGGCGCGAACCAGGCCCCGGACATCTTCTTCAGCTGGGGCGGCGGAGCACTGAACGACTACGTCAAGGCCGGCAAGGTCGACGCGCTGACGCAGACCGGGGCGGACACGGACCGGTTCACTCCGAGCGTCATGCAGAGCGCCACCTTCGACGGCAAGGTCTACGGCGTGCCCGCCAACGGCCTCGCCCCGGTCGTCCTCTACTACAACAAGAAGGTGCTGGCCGACGCGGGCGTCGAGCCGCCGAAGACGTACGACGACCTGCTGGCGGCCGTGAAGAAGCTGAAGGCGAAGGACGTGGTGCCCCTCTCCCTCGCGGCGAACTCCAAGTGGCCGACCCTGATGTACCTGGAGTACCTGCTCGACCGCGCCGGCGGCTCCGAGGTGTTCACGAAGATCGCCTCCGGTGACGCCTCGGCGTGGAAGGACCCGTCGGTCACCAAGGCCAACCAGTACCTCCAGGACCTGACGAAGGCCGGCGCCTTCGGCGACAACGCCTCCTCCGTCAGCTACGACCAGGGCGCCTCCACCGCCCTGCTCTACACCGGCAAGGCGGCGATGGAGGTGATGGGCACCTGGGAGTACGCCAACATCGCCAAGGCCGATCCCGACTTCCTGAAGGGCGATCTCGGTTACACCGCGTTCCCGTCGCTGTCCGGTGGAGCCGGCGACCCGAAGAGCATCGTCGGCAACCCCTCCAACTTCCTGTCGTTGAATTCGTCGACCAAGAACAAGTCGGCGGCCCTCACGTACCTGAAGGACTACGTCCTCGACGACTCCCAGGTCGACGCCTACCTCGCCGCCGGCAGCGTGCCACCGGTCAAGGGCCTGGAGTCGAAGCTGGCGGCGGTCGAGTCGTCGTCCGACAAGGCGTGGCTCACCTTCGTCTACAACCTTGTGGAGGACGCGCCGGGCTTCCAGCTCTCCTGGGACCAGGCCCTGCCGTCCGACCAGGCCGACCCGTTGCTGACCAACACGGACAAGTCGTTCCTGCGCCAGATCTCGCCCGCCGAGTTCGGCACGAACATGAGCAAGGCGGCGTCGTGACAGTCACCGCCGCCCCGGCGCGCCGAAGAGGAGGCGCCGGCCTCCTCATGGCCGCCCCGGCACTCCTTCTCTTCGGCCTGTTCGGGCTCGTCCCCCTCGTCGGGGTCATGGCGCTCAGCCTCGCCCGCTGGGACGGCCTCGGTTCCATCGGCTGGGCGGGCCTGGCCAACTGGAGCGGTGTCCTGACCGACGGCGCCACCTGGCAGGCGATGGGGCTCACCGTCAAGGTGATGGCGGTGAGCTGGCTGGTCCAGACGCCGATCGCCCTGGCCCTCGGTGTCTTCCAGGCGCCGAGGGGGAGGGCGAGGGCGCTGTTCGCCGTGCTGTTCTTCCTGCCGTTGCTGCTCTCGGCCGTGGCGATCGGCCTGACCTGGCAGGCGCTGCTCGACCCGTCCTTCGGCATCGGCGCCACGCCCGGGCTGCACTGGCTGGCCAAGCCGCTGCTCGGCTCGCCTGACCTGGCCCTGTACACGGTGATCTTCGTGATCGCCTGGCAGTTCGTGCCGTTCCACGCCCTGCTCTACCAGGCCGGGATACGGCAGATCCCGACGGCCCTGTACGAGGCGGCCGCCCTCGACGGCGCGGGGCCGACGGCCCGCTTCCTGCACATCACCCTGCCGCAGCTGAAGTACACGATGGTCACCTCCAGCACCCTCATGCTCGTCGGCTCGCTCACCTACTTCGACCTGATCTTCGTGCTGTCCGGCGGCACCGGCGGTCCCGGTACCGCCACCCGGGTCCTTCCCCTCGCCATGTACATCACCGGATTCCAGGCCCACGACATGGGCCGGGCCAGCGCCGTCGCCACCCTCCTGGTGGTCTTCGGCCTCGGCCTGTCGCTGCTGACCACCCGCCTGTCCGGCTTCACCCGGATGGACAGCCGGCAGGAGGGCATGTGAGCACCACCGTCACCCGGGCCCGCCACTCCCGTACGGCAACCGGCGGCGAACCGCCGACACCACCCCCGCGTCCCGGTATCGCCCGCCGCCGCACGGCCGTCGGCGCGGTACGCCGTGCCCTCACCGGCGGCGCCACCCTCCTGTGGACCGCGATCGTCGTCGTACCCGTGTACTGGCTGGTGGTGACCAGTCTGCGCAGCCGCGGCGACTTCACCGCCGACAGCCCACTGGCCCTGCCCGGCCACCCGACGCTCGAGAACTACCGGACCGTCCTGGCCGGTGACTTCACGACCTACCTGCTCAACAGCGTGATCGTGACCGTGGCGGCAGTCGCCCTGACCGTCGCCTTCGCCCTCATGGCGGCCTTCGCGATCGTCCGCGGCGCCGGAAGCCGCCTCTCCCGCGTGTCCTTCCGGCTGTACCTGCTGGGCCTGGCGATCCCGCTCCAAGCGGTGATCATCCCGGTCTACCTGCTGATCATCAGGATGCAGCTGTACGACAGCCTGCTCGCCATCGTCCTGCCCTCGGCGGCGTTCGCGCTGCCGATCACCGTGATGATCCTGGTGAGCTTCCTGCGCGACGTCCCCCGCTCGCTGTTCGAGGCGATGATCGTCGACGGCGCCGGCGACTGGCGCATGCTCTTCTCGCTCGCGGCACCGCTGGCCCGACCGGCGCTGATGACGGTCGCCGTCTACGACGGACTGCAGGTCTGGAACGGTTTCCTCTTCCCGCTCATCCTCACCCAGAGCGGCGACAAGGCCGTGCTGCCACTGGCGCTGACCCTCTACCGGGGCCAGTTCGGCATCGACGTACCGGCCACGATGGCCGCAGTCGTTCTCTCCACTCTGCCGATGCTCGCGCTGTTCATCCTCGCCCGGCGCCAGCTCGTCGCCGGTCTCACCGCCGGTTTCTCCAAGTAACCCACTTCAGCAAGCAGTTCGCTCCGAGCCGTGGCCGGGCAGTGCGCCCGGCCCCGTCGGCGTGCCCACGCACACCCCGCGCGCCGCCTCGCGAGCACATGCGCAATCCCCGAGGAGTCGTGAATGACGACCACCGTCCCGGACCATGGCGGCACCCCCCAGCAGGAGGACGACCGACCCTGGACCGACCCCACCCTGCCGACCCCCGACCGGGTCGAGGCCCTCCTCGCCGGCCTCACCCTCGCGGAGAAGGTCGCCCAGCTCAGCAGTGCCTGGGAGGACGTCGAACCGGCCGGCCCGGAAGTGGCGCCGGGCACCAGCATCTTCGACCGGGTCGGCGACCTCACCGAGACCGCCCGGCACGGCCTCGGCCAGCTCACCCGCCCGTACGGCACCCTGCCCCGGCCCGCTCTGGAGCACTCCCGGGCCCTGGCCGAGCGCCAGCGGCAGATCGTCGGGCAGAGCAGGCTCGGCATCCCGGCCATGGCGCACGACGAGTGCCTGACCGGCTTCACCGCCTACGGCGCGACGATCTACCCCACCTCGCTCGGCATGGCGGCCACCTTCGACCCGGAACTGATCCGGCGGGTCGGCGCGGCCATCGGCGCCGACATGGCCGAGGCCGGCGTCCACCAGGGACTCGCCCCGGTCGTCGACGTGATCCGCGACTACCGCTGGGGCCGCTGCGAGGAGACCTACGGCGAAGACCCGTACCTGGTCGGGGAGATGGGGGAGGCGTATGTCACCGGGCTGCAGAGCGCCGGCGTGTACGCCACCCTCAAGCACTTCGCCGGGTACTCCGCCTCCATGGGCGGCCGCAACCACGCCCCCGTGCATGCCGGCCGCCGTGAACTCTTCGACGTCCTCCTGCCGCCCTTCGAACGGCTCGTCGCCGCGGGCGTGCGCTCGGTCATGAACTCGTACGCCGAGATCGACGGCGAGGCCCCCGCCGCCAGCCGATGGCTGCTGACCGAAGTCCTGCGCGAGCAGTGGGGTTTCGAGGGCACCGTCGTCTCCGACTACTGGTCCCTGCCCTTCCTGGTGAGCGCCCACCGGGTCGCCGCCGACCTGCCCGACGCGGGGGCACTCGCCCTGGGCGCGGGGATGGACGTCGAACTGCCCGACCAGCGCGGATTCGGTGACGCCCTCGTCCACGTCGTACAACAGGGTCTCGTGGACGAGGAGTTGGTGGATCGTGCGGTACGCCGGGTGCTGCGGCAGAAGATCGAGCTCGGGCTCCTGGACCCTGACTGGGACCCGCGGCCCCCCGCCCTGCGCGCGGGCGAACTCGACCTGGACAAGGCGGAGAGCCGCGGGCTGGCCCACGCCGTGGCGCAGTCGAGCGCCGTCCTGTTGTCGAACGACGGCACCCTGCCGCTCCCGACCACCGGCCGGATCGCGCTGATCGGCCCCTGCGCCGACGACGTACGCACCATGTTCGGCTGCTACAGCTTCCCCAACCACGTCCTGGCCGACCGTGACGACCTGGGCAACGGCGTCGAGGCGATCTCCCTGCGATCCGCGCTCGCAGAGGAACTCCCGTCCGTGCAGTGGGAGTTCGCGCCGGGTTGCCCGATCCGGGACGAGGACCGTTCCGGGATCCCGGCCGCGGTGGCGGTCTCGGCCGCCGCCGACCTCACGGTCCTGGTCGTCGGCGACAAGGCGGGCATGTTCGGCATCGGCACCTCGGGCGAGGGCTGCGACGTGGAGGACCTGCGGCTGCCGGGCGTCCAGGAGGAGCTGATCGAGGCGGTGTCGGCGACGGGGAAGCCCGTCGTGCTGGTCGTCAACAGCGGCCGACCCTACGCCGTGGGCCGGTTCGCGTCCGCCGCCGCGGCCATGGTGCAGGTGTTCCTGCCGGGGGAGGAGGGCGGCCGGGCGGTGGCCCGACTCCTGTCCGGGCGAGCCAACTTCAGCGGCAAGCTGCCCGTGCAGATCCCCACCTCGCCGGGCGGGCAGCCGTACACCTACCTCCACCCGCCGCTCGGCGACCGACAGAGCTTTCTGTCCAACCTCGACCCCACGCCCGCGTTCCCGTTCGGGCACGGGCTGTCGTACACCGACTTCGAGATCGACCTGCTCGCCGTCGACCGTGAAACGGTGGCCACGGACGGGGAGTTCACGGTCAGTGCGCGGGTGCGGAACACGGGGAGCATCCCGGGCGCCGAGACCGTCCAGCTGTACGCGGTCGACCCGGTCGCGCAGGTGACCCGGCCGGTGCGCTTCCTGCTCGGCTTCGCCAAGGTGGCTCTCGCCCCCGGCGAGCGGGCGACGGTCCGCTTCCACGTCCACACCGACCGCCTGGCCTTCACCGGTCTGGACGGTCGCCGTATCGTCGAGCCCGGCGAGATCCTGCTCCACGCGGGCTCCTCCAGCCTGGACACGCCGGTACGGGACGCCGTCCGGCTCGTCGGCGAGGAGCGGGACGCGACGGTCATACGGCACCACGGCGTGCCCGTGACCGTCGAACGGGAGTGAGTCGGGGGAGACGAGCGTGAGAAGGCGGCGCCACCGGTGGATCCGGTGGCGCCGCCTTCTGTTCGTCCTGGTCAGGAGCTAGCTTCGGCTCCACTGCTGGGTCGCGTTGCCCAGCCCGGTCCACAGCTGGACCTTCGAACCGTTGGCCGTGCCCCAGCCGGTCACGTCGACGACCAGGCCGTTGGAGCGGTTGACGATGGTGCCGTCGACCCGGAAGGACCACTGCTGGCTGGTCTTTCCGTTGCAGGTCCACAGGATCAGCTTGGTGCCCGCGGTGGTGCCGTCCCCGTCGGCGGCCAGACACTTGCCGGAGACCCGCAGTTCGCCGGCCGTGGTCTGGGTGATGGTCTGGTTGGCGTTGCCCGAGCAGTCGTAGATCTGGACCTGGACGCCCGTCTGGCCGTTCGGGACGTCGAGGCAGCGCCCGGAGTAGGCGCCCTTCAGGGTGAAGGTCGAGGCCGTGGGCAGCGGGTCCTGGACCAGCTGCCAGTCCTGTGAGCCGTCGGTGGTCGAGGCCGCCACCGTGACGGAGCCGCCCGCCGTCGTACCGGTCATGTAGAGGCCGGTGTTGAGGACCGAGCGCAGCTTGTAGTAGCCGCTGGTCGAGGAGACGAGGGTCCACTGTTTGTCGGTGGCTCCGTCGTCGACCCACTGGGCCAGCTTCTGCCCGGCCGTGGCGCTGCCGGTCCAGATGGCGACCGCGCGGCCCCCGGCCTTGTTGAGCAGCGTCACGTTGCTGCCCTTGGCGGCCAGGTGCCAGCGTTGGGTGGTGGCGGTGGAGTCCGCAGCGCCCAGGACGAGGTCGGGGGTGTTCCCGGTGTAGCTCGCGTCCTGCGTCTTCGCCGAGGCGGTGCTCAGGACCTGGCCGGTCAGCCGGTTGACGAGACTGTAGTAGGCGCCGTCGGAGCGGCCGAGGTCGACCTCGGCGTACTTGACCGGGCCGACGCTGCCGCCGCCCCAGGACGCCTGGAGGATCAGGACCCGTCCCGTGCCGTCGACGTACTGCAGGTTGCGGCTGTACCCGGCGGCGATCGGTGTCCTGTACTCCTTCCAGGTGCCGGTGGACAGTCCGGACTCGTTGACCCAGACATCGCCGCTGCCGGAGGCGTTGTAGACGATCCGGCCGTCCGGCATCGGGAGGAGGACCGGGCTGCCGCCGGTGGACAGCGTGTTCCCGCCCGAGGGCACCGGCAGCGAGGTGATCGCGGCGTCGGTGGCCGAGAAGAACTTCGTCGGGTCGTCGGAGATCCGGTAGCGGACGTTCGTGCCGCCGCCCCAGTACTCGTACGTCAGGAGCCACTTGCCGTCGGTCGTCGGGGCGATCGTCGTCATGCCCGGACGGCCGCCGCCGATCTCCGTCTTGCCGCCGCCCATGTTCACCGTCGAGCCCGGGACGTCCACGACCGGGCTGCTCCAGGACGTGCCGCTGCCGCCGTCCCAGGTCCGGTGCAGGAGGACCTGACCGCCGGAGTCGGTCGCCGTGTCGTTGGCCGGGTCGAGGGTCGGGGCGCCGGTGGTGGTGTCGTAGCCGGTGTAGTCCCTCTCGTCGGAGTAGTAGGCGATCAGCTTGCCGTTGTGGGCGAGCAGGTGCGGTTCCCAGAGGGGATCGACCTGGGCGGCGGTGTTGGCCGTGGAGACGCGGCCGATGCTGCCCGCGCTGCCGCCCTGCCACCCGCCGGCCGCGATGATGTTCTTGAAGCTCCAGGTCGCACCGCTGTCCGTACTGGCGTACAGGGCGAGCGCCACGTCCTTGCGGTCGCCGTCGGCGGACGGCGTCCAACTGGAGTTGGCGGCCTTCTGCTCCTGGTAGTAGTAGTCGTCGCCCGAGACGATGTTGGCGAGCAGCAGCGTGCCGGCGCTCAGCGAGCCGACGTCCTGCGGGAGGACGTAGAGATACGGGTTGGTCCAGTTGCTCGTGTACTTGGCGTACTGGGAGTCGCTGGACATATAGGCGGGGGCCTTGACGTCGGTGAGCTTCGACCAGGTCGTGCCGTCGTCGTCGCTCTTGTAGACCGGCATCGTCTGGCCCACCGGAGCGCTCTCGCTGTCCTCGAACGTGGCCACGATCCGGCCGTCCGGCAGCTGGGCCGACTTCGGGTAGAGCACGCAGGGGCTCTTGTTGCACGCGGCGGTGTTGGTCGCCGTATACAGATTCGCGGTACTCGGCTGATATGCCGACGCGCTTGTCGCGGAGGCGACGGCGAATGCCACGCCTGTACCGAAGGCGGTCGCCGAAGCGAAAGCCTTTCGCGCCCAGGATCTTTTCAACGGCGTTCCTTTTGAATGGGGATGCACGGGGGTGCAGGGAGGACGCCAGTATTCGCAAGCGACACCGCACTGTCACCGGCACATTGCGAAAGGGTTTCGCGCGATTGCGGGTTACGGGGTATTGACTCGGCGGCGTACGGACGTCGAGGTCCGCAGGACGAGTTCCGTCGCCAGTTCGATGCGCGGGGACGCGGGCGGCCGGCCCTGGGCCAGATCCATCAGCACCCGGGTAGCCTCGCGCCCCAGCTCCTCGAACGGCTGGCGCACCGCGCTCAGCGGCGGGCAGGCCATGGCCGCGACCAGCGTGTCGTCGAACGACATGACCGACAGATCGTCCGGCACGGCGAGCCCCTGCTGACGGGCCGCCTCCAGCACACCGAGGGCCTGCGCGTCGCTGGCTGCGAAGACGGCCGAGGGCGGGTCGTCCGCCCGCAGGATCTGCAGGCTCGCGGCGAGCGCCTCGGTGTAGTCGAAGTCGGTCGAGCGGACGATCGCGGGGTCGTAGGCGATCCCCGCTTCCTCCAGCGCGGCCCGGTAGCCGTGCACGCGCGCCGCCCCGGCCAGGGAGTGCGACCGGCCCGCGACCATGCCGATCCGGGTGTGCCCCAGTTCCAGCAGGTGCTGGACGGCGTCCCGGGCTCCGCTCCAGTTCGTCACGCCGATGCTCGGGATGTCCTCGGACGGAGCGCTGAGGGGGTCGATCAGCACCACCGGCAGCCGCTGCTCGACGATCCGCCGCTGGTCGTCCTCGGCCAGCATCGAGATCACGATCACGATCCCCGCCGCGCCGAGCGCCACGCACTCCTCCAGCCACCCGGAGATCGACCGCCGGCTCGTCGTCCCGGTGACCACGTCGATGCCGAGTTCACCGGCCGCGTCCACGATGCCCCGGGCGACCTCCAGCGTGTACGGGCCGGACAGATCGCGGAAGACGACGATGATCTGCCGGGGCGTCGCGGGATCCCGCTCCCACGGGCGGACGTACCCGTACCGCGCCAGCAGTTCCTCGACCCGGTCCCGGGTCGCCGCGCCCACGTCCCGGCGCCGGTGCACCACCTTGGACACGGTGCTGAGCGAGACCCCCGCCTCGGCGGCGATGTTCGTCAGCAGACCGTGCTGCGCCTCCTGCCGGCCCTTGCCTCGACCTGTCACCCGATGCCCGTTCCGCTCGCCGGACACCGATGCGCCGGACCGCACCGCGTACCTGGTCAGAAACTCGCCGCAAGGTAACGGGACCCGACACGGGGAGGCAAGACCGGAGCGCTCTGTTGTGTTGCCGTAAAGGGCCTTGGCGCCGGTGGGCTGTGCTGCCCTACGCCTGGCCGGAGTCGAGGGCGACCGCCCGCGAGAGGGCATTGCGGCAGGCCAGGATGGCGGGATGTCCGCTGCGGCCGCGACGTACGACGGTGAAGACGCGGCGTGCGCGCTGACCGCGGGGGAGCTGCCGCAGCGGGACGGTCGGGTGCCGGCCGCTCCAGACGAGGTCGGGCAGGAAGGCGGCGGCGTGCCCCCGCTCGACGAGGCGGAGGTGGAGCAGGAGGTCCGTGGTCTCGAATCGAACGTCGGGCTCGAAGCCGGCGTTGCGGCACAGGGTCATGGCCCAGTGCCGGGCAGGTGTGCCCTCGGGCTCCATCACCCAGGGGCGGTCCGCGAGCGAGCGCAAGGCATCCGTCGGGCCGTCGGTGTCCGGGCTGTCGCCCGTGTCGGGCAGGGCGAGGCGGAGGGGGTCGTCGAGCAGGTCCTCCTGTTCGAGTTCGGCGGGCCGTGGGTTGGGGTTGCCGGGGTACTCCTCCGCGAGGACCAGGTCGAAGTCGCGGGCCTGCAGGGCGGGCAGGGCCTGTTCCGGTTCCATGTGGGTGACGTGGACGCGCAGAGCCGGGTGCAGGTCGCGCAGCAGGCTGAGTGCGGTCGGGATCAGGGCCAGGGCGGCGGTCTGGAACGAGGCGATGCGCAGTGTGCCCGTCAGATCGGCGAGGGAGGTGGCGATGTCCGCCTCGGCGCGCTCCAGGCGCTCGAGGACCGCTTCGGTGTGGGCGACGAGGATCTCGGCCTGCTCGGTCAGCCGCACCCGGCGCCCGATCGGCTCCAGCAACGGGACGCCGACTTCGGCTTCCAGTTGCGAGAGCTGCTGGGAGACGGAGGAAGGCGCGTACGACAGGGCGGCGGCGACGGCCGCCAGGGTGCCGCGGTGCTTGAGTTCGCGCAGCAGACGCAGTCGGTGCAGATCGAACATCGGCGGCCCTCACTCCTTGCCGTCGGCGAGCGACGGGGTGCCCAATGGTCGGTTTTTTCGACGAGTATAGGTCGGAAACATTCGCTGGACCGATTACAGGTCCGCGTCGGACCCTGTTCGTGTGTCTGAGAACCTCGATTCCCTTCATGTGCTGCCGTGGACCGTACGGCCCGGTGCCCGTGGCTGGCGGTGTGCACCCGCACCTGCCGACGTCCGGGACTTCCACTCCTCGCTGCCCGCCTACTCACCCACCCCGCTGCCCGAACTCCCGTCGCTGGCAGTGGAGTTGGGCGTCGGCCGGGTCTTCGTCAAGGACGAGTCGAGCCGTCTGGGGCTGCCCGCGTTCAAGGCGCTGGGTGCGTCCTGGGCGGTGCACCGCACCCTTGCCGAGCGGGCCGCGAGCGGCGAACCACACGGCCCGGTCACGCTGGTGACCGCCACCGACGGCAATCACGGCCGGGCGGTGGCCCGCACGGCCCGTCTGCTCGGGCAGCGCGCCCATGTGTTCGTCCCACAGGGGGTGCATCCGGAGGCCGTGGCGGCCATCGTCGCCGAGCAGGCCACGGTCACGGAGGTCGTGGGGCCGTACGACGAGGCCGTGCGTCTGGCGGCCGAGGCGGCCGCGGGGTCGGACGCGGTCCTGGTCCAGGACACCGCCTGGGCGGGCTACGAGCGGATCCCGGGGTGGATCGTCGAGGGTTACTCCACTCTGTGCGCCGAGATCGACGAGCAACTGGCGGCCGAGGGAATCGTGGAGGGACCCGACCTCGTCTCCGTACCGGTGGGCGTGGGGTCACTGGCCCAGGCCGTGATCACCCACTACCGCAGCCGCCCCTGCGGGCACGCTCCGGCCCTGCTGTCGGTGGAGCCGGAGACCGCGGCCTGCGTCCTGGAAAGCCTCATCCGCGGCGAACCCGTCAGCGTCACCACCGGCGACACCGCCATGGCCGGACTGAACTGCGGCACCCCGTCCAGCATCGCCTGGCCCTACCTGTACGGCGGGTTGGACGCCGCTGTCGCCGTCCCCGATGCCGCCAGTGCCCGCGCGGCCGTCGATCTGGCGGCCCTCGGCGTCTCCTCGGGTCCCTGCGGGGCCGCGACACTCGCAGGTCTGCGCGCGGTGCTCACCGGCGCGGGCGCCGACGAACGCCGTACGGCGCTGGGGCTCGGCCCGTCCTCGGTGGTCGTCCTGCTGAGCACCGAGGGCACGGCCGCCAACCCGCACGCCGCGCACCGGCCATTGCCGACATCCTCCGGGAGACGGCTCATGACGCCCGCCCCCGACCCGATCACCGTCAACGGCAACCGTCTGTGGAAGTCCCTGATGGACCTCGCCGAGATCGGCGCGTACGACGACGAGCGCACCGGTCTGCGCGGTGTCGACCGACTCGCCCTGACCGACGCCGACGCGGCCGGCCGTCGTCAGGTCATCGAATGGATGGAAGAGGCCGGCCTGGCCGTTCGCATCGACCGGATGGGCAACGTCTACGGTCGCCGCGAGGGCAGCGACCCCGCCGCGGCTCCGGTGCTGACCGGCTCGCACATCGACAGCGTGGCCACTGCCGGCGCCTTCGACGGCTGTCTCGGCGTCCTGGGCGGCATCGAGGTCGTCCGCACCCTCGACGAGCGCGGCGTCACCACCCGCCGCCCGATCGAGGTCGCCGTCTTCACCGAGGAGGAAGGCGTCCGCTTCGGCACCGACATGCTCGGCAGCGCCGTCGCCGCCGGCCGCCTCACCCTGGAGTACGCCCACGCGCTGACCGACCGCGACGGCCGCACCCTCGGCGGCGAACTCGCCCGTACCGGCTTCGACGGACGGACCGATGCACGCCTCGCCCCGCCGCACGCCTACGTCGAGTGCCACATCGAACAGGGCCCCGTCCTCGCGGAGAACGACGTCGAGATCGGCGTCGTCACCGGTGTGCAGGGCATCTCCTGGCAGGAGATCACCATCCACGGCCGCGCCGCCCACGCCGGCACCACCCCCACCCATCTGCGCGCCGACGCGGGCCTCGCGGCCGCGCAGATCATCGTTCATCTGCGGGCGTTGGTCGACTCCGGCGAGTACGGCGACCTGCGGGCCACCGTCGGCCACCTCGTCGTCCACCCGGACCTGACCAACATCGTCCCGGACCGCGCCGAGCTGACGGTCGACCTGCGCAACCCCGACGATGCCCAGATGGCCCGAGCGGAGGAGGCCCTGGCCGCGTTCCTCGGCGAGCTGGAGGGCAGTCAGCGGGGTCTGTCGCTGACCACTCGCCGGATGGCCAGGACCGCCTACGTCCCCTTCGACGACGAGGTGCAGAAGGTCATCGCGCAGGTGGCCGACGAGCACGGCCTGGAGCACATCTCCCTGCTCTCCGGCGCCGGCCACGACGCCCAGGAGATCGCCGCGCTCTGCCCCACCGCCATGATCTTCGTGCGCGGTGAGTACGACGGCATCAGCCACAACCCCCGCGAGTACTCCACCCCCGAAGTCTGTGCCCACGGCGTCGACGTCCTGGCGGGCACGCTTCTGCGCTTGGCCGGCCAGGACTGACACGGCCCTCAGCGGCCCCGGCTCCCAGGCCGGTTTCCCCCCTTCGGAAAGGCCCTCATGCCCCCCGAGACTCCCTCGATTCCAGTGGTTCCCGATGTCCTGGAGGCGGATCCCGGCCGCCTGCTGGCCCGGCTGATCGCCATCGACTCCGTGAACCCGGACCTCGTACCAGGCGGCGCCGGTGAGACCGTCATCGCCGACTTCTGCAGCGAATGGCTCGCCGCCCGCGGCTTCGAGGTGCACCGCCTGGAGAAGTGCCCCGGCCGGCCCTCGCTCGTCGCGATCGCCCGCGGCACCGGCGGCGGCCGGTCCCTCATGCTCAACGGCCATCTCGACACGGTCGGCTGCGCCGACTACGACGGCGACCCGCTCGACCCGCAGCTCCGCGACGGCAGGATGTACGGCCGCGGCACCTTCGACATGAAGGGCGGTATCGCGGCCATGATGGTCGCCGCCGCCCGTGCCACGGCCCACGGGCCCCTGCGCGGCGATGTCGTCCTGGCCTGCGTCGCAGACGAGGAGCACGGCAGCTCGGGCACCGAGGAGGTACTGGAGTCCTTCACCGCGGACGCGGCGATCGTCACCGAGCCCAGCCACCTCGAAGTCACTCTCGCCCACAAGGGCTTCGCCTGGTTCGACGTGGAGGTGGAAGGCCGCGCGGCCCACGGCTCGCGGCCCGAGCTCGGCATCGACGCCATCGCCAAGGCCGGGCACTTCCTGGTCGCCCTTGAGGAACTGGGCCGGCAACTCGCGCAGGGCCCGGCACATCCCCTCCTGGGCACCGGCACCGTGCACGCCTCCGTCATCCACGGCGGCGAGGAGCCTTCCACCTACCCGGCGCACTGCCGCATCACCCTGGAGCGCCGCACGGTCCCCGGTGAGAACGCCGAAAGCGTCGAGCGCGAACTGACCGCCGTCCTCGACCGCCTCGCCGCCACCGTCCCCGACTTCCGCTACCGGCTCACCCGGGGCCTGCACCGCGAACCCTTCCAGGCCGACCCCGAAGCACCCGTCGTCCGCGCACTCACCCGCCACGCGACCCAAGCCCTCGGCCACCCGCCCGTGGTACGCGCCGAGCCGTTCTGGACCGACTGTGCCATCCTCGACCGCGCCGGCATTCCCTGCCTGCTCTTCGGCGTCGACGGCGAAGGCGCCCACGCGGCGACCGAGTACGTCGACCTCGCCTCGCTGGACCGCCTGACCGACATCCTCACCCACACGATCGCCGACTTCTGTTCCTGAGCCCTCGGCCGGACCCGAGCCGGGGCCGGTGCCCACCTCCGTCGCCCGAGAATGAAGGGCCGGGGCGCTCGTGGCGCCCCGGCCCTTGGGAACGGTCGGTCAGGACACGGTCAGCTCGCCGCGGACCGTGCGGGCGGCGGCGACGAGGTTCTCCAGGGACACGCGGGTCTCGGGCCAGGCGCGGGTCTTCAGACCGCAGTCGGGGTTGACCCACAGCCGTTCGGCGGGGATGGCCCTGAGGCCGGTGCGCAGCAGTTCGGCCGCCTCCTGCACGCTCGGGACGCGCGGGGAGTGGATGTCGTAGACGCCGGGGCCGGCCTCGCGGGGGTAACCGTGGGCGGCGAGTTCGCGGGCGACCTGCATATGGGAGCGGGCGGCCTCCAGGCTGATGACGTCGGCGTCGAGGTCGTCGATGGCCTGGACGACGTCGCCGAACTCGGCGTAGCACATGTGGGTGTGGATCTGGGTGTCCGGACGGACGCCGCTCGTCGTCAGCCGGAACGCCTCCGTCGCCCATGCGAGGTAGGCGGGGTGGTCGGCGGCGCGCAGCGGCAGCGTCTCGCGCAGGGCGGGTTCGTCGACCTGGATGACCGAGGTCCCGGCGGCCTCGAGGTCGTTCACCTCGTCGCGCAGGGCGAGGGCGACCTGGCGGGCGGTGTCGCCGAGGGGCTGGTCGTCGCGGACGAAGGACCAGGCGAGCATGGTGACCGGGCCGGTGAGCATGCCCTTGACCGGGCGTGAGGTGAGGGACTGGGCGTAGGTCGTCCAGCGCACGGTGATCGGCTCGGGGCGGGAGACGTCGCCGGCCAGGATCGGCGGGCGGACGTAACGGGTGCCGTAGGACTGCACCCAGCCGTGCCGGGTGGCGAGGTAGCCGGTGAGCTGTTCGGCGAAGTACTGGACCATGTCGTTGCGTTCGGCCTCGCCGTGCACCAGGACGTCCAGGCCGGTCTTCTCCTGGAAGGCGATCACCTCCTGGATCTCGGCCCTGATCCGCTCCTCGTAGCCGGCCGTGTCGATCCGGCCGGCCCGCAAGTCCGCGCGGGCGGTGCGCAGTTCGCCGGTCTGCGGGAAGGAGCCGATGGTGGTGGTCGGCAGGAGCGGCAGGCCGAGGTGGGTGCGCTGGGCCGCGGCCCGTTCGGCGTAGGGCTGGGAGCGGCGGGCGTCGGCATCGGTGACGGCCTCGGCGCGGGCCCGGACGGCAGGGTCGCGGGTGACGGGGGAGTTCATCCGGGAGGCCAGGTCGGACCGGTTCGCGGTCAGTTCCGCCGAGAGGGAACCGGTGCCGTGGGTCAGCCCCTTGGCGAGGGTGACGATCTCGGCGGTCTTCTGCCGGGCGAAGGCGAGCCAGCGCAGGATCTGCGGGTCGACGTCCCGTTCGGAGGCCGTGTCGAGGGGGACGTGCAGCAGGGAGCAGGAGGCGGCCACGTCGACCCGGTCGGCCAGGCCGAGCAGGGTGCCGAGCAGGGCGAGGGATTTCGACAGGTCGTTGATCCAGATGTTGCGGCCGTTGACGACACCGGCGATCAGACGCTTGCCCGGCAGCCCGCCCACGGCTGCCAGCGCGTCGAGATTGGCTGCGGCGGTGTCGGTGAAGTCCAGGGCGAGCCCGTCGACGGGCGCCTTGGCCAGGACCGGCAGGGCCTCGCCCAGCCGGTCGAAGTAGGAGGCGATCAGCAGTTTGGGCCGGTCGGTGAGGGCCCCGAGGTCGCGGTAGGCGCGGGCGGCGGCGTTCAGCTCGGCCGGGGTGCGGTCCTGGACGAGGGCGGGCTCGTCCAACTGCACCCACTCCGCGCCCGCCGCCCGCAGGTCGGCGAGGACCTCGGCGTACACCGGGAGCAGACGGTCCAGCAGGGTCAGCGGGTCGAAGTCCGCCGGCACGCCGGGGGCGGGCTTGGCCAGCAGCAGATAGGTGACCGGGCCGACCAGGACGGGACGGGCGGTGAGTCCGAGGGCCAGGGCCTCGCCCAACTCGGCGACCTGCTTGGTGGAGTCGGTCGTGAAGACCGTGTCCGGGCCCAACTCGGGGACGAGGTAGTGGTAGTTGGTGTCGAACCACTTGGTCATCTCCAGCGGCGCGACGTCCTGGGTACCGCGCGCCATGGCGAAGTAGCCGTCCAGGGCGTCCGCTTCGACGGCCGCCCGGTGGCGGTCGGGGATCGCGCCGACCATGACGGTGGTGTCCAGGACGTGGTCGTAGTACGAGAAGTCACCGGTGGGCACCTCGTGGATGCCGGCCTCGGCGATCTGCCGCCAGTTGCCGGCACGCAGTTCGGCGGCGGCGGTCCGGAGGGCGTCGGCGGTGATGCGGCCCTTCCAGTAGCCCTCGATGGCCTTCTTCAGTTCCCGGTTCGGGCCCTGGCGGGGGTAGCCGTACACGGTGGCCCGTGCTGCCGCGGCTGCGGGCTTGGTGGTCACGGAGATCTCCTTCGCGAGACGAATCCCTGAGATCCCGGCGACGGGACGCGAGCGCGAAGGGGTGACGAACCGGACGGCGACCGACTGCGCAGGGTACGGCGCAGTCGTCCGTCCGGTATGTACGCCGACCCGCCCACGAGGTCACCGGGATGTCCGCGCACGAGTGGTTCGTGTGCGGGCAGTTGGCAGGTCTTCGGACTCGCGGGCACGTCTTGGTCGTACGAAGTCGTACGAGACACCTACTGGCCGTCGCTTCCCAGGCCCTTCGTGGACCCAGTGCGTATGACGGCGGTCGTTCCCGCTCACCGCTGCGGGGCAGTCCCGGATTCCCACCGGGTTCCCTCTTGCGACGCATCCCGCCTGGCGGACGGGGCGAACCAGCTGCACCAGCCACCGTACGGCGGCCTTCAGGGATGCGGCCCATGGTGTCCGGCATTCGGATGGTGGGGTGAGCCACATGGCGGACGTGTGTGGAACGGCCCGGGGGAGGGAAGCGCCCCCCCGCGCCTCCCCGAGGCTGGAGCCCTGTCACGCCCCCTGCAGGCTCGCCGCCAGGCGGACGGCTGCGTCGACCCGCGTGTCCAGCACCGGTGACGCATCAGGCCAGCCCGCGTACCGCACGCACAGCTCCTGGCGACCGATCTCCACCGATTCCACGCCCTGCGGCAGATCCAGTCGGTGTATCTCCCGGCGGCGCAGTCGGGCCGGCGGCCGCTCCTCGGCGAGACGGACCAGGATCGCCGTGTACCAGCTGTTTCCCCCCTCGAGGCCTTCGTCGACGATCAAGCAGGCGATGCCCACTTCGACACCGTCCCGGTGCACCACGGCCAGCACTTCGCCGCGGAAGAGCGGGCTCGCCGGCAGCTTCCACTCCTCCCCGTCGGCGGTGAGCGCGGCCAAGTCGATCTCGCAACGTCCTCCGTTGCGGCCCGCCCACGCGGCCAGCATCGCGCGGCTGCGCGCCTGCCGCTCCGCGTCACGCCGTACCTCGGCCAACGTCATGGCGGAGAGCGCGACCCCGAGCACGACCGTGAAAGCCACAACGAGCAGGATCACCTGCCACGGGAATCCCCAGATGAGCCCGCCGACGAGGAGGATCGCCGACCCGCCTCCCGCGATGACCGCACCCATGATGAGAGCTTCCCGCTCATCGTCCATAAGGGGCATGTACCTCAGTAGACCACCGGTTGCCGCCAATTGCCCTACCCGGTCAGTAAAGTGGCCACGACACACCAGTAGTTGACGGTACGTCAGAGCTTCCGCAACATCCACAACGGACAGCAGACGACAGTCCAGCTCCACACGCCCTGGGCGTCCCTGCTGTTCGTCCTGGCCGCCGTCACAGCGTTCCCCGCCCACCCCGGACTGCTCGGACGCGGCCGGCTCCCGCCCGACTTCGAGAGGCGATGCGCCGATCTGGGCCGCCCCTGCCGCCCGGCAGTCGGGCTCCTGCTGAACCGCGGCCGCTAGAACGGCGTTCCGCGGGTGCCGGTCCGGCTCTCAGTTGGTTCCGGGCTGGATGAGCTTGTAGAAGAGGCGGGCGCCGGCCCGTTGGGCGGACTGGCGCAGCCGCACCGGGAGCGGCCGGGCAGATGCCCGCCTGGGCGGGTTCGTGGCCAGGCGGGGGAAGAGGGCTTCGGCGTTGGTGCGGTTGACGGCTGCGAGGGTGCGGGGGTCCACGCCGCTGTCCAGTCCGTTGGCGAAGTACTGGGAGGCGGGGGCGGGGGCGAAGGGCCAGTCGCTGCCGAACAGGACGTGTCCGGGGCGGGTGAAGGCGAGCAGGGTGGGCAGGGCGGCGGGGCTGGCGGAGAGGGCGGTGTCGTAGTAGAAGCCGCGCAGGTCGTCCAGGGTGTCGAGAGGGCTGCGTCCGGTGTCGGCGGCGATGGCGACGGCCATGCGGTGGGAGGCGTAGGGGACGAAGCCGCCGGCGTGGCTGAGGACGAAGCGGATGTTCGGGTAGCGGCGCGGGATGCCGTTGCGGACGAGGAGGTAGGCGGCGCGGGTGGTGTCGAGGAGGAAGTCGGCGGCGAACGGGGGGATTCCGTCGACGGCGGGTGCGGGGAGTTCGGCGGGGTGGACGAAGACGACGGCGCCGTGCTCGTCGAGCACTCGCCACAGTGAGTCCTGGCCCTCGGCGCCCAGGTAGACGCCCTGGTTGTTGGCGAGCAGGGTGACCCCGTCCGCCCCGAGTTCGGTGAGGGCCCGCTCCGCCTCCTGCGCCGACGCGTGGATGTCGGGCATGGGCAGTGTGGCGAACCACCCGAAGCGGTCGGGGTGTTCGGCGGCGACGGACGCCGAGTGGTCGTTGAGCCGTCGGGCCAGACCGGCGGCCTCGCCGGGGTGGGTGAGGAAGCCGGCGCCCGGGGTGGAGACGGAGAGGATCGCCGTCTCGGCCCGCAGCAGGTCCATCAGCTCCAGGGCCGCCTCGGGGCTCCAGTCGGGCAGGGCGCGGCCGCCCGCTTCGGCGATGCCGGCCTTGGCGAGGACGTCGCGGTAGAAGGACGGGATGACGTGCTGGTGGACGTCGATCCGGCGGGGTGCGGTGTTCATGAGGAGGTCTCTCGGCTTTCTGGGGTGAGCAGGTCGAGGCGACGTCGATCCAGTCGTTCCGGCCGCCGGCCACGCCGCGTGCCGCAGGTTCAACGAGTGGCGTCGGATGCGGGTGTCGACGCGGCGACGGGGTGGTGCGGCCGGGCCCTTCCTTCTGTCTTCCGTGTGTCTTCCGTGCCGACTCTTGACCGTCTCCGGCAGCCGGATTAGCGTAGCGAACATTCCAATTGTAGTAAACGCTACAACAACGAGCCGATGGAAGACAGCGAGGTGGCGTGGTGAGCACTCCGTACGACGTGGCGGTGATCGGGTACGGGCCCACGGGCGTGACCGCGGCGAACCTGCTGGGAGCGCTGGGACTGAGGGTGGTCGTGCTGGAGCGCGACGCGGAGATCTACTCCCGGGCACGGGCCATCTCCACCGACGAGGAGGTCATCCGGATCTGGCAGCGGATCGGGCTGGCGGACCGGCTGAAGGAGGACATGCTGGCCGAGCGGCCGCTGGACTTCGTCGACGCGCGCGGCCGCACCTTCCTCAGCGCCTGCCCCTCCCCGCGCGGACACGGTCATCCGCCGCAGATGTTCCTCTACCAGCCGGCGCTGGAGCAGGTCCTGCGCGACGGCGTCGACCGCTATCCCGACGTCGAGATCCTGCTGCGGCACGAGTGCCTGCGGCTGCGCCAGGACTCCGACGGGGTGGAGCTGACGGTGGTCGGGACCGCCGACGACTCCGTACGACGGGTGCGCGCGAAGTACGTGATCGCGGCCGACGGCGGCTCAAGCCTCACCCGCGCCCAGCTGAACGTGGGCTACGAGGGACGGACGTACGAGGACCGCTGGGTGGTCGTCGACACCGAGATGCTCAAGCCCTGGCCGGACCACGACCGGCTGCGCTTTCGGTGCGATCCCGCCCGCCCCGCCGTCGACTGCCCGACCCCGCTCGGCCATCACCGCTGGGAGTTCCCGATCCTGCCCGGCGACGACGAGACGTACCTGACCACCGACGACGCCATCCACGCCATGGTGGCCAAGTACGGGATCGGCCGGGACCAGATCAAGATCCTGCGGGCCACCGTCTACAGCCACCACGTCCGCTTCGCCGCCCGCTTCCGCGTCGGCAGGGTCTTCCTCGCGGGCGACGCCGCCCACGCCATGCCGCCGTGGATCGGCCAGGGCATGGCGGCCGGGGTGCGGGACGCGGCCAACCTCTGCTGGAAGCTCGCCGCCGTGCTGCGCGGCGAACTGCCCGAGACCGTCCTCGACTCCTACGAGGCCGAACGCAAGCCGCACGTCAAGGAGATCACCCGGCGGGCCGTGTTCACCGGGAAGCTCATCACCGAACGTCGGCTGCCCCTCGCCCGCGCCCGGGACACCACGCTGCACGCCGTCCGCCGCGTGTCCGCCGTCAGCGGCCGACTGGTGGACGCGCACTGGATACCGGTCGCCCACTACGCCAAGGGATTCCTGGCCCGCCCGCGCACGAAGGCCTCCGGACGCCAGATCCCCCAGCCCTGGGTCACGGGCCCCGACGGCGGGCGCGTGCGGCTGGACGACGTGCTCGGCGGCCGCTGGCTGCTCCTGCACGGAGGCCTGCCCGCCGCGCAGCCCCCGTGGGACCGCCGCGGCACCCCCTCGCTGACCGTCCTGCCCGCCGGCTCCCGCCCGGCCGAGGGCGCGATCGTCGACAGCGACGGCGTGCTGCTCGCCTGGATGACACAGCACCGCGTGGCCACGCTCGCCCTGCGCCCGGACGCCTATGTCTACGCCGCCGCTCCCCAGGACGCCCCACTCCCGCCGCCCCCGGCCGGTTTCGCACCGGCATCGCAATCGACCGCCCCGACCGTCAGCTGAGGAACACCATGACCACGCACACCGCACCGCCGCCCCTGCAGGAGTCCCTGCTCGACGTCGCGGGCAAGAAGATCTTCGTCGCGGAGACGGGTGACGAGACCGGTGACGGCCTGCCCGTCCTGCTGCTGCACGGCGGCGGCCCCGGCGCCTCCGGCGTCTCCAACTACTCCCGCAACATCGCCGAACTGGCCAAGGCCCATCGGGTCATCGTCCCCGACCTGCCCGGCTACGGCCGCAGCACCAAGGGCATGGACGGCGCCGACCCCTTCGGGTACCTCGCCGACGTCATCCGCGGTCTGCTCGACGAACTCGGCCTGGAAAAGGCCCACTTGGTCGGCAACTCCTACGGCGGCGCCTGCGCCCTGCGCCTCGCCCTGGACACCCCCGACCGGGTCGGGCGGATGGTCCTCATGGGCCCCGGCGGCATCGGCACCACCCGCGCGCTGCCCACCCCCGGCCTCAACAGCCTGCTCAACTACTACTCCGGGGACGGGCCTTCGCGCCTCAAACTGGAGAAGTTCATCCGCAACTACCTCGTCTTCAACGCCGCCGACGTGCCCGACGCCGTCATCGACGCGCGCTACGAGGCCAGTATCGATCCCGAGGTGATCGCGGCTCCGCCGCTGCGCCGCCCCTCCGGTCCGAACGCGCTGCGCACGCTGTGGAAGATGGACTTCACCCGCGACGACCGGCTGTCCCGGCTGCCCGTGCCGACACTGGTGCTGTGGGGCGCGGCGGACAAGGTGAACCGGCCCTCCGGCGGCCGTATGCTGGCCGACCGCATGCCCGACTGCGACCTCTACGAGGTCGCCAACACCGGGCACTGGGTGCAGTTCGAGCGCGCCGAGCTGTTCAACCGGCTGTGCGCCGACTTCCTGGCAGGCCGCCGATGAACACCACCCCGGGAGCATCCGTCTTCGGTGCCGTCCACCTGGGCTACACGGTCGTCGAGAGCAACCGTTTCGCCGACTGGCGCCGCTTCGGCACCGACGCCATCGGGATGCATCACGACGACCTCGACACGGACGTCATGCGCTTCCGCCTCGACGAACAGGAATGCCGCTTCCTGCTGCGGCGCGGACCGGCCGAGGACGTCGTCGCCATCGGCTGGCACATCGACGACCACACTGCCTTCGAACGCATAGAGCACCGGATACGCGCCCACGGCGTGCCTGTCGCCGAAGGCACCGAAGAAGAGGCGGAGCTGCGCGGCGTCGAACGCCTCCTGCGTTTCCCCGGCCCCAAGGGCATCACCCAGGAGATCTACACCACGCCCGTCACCTCGCCCGAACCGCTGCGCATGCTCGCGTCCGGCTGGGTCACCGGCGACGCGGGCATGGGCCATGTCGCCATCACCTCCGCCAAGCCCGCCTTGATGCGCGGTTACTTCAACACGGTCTTCGACGCCCGTCTGACGGACTACATCGACGAGACCATCAGCGGAGTCAAGCTCAAGATCCGCTTCCTGCGGGTCAACGAACGCCACCACTCCATCGCGATCGCCGCCGTCCGAGGCCTGCCGATCGACCCGATCCGCACGCGAGTCCAGCACCTCAACATCCAGGCCGCCTCGCTCGACGACCTGGCCCGCAGCTACGAGCGGGTGCACGAACTCGGCTTCGACATGGCCCTCTCCGTCGGCCGGCACACCAACGACAAGGAACTCTCCTACTACGCACGCACCCCCTCGGGCTTCGAGTGGGAGGTGGGCTGGAACCCGATCGTCATCGACGAGAGCACCTGGCAGCCCTCCACCCACCGGGGCATCAGCACATGGGGCCACCTGCCCGTCGGCCGGACCATCGTCGACAGACTCGACCAGTTCCGCCTCGGCGCCCGCTCCCTCGCCCGTCCGGAGAAGACGGTGCCCGCCCTCAGCGGCACCGGCATCGCCGACGGCTGACGACCCGGCCTGCCCGGTTTGGACCTACCGGGTCGCCCGCTGACCCCTCCCGCACCCGCGACCCCTGGGCTCGGGACGGGAGTAGGGTGGCGGTACCGAGCGCACCTCGCACGCCGTCATCCGTTTCGGCGTCGCCCTCGGGGAACGGCAATGCCGGAGCGCATCGCGTCCGGTCGGAAATGAGCCGCCCCACATGAGTCTGATGAGTCTCGGAGTACTCGCCTCCTCCCGCAAGGAGAACGAGTTCCGGCTGCCGTTGCACCCGCGCCACCTCGACCGGATCGCCCCGGACATAAGGGAGAGGATCTTCCTCGAACAGGGCTACGGCCGACGCTTCGGCGTTGCCGACGACGCACTGCGACCACTCGTGGCGGGCCTGCGCTCCCGCGAGCAGCTCATCGCCGAGTGCGACGTCATGCTGCTGCCCAAGCCGATGCACGACGACGTCGTCGAACTGCGCGAGGGCCAGGTGCTGTGGGGCTGGCCGCACTGTGTGCAGGACGAGAAGATGACCCAGATCGGCATCGACCGGCGGCTGACCCTGATCGCCTGGGAGGCCATGAACCACTGGACCTCCGCGGGCGCCTTCAGCGTCCATGTGTTCCACAAGAACAACGAGCTCGCCGGCTACTGCTCGGTGCTGCACGCCCTCCAGCTCGGCGGGCTGACCGGCCACTACGGCCGCCGCCTGCGCGCGGCGGTCATCAGCTTCGGCGCCACGGCGCGCGGAGCGGTCACGGGCCTGGGCGCCATGGGGGTCACCGACGTCACGGTGCTCACCCAGCGGGCCGCCGCGGCGGTGGCCTCGCCGATGCCCTCGGTGGTCATGGGCCACTTCGAGGAGCAGGAGGACGATCCGTCGCGGCTGCGGGCCGTCACCGCGGCCGGTTCCAAGCCGCTGGCGGAGTATCTCGCCGGGTTCGACATCATCGTCAACTGCGTCCTGCAGGACACCGACGCGCCGCTCATGTTCGTCACCGACGAGGACCTCGCCCTGTTCCGGCCGGGGACCTTCTTCATCGACGTCGCCTGCGACGAGGGCATGGGCTTCGGATGGGCCCGCCCGACCACCTTCGGCGAGCCCATGTTCGAGGTGGGGCCGGGCTGCCACTACTACTCGGTGGATCACAGCCCGTCCCACCTGTGGAACTCCGCCACCTGGGAAATCAGCGAGGCGCTCCTTCCCTATCTGCGCAAGGTCATGAGCGGTCCTGTGGCATGGGACCGCGACGTCACGGTCAAGAAGGCCATCGAGATCCGCGAGGGCGTCGTCCAGAACCCGAAGATCCTCTCCTTCCAACACCGGGAAACCGCCTACCCCCACCCGCATGCCCGAGCGTGACTCCCAGGGCTCCTGCCCGCGACCGGTGGTTCAGGCGAGTGCCGGTGCGGGAGCGGGCAGGTAGGGGGTGATGTTCCGCCAGGCGCGCTCGATGTACTCCTCCTTCTCGCCGACCGGGGCGACATAGTGCAGCGCGCTCTCGGCGGCGTCGTGGCCCTCGAGGCGGGCGATGATCCAGGCGGCGAGGTAGTGCGAGGCCAGGCAGCCGCCGGCGGTGGCGATGTTGTCCTTGGCGTAGAAGGGCTGGTTGAGCACCTCGACGCCGGCGGCGACGACCCAGGGCTTGGTGATCAGGTCGGTGCAGGCGGGGATGTCGTTGAGTAGACCGAGCCTGGCCAGCACGAGCGCGCCCGAGCACTGCGCCGCGATGAGCTGGCGCGAGGGGTCCAGACGGCGCAGGATGTTCATGATCGCCGGGTCTTCGACGACCTCGCGGGTGGCGATGCCGCTGCCGACGATGACGGCGTCGGCGGCGCACGCCTCCTCAAGGGTGGACATCTGCTCGATGACCACCCCGTTCATCGACGTCACCTTGGGGCCGGGGGTGGAGATGGTGACGCGCCAGTCGTCGGTCTTGATGCGGTTGAGGACACCGAGCGCGATCAGGGAGTCGAGCTCGTTGTAGCCCTCGAAGGTGAGGATGGCGATGTGCACGGCGGCTGTCCTTCCGGGTGGACGGGTGGTTCTCGACGGTAAGGACCCGCGAACAGGACAGTCAAAGAATTGTCATGCATACAATCCGGTGCATGGCAGCCTCGCGCTACAAAGCGCTGGTCGACGCGCTCGCATCCGACATCCGGACCGGGCGGCTCGCCGCGGGCATGCGGCTGCCGACACACCGCGGGCTCGCCGCCCGTGAGGGCATCGCCGTGGTGACCGCGACCCGGGTGTACGCCGAGCTGGAAACGATGGGTCTGGTGAGCCGGGAACAGGGCCGCGGCACGTTCGTGCGTGACATCGCGGTTCCCGCCGGTCACGGCATCGATCAGCTGTTCGTCGCCACGGATGCGGTCGACCTCAGCTTCAACTCTCCGTCGCTGCCCGGGCAGGCCGATCTCCTTCGGCAGGCCCTGCGAGAGGTGGCCACCTCCGGTGATCTCGACTCGCTGCTGCGCTACCAGCCACATCGAGGGCGTCCCCAGGACAGAGCGACGATCGCACGGCACCTGAGGCGCCGGGGAATCACCACCGACGCGGATCGGATCCTCATCGTCAACGGTGCGCAGCACGGCCTGGCCATCACCGTCATGTCCGCGCTCAACGCCGGCGACGTCGTCGCGGTCGACGCACTCACCTACCCGGGTTTCAAGGTGCTCGCGCATACCTTCCATCTCGACCTGGAGCCCATCCCCGTAACCGCCGACGGGCCGGATCTCGATGCCCTGGAGAGGCTGTGCGCGACCCGTCCCGTGCGCGCGATCTACACGATGCCCACCCTGCACAACCCGCTGGGCTGGGTCATGCCGGCAGCCGACCGGACCCGTCTGATCGAGATCGCCCGCCAACACGGTCCGCTCCTCATCGAAGACGCCTCCTACGCCTACCTGGTCGAGGACCCGCCACCGCCGCTGGCCGCGACCGCGCCGGACATCACCGTCTACGTCTCGGGACTGTCCAAGAGCGTCGCCACCGGCCTCCGGGTCGGCTTCGTCGTCGCCCCGCCCTCTGCGGTGCCGTCGCTCGAACGCGCGATCCGGGCGACCACCTGGAACACCCCGGCTCTCACCACCGCGATCGCCTGCCGCTGGCTCGAGGACGGCACGGTGGACGACTTGGAAGCGCAGAAACGAGACGACGCGAAGGCCCGCCAAGCACTCGCCAGGCAGGAGCTGGCAGGCCTGCCACTCATCGGCCACCCCGCGTCCTACTTCACCTGGCTGCCGCTGCCCGACGACGCACGCGCCGATCGTCTGACCGCAACCCTCGCGCGCCGGCACATCTCGGTGACCACGGCCGAGCCGTTCACCACCTCGACGCACACACCGCAGGCGATCCGCCTGGCTCTGGGCTCGACCGACCTGGACAGTCTCCGGTCGACGCTGCGCACGGTACGACGAGTCGCCGTCGAGGACGCCTACGCTTGAACTCCCCTCGCCGCACACGCCTGCACCACAGGGTGCTTCGCGGCACTCTTGCCTCAGATTTCGTCAGTGAGCCCTTCTCGGTAACGTCTCGTGACGGTTCGTGATCTGTCGGACGGGCGGCATACTCTGAGCCCCGTCCGCGCTATCTGGGAGAGTCATGACAAGTAGGTTCACCGAGTTGACCGTTGACTGCCACGATCCGGAGAGGCTCGCGGCCTTTTGGTGTGAGGTCTTGGACTTCAAGGTGATCGACCGGAGCGAGGGCAAGGTCGAGATCGGCTCCTGGGTGCCGACCGTCGAGGATGTCCGGGCCCGCCAGATGCCGCCCACCCTGACGTTCATCCGGGTGCCCGAGGGCAAGACCGTGAAGAACCGGCTTCACCTCGACGTCAGCCCGATCGACGGCAGCACCGAGGACGAGGTGACCAGACTGCTCGGCCTCGGCGCCACCAAGACGGATGTGGGTCAGGGCTCGGAGCGAAACTGGGTGGTCATGGCAGACCCCGAGGGCAACGAGTTCGACGTCCTGCGCACCCTGGCACCGCAGAACTAGCACGGTCCGTTCGGCTCGGCCGGGGAGTACGCTGAAAGTACCGAGGATACTTCGCGCACCGGCTTTCACGCTCGTGTCGTTTTCGGCGATTCAATATGCCGGGCCGGTCACCTCCGGCCCGGAGCAGGGTTCGCGTCATGACTGCGACCACTACCCTCTCGCCGACACTCGAAGCCTTCGAAGACCGGCTGCCGTCCTCCTCCCCCACCTCTTCCTCTCTCCGCCTGTCGCTGGCTCCGGTCGGCCCCGCGCCGGCTCTCCTGGACGGTGCCTGGTGGCCCCGCTCCCGCGATCTCGGGGCGGAACTCCCCACCCTGACAGCCGCATTGGAGCCGCTGTGGGGGCGGATCACCCGGGTCACGGTGAATCCCACCCACTGGCCGGTCGTCCCGCGCAAGGTGCCGGTCGCCGGGCATGTCGTGAAGGTGGGCTGGTTCCTGCCCGAGCAGGACCCGCACGAACTGCTGCTGCTCTCCTACCACTTGGGCCGCTGGAACCTCCTGGTGGTCCCGCCGCCGACGGACCCCGTCGAGGCCGTCTGGCTGATGGCCGCCGCGAGCGACCCCCTGGGCACGTCGACCGCGAGCCGGCTGATGGAGCAGGCCGCGCGTCGGCGGACGGTGACGGAGACCGATCGGGCCGTGGAGGCGGTCTGGGACTCCGAGGGAGGGCACGGGGCCCTCGATCCCGCCGCGCGGCCACGGATCCCGGCAGTCGTTCCCCGAGGCGGAGATCAGGCCGCTGCACCCGCCGCGACCCCGAATCGGCCGAAGGGGATGTGAGAACCATGGAGACCTTCGTGGCCCTGGTCGTCGTCATGGCGATGATCGCTCTGGGCGTCCTCCTCGTCCACCTGGCCAACCGGCAGCACGCGATCGCACCACCACCTTCGACCACAGCCGCTCCCGGGCAGGCCGGCGGGGACGCAGTACCCGGAAAGGGAGTATGAGGTGAGTCCCCATGATCCCCATCAGGCTCCTGGCGGACACCAACATGGAGCCTGGAGCCTGGTTCGCCGGACCGGAAGTTCATCCTGTCCGTCACCGCGTACGCACACCTACATCCGCACGCGTCCGGACAGAGGAGCCATGGCCCTTCCACAGCTGAACGTCTACCGGCACGAACGCGGTACCCGCGCTCTGATCACCCTCGCGGGAGAGATCGACCTGGCCACGGCACCGCTGGTGCGCCAGGCGCCGGCCGAGTGCCTGCCCGACGGCATCCGCAGTATCGATGTCGACCTCACGGCGGTCACCTTCTGCGACGCCGGCGGACTCAACGCCTTCCTCACGGCATCCCGGCTCGCCACGGATGCAGGCATGACCTTGCGACCGCACCACCCGTCGCAGTGCATGACCCGCGTCATCGAGATCACCGGCTCCGGATTCCTGCTCCACTCGTTCCCGGCCGCCGCCGCGCGACCGCGTCGGATTCCCGTCGCTGCGGGCGGTACGCCGTGACGGCCCCGCCCGGGCGGGAGCAGCGGCCCCGCGGTGACCGAAGCACATCGTCCCCCATGGATGCGTTACGCCTGCGCCGCCTGAACCGCTGGCAGGCCGAGACCCTCAAGGAGGACCTGGCCGATCTGTACGTGGAGTCCTCCCGGGCGCAGCCCGGCGAGGGGTACCGGGGCCGGGAGGCGTTTCTGCGACGGTTGACCGGCGCCATCCGGCGGCCCGGTTTCGCCCTGCTGATCGCGGAGAGCACCGCTTTCGCGGGGTGTGTCTACGGTTTCCCGGTACGGCGTGAGGGGACGTGGTGGCGGGGGTTCGACGGGACCCTTCCGCGCAGTGTCGAACAGCTCACGGCGTCCGGTCACGTCTTCGCGATCACCGAAACCCTGGTTCACCCGCACACCAACGAGCGGGGCCTCGCCCGCAGACTCCAGCAGCGCCTGCTCGCCGACCATCACGCCTCGCTCGGGGCGACGTTGGTGGAACAAGCCGACTCGGCGGCCTGCGACGCCCTGCTGTCCTGGGGCTGGCAGGACATCGGGACGGTCCGTCGACCGTCGGACCGTCCAGGTCATCAGCCGTCGGACGCCGTGGCGCTCCGGGCCCTGGTGCTTCCGCTCGGACCCGGGCCGCGTACGGCTGTCCACCCGGACGGGCTGGCTCACGAAAACCGCACCCAACGGCCCTACTGATGCCGACGCTGATCACGTCCGTCGAGCGAGCCGCTCCCTCCGCCGCACCGGGGTGCCCGTCGGGGGAGCTGGGCTGTGAGCCGGCGGCCCCGGTGAAACGGTCCGTCAGACGGGTTCGGCGTTGAGGGCGCGCCCGGCGGGGCTGCGGGTGTGAGCCCACGCGGGCAGGGCGGTCAGTGTTCCGGTTGCCGCCAGGATGGCGAGCGCGGCGGTGAGCAGCCACGCCGCCGGTGGCGTGACCGCGTCGCCGAACACTGAACCCCATCCTCGGCCGGATCGAGCACGGCCGACTGCTCGCCCCCCGGGGGCATCCGGCCCTGCCGGGCGCTTCTCAGGAGGTGAGGTAGTAGGCCTTGCTCACACCGGGCAGGGGATCGGTGCCGAATGCCGCCGTCGTGCAGCCGGCGCCGCCGGTGAACGACTTGTAGAGGAAGCGGCCCCGCGCGCCGTAGGCGACGGTCCGCTGTCCGCTGAAGGAGCACGTGCCGCCTTCGGCGGAGCAGACGGTGACATAACCGGCCGGGCCGCCGGTGGCGGTGTAGCAGGCCTTCGACTCGCCGGGGATCGGGTCGCCGAACGTGGCGTCGGTGCATGGGGTGTTGCCCGTGGCCGCGACCGTGGCGAACGCGCCGAAGGCGCCGTACATCACCGGCTGTCCGACGACGGCTGGGCAAGTGCCGTCCTGGTCCGCGCACTTCGTCCAGCCCCCCGGTGGACCTCCGGCGGGCGGCAGGTAGCAGGACTTGGCGACCCCGTCGATGGGGTCGCCGAAGTGGGCGTTCGTACAGGCGACGGTGCCCTTGGCGACCTGGTGGGCGAAGTTGCCGTTGGCCCCGTAGGCGACGTCACGGTTGTAGCCGGGTACGGCGCAGGTGCCGCCCTCGGCCGCGCAGACGGTGTAGCCGGGCGGGCCGCCCGCGTCGGCGACGTAGCAGGACTTGACCAGGTTCGCCGCCGGATCGCCGCCGAAGGAGGCGTTGGTGCAGGCGGTGCCGTCGGTCGCCGTCTTGTACGTGTACGTCCCTGCCCCGTAGGCCACCGAGCGGGTGCCGCTGAAGGAGCAGGTGCCGTCCTCGCCCGCGCACCGGGTGAAACCCGCCCGCAGCGGACCGGTGCCGGGATCGGCGGGAACCGGCGGATTGCCCAGCCCGGTGGCGGTCACGGTGTAGCTGCCCGGGGCGACGCCGGTGAGGTGGACGTAGGCGTCGTCCTGGCTCGCGGCGGTGATTCCCGACGTGGGCGTGAAGGTCCCGTTGCGCCAGACGACGGAGCCGTTGACGGACACCGAGACGTCTCCGCCGCCCAACTTCGGGACGCCGATACGACCGGTGCTGCCGGCCGGGCTGGAGAGCTGCGCCGAGTAGGTGCCGGCGGCGGGACTGCGGGACCAGGACGCGTTCACCGCGCCCTGGGGCATGGTGATACGGCCCTCGGCGCTGGTCAGGTCGCCCGGGTGAGGGACGAAGCGGTACGCGCCGGTCGCCGACTCCGGTGCGATGCCGAGCACGTCGAAGGTGAGCGTGGAGGTGGGCGCGCTGGACCAGCCGTGGGCCAGGCTCATGAAGGAACCGCCGTAGGCGAGGCCGCCGTCCGCCTTGACGCCCTCCCAGAAGGTGCTCTTGGTGCCGATGTCGCTGTTGAGCATGTGGCCCCAGGTGCGGCGGATCTGCGCCAGGGCCGTGTAGTCGTCGTTGGCGGTGAAGTGGGCGTTGAGCTCCATTCCACCGGCGAAGGGCGAGACGTTGCCGCCCCACTCGGGGGTGGTGGGGCCGTAGAAGCCCCACCGGGTCGCAAGTTGCCTGACGATGCTGCGCGACTTCGCGGGGGAGTCGGTGAGCCCGTACCAGACCGCGAGCGAGTTGCCGTCCTGTGGGTACAGACCGCTGGTCGGGTTGTCCTTGTACATGCCCTTCGAGGCATCCCACAGGCGGGAGTTGGCCGCGGCCTTGACCGCGGCGGCCCTGGCGTCCCAGCTCGCGGCGAGCGCGCTGTCGCCCTTGACCGTGGCCAGCGCGACCCCGCCCTTGAGCGCGGCGTACAGCAGTGCGTTGGCGGAGATGTTCTCGCCGCCCTGACCGACCCGGGCCCAGTCCTGGGTGCGGGTCACGTCGAGCAGATCGTTGCCGTCGATCTTGTCGATGATGAAGGCCATCCCGCGCGTGTAGTCGGCCCACGCGGAGTCCAGCCACGCCCGGTCGGCCGTGTAGGTGTAGTACGTGGCCGTGCCCAGTAGCGTCCAGGTGTGGTAGGTGTCCGAGCCGGTGAGGTTGAACGGCGGCCCCGACCAGGGGATTTCACCCTCCGCCGACTGCGCTTCGTACATCGTGGTGAGCGCGTTGCGCGTCGAGGTGAGGTCGCCCGAGTAGGCGTACTGCGTCGGTACCGCGATGCCCAGATCGCCGGGCCACACCGTACGGTCGCGCTTGGCGCCGTCCACCAGGACGGAGTCGCCCACACCTACGGTGGCGCCGTTGTCCCACTCCGAGGCAGGCGGGGGCCAGGCGCGGCCCTCGTCGGAGGCGATCGTGTTGAGCTGCACGGTGTACGCCCCCGCGTACCAGATGCGGTTGAGCAGGTCGTCGCTGGAGTGGAAGTAGTTGGCGTAGTCGGCCGGGTTGGTCTTGCCCGGCGCCGCGGTGAAGCCGAGGCTGACGCCCTTGAGGTCCACCCAGCCCGAGGTGTCGAGGAAGACGGTGAGGTAGCGGAAGCCGCCGCGCTGTCTCGCGATGGGCATCGTGTAGGTGCCGTTGGCGGAGGCCGTGGCGTAGAGCGCGCCGTCCTCGCCGTCGCGGCCGCTGCTGCGGTCGCTGTTGTTGCCCACGTACAGGGACGACTCGCTGAAGGCCAGGCCGACCCGTTGGCCGCTACCGCTGACACTGCCGAAGGACAACGTTGTCACACCGCCGACCTCTTTGCCGAAGTCGAGGGTCACGGCCGACTGTGCGCCGGAGATCCGCGTCGACTGCCCGCTGAGGACGTTCTGCGGGTTCGCGACGCTGCCGGACGTCCGGTAGATCGCGGTCGGCTTGACGGTGCGGGAGGTCGGCGAGTAGTTCAGGGCGTCAAGGGCCGCCGGGCGGACGCCGGTCATGGGCTTCGAGGTCGCCGCGGAGGCGGCCGGCGCGGGAGCCGTGAGCAGTGCGGCGACCACCACTGCGGCGAGGCCGAGCAGGCTCTGTGGACGGGATGTTCGGATCAGCAACGGGCGACGGCGCCGCATGGGTACCTCCCGGGTCCGGATGGGAAAACGAGGCTCTTGAATCGATTCAAAACATGGCCGACAGAGATCGGGGGCTCATGAAGCGGTGGGTGTGCGAGGCGCGCCTCGCCGAAGTTCTACCGATGATGTGCGCCCCCCAGCGGGGTGTCAACCCGTCACGTCCGGTGTGAACCACCCCTGGAATCACTCTCGTTGGAGACATTGACAGCACCCCGCCGAGCCGGTTCACTGCCTCCGGAACAGGTCTGGACCAGTACCTCTCCCTCCGCCTGGCTCAGTGAGACCCGACCGGCGTCCCCCACTCTGAAATCGAGGCGAGTTCCGGTGCCCTCACCCAGCTTCGACATCGTTGTCAGAACACGGCTCCTCACCTTCCTCCTGGCGGCCGCTCTCGCGTTCGCGGCGCTGGTCCCGGCCTCGACGCCCGCGGCCGCCGCCACCCAGGTCTGCGTCCTGGCCTGCGACACGCTGGACCCCGCACTGGCCCGGCAGGAGAGCTTTCCCGTACCGGCCAAGAACCTCAACGGCCGCCGCCTCGAACTGCACGTCTCCGACGCGGACGACATGGCCTGGGCCAGTATCGACAACGGCGTGACCGGCGACTCGGTGTGGCTGGACCGCTCCTGGGACGGCGGCGCCACCTGGGAAGGACTGCTCGGCAAGGCGAGCATCCCGGGCACCTGGACCGGCACCCGGACGCTGATGTACAACATCACCGATCCCCGCAACCACCGACGCGGGCTCATCCGCGCGTGCGGCGACGCCGGTGGCGTCGGCTGTACGAACTGGGTCCACCCCACCGTCTGCGACACCCTCTGCGACGGCATCGACGTCGGCCAGGCGGCGGGCGACGATCAGCCGGTGCCGTCGACCACCCTCCACGGCCGCACGATCAGGCTGCACGTCGACCAGCAGAACTCCATGGCCTGGGCGAGCATCGACACCGGTGGCAGCGGCGACGAGATCTGGCTCGACCGCTCCTGGGACGGCGGTTCGACCTGGCCGGACGGCTCCTCCCTCGGCCGCACCAGCACCCCGTCCGGGGCCACCGGCACCCGTACCGCGATGTACGCCACCCGCGACCCTCGCGGCCTCCTCCACGGCGGCGCGGTCCGCGCCTGCGGCCGGGAGGCCGCCCACCAGGAGGGCAGCTGCACGGCATGGGTCCGGCCCGCGCCGACCAGGGCGCGCGCGGCGGCGGACGCGCTGATGACCTCGTACGACCCCTACAACGGCTGGTGGCCCAGCAGTTGGTGGAACTCCGCCGCCGCCCTCACCTCACTCATCGACTTCGCGAAGACCACCGGCAGGCACGACTACGACTGGGTCATCGCACGCACCTTCGACCGGAACAAGGGCGTCTTCGCCGCCGGGGTGCGCAGCTCGGACGCGATCGAGGGCCACTTCATCAGCCGTTCCATCGACGACTCGGGCTGGTGGGCCATCGCCTGGCTCGACGCGTACGACCACACCGGCGACTCCCGCTACCTCGACGAGGCCGTCACCATCGCCAACTACGTCCAGCAGTACTGGGACACCGGCACCTGCGGCGGTGGCGTGTGGTGGGACCGTGAGCGCACGTACAAGAACGCCGTGACGAACGGACAGTACCTCTGGCTGACCACGGCACTGCATCAGCGCATACCGGGCGACACCGTATGGCTCCAGCGGGCGAAGACGGCCGCCGCCTGGTACAGGGCGAGTGGGATGATCAACTCGTCGGGGCTGGTGAACGACGGGCTGACCTCTGCCTGCGCCAACAACGGGAGCACCGTGTGGAGTTACAACCAGGGGCTGGCCATCGGCGGCTTCACCGAACTGTGGAGGACAACAGGGGACGGTTCGCTGCTGGCCACCGCGCGGACCCTGGCCGACGCCGCCGTCAGCAGCCCAGCGCTGACCCGGGACGGGGTGCTCACCGAGTCCTGCGACATCGGCTCGGCGTCCTGCGACGACAACCAGAAGCAGTTCAAGGGCATCTTCATGCGGTACTTCGCCGACCTTGCGAAGGCCACCGGCTCCAGCGCCTACCGGAGTTACGTCCAGAAGCAGGCGGACACCCTGTGGGCGTGGGACCGCAGCTCCCTCAACGCCCTCGGTGAACGCTGGGCCGGCACCAGCCCCAACCAGACCGACTGGCGTACCCAGGCGAGCGCCCTCGAAGCGCTCACCGCCGCCGCGGCAGGCTGAACGGCCGCAGGCTTCGGCGCACACCCAGTGCACCGCAGGGTGGCGCCACCGGCCGAGCCGGTGGCGCCACCCTGTCCTTGCCGTCGGCGCTCCTTCCACGAGCGAGGAAGGCGGCGGTGCCGAAGGGTGCGGCCTACTCGTGGAACTCGAAGCGCCAGGCCTGCGCCGGGCTCTCCGGCTCCAGCGGGCGCAGCGCCGTCATCGGTGGGAAGATCCGCAGCAGGCTGAGGTCCACCGTCAGTTCGACGCCGTCGATCGGGCCGCCGGGGACGACGATGTGGAACATGTGCGGCTCCGCGGACTGCCGGAGCTGCCACTCGGTGGCCTGCGAGGAGCCGCGGAGCATCTTGTTGATCTCCGGAACGCCGTCGAAGCTGAGGTACGTCTCGTGCCGCAGGTTCATGATGGTGACGTTGCCGTTGGAGAGGGCCTCGATGTGCCACTCCTGCTCCCCGGGCTCACCGGTCGGCGGCAGGACGACCGCAGGGGCCTTCTCGTCGTGGAGTGTCAGGTACTGCTCGTTGCGCCTGGAGATTCCGTAGGGGCCGTTGGGGATCGGTGCCATGACAGGGGTCTCCTCGGGAGGGGAAGTCGTCGGTGCGGTGCTCCAAGCGGAGCGCACACACGATCCTGGCCGTGAACCTGCGCCACCCGGCGACGAACTCGCCCGACGGTCGCCCGATCGGACGTGGACCGTGGCGGGGGCATGGACGAAACGGTCGCGATGCCGAGCTGACAGCGACTCACGACAGCCGACGGTACGGGTGGGCCTGGCCGCAGCGAGCCGCCGAAGCGGAGGGCCCCGCAGGCAAGAAGCCTGCGGGGTCTTTCGACGGACCGTTGCCGACCTCGGAGGGCCGAGCGTCAGGCGTACGGGTCGAACGGGATTCCCGCCGGGCTCGTGTAATCGAGAGCCCACTGGAAGTCGCCGTCGTCGATCTTGAAGGTGGCCGAGCCGAAGTCGGCGCTGCTCAGCCTGTCGCGGTAACCGGCCGGGTAACCGTCCCAGCCGACGAGGCGCGGGTAGAACCAGTTGCCCGTGGCGTTCTCCGCCGGTTCGTCGTTGCTGTTGGCGAAGCGGAAGCAGTGGGTGGAGATGCCGTCCTTGTGGTACACGACCTTCGGGTGGGTGCCGTCGAAGCGGATCTGCGACCGGGCGAGCGTCTGGTAGGTGTTGTGCTGGGACACCGACACGTACTGGACCTCGTTGTTGTTGATCCACACGATGACGTGTTCCCAGTCGTGGGTGTGCCCGAGGGCCGCCGGGCCGAGTGTGGCCTGGTCCTTCTCGAAGTAGCTGGCGTACATGACCGCGCACCAGCCGTTGTTGCACTTCTCGCGCGAGTACGTGTTGGCGTTGTTCAGCTGGGCGGGATCGTGGCACTTGCCGTTGACGTCTCCGCCGAGCTTCAGGCCGGGGTTGACGGTGCCGTCGGCGCCGATGGCGGCGGTGGCGTAGCAGCCGTCACCGTCGTAGTCGTAGGCGGGGGAGTAGGTCTGCTCCAGGCCGTTCGCATTCTGCGGCAGCAGGGTCAGGACGTTGGCGTGGGCGGTCGCCGGGACCGCGACGACGAGCGTCATCGCGCCGAGCGTGCCGAGAAGGACGTTGGCGAGGGATCTCAACTTGCGCATGGGGACTCCTTGTCGAGCGGCCGACGTCAGCAGTAGAGGTTGCTGCCCGGCGGGACGCCGAGGAGCGAGGTGAAGCGGTTATAGGCGTCCACGCGGCTCTGCACCAGCCAGGGGTTGTTGAGGAGGTCGATGCCGAGTGCGTCGCCTGGTGTGCTCAGGGGTAGCTGGTCAGATCGGCCACGTTGGTCGTGGAGTTGGACGGGCCGCCCGTGCCGTTGACGACGTGCCGGATGGTCCCCACTCCGCCGAGCGAGACGGTCACCATGCTGGTGAAGCGCACATTGGAGTTGCTCGGCGCCTCGATGGCCCGCTCGGCGGCCACGCTCGGGTTGACGTTGAAGTAGCAGTAGCTGCCGAGCCCGTAGGCCTGGTGGCTGGTGACGGAGTCGGCGACCTTGTAGGCGGCGTAGCCCTGCGTGGAGCCGTTCATCCAGGCCGACTGGCTCGGCGGGTCGTACGGCATCTCGTTCTGGTAGAAGTACGTCCGCCCGCCGTTGCCGTTCCAGATGGTCTGGTACTTCTGGTAGTGCTCGACGAACAGGCCGTACGCGGTGACGTTGTCACCGTTGACGATCAGGCCGGTGTCCCCGGTGTTGGTGTTCCAGCCGACGCCACTGCCGTGGTCGGCGCGCCAGATCCAGGTGTGGTCGGCGATGACGTTGTCGCTGTTGATCACGAGGCTGGTGGTGGCCTTGCCGACGGCGGCGCCACCGACGCGGAAGTACACGTCGTGCAGGGACGTCGGGTTCGCGGCGTGCGAGGCGGACGAGCCCGTCGGGCCGACCTCCATCAGGGCGGGCGAGTTGGTGGTGCCCGCGTCGAAGAGGACGCCCGCGACCTTCACGCCGTCGACGTCGGCCACCTTCATCGCGGTGACACCGTTGTCCGGGATGAAGGTGGCGAGGCCCAGACCGAGGACGACGGTGTTGGCGCGGTTCACCTGGAGCGTCTGGTTGAGGTGGTAGACACCCGGGGTGACCAGGAGGTTCTTGCCCGCCGCCAACGCCGCGTTCATGTCCGCCGCGGTCGCGCCCGGCTTCACGACGTAGAAGGTGTCGAGAGACAGCGAGCTGCCGGACGGGGACCCGTTCGCCCAGCTGGTGCCGGTGGAGTTGGACCGCAGGGACGGCACGAAGACCTGGTAGGCGCCGTTGCCGTCGATGTACAGGGACGGCTTCTCCCGGCTGACCGGGCTCTGCGCGACCGTGGTGTACGGCGGGCTGGGGAAGCTGGTGGCCGGGACGCCCTGGCTGCCGACGAAGACCATGTTCCAGTTGGCGCCGGTCCAGCTGCCGAGCTGGGAGTTGCGGGTCAGCCACTGCTGCTGGCTGCCGGAGTCGACCTGCCCGTCGATCTTGGTGTCGGCGAGCAGACCGCCGCTGGACCAGCCGTTGTCGTCGAGGGCGACGTTGCCGCGCAGGTGCATCCGGCGGTACGCGGCGGCCTGCGAGACCGCCCAACGGTCGGTGCCGCCGGTCGGGTTGACGGACAGGTTCTCGGCGCCGCGCCAGAAGTTCTGCGTCGCGTTGCCCTGGAACCAGTCGGCCTCGGCATGCACCGCACCGTTGATCGTGACCGCGTCCGGGGTCAGACCCAGACCCGCGACCTGGGTGTAGAAGCCTACGTTGACGTCGGCGTTGTAGGAGCCCGGCTTGAACAGGACGGCGTAGCGCTGGGAGCCGAACTGGTTCGTCTCCTGCTGCTGGAAGATCGAGGTCAGCCTGCTCTGGATCGTCGAGGACGACATGGACGGGTCGAAGACGACGACGTTCGGGCCGAGGTCCGGATTCGTGCCGGACTGGGTCACGGGGACCACCTGGAAGCGCTGGGCGGCACTCCCGTTGCAGGTGTACTGCACGAACTGCACGCTGTCCGCCGTCGAGGCGCCGGGGTCGTCCAGACACTTGCCGCTGTTGCGGTTGACGAAATGGTAGGCGCCGCCGCCCTCGTCGACCGGCAGCCACTGCTGGTTGGCGCCGCCGCCGTAGGCCCACAGGTGGACAGGCGCGTTGTCGGCCGTGGACACGTCGGCGATGTCCACGACCTGGCCGGTGTTGTTGCCGTTGCCGATACGGACGTAGCCGTCGCTGGTGGCGATGAAGCTCCACTGCTGGGCCGTCGAGCTGTTGCACGCGTACTGCTGCACGACGGTGCCGTTGGCGGTGGCGGCGGACCTGGCGTCCAGGCATCTGCCGCTCGCGGCGTTCATGACGGTGGCGAAGCCGGCGGGCAGAGCCTCGACCGCGCTCGCCGCCGCACTCGCGGGCGGGGGCGCGGAGGTGAGCACGGCGGCGACGGTTGCGGTGACCAGCGCGGCGGCAGTGGATCTGCGGCGGCGCTCGAGCGCGGTGCGCACATGGATGAGCACGGATTCTCCTTGCCGAACGAGTCGGCGGATGGTGGGGGGTGGTGGCGCTGAGGGCCCTTCGTGGGGATGGGCAATCGAGGCAGCGTTCACCTCTTGAACAGTGGATGTGTCACACGGTGCGATGCTGAGCCGTGAACCTAAAGGTCTGGACCGCATCCGTCAAGAAGTGAAGCAGGCTGCGGAGCAAGGGAGTTGTGGCTTCCGGCCAGGCTTCACCGGGAAGGAAGGACTCCGAGCCGTCCCTGCCGGTGCAGGGGGCCGTCTCACGTGCCGGGACGTGTGGTGGACGCCCCTTGCGCCGTGTGTTTTGATCCGTTCATGGAGACCGCAGGTCAGGCACGCACCGTGCTGCTCGACCCGTTCTGGGTGGGCCGCCGCGCCGATCAGTTCGACGAGACCTGTCGCTGAGCACTCGCTCCCTTCAGCCCTTTCTGCGCCCGCGCACTGCCGTGCCCTCGCACGGACCTGGACCGGCGTCGTCGGCCGCCTTCGCGGCGAACGCGCCGTGCAGCGCTTCGCGCATCCGCCCCGCGGCTTTCGGCAGGGCGTGTCCATCGTGCGCACCACCCTGACCGACCCATCGGAAAGAGACGCATGGCCGTCAACAGCACCGCCCCGGCAGGGGTGTTCGCCGCGCTGCGGGTGCGTGACTACCGGATCTACTGGAGCACGGGCCTGGTGTCCAACGTCGGCAGCGCCATGCAGGGTGTCGCGCTGGACTGGTTCGTCCTGACGCTCACGCACAGCGGAACCGCGCTCGGCTGGGTCGTGGGCCTTCAGTTCGCCCCGGTGCTGCTGTTCGGCCTGTGGGGCGGGGTGCTGGCCGACCGGTACGACCGGCGGACCCTGCTGCTGTGGACCCAGACGCTGTACGCGGTGCAGGCCCTGCTTCTGACGGTGATGGTGCTCTCCGGTCATGCCCCGCTGTGGCTGTTGTACCTCCTGTCCTTCGCCCTGGGCTGCGTGTTCACGGTGGAGAACCCCGCACGTCTGTCCTTCGTGACCGAACTGGTCGGCCGGACGCTGATCCCGAAGGCGGCGGGCCTGAACATTCTGTCCCTGAACGCCGCCCGCCTGATCGGCCCGGCGATCGCAGGTGTGCTGATCGGGGCGATCGGTACCGGGTGGGTGTTCGCCCTCAATGCCGTGTCCTTCACCGTCGTCCTCGCGGGTCTGCTGTCGATCCGGCCACGGGCGCGGGAGGCACGCGCCGGATCCCGGCCCCCGTGGACGGGAGCGGGGGCGGAGGGGCTGCGCTATGTGGCCGCGCGGCCCGAACTCGTCGGGGTGTTCACGATCTTCGGCCTGGTCGCCACCTTTGCGGTCAACTTCCCGACCACGCTGACCCTGTTCGCCGGCCGGGTCTTCGACGTCGGCTCCGGGGGGCTCGGCATCATGAACACGGCCCTGGCCATCGGTACCGTCGCCGGGACGATCGCCGCCACGCGCGGTGTCTCGCCCCGGGTGCGGACCGTCGTGATCGGCGCGTTGCTGTTCGGCGGTTTCGAGGCACTGGCGGCGGTCATGCCCACGTACCCCGCCTTCCTCGCCTTGTTGCTGCCCGCCGGTTTCACCTTGATGACGCTGAACACGGCGGTGAGCGCCTTCGTCCAGTCGGAGGTCAGCGACGCCATGCGCGGCCGGGTGATGGCGGTCTACACGGTGATCTCCATGGGCGGCAGCCCGGTCGGCGCCCCCGCCATCGGCTGGATCTCCCAGCACGCGGGGGTGCGCTGGGGGCTGGCCACGGGCGCCGCGACCGCCGTCCTGGCGGCGGTCGGCGTGGCGCTGTGGCTGGCCCGGAGGTCACCTTCGGCGCCGGACCCGGCCGCGCTGCCGATCTCCCGGTCCGTGGCGAAGGGCCGGACCCCTTCCCTCGACCACACACCTGCATCCGAACCGTCCACCGGAGGAACTCCCCATGACTGACCGCCACACCGGACCGACCGGACCGACCGGGCTGACCGGACCGACCGGTCTGCACCTCGTCCTTGAGGCCGACGGAGGCGGCGCGCACCCCGCCGCCCAAGTGGCCCCGACCCCGCAGGCGGTCCGTGAATCCGCCGTCTCCGCCGAGCACGCCGGCTTCGCCCTCGCCACCTTCGCCGACACTCCGCTTCCACCCGGCGGGGGCCCGGAGCCCGTCGGCCGTATCGAGGCCGGAACCCGCGCGGCGTACGTCTCGGGCCTCACCGACCGCATCGGGCTCGCTCCCACGCTGCACGTCACGACCACCGAGCCCTTCCATCTCGCCACCCAACTGGCCGCCCTGGACCACGCATCACACGGCCGGGCCGCCTGGCTGGTGGGAGCGGCGGCCGGTGCGGACGATCTCGCCACCGTCGGACGGGCCCTGCTCCCCGCCGATGCGCTGCACCGGGAGATCGCGGACGTCGTGGACACCGCCCGTGCCCTGTGGGACTCGTGGGAGGACGATGCGGTCATCAAGGACGTCGCCACCGGCCGATTCCTGGACCCGGACCGCGTGCACCACATCGACTTCGAGGGCGCCTCCTTCACCGTCAAGGGCCCCCTGATCACGCCCCGTCCGCCGCAGGGGCAGATCGTCGTGCTCGCCCCGGACGCGCTGGAGATCGACGAGCGTGCCGACGTGGTCCTCGTGGCCCGCCCCACGGTCGTCGGAATCGCCTCCCGCGCGGCCACCGCCCGGGAGGCCGGCGCACCCCTGGTCTTCGCCGAGGTGGAGGTGGTGCTCGACACCGCCGTCCCGGCCGTCGACCGGCTGGCCGAGCTGAACGCCGTCGCCACCTGGCAGGAGTCCGGACGGCTGCGCCACACCGGCTCCCCGGAAGCGCTGACCGAACTCCTCACCCAACTCGCCCGGTCCGTCGACGGCGTACGGCTGCACCCTGCCGTCCTCGCCGACGACCTGCCCGTCCTGGCCGACCGGGTCCTGCCCGCCCTGGCCGCCGCCGGCCTGCACCACCCGCCCCGTACCGGCGACACGCTGCGCACCACGCTCGGCCTGCCCCGCCCCGCCAACCGATTCGCCACCGCGACCACGAACGCCTGAGGTGACCGCCATGACCGAACCGTCCTCCCGTCCCCAGCTCCATCTCGGCCTCTTCTTCACGGGCGTGGGACCCCAGCTGATCTGGACCGACCCCGACGCCCCCGCGCACACGGCGATCGAGACCTTCACCGACGTGGCGCGGACGCTGGAGCGGGGACTCTTCGACGCCTTCTTCCTCGGCGAGGGACTGCGGGTGCGGGAGAACCGGGGAAGGATCTTCGACCTCGACGCGTCGGGCCGGCCCGACGCCATCACCCAGCTGTCCGCGCTGGCCGCCGTCACCGAGCGGATCGGCCTGGTGGCCACCCAGAACACCACCTACAACTACCCGGCCGACCTCGCGCGCCGGCTGGCGAGCCTCGACCTGCTGTCCGGGGGCCGCGCCGGATGGAACATCGTCACCACCGACAACGCCTGGACCGGGGCCAACTTCCGGGACGGAGGCTGGCTGGAGCACGAGCGCCGTTACGACCGCGCGGGACAGTTCGTCGACGCGGCGAAGGAGCTGTGGCGCGGCGGGCCGACCGAGCGGGACACCGACCTGGTCCGGTTCCGTGCCACCGCGACCGTCCCGGCGAGCCCCCAGGGCAGGCCGGTGCTCTTCCAGGCGGGCGACTCCGACGGCGGCCGCGAACTCGCCGCCCGCCATGCCGACGTCGTCTTCTCCGCCAACACCGAGTACGGCAAGGCCGTCGCCTACGCGGCCGACCTGCGCGACCGGCTGGCCCGGCACGGCAGGTCCCCGGACTCGCTGCGCATCCTGCCGGGCGCGAGCGTCGTCCTCGGCGACACCCCGGCCGAGGCGGAGGAGAAGGCCCGCTGGGTGCGCGGCGAGCAGATCAACGGGCCCCGCGCGATCGCCTTCCTGGAGCAGTACTGGGGCACCGACCTGTCCGCCCACGATCCGGACGGACCGCTGCCCGACATCGAGCCCAGCGAGGGCGAACTCGACCCCTCACGCGGCACGATCGCCATCGCGCACCGCACCGGCAAAGCGGCCCTGATCCGCAAGTGGCGCGAGCTGGCGACCGAACGGGGCCTGTCGATCAGGCAGTTGGTGCTGGAGGTGGCACCGGGTCACCCGGCGTTCACCGGCACACCGTCGACCGTCGCCGACGAGTGGACCCGCTACATCACCACCCGTGCCGTCGACGGATTCAACATCGTGCCGCACCTGCTCCCGTCGTCGGTCACCGACATCGTCGACAAGCTGGTCCCGGAACTCCAGACCCGCGGCGTCTACCGCACTGAGTACCGGGGCAGCACCCTGCGCGACCATCTGGCCCTGCCCCCGCTCGCCGACCCGCAGGTCGACTGAGGAAGCCGTGGCCGTCCGGCGGACGTCGAGGCGACTCGGTGCGATCCGAGCCCGTGTCTGCCGGCCAGGCCGACAATGCCCGCGCCGCCCCTCAGGCGGTTGCCAGGTCCTGGCCGGGCAGGTCCTCGGGGAGCAGGGTGCGCAGGTCCTCCAGGCCTGGGACGGCCATGGCGCCGAGCCGACCGGCCTGCCGGGTCATCATGGCGTCCATGAGTTGGCGGGCCGTGCGCGCGTTGCCGAAGGAGCGGTCGCGGGGAATGGCGTCGATGTACGTGTGCAGGGCTCGCAGGGTGTCCGAGCCGACGTCGTAGCCGGAGCCGTCAGCGATCCTGCCGATGATGGCGACGAGTTCGTCCGTGGTGTAGTGCTCGAACTCGACGGTCCGGCTGAAGCGGGAGGCCAGGCCGGGGTTGGAGGACAGGAAGCGGCCCATCTCCTCGGTGTAGCCGGCGGCGATCACCACCACCTCGTCGCGGTGGTCCTCCATCAGCTTCAACAGGGTGTCGACGGCCTCCCGGCCGAAGTCCGAGGAAGCGGACTCGGGGGTCAGGGTGTACGCCTCGTCGATGAACAGCACACCGCCCAGGGCCCGTTCGAAGGCCTCCTTGGTGAGCTGCGCGGTGTGCCCGACGTACCGGCCGACCAGGTCGGCGCGGGCCACCTCCACCAGCTGGCCCTTGGGCAGGACGTCCAGGGAGCGCAGCAGGTCGGCGTAGACCCGGGCGACGGTGGTCTTGCCGGTGCCGGGCGGGCCGGAGAAGACCAGGTGCCGACCGACGTTGGGGGTGGGGAGGCCGGCTGCCCGCCGGTGCCTGGCGGCGGTGAGCACGTTCACCAGGGCGGTCACCTCACGCTTGACGGCGGACAGACCGATCATGGCGCCCAGTTCGGCCAGCAGCTGCGCGGAGTCGGGGACCGCGTCCGCGTCGGCGGCACTGTCCCCTCCGACGTCCTCGGGCAGCAGCAGCGACAGGTCGCGCTCGGCGGGGGAGTCCATGGAGCCCAGCCGGAACGCCTGCCGGTCCACCATCTCCTCGAACACCTTGCGGGCGGCGCGGCCGTTGCCGAACGTCGCGTCGCGCGGCATCCGTTCGTAGAGCCGGGCGAGCGCGTCCGAGGTGTGCGGGTCGAGTTCGTAGCGGTGGGTCTCGCACATGGTGCGGGTGATGGTGACCAGTTCGTCCACCGAGTAGTTCGCGAAGTCGATGGTGCGGGTGAAGCGGGAGGCGAGGCCGGGGTTGGAGGACAGGAAGCGGCCCATCTCCTCGGTGTAGCCGGCGGCGATCACCACCACGTCGTCGCGGTGGTCCTCCATCAGCTTCAACAGGGTGTCGATGGCCTCCCGGCCGAAGTCCGCGCCGGAGTTGCCGCTGTCGGACAGCAGGGTGTACGCCTCGTCGACGAACAGCACACCGCCCAGAGCCCGTTCGAAGGCCTCGGTGGTCTTGATGGCCGTGCCGCCGATGATCTGCGCGACCAGGTCGGCCCGGGACACCTCGACCAGGTGCCCGGAGCGCAGCACGCCGAGTTCGGCGAGGATGCCGCCGTAGAGCCGGGCGACGGTGGTCTTGCCGGTGCCGGGCGGGCCGGAGAAGACCAGGTGCCGACTCATCGGCGGGGTGGGCATGCCGAGTTTGGCACGACGCTGGGCGAGTTCGTTGAGGTTGACCAGGGTGCGTACCTGCCGCTTGACGTCGGCCAGCCCGACCAGGACCTCCAGTTCGTCCATCGGGCCCGCGGGGGCGGCCGACCTGCGGTCGCCGACGGCGGCCGGCCCACTTCCGGTGACGGCGCCCCACTCGTCGGCGAGGGCGTTGCCGCTGCTGCTCAGCCGTTCCACGGTGAGCCGCTCACCCGGCCGGGACTGCCGCAGCCCCGCGCCCCGGTTGTCCTGGACGACGCAGCCGACCACCGAGACGGGCTCCGCGCTGTCCACCCGGATGCCGTCGCCGGTGCTGCGGCTGATCCGGCAGCCGTCCAGCTCGGCCCGGCCGCCGTCGCCGACCAGCAGCCCGTGCGCTCCGGCGCCGTCGGCGTGGACCCGGTTCAGGGCGAGCCGGCCGCCGCTTTCCACGGCGATGCCGGACGCGTGGCCGCCGTACACCTCGCAGTCGGTGAGGGTGCCGAGGCCGCCGTCACCGACGGAGACACCGGGCCCGGTGGCGTCACGTACGGTCAGATCCCGGACCACGGGCCGGCCGCCGTCGGCGGTGCGCAGCCCCGCCGCACCCGGTTCGACGACCATGCACTGCTCCAGGCGGCCCCGGCCGTCCTCGGTGATCTCCACACCGTGGCCGCCCGCGCCGGTGATCCTGACCCGCAGCAGGAGGGGGTCCGCGCCGGAGCGCACGGCGACGGCGGTGCCGGCCGGGTCCGCCACGGTCAGGTCCTCGAACTCCGCATGGGAGCTGCCGGTGAGGAGCACCGCCCCGGCGCTGTCGGCGCAGTCCCGTACGACGGTGCCCCTGAGCAGGGGCGCGCTCGACCCGGTGACCCGGATCGCGGACACGGCGGCGGAGTCGAACGCGCAGTCCTGGAAGGTGCCCCGGGAGCGCTCGGTGACGGCGAGTCCGCTGTCCTTGGTCCTGCTGGTACGGCAGCGCAGCAGCTCCGGGTCGGCGCCGGCGGCCAGGACGATGCCGGGGCCGGTGGTGTCGGTGACGGTGACGTCCTCCAGGGCGGGGCGGTTGGCGCTGGTGATGTAGACGCCGGCCGAGGTGTCCTGGACGGTGGTGCGGACGACCCGGGTGGCGGAGCGGCCCTCGAGCGCGACGGCGGGCTTTCCGGTGCCGGAGATGACGCAGGCTTCGACCAGGCCCTGCGCTTCGCCGTTGGCGAGTACACCGTTGGCCTGGGCGTCGCGGATCGTGCAGTCGCGGACCGTCGTACGGGCTTCCTCGCCCAGCACGACGGCGCTGGTGCCCAGGTTCTCGAACCGGCAGTCGTCGATGACGCTGCCGGTGGGCGCGGTGTCGACGAAGCCGGCGCCCTCCGGGTTGGAGACCCGGCAGTGGCGCATCGCCACCGAGCCCTCCTGACGGGCGATGACGGCCGTCCAGCCGGAGCCGACGACCGTGCAGCCGTCCATGGCGACCTGGCCCCGGGGCGCGTCGACCACCGGCAGGTCCTCGCTGCCACCGCGCAGGGTCAGATCGGTGAGCATCACCGCGTCCGCGACGAGGAGTACGGCGGTGCCCTTGCGGGGGCAGATCTCCACGCTGCCCGGGTCGCCGTCGGCGCTGATGGTCACCCGGGTGCGGATGGTGAGGTTCTCGCGGTAGCGGCCGGGGCGGACCCGGATCACCGCGCCCGCGCGTGCTTTGGCCAGGGCCTCGCCGATCGTCCGGAAGTCGTCCGGCCGGTCCGCCGAGACCGTGAGCAACTGCCGTGACACGCAAGGACCTCCTGTGGGTGGCGCAGTCGCCGGGGTCGTCCGTCGGCGGGGACTTCCGTGGCCGGGGACACGGAACGAAGGGTACGGCCGGGGTGCGCGGGCACGCGGACACGCTGTGGGCGGCCGGGGAGATGCCCGCAGCGCAGGTCACGTGGCCCCGGGCACCGGCTGCCAGGATCCCCCCGCAGGGGCTGCCCGTTGGCCCGGACTGCCCCTTTCAGCAGCGGATTCTGCCCCTGCGGACAACCGGAGCGGCGGGCGGCGGGGCCTCACGTAGCATGCGCGCCATGCGACGTGCTGGTGATCGACACCCCCCGATGGCACGGTTGATGACCGCCGCCCTGCTGACCGTGCTGACCGCAGCCCTGCCGGTCGCGACCGGGGGACCGGCCCTGGCGGCCGACGAGGTGGGGCTGCCCGCGGTGGGTTCCGCACTCCCGGCGGACGGGGCGTGTGTGCAGCCGTCCACGGAGCGGGCCACCGACGACCCGTGGACCCGGCAGGCGCTGGGTCTGACCCGGGTGTGGCAGTTCTCGCGGGGCGCCGGGGTGACCGTCGCGGTCGTGGACACCGGTGTCGGCACGGCCGCCCCCGCGCTCTCCGGCCGGGTCACGGCGGTCGGGGAGGCGGGTACGGACTGTGTGGGGCACGGGACGTTCGCGGCGGGGCTGATCGCCGCCGCCCCCCAGGACGGCACGGGGGTGGCGGGGCTCGCTCCGGAGGCCCGGATCCTCGCGGTGCGCGGCACGGACGAGCGGGGCGCCACCACGCCGGCCCGGCTGGCGACGGCGATCCGTACGGCCGCCGACCAGGGCGCCGGCGTGATCTACGTCGGCCAGGCCCTGGCGGCCGGCGAGGACGAACTGAAGGCCGCCGTCGCCCACGCGGCGCGGCAGGACGCGCTGGTGGTCGCGCCGGTTGCGCCCGACACGCTGCCCGTGGACCCCGGCACACGCCGTACGACGCCCGCCGCGCCGGCGTACTGGCCGGCCGCCGCCCCGGGGGTCGTGTCGGTGCTGGACTTCGGCCCGGACGGGGGCCGCCCCGAGGACGCGCCGCAGGTGGCGGGCGCGGATCTGGCGGCGCCGGGCGACTCGGTGGTGGGGGTCGGGCCTGCGGGGACCGGGCACTTCATCGGCTCGGGCTCGTCCTTCGCCGCCGCGCAGGCGGCCGGGGCGGCGGCCCTGGTGCGGGCCCGGTATCCCGGGCTGTCGGCGGCGGAGGCGGCCCACCGGCTGACGTCGGTGGCGTATCCGGCCATGCCGGCCCGGCTGGATGCGTACGCCTCGCTGTCGGCCGTGCTGGCCGGTGCCGGTTCCCGGGGCGCTGTTCCCAGCGCCGGGCCGGCCGAGCTGGTGGCCCCCGCTCCGGCCGGGCCCCGGAGCCGGGCGCTGCTGGTCACGGGGGTGGCGCTGGGGGTGGTGGTGCTGGTGGCGGCCGGGGCCGTTGTTCTACCGCGGGGGCGGGCCAGGGGGTGGCGGGCGGCGGGCGGGTAGATGGTGTGCGGGTGTGCGGGTAGGCGGTGTGCGGGGTGTGGGGGAGTGGGGGTACGGCTGCCGCAGGCGCACCCCGTACCGACCCCCCACCCGGTGCACCGACCCCCACCCGGTGCACCGACCCCCACCCGGTCAAGACCCCGGTGCCCTGTCCACCAGCCCTGTCTGCATCCGCACCGTCTTGCGCCGAGCGATCCGCGTCGCCCGCCCCGGCGGAAGGTTCTGGCCCTTGACGTTGCCCAGGACGTAGCCCTCGGACGGGGGGCAGGACAGCAGCAGGACAGGGGTGTTGACCTCCTGGAGGCGGCGCAGGAGGGTCTCGCCGAGGCCGCGACCGGCACCGGCGGCGGAGCGGGCGACCACCAGGTGGAGGCCGACCTCCCAGCCCAGGGCGAGGTGGTTGAGGAGCGGGTCGAAGGGCTGGTTCATCGGGCCGGCGCCGACCATGTCGTAGTCGTCGACGAGGATGAACAGCCTCGGCCCGTTCCACCAGTCGGCCAGCCGCATCCGGCCGGGCGCGATGTCCGGGCCCGGCACGCGGGCGGCCACCGCCCTGGCGGCCCCGTTCGTGAGGTCCTTCAGCGCGTCGACGGAGACCGCGTGCCCCAGCCGGTACGCGTCGGGGATCGCCTCGACCAGATCGCGCCGGTAGTCCACCAGCATGATCCGGGCCTCGGCCGGCGAGTACCGGTCCATGATCGCCTGCGCCACCAGGCGCAGTGTGTTGGTCTTGCCGCTCTCGGTGTCGCCGACCACGATCATGTGCGGGTTCTCGGCGAAGTCGTGCCACACAGTGGAGAGTTCCTCCTGCTCGATGCCGAGCGGCATCCGGAAGTCGCCCTCGGCGGCCGGGAGTTCCGTGGCGGGCAGCAGGGTGGGCAGCATGCGGACCCGGGGGGCGGCCTCGCCCGGCCAGCACTCCTTGACCGCCGAGACCATCGCCGCGACGCCGTCCGTGAGGTCCTCCGAGTCCTCCACGCCGTCGATGCGGGGCAGGGCCGCGAGGAAGTGCAGCTTGCCTTCCCGGGTCAGGCCGCGCCCGGGGATGCGCGGCACGGTGGCCGCCCGCCGGGCGTCCACCTCGGAGTCCATGGAGTCACCCATGCGCAGTTCCAGGTGGGTGCCGGCCTGGTCGCGTACCGCCGCCGTCAGCTCCACCCAGCGGGCGACCGTGACGATCAGGTGGATGCCGTAGTTGAGCCCGCGCGCCGCGATCGCGCTGAACGTCTGGATGTTCCGGTCGAAGTCCTGTCGCACGGTGGACCAGCCGTCGATGACGAGGAAGACGTCGCCGTGCGTCTGGTCGGGGAACTCGCCGGTCGCCCGCCGTCTGCGGTAGGTCGCCATCGAGTCGATGCCGTGGTCGAGGAAGAACTGCTCGCGCGCCGCCAGCAACGTGGTGACCTCGGCGATGGTACGGCCCACCCGCTCGGTGTCCAGCCGGCTCGCCACCCCCGCCATGTGCGGGAGTTCAGCCAGTCCGGACAGGGTGCCGCCGCCGAAGTCCAGGCAGTAGAACTGCACTTCGCGCGGGGTGTGGGTGAGGGCGAGCGCGGTGAGCAGGGTGCGGACCAGGGTCGACTTGCCGCTCTGCGGGCCGCCGGCGACGGCCACGTTCCCGCCCACTCCGGACAGGTCCACGGTGAGCAGGTCGCGCAGTTGCTCGAAGGGCCGGTCGATGATGCCGATGGGCACGGTCAGCTTGCCGCGCAGGGGCCAGCCGACGGTGGTCAGGCCGAGGTCGTGGTGCGGGGTGAGCGGGGGCAGCACCTGGTCGAGGGTGGACGGCAGGTCCAGCGGCGGAAGCCATACCTGGTGGGCGGGCGGGCCCGAGCCGAGCAGCCGGCCCACGGCCACCGACAGCAGGGTCTCGCCGCTCTCGTCCGGCTCCGGCTGAGGCTCCGGTTCCGGCTCGGAAGCCTGCCGGGGCACCACCCAGCCGGCGGTCCAGGGTGCCAACTGGCTTGCCACGCGGGCCTGGTTGGCGCTGCCCCCACGCTCCTCGTACGGCCCGGAGACATACGCGGCGCGGAACCGGGCCAGTGCCTCCACACCGGACTTCAGGAAGCCGCTGCCGGGCTGCGGCGGCAGCTCGTAGGCGTCCGGCACCCCGAGCACGCCCCGGCTCTCCATCGCGGAGAACGTCCGCAGGCCGATGCGGTACGAGAGATGGCTCTCCAACTGGTGCATGCGGCCTTCGTCGAGCCGCTGCGAGGCCAGCAGCAGATGGACGCCCAGGGACCGGCCGAGCCGGCCGATCATCACGAAGAGCTCCATGAACTCCCGGTGCGAGGCGAGGAGTTCGCTGAACTCGTCGACCACGACGAACAGGCTGGGCAGCGGGGCCAGCGGTGTTCCGGCGGCCCGCGCCTTCTCGTAGTCCAGCGCGGAGGTGTAGTTCCCGGCGGCCCGCAGCAGTTCCTGACGGCGGATCAACTCGCCGTGCAGCGCGTCCTTCATCCGGCCCACCAGCGCGGCCTCACCGGCCAGGTTGGTGATGACCGCCGAGGTGTGCGGGAGTTCGTCCAGGCCGAGGAAGGTGGCGCCGCCCTTGAAGTCGACCAGGACGAAGTTCAGCGTCTCCGAGGAGTTGGTGAGCGCCAGCGCCAGCACCAGCGTCCGCAGCAGTTCGCTCTTACCGGAGCCGGTGGCCCCGATGAGCATGCCGTGCGGGCCCGTGCCGCCCTGCGCGGACTCCTTGATGTCCAGTTCCACCGGGGTGCCGTCGGCGCCGACCGCGATCGGCACCCGCAGCCGCATCGGCCCGGTGTGCCGGGCCCACAGGTCGGCCGGGTCGTGGCGGTGCAGGTCCGGGATGCCCAGGAGGGTGGTCAGTTCGGTGCTCGCGGAGAGCGGCTCGGAGACATCGCCGCCCAGACCGAGCCGGTACGGGGAGATCAGCTTGGCCAGCGTGGTGGCGCCGCGCGGCCCGAGACGGTCGGGGCGGCCCAGCCGGGCCATCTGCTCCTTGCGTTCCCGGTCGGTGCGGACCAGGTCGAAGGCGTCCTCGGTCACCTCGAAGCGCAGCGTGACCCGGCCCGGCCGCCAGGACAGCGCGCCGCCCAGGTCGAGCACCACCGTGTTGCGGAAGCCGGTGCCGTCCACCCGGTGCCCGGTGGGCACCGCGCCGCCGTCCACCACGATCACCGTGAACGGCTCCTCCCGGCCGGACGTCGCGTCCGGGTCGAACGACGGCCGTTCCAGGAACTCCGCGCCGAGCAGGTCCTCCAGCTCGTTGAACGAGGAGACGATCATCCGGGCCGGGCCGGCGCCGTCGTGCTCCTGCGGATGCAGGCTGTGCGGCAGCCACTTCACCCACTCCCAGTCCGCCCGCCGCTCGTCCGACACACACAGCGCGATCCACACGTCGTCGGGTGCGTGGAACGCCGCCAACTGGGCCACCATGGAGCGGGCCAGGGACCGTACGGCCTCCTCGTCGCCCCGGAACAGCACCCGCGCCCAGGCCCGCAGGAAGATCGCGATGGGCTGGTCGGGGACGGTCCCGTAGGCGCGGATGAAACTGCGCAGCGCGTGCGCGGTGAGCGGCTCCATGTCCTCCACCGGGCTGGTCGACAGCGGTGTCAGCCGCAGGCCCAGCTTCTGGTCGCCGACCGCCACCCGGACCTCGCCGAAGTCCTCGTCCTGGGGCCGCCGTTCCCACAGCCGGGTGGTGCCCGCCATCGACCAGAGCGCCGAGGGCGGCGGGTGCCGCCAGGCGAGGGCGTGCTGCTGCTCGGCGACGGTGGCCCGCACCTTGCGCCGGGTCTGGGTGAGATAGCGCAGGTAGTCGCGGCGCTCGCCCTTCAGACGCTGCTTGCGCTCGCTGTTCTTCCGCATGGTCTGGCCGATGATCATCACCGCCGACGACAGCACCATCAGGCCCATTGCCAGATACATGAAGCTGCTGTTGGAGCCCGTGCTGCCGGGCCGCATGAACATCAGCATCATCGACACCGACATCAGCGCCATCGGCAGATAGGTCCAGATGGCCGAGCTGTCCGGCACCACCTCGGGCAGCGTCGGCGGCTCCTGGAGGCTCAGCTCGCCCTCGGGCATCTCGGGGCCACGCCGACGAGCCGGCCGGCGGAACAGGACCACACTCAACGAACAGTCTCCTCAGGAAGGCAGAGAGGCAGCGGGTAGCCCGGTGCACGGGGCGGGCGCCACTCCAGCTAATGTGCGTCATCCCGAAAGGCGCCTGTGCCACCCGCGCCTCGAATTGCCCTTTCGTACAAGGCTGGTTGACACGCGGGACCGTGCGCGATTCTCATCGAACCACCAAACCGCCAAAAACACTGAAGCAACTCAAAGCCGACGAATCATCCGTGGAAGCCGGGAAGACCCGGGCGAAGCGTGAGCCTGCCCTGATGGAGCCTGCCCGATGCCGGACAACCAGACAGCCGGACTCTGCCGTCTGACCGTGCGCGCCCCCAGCAAGAGCATCGACCTCGCGGTGCCCGCCGACGTCCCGGTGGCCGACCTGCTGCCGGCCGTGCTCGGCTACGGCGGCGCCGACCTCGGCGAGACCGGCATCGACCACGGCGGCTGGGTGCTCCAGCGGCTCGGCGGCGCACCGCTGGACGAGGAACGCACCCTCGACTCGTACGACCTGCGCGACGGCGAGACCGTCTACCTGCGGCCCCGCGTCGACGCGCTGCCCGAGGCGCACCTGGACGACCTGGTCGACGGGATCTCCACCACCATGCGGGGCCGCCCGTACAGCTGGACCCCGGAGGTGAGCCGCTATGTGCTGCGCGGTGTGGCCGTCGCACTGCTCGCGGTGGGCCTGCTGGTGATCGCCCTGCCCGGCGGACCCGGGTGGGTGCGGGCCCTGTGCGCGGCGGGCGGCGGGCTGCTGCTGCTCGCCGGGGCGGCCTCGGCGAGCCGCGCGGTCGGCGACGCGGGCGCGGCCGCGGCCCTGGGCTGCATGGTCGGCCCGTACCTCGCGGTGGCCGGCTGGCTGCTGCCCGGCGGCTCACTGACCGGCCCGCACGGACCCGAGACGCTGGGCCTCCGGCTGCTCGCCGCCTGCGCGGCGGGCGCGGGCGGCGCCATCCTGGCGCTGGCGGCGGTGGCGAGCTTCGCGGCGCTCTTCCTCGCCCTCGCCGTGATCGCCGTACTCGGCGTGCTCGCCGGGGTCCTGATGTCGGCGGCGGACCTCCCGGCGCACCATGTGGCCGGCATCGTCGCCCTGGTCGCGGTGGTGCTCGGGGCGTTCGTGCCTTCGCTGGCCTTCCGGATGTCGGGACTGCGGATGCCGCCGCTGCCGACCAACGCCCAGCAGCTCCAGGAAGGCATCGAACCCCATCCGACGGCGGTGGTCTCGGCGCGCGCGGTGCTCGCCGACGGCTGGATGAGCGCCCTGTACGGCGCCACCGGCGTGACCTGCGCCGTCTGCCTGGTGCTGCTCGCCGGGCACGACGGCCTGCCGGAGATCACCATGGTGGTGGCGCTGTCCCTGCTGCTGGTGCTGCACGGGCGCGGGCTGGGCAATGTGTGGCAGCGGCTGTTCCTGGTCGTCCCCGGCATCGCCGGGGCGCTGCTGCTGGTCGTCGAGCAGGCGGCCGGCGCCTCGCCGGGCGGCCGGCTGCTGACGGCCGGCGCGCTGCTCGCCGCGACTGCCGCTGCCGCGATCACGTCGTGGACGGTGCCGGGGCGGCGGCTGGTGCCCTACTGGGGTCGCGCCGGGGAGATCCTGCACTCCGCCGCGGCCATCAGCCTGTTGCCGCTGGCGCTGTGGGTGCTGGGTGTGTACGGGGCCCTGCGGGGGCTGAACGCGTGAAGTGGGGGAGGGCGCGGGCGCCTGCGGCGTGCTGCCCCCCGGACCCGGTCTCGAGGGCGGAGCCCCCGCGCCCCGCGCCCCGCAACCCGCGCCTTCCCGACGAGACACAGTGCGGCTCCGCCGCGTGGGGGCCTCCGCCCCAGACCCCGGTTCGCGGGGTCCGTCCCTGCAACCCCGCAGCGGCCCCGCACCCCCGCACCCCCGCACCCCCGCGCCTCGGACGCCGACATGCCCCACCCCCCCACACCTGACCCGGACGGAGTCCCCTCGTGCAGACCAAACGCGACCAGGTCATGGCGCACATGTTCGTCATGGGCCGGCTCACCTCGGCCATGCTGCGAGCCGATCCGGACGCCCCGGAGAGCCCGCAGGGCAGGACCAACCGGGGGGTGGCGATCGGCATCGTGATCGCCGTGCTGATCTCCGCCGGCGCCTTCGTGTTCGGGCTGCTGAAGCCCGGCACCAGCGACTCCTGGCGTGCCGCCGGCACCCTGGTGGTCTCCAAGGGCACCGGGTCGCGCTACCTGTACCTCGACGGCCGGCTGCGGCCGGTGCGCAACTACGCCTCGGCGCGGCTGCTGGTGGGCGCCGAGCTGAAGACCGTGAACGTCGGTGAGGCGTCGCTGGCCGACACCCCGCGCGGGATGCCGGTCGGCATCCCCGGCGCTCCGGACGTACTGCCCGGGGCTGCCGCCCTGGACGGCGCCCCCTGGCAGGTGTGCTCGGGCTCCCTGGCGGGGGACACCGCCGCCACGCTCGGGGTGGCGCGGCGGATCACCGGCACCGGGCTCGGCGAGCGGCAGGGACTGCTGGTGACCGGGCCCGATCGGGAGACCTATCTGGTGTGGCAGGGCAGCCGGTTCCGGCTGGACCGGAAGGGCAACGTCCGTGAGGCCCTCGGTTACGGCTCGCACCAGCCGGTCGCCGTGTCGGCCGCGTTCCTCAACGCCCTGTCGGCGGGGCCGGACCTGACCCCGCCCGCGGTGCCGGGGCGTGGCGGCCCGGGGCCCGAACTGGGCGGCCGTCCGACGCGGGTCGGCGAGGTCTTCACCGTCGCCGCGCCCGGCGCCACCGAGCGGTACTACCTGCTGGGTGCGACAGGCCTGACTCCGCTCACCGCGACCGCCGCCGCGCTGGTGCTGAGCGACCCGGAGACCGTGGCGAAGGTCTACGGGGGCCGTACGGCAACCGCCGTGCCCCTTGAATCCACCACGCTGGCCGGGCACTTGGCACCGGCGTCCGATGCGACGGCAGGAGCGGGGGCGGAGGGAGCGGGGACGGCATCCGGGGGTGCGCTGCCCGCCACGCCGCCGGAGCCGGTGGCGCTGACGGCGGACCTGACGGCCTGCGCCGCCGTGGAGTCCGGGCAGTCCGGCACCCGGGTGAGCGTCGCCCTGGTCGAAGCGGACGGGCTCGGCCCCACTGCCCAGGGCCCGGCCGAGTGGTTCACGCCGGCCTGTGTCGCGGTCGGCCGGATCACGGTGCCGCCGGGCGGCGGGGCCCTGGTGCACGCGCTGGGCGCGGACGGCTCCGACATCGGCGCCACGCTGTACCTGGTGACCGACACGGGCATGAAGTACCGCGTCCCGTCGGCCGACGCGCTCACCGCGCTCGGCTACACCGCCGCACAGGCCCAGGACCTTCCCTCGTCCCTGCTGGCGATGGTGCCCACCGGGCCGGACCTCAGCCCCGAGGCCGCGACGCTCGGCCGGAGCAGCACGACGACTCCGCCGTGCGGGGCCGGCCCTGGGGCCTGAGCTCCGTTGCGGGTGCGGGCCGGGTGCGGGCCGGGTGCGGGTAGGGGGCGCTGCGGCGGGCTTCAGCCCACCCCGCCCCTTCCCCAAACCGGGGCGCTGTCGGGGGCGGAGCCCGGAAGTGCACGCAGGTGCAAGGCTGCGCGGCCGCAGGTGCAAGCCCGTGGCCCCGGGCTTTGAGCGGTCGCCCGCCGCCTTCTAGCGTCAGACGTACGTGTGCACCGGCCGGGCCCATCGCCCGCGCCGGAAAGCCACCGCAGCACACCGGGCCCTACGTCCGGCGCCGACGAGATCCGGAGGAACAGCCCGTGGCAGGTTTGCAGCAGTCCCAGGTCCGTGACACTCAGAACGGCATCAACGCCCTGGAGCAGGCGTTCACCAGTGTGCAGACCCGCCGGCAGGACCTCGAGAACACCAAGGCCAACCTCGCCACGAGCCACCAGGGCTCGGACGGCAAGGCGTACCAGGAGCTGCTCGGGCTCTGGGACGAGCAGGCCGAGGTGATCTCCCGGAACCTGCGCGACATGATCGACACCCTGAACGAGACGCTCAAGCAGCAGGGCATCGCCCAGGGCTCGGCGAACGACTCCGTCAACCAGGCGTACAACCAGTCGCAGTCGGTCTTCGACGCACTCAGCGGCTGACCGGGCAGCGGCAGCCACCGACCACAGCCCACAGCCTCCCCACCGCGCGAGACGAGGAAGAAGATGGCCGACTACAACGACGGATTCATCTACGTCGACTACGCCAGCATGAACAACGCCGCTGAGGACATGATCCAGCAGACGAGGGCCATTTCCCAGATCCTCACCGACCTGGACTCCGAGCTGACTGCGCTCAAGAACAGCTGGGAGGGTGACGACCGGTCGGTGTACGACCAGAAGCAGGCGTCCTGGCACGCGGCCGTCGAGAAGATGCGGCAGCTGCTGCAGAGCCACTCCGGCCTGCTGCTCGACGTGACGGACAACTACAAGCGGACCGAGCAGGCGCTGACCCAGAGCTGGGAGGGCGTCCGTATCGGGCGCTGACACCCGTAAGGGTACGTGCGAGCAGGGGGCGGCTGTCCGTAAGGCGATCAGGTGACCGGGTGACCGACTGGCCAGGTGACCGGCGACCGTACGGGCCGTCGCCCGTGCGCTGTGTGCTGTGCGCGGCGGCCGGGCGGGCCGCCGGCGGGTGATCGACGGTCGATGGTCGGGCGGATGACGGAGACGAGGGCGTAGGACATGGCGGATTCCGGCAAGACTCCGGTGAAGCTCGACAAGACGGCGGTCAAGCAGTTCCTCACCGAGGAGGTCCGCCCCTTCAAGGAGTCGGTGAAGAAGGTCCTCAAGGAGCCGAACGAGGACGGCGTCCTGCCCCTGCCCTGGCACTCGGCCGAGGCGAAGCACGACGCGACCTCCTCGATCGCCGGCGCCAAGATGCCCTTCGCCATCGGCGGCATGGCCGGGGACGCCAGTGTGCTGCTCAGCTCCACCCACCTGCTCAGCTCGGTGACCGGGATGATCACCCAGGTCGAGGACATCCTCAAGCTCCAGATCCGGCTCTTCGCCGACATCGAGGAGGGCCTGGAGGACACCGTCCACTCGCTGCTCAAGACGCAGGACGGCAACCTCGGTTCCATCAACGGCGAGAAGATGGTGGACGTCTTCATCGACGTCGACGACGACCTGTCGACCATGAACGGTGGGGGTGACGAACTATGACGTTCAATATCCTCCACGACGAGTACATCCGCGAGCTCACGGACACCGACGACTGGTGGCACCGGGCGGTGGAGCTGCTCACCGGCCTCTCCCCGCTCCCGAAGCGCACCACCCTCTTCGAGGAGTGGACCGGCAACCACGGCATTCCGCTGATGCTCGTCGAGCTGACCAAGCAGAAGAGCGTCACCTACGTCGACTTCGACGACCTCGACTGGCGCAGCGAGAACCTGGGCGCCAACATCTCGAAGACCGACTTCGTCATCCCCTTCTACACCAGGGGCGGTGACGACGGGGAGGGCTCGGAGGTCGCGTACTACAAGGCCCGGATCACCTTGCTGATCAGCAGCACCTCGGACCCGGCGGACGGCGGTGTCCGGACCGGCGTCGAGGTCAAGAGCAAGTATAAGGAGCGCCTCGGCCTGACGGGCGACGACCTGATCTGGGACAACAAGAACTTCGTGAAGTACTCCTACGCCGGCGGGCTGGCGCTGAAGACCGCGCTCAACTACGACGACGACGAGGCCGACAACGGCACGTACGGCTTCTACTGGGACGGCATCGACGTGCCGGCCGACGCGTCGGTCGTGCTGCGCACCTTCGACGGGGTGGCCGACTCCTTCGACCGGCTGGCCCGCTTCTTCAAACGGTCCGCCGACGAGACCGAGCGATGGAAGCAGTGGATCGGCACGGAGGACAACAACGCCTGGCAGGGCACGGCCGCCGGCGTCTTCCAGGACCTCATCCACAAGATCGCCCGGGTGTACGAGGGGTACGCCGAGGACACCGTGCGCCATGCGGGCGGCTCGATCCAGGGCCAGAAGATCCGCGAGGCGCGCAAGGCACTGCGTGACGGGATGAACGACCTCTACTGGGCCTGGGACTACTGGCAGCGCAACTACAGCAATCCGCTGCGCTGGCTGATGGACCGGCTGCTGGAGCTCGCGGACTGGGTGTGGGACCACAACATCATGAAGATCAACTACACGTCGAGCACGACGAGCGACAGCGACGGCAACTGGACGACCACGAGGGACTACTACACCGAGGGCGGCTTCTCCCAGAACGCCCAGCTGGACCACGGCACGCAGGACTTCGGCCGGCTGGACAACCTCGACACCTGGAAGAAGATCGGCGATCTCGCCGTGCAGCTCTGGCAGGCGGGCGTCACCGAGCATCTCAGCGTCCCCGCCAAGGACATCCTGACGTCGGTGCACAACGCGTGGAGTCCGCAGACCTTCGACATCGGTGAGATCCGTACGCGTACCACCGGCGACACGCTGAAGGCCGACTGGCAGGAGGACCAGGCCAAGAAGGACAAGGCGGAGGCCGAGGCCCAGGCCAAGAAGGACAAGGAGGAGGCCGAAGCGGCGGCGGCAGCGGCAGCCGCGGAGGCCGAGCGGATCAGGAAGGAACAGGAGGCGGAGGCCGAGCGGATCAGGAAGGAACAGGAGGCCGAAGCCGAGCGGATCAGGAAGGAACAGGAGGCCGAAGCCGAGCGGATCAGGAAAGAGCAGGAGGAGGACCAGGCTCGCCGGGATGCCGAGGCCGAAGCCCGCTACCAGCAGGAAAAGGAAGACCAGGCCCGCCGGGACGCCGAGGCCGAGGCCCGCTACCAGCAGGAGAAGGCCGACCAGGAAGCGGCGGAAGCCGAGGCCGCAGCCCAGTACGAGCGGGAGAAGGCCGAGCAGGAAGCCGAGCAGGACCGGCAGGAGGCCATAGCCGAGGAGCGCTACCAGCAGGAGCAGGCCAAACAGGACGCCGCCGAAGCCGAAGCCGAAGCCCGCTACCAGCAGGAGAAGGCCGACCAGGAAGCCCAGCAGGCCGAACAGCAGGCCGCGCAGGAGGCCCAGCGGCAGGAGCAGGCCGAGCAGCAGGCCAAGCAGGAGGCCGCTCAGCAGGCCCAGCAGGAGGAGCAGAAGGCCCAGCAGGCCGCTCAGCAGGCCCAGCAGGAGGAATACCAGCAGCAGCAGATGGTCATCCAGCAGCAGCAGATACGGCAGCAGCGGGAGGACCAGGAGCGGGCTCGCAAGGAGGCGGCGGCCGAGCAGGCGGAGCAGGAAGCCAAGCAGGAGGCCGCCGAGGCGGAGCAGAAGGCCGAACAGCAGCAGGCCGAGGCGGAGCAGAAGGCCGAGCAGCAGGCGGCCGAGGAGAAGTACGAGCGGGAGCAGGCCGAGCAGAAGGCGGAGCAGGCACGCCAGGAGGCCGAGCAGAAGGCCGAACAGGCCCGGCTGGAGGCCAAGCAGGACGCCCAGCAGGCCGAGCAGGAAGCCGCGCAGGAGGCCCGGTACCAGGAGGAGAAGGCCGAGCAGGTCCGCCAGGAAGCGGAGCAGAAGGCTGAACAGGCCCGGCTGGAGGCCAAGCAGGACGCCCAGCAGGCCGAGGCCGCGGCGAAGCAGGAGGCCCAGCAGGCGGCGGCCGACGCCAGGTACGAGCAGGAGAAGGCCGAGCAGAAAGCCGAGCAGGCTCGGCAGGAGGCCAGGCAGGACGCCCAGGAGGCCGAGGCCCAGGCCAGGTACGACCAGGAACAGGCCGAGCAGAAGGCCGAACAGGCCCGGCTGGAGGCCAAGGAAGACGCGCTCCGGACCGAGCAGCAGGCCCGGGAGGACGAGTACCGGCAGCAGCAGCTCCAGGCGCAGGAGGACTACCAGAGCCGCTACGAGAGCTCGCTCAACGACCCGGCCAACAGCCTGGTCAACGGTGCCGTCAACGGCCCGGTCAACGGCAGCGGTTCGCTGACCAACCCGGACGGCAGCACCTCGTACGTCGACAACCAGGGCCGGGTGATCACCGACTTCTCCGACGGTACGAAGACCATCGTCGACCCGGACCTCCAGACCTCCACCGTCATCCGCCCCGACGGCCAGTCCACGACCGGCCCCCTCAACGCGGACGAGGTGCTGAACAACCCGGACGGCAGCCGCACCTACGTCGACTCGCAGGGCCAGGTGGTGACGAACTACCCGGACGGCAGCAAGGCGACGGTCGACCCGGACAGCGGCGTCACGACCGTCACCGAGCCGAACGGCAACTCGACCACCGGGTATCTCAACAACGGCGGCTCCGGCTACCAGTACCAGGACACCACCACCCAACTTCCGTCGTACGAGGAGGAGTTGTACGACAACGCCGCCTACGGCGACTCGGCCTCCGACTACCTGGCCGGCAACACCGCAGCCGCCGCCCAACAGCAACAGCAGTCCCAGATGCCCATGGGCGGCATGCCGTTGAACGGCATGCAGAGCCCCCGGGGCGGCGGGGGCAGCGGCGAGGGCAGTGGCGAGCGGGTCCGCAACGTCATCGACAGCGATGGGGCGATCAGCAACCGCGCCCGGTCCGCGACCCGGAGCAGCAACGGCGGCTTCGACGAGCGCGAGGCGACGGTGGCCACCTCCGGCGGCACCCCCTTCATGCCCCCGATGGGCGGCGGCGGGTCCGGCGGTCCGGGGCAGCAGCAGACGGAGAGCGGGGACCGTGTGCGCGACACCTGGGTGCAGGAGGACGAGGACGTGTGGGGCACGGACGAGGGCGGTGCGCCGGCGGTGATCGGCCGGTGAGCCGGTGAAGGCGAACCGGGGGAGGGGCGACCGATGAGCGTGCAGGTGAACCAGAGGAGCGACGACCGGTGACCGAGGGAATCAACCAGCAGATAGCCGAGGCGATGGCCCACCTGGAGGCCACCCAGGCCGCCGTGGCCAAGGCCGAGGCCGGGCTGCGCGACGCCACCGCGACGGCCCGCTCCCGGGACCGCGCCGTGGAGGCCACGGTCGGGGCGCAGGGGCAGCTGACCGGCCTGAAGTTCCTGGACAACAAGTACCAGGGCATGACGGCCACCCAGCTGTCCGCCTCGGTCCTGGAGGCCGCTCACCAGGCCCGTACCAAGGTCACCCGCCAGGTGATGGACACCTTCGGCCCGCTGATGGGCGCCAATCCGGCGATCCCCGGGGGTCGGCCCATCGAGGTCGACTGGGCGGGCATCTTCGGGGCCGACGCCGTGGGCGGCAACGGCCGGGGCGGCGGCCGGTCGGCGGGCGACCGGTTGCGCGACGAGATCCACGAGGACGACACCGACACCGACACCTCCACAGGCAGGAGCAGGGCATGAGCGTCGACGAAGGCAGGTTCGTGGCGAACATCCCCGAGCTGAGGCAGTGCGGCGAGGAGATGCGGGACATGAGCCGGGAGATCGTCAGCATGTTCGCCGACTTCGACGCGGGCGTACAGCTCTTCTCGGCGTGGCCCGGTGACGGCACGGACAAGCCGTCCCAGCAGTTCCAGCTGAGCTGGGACGAGCGCAACAGGAACGTCCGCGCGGTCGGCGACCCGATGGAGCAGGCGGTCGTCGGCGTGGTCGACGCGACCCTGAGCAACATGAACAGCATCAGGGGCACCAGCCAGTACGCCCAGGACGAGATCAACGACGAGCGGTCCCGGACGGACTCCGTGATGGACGACCTCGACTCGGGCTACGGCTCCGACTCCGGCTCCGACACGCGGCACTGAGCAGCGGGCACGGCTGTCGGACATGGAGGAGATCAACTATCCGCCCTGGGCTCAGGAACTCCTGAAGATCACGCTGGGCGTCACTCCCATCACGGCCCATGAGAACCTCGCGTTCGACAGCCGTGTCATCTACACCGATCTCGCGAGCCGGCTCCGCCTCTTCCGGGACATGCTCAACACCCATGTGCAGAAGGCCTCGCGGGCCCTCCCGCCGGGCGTCGCCGACCCGTACGTGGACGCCCTATCCCTGCTCACCGGCAACAGCGGCGGCGTCGACTACCTGGAGATGTTCGCCAAGAGCCTCGACGACGCGGCCTACGGCCAGGTCGGCATCTCCCAGAACGTCCAGCAGGCCAAGTGGGAGATCCTCGCCGAATGCATCATGTTCCTCGCCGAGATGGCGTTCATGACGGCGATGGCGTTCTTCACCGGCGGGACGTCGCTGACCCAGGCGTGGCTGCTGCGGGCCCGGACCACCCTGACGATCCTGATGATCATCGACCGGCTGTCCCGGCTCACCCATATCGGGCCCAGCCTGGTCGAGGGCATCGAGGAAGCCATGATCAGCCTCGGGGTCGGCCTCGCCCAGATGGGGCTCAACCCGGACGACCGCCGGATCAAGAACATCGACTGGCTCGCCGTCGTCAAGTCGTTCGCGTTCGGCGCCATCGCGGGCGGCGTCATCAGTGTCTTCTCGACGCTGGGGAACTTCTTCAAGAACGTCGGCGCCAAGTTCTTCAAGGACGACCTCCCCCGCGACCTCGGCAAGTTCGACGTGAACCTGCCCACCCCCGGCGGCGGCCCGAACAGCAGGTTCGACATCAGGAACGCGCCCGGCTGGGCGGTGGGCGTCGCCATCAGCGGCGCGGCCGAGGGCTTCGGCGAGGGGGTCGCCGAGACGCTCTACAACGGTCTCTTCGAGGGCCGGTGGACCTTCGACTGGGCGACGGTGGCGTACGGGACGACCAGCGGGGTCATCGGCGCGGTGGTCGGCGGGGGCCTGGTCGCCGGGGCGCTGGCACTGAACGCCAAGTTCTTCCCGCCGAAGATCCCGCCGGGCGGGGTGAACGACGCGAACACGTTCCGCAACAACATGGACAGCGGCTGGAGCGGCGACCGTGACGGGACGGGCGCGAACCGTTCCGGCTCCGGTTCCGGTTCAGGCTCCGGGTCGGTGCCGCTGACGAATGGGGGGCGGGACTCCGGGAACTTCACGGGGGGCCTGGGCACCACCCCGCCGGTGCAGACGTCGGTACCCACGCCGCTGCCGACCCCGCCGGTGTCCACGCCGCCGGTCATGGTGCCGACGAGCAGCGGCAGTTCGCTGAACAACGGCTCCCCGGGGCGCGTCGACCACATCGACAGCACGGACAGCACGGACAGCACGGACAGCACCGACCGTTCGAGCGGGTCGGGCACGTCGTCCGTCCCCCCGGACCGAACCTCGTCGTCCGGCTTGGGCAGCTCCGTCCCCTTCCAGACGGCCGGCGGGCTGCCCGCCTCGGCGCTGAACACCGTCGGCGCCTCGCGGCCCGTCCTGTCCACCGGGGTCTCGCCGTACCGCTCGGACAACTCGTTCGTCGAGGCGCACGAGGGTGAGTCGAGCGGCGGGTACAACGCTTCCGGCACGCCGCTGGCCGACACCCCGGGCTCCATCCCCACCAGCGGCCAGACCCCCACCGGGTGGGACAGCAACCGCGCCCAGACCGACGCGGCGCAACGCGACGCCTGGCAGGACGAGTTCGACGCCGAGGAGACCCCGGCGGACGTTCCCGCCGTCACCCCGGCCACCACGCCCGCCAGTACCCCGCACAGCCCCGCCACCGGCCAGCCAGCCACCGGAGTGGACACCAACCGCAGCCAGACCGACCCGGCGCAGCGCGACAACGGGCAGGACCGGACCGACGGCGAGCCCGAGCCCGGGGCCGAGTCCGACGTCGAGAGCACCTTTGCCGATGCCCTGGCCATCACACCCGCCGTCACCCCTGCCACCCTCCCGAGCAGCTCCGCCGCCGGCCACAACCCACCCGGCTGGGACAGCGCCCGCGCCCAGGCCGACGCGGTACGGCGCGACCACACCTGGCAGGAGCAGCCCGACGCCGAACCCGGCGCCGAGGGCACCACCGACGGCACCCCGACGGACGTCCCCTCGGCGGTGGCGCCGGGACAGCACGGCTCCTCCTCCTTCGAGGTGCGGCGCTTCGTCTTCGAGGGGCAGCCGGTCACCGACCTGACGATCGAGGTGGCGCTCGCTTCCGGGGCCACCGACGCCGAACGGGAATCGGCTTGGTCGGACCTGGCCAGCGGCGTGGACGCGCTGTTCAACACCCCCGCGATCCAGCTGCCCGACGGCGACCTGCTGCACCTCACCGTCGTACCGGCCACCGCCGCCCCGTACCTCACGGTGGACCTCGCCGGGCCGGCCGGCGCCGCCGCGACGCCCGCCGAGCTCGCCCGCCAACTCGCCCAGCGCGTCGGGCTGGACCCGCGCAGCCCGGTGTCCGTCGCCGGGGCGATCGGCCCCCTCCCCGCCGTCGCACCGGCGCAGCAGCCGGCCCTCGGCCCGGCCCAACCCGTCCCCACGGCCTCGGGCGACACGGCCCGGGACGTATCCGCACCGGCCCGGCCCGTCGCCACCGGCTCCGGGCCAGAGGCGGTACGCCCCGAAGAGCCGCCCGCCGAACCGGTGGGTGCCGAACCGGTGGGCGCCGAGGAGGGCCCGTCGGCGCCGATCCCGCCGTACGAGGGCGCCGACCAAGGCCCGACGGCACCGGCCCCGCCGTACGAGGGCGCCGACAGCCCTTCCTCGGCGCCCACCGCGTCCGACGCGGACCAGGTGCGGACCTACAGCTCCCCGGGCCCGCCCGACCTGGGGTCCCTGAACCGGATCCTGGCCGGGGCCACCCCAGCCGGACCGGCGCCCGGCCTCCCGCCCTACGTCCCCATGGCCCCCGCTGTCGCCGCCGCTGCCGCCGCCGAGTTGAAGGTCCTGTCCGACCTCTACAGGGCCCGGTATCCGCGTGAGCGCTGGGTGAACATCGATGGCCTGGCCCGTGCGATCCTGCACCTACCCGCGGACACCCCCGGGAACGACGCCATCCGGACCGAGCTGTTCGCGCTGGTACGGGACGCCGTGGCGCAGAACCGGGCGAACAGCATCGAAGCGCTGGCCGTCCACCACATCCGTACCACCGGAGCCCCCGCCACGGGCCGCCCCCTGCTGCTGAACGGCGCCCTGGGGCCGGGCCGCAACTGGACCTCCCTGCTCTCCCTCGACCTCGATACCACCCAAGTGGAGGACCGGCCGACGGGGCAGTCCGCCCCGCCGACGAAGGCTCCGTGGAGCGGCGTCCCCCTGACCCTGGTGGCCGACACGGGCGGCCCGACCGGTGTGAGCGTGCCGTGGCCCGGCGGAGGGCACCGCTGGATGAGCATGGCGGAGGTCGCCGAGTACCTCGTCGTGGAGGCGGAGGGGCTCCCCGCCGGCGTGGAGATCCTGCTGGCCTGGCCCAACTCCGGTGACGGGGGGCTGGAAATGGCGCGCCTGGTGGCGCACCGGACCGGCCGGACCGTCTGGGTGAACAGCGGCCTAGTGTCGGCACGCCTCGATCCGGTCGGCGCGGGCGCCACGACCGGGCCAGGCGCCACGGCCAGCGCGACCGGCCCGGCTGCCCCGACCACCACAGCCACCACAACCGGCCCGGCTACCCCGGCCGGCCTGGCTGCCCCGAGCATCACGGCCGCCACAGCCGGCCGCCGCGTCCTGACCGCCCTCGGCGGGACCGGACACCCCATCGGCGACTGGTTCCCGGTCGGTCCCGACGAGTGGCGCGACCCGCTGCCCGGTGACGTCCCCGAGTGGTGGGAGGCGCAGTGGGCGACCCGCACCATCGCCTCCTCCGACCACGAGCAGATCGGCCGGTCGTCCTTCCCATCGGACGAGCCCGGCCTGGACGTCACCTACAAGCATTTGCGCAACCTGCCGGCCTTCACGAAGCAGGTCGACTTCAACCCCGTGACAGGCCGGCCGGTGGGCAAGCCGAGGCCCGCGCCGCAGGCGGACTACTTCTACTACGGTCACGGCCACCCCGGGATCACCCAGGTGGCACTGGCCGACGGCAGCGTCATCACCGTGTCGGCGGAGAGCTTCGCCGGGGCCCTGTCCCGGCGGCCCAGCGTGCGCGCACTCAGGGATGCCAGCGAAGCGGATGTCGCCCAAGGCCTTCCGCCGCGGGCGATATTCATCGGGATCTGCTCCTCCGACGCGGCCTCGAACCTGTCCAAAGAGCCGGAGTGGCGCGGGAACGCCGCCCCCGCCCCGTTCGTCCTCGACGAGCTGGAGACCATCCCCCTGACCCAGATCACGGCGAACAAGAACCGCCTGATCATCAAATCCAACGGCGACCGGATCAGTCTGACCATCGCGTCGGGCAGCGACTACCTGCACGGCCTGGCGACCGATGTACTGGGCCGCCCGGGTCGGTCACGGGATCGCTGGCCCGAGCCGCTGCCCGCCGAGCTCTCCGACCGGGCCCGGACGGTCGGGCTCCACACCGAACCGGGCGCAGTCCTCCCCAGCGACCTGAACGCCGCACTGCGCCTGACCCGGGCGCTGCGCTCCGTCTTCGGCGACGCCGTGGACACCCACAGCAACTACTCGACGCTGCTGACGGCGATCGGCGCGGTGGAGCTGATGCGGCGCGCGGACCCCGTCCTCTCCACGGCCGCACCACTCTTCACCATGGAGTTGCTGACGCGGGTCGTACGCGCCGACCGGAAGGCCCGGAAGGGAACCGCGCTGTCGGCCCCCCTGACGCAGCAGGACGTCCAGATCACCCTGGGCCGGGCACTCGTCACCCGGCGGAAGGCGGCGGCAAGGGCAGCGACGGCGGTGGCTGCGGGACGGACACCCGCTCCGGATCCCACGCTCAGCGACTTCGTCTCCCTGCCCCTGGTGCACCAGGCCGCCCAGCAGCACGGCAACCCCACCCCGGACCAGGTCCGCGAGGTCCTGGTCCTGGACCCGAACGTCGGGCCCATGCCCACGAGCCTCCAGCGCTCGCAGTACTTCTGGGCCCAGGTCCGGGCCGAGGAGGTGTACGACCGGCACCAGGCCGACCTGGCCGCCTTCGAAGCCCGGATCCTGCACCTCGCGCAGCCCGACCCCGCCGAGTCCGACCGCGCACGCCTGACGGTGACCAAGGCTCTGGCCACCGGCCGCGACCCGTACAACGTCGACGCGCTCGCCGCCGCCCACCTGGACTTCGAGGGCCTGCTCGGGGCCGACACCCTGATCACCGGCGACGGCACGGCGGGCGGCCGGAACCTCGCCGGGCTGGAACCCGCCCGCCGCGTGAACCTGGACAAGTGGCTGGTGCCGTCCACCACCCCCGGGTACTCGGCCCCCACCGCCGTGGACTCGCCGTGGCGGTCGGCGCCGCTGCTGGCCACAGCGGAGGCCCTGGGCAACGGGCGGCTGCGGATCGGGCAGCCGGGCGGACCACGGTACGTCGTGTCCGAGGACGAGTACGTCGAACTGCTCGCCCGCGACCCCGAGATCTTCAACAAGAAGCTGAACGTCCCCCTGATACTGGGGATCTCCGAGCTCGGCGTCCTCAACCCGGACCTGCCGGGGAAGGCGCTGCGACAGCTGGGCCGCCCGGTCGTGTTCACGCGCGGCTCGTTCGACCTGGACCGCGACGACCCGCACGACCCGTCCCTGATCGACACCGCGACGCCGACCGCCCAGGCCTGGCAGCAACTGAACCCCGGGACCGGGGCGTCCCCGGTCGCGAACGTCGTCACCTACGACTCGTCGGGGCCGGCGAAGGCGGGGGTGGATGCGGCGCCTGCGGCGGGCCTTGACCCCACCCCGCCCCTTCCCGAAGCGACATATGCGGCTCCGCCGCGTGGTGGGGAGACCCCGGATCCCCCAGTACGCCCTACGGGCGTGCCCCGCACCGCCCCGCCCCCGCCCCGTCCCATCACCTCCGCCCCCGTCACGTCCGCCCCGGCACCGCGCACGCCGAACACCCCGCCGGCCTCGGCCCACCGGACCACCGGCCCCGGCCCGCTGACCACTGCCGGCCTGCTGGCGCTGGTCGACGAGGTGGTCGCGGCCGTGCGGGCGGTGGGTGAGGGTGGGACGCCTGCGGCGGGCCTTCACCCCACCCCGGCCCCCGCCCCGGGCTGCCTCCCCCTGCTCCGCGCATTCCGCGACGCCTTGTTCCCCCGGGGCGTCCGTCCGGCCCGGAGTCTGGACGACCTGGTACTCCTCCAGGACCCGGCCGAATCCTCCTTGGCCCCCGGCCAGGAATGGCAGCCGGCCGGCTCCTGGGGCCGGGTTCAGGACGTCCTCCGCACACAAGGGCCCGGCTCCGTCGCCCTGATCCTCGCCCGCCGCCCCGGCGACCAGGAAGGACACGCCTGGGCCGCCTACCAGCCGCTCACCGCCGACGGCCGGGGCAGCGACACGCCCGTCTGGGTGGAGCTCCAGGCGCCCGACGGAGAACGGCTCCCCGCCCTGCCCGCCCTGCCCGGCCTGTCCGGCCTGTCCGCCGCCGACGCCCGCATCGTGGTGATCGGAGCCACCGGCCAGGTCGTCGAAGACCCGCAACCGCCGTTCACCCCGTCCTCCTCCACCGCCCACAGCGCCCTCGACCTCAATCCGTCCCCACGCCGCGACTACGGTGCCGTCGGCCCGGAGATCGAGGACCGCCACTTCCTGGAGATCCCGCACGTCCCCGGCACAGTGCTGGCCACCGCCCCCGGCCTCAGGGCGATCTCCGGCACTCGCGTGCTCTTCCAGGGGGCGGACCACCTCTGGTATCCGGACCGGGCCCGGGCGCAGTCCCCGGAGCAACCGGACCCGCCGCAGGACGAGTTCCCCGTCGTGGTCTTCGAATCCGATCCGACGTCGGCGCTTCCGCCCGGGCAGGGGACCGCCCCGAGGGTCTCGCTGGAGCATGCGTACGCGGCCCTCGCCGAAGCACACCAGCAGCGCCTGCGCCGGCTCCCGACCTTGAACGACGTCTTCGCCGCCACCGGCTGGACGATCGCTCCGGGCGCATCGGGCTACGTCCTCCACACGAACCTCGCGGGGCCCGCCCCCGGGGGACTGCCCGTGTATCCCATCAGGACCCACATGGAGTCGAAGACACTGCTGGCCGCCGCCCCCGGCATCCAGGCGGTCACCGACCACGGCACGTTCTTCCGGGGGGCCGACGGACTGATGTACCCGGAGCGGCACCTGGCGGTGTCCGAGGGGATGCCGAACCCCCTGCCGGTGCGCAGCCCCGTCGTGGAGTTCGTGCTCGCACCGGGGAAGGTGCTGCCCGGGGAGCAGGGAGACTCCCTCCAGGAACTGATGGCCCTGCAGACCGAAGGCCGCGCGGCGCTGGCCGAAGCCCACCGGCAGAACCGCCCCTGGACGCTCGCGGAGATCTTCGCCCACCTCGGCTGGCAGACCACGCCGGAAGCCCGGCGGATCCAGCTGCCGCCGAACACCTCCGGGGCCGGCCACCTGATGTTCCCGCAGGCCACGATCGGTGTGGAGACGGTGGGTCTGCGGGCGGCACATGACTGGATCATGAAGCGGACCATCCTTCCCCCGCGCTTCCAGGTCCTGCATGCCGCCCGGCATTTCGGCCAGGCCATGACCGTCGGCTTCGTGCGGGACGTGACGGGCAACCCGGAGGTGGGCGAGGCCCATGTCCCGTTCCTGTCGGTTCTGGCGGATGTCGACGAGGTCTGGGGCTACACCTGGCTGGTGTACACGCACGCCGGCGCGTGGCCGATGATGGAGGCCCACGGCCGCAATCTGCTCAAGAACTCGATCTCCGGCGCGTCCCGGACCCATCTGGCCGGAGATCCCGCCCGGCCCGACCTCCCGGGGGTGTTGGAGGCTCTCCGGCCACGCACCCGCGCCTTCCTCGACCTGCGGCACGACCGCATCCGCGAGGCCTTCGAGACGTCGATGGCAGAACTCGCCAACCGCCACCGGTTCGTGCTGACCGGGCAGACCACGGACATGCGGGGCTTCCTCGACGAACCCGCCCCGCTGCTGACCGTCGGCGAGTACCTCACGGCGACGCTGCGCGGACTGGGCGCGCTGCCCCGGCTCCCGCAGCTGCGCAGAGAGCTCCCCGAAAGGACGGAGCTGGCCGCCGCCGTCCATCTGCGGGCCACCGGTATGGAGGGCTACGGCCGGCTGGACACCAACCACGGGCGCTTCCCCGAACCCCGGGTGCTGGTGGAGATCCGGCAGAACCTCACCGGCACCCCGCTGGCGACCGACGAGGACCTCCGGCGCACCGTCGAGGAGCTGGCGGCGCTGGCGCGGACCATCCACCAGCGGGCCACTCGGTTCCGGGAGCCGCTGACTGACGGTGCCCTGCGCGACGCCGTCGGCCGGATCGTCGGCCATCCCGTGGTACGGGCCTTCGCACCGTTCCTGGCCATGGCCTCCACCCGGCCGCTGCCCACCACCGACGGGGGCGCCCGGCCGCCGTTGATGGCCTGGCACGCCCAGTCGGTCGCCGAGGCACTGGCCCTGGTCGCCCTCGGATCCCCGCTGGCGCCGGGGATCCAGGACCGGCTGCGGCTGGTGCTCCAGGCCGTCGTCACTTCCGCCCGGGTGGGCGCCCCGCACCCGAGGGCGCTCAGCGAGGCGGAACGGACGGCGGTGCTGCGCGTGACGAAGGCCGCGGTGGACGCGCTGCCGCTGCTCGGCCAGGCCGGCGGCTTCGTCGCCGAGATGGAGCAGGACAGCGGCGCGCACGACAGCGACATGGCGGATGCGCCGGATATGCCGGATATGCCGGATATGCCGAACAGTATGTTCTCCCACAGCTCGTCGGGGCCGTCCGACCCGAACGCCCTGAGCGAGGTCATGGCCCGGGCGACCCCCACCGGGGAGACGGCCGACGGCCCCGCCGCCCCGAACACCCCGCCCCTGATCCTGGCCGGGGCGACACCGGACGAGGCTGTAACGACCGGGTCCGTAACGACCGGGTCCGTACCGGCCCTTGTGGCATCCGACGACCCCGTGACCACGGGCCCGACCCCGGCCGGGACGACGCCACCGACCGACGCCCTGAGCACCGGCCCGGCACCGGTCCTGGCAGCACCGGTCCCCCCGGCCCCGGGTGCCGCCCCCGCCCCCGAGCCCGTACGGGATGTCCTGGCCCGGCTCTGGTCCCAGGACCCGGAACACGGCCGGGACCCCCTGACCATGGACGCCCAGGACGCCCTGGCCCGCCGGCTGCTGCACCTGCCCGCCGACGCCGAGGTGGACGACGCCGTACGGGCCGAACTGACCGCCCTCGTCCAGGACGCCGTCGAGCAGGGCCGCGCCGGCAACCTCGCCGCGCTGGGCGCCCACCACTTCCGTACCGCCGACGCCACCGCCGGCCCCGCCCTGTCGCTCGTCGACGGCACCGGGACCAGGACCGGCGTGAACTGGAGCCTCGCCGCCGGTGACCTCGACACCACCCTGGTGGCGAGCACGCAGCTCGACGGCCAGGTCACCTTCGTCCCCGCCCCGTGGACGGGAATCCCCTTGCTGGCGCTGGGGGACGCCGGTGACCACCGGAGCGTCCAGGTGCCCCGGCCCGGCGGTGGCCGGCGGGCCATGACCTTCGACGAGGTCATCGAGTACCTCGTAGTGGAGACGGAAGGGCTGCCCGCCGGCGTGGAGCTCGTGCTGGCCTGGCCCGGCTCCGGCGACCAGGGCGTGGAGGCGGCCGAGCTGCTGGCGCGGCGCACGGACCGGACGGTGTGGTCGTTCACCGCGCACCTCGGTCTGACGACCCATCCGGTGACCGGCCGTCGGCACCTGACCGGGCTGGCGCTGCCCGACAACCCGCTGGGCGACTGGGTGCGCAGCCTGCCGACCGACCACCGCGACCCGGACCCCGCCGACCCGCCGTACTGGTGGGAACCGCTGTGGCACACCCGCACCGTCGTCGACCCCGACCACCAGCGGCACGGCCGGGCGGCGTTCCACCACACCGACGCCCAGGCCCACAAGCGCGCCGGCCACATGCGCAACTTCCGGAAGGTCACGGAGAGGTGGCACTACAACCCGGCGACCGGGATGTTCGTGCCCTCGAACGAGCCGGCCCCGGAGGCGGACTACGCGATCTGGGCGCACGGCCTTTCGCGCAAGGCCGTCGTGCCCCTGACCAATGGCAGTACCGTCACGGTCCCCGGAACGCATTTCAACAACGCGCTGCGCCGGCGGAACAGCGTGCGCGATCTCGAAGAGGCCAGCGCGGAGCGGGTCCGCCGGGGCCTGCCGCCCCTCAGGCTGTACTACGGCCTCTGCTTCGGCGCCGCCGTCTCCGACCTGCCCGACGACTGGGACGCGCCGGCCGCGCCCCCGCCGTTCACCCTCGACCCGCTGGCGGACGTCTCCAACGCGCAGGACATGGCGAACAAGTCCCGCATGATCATTCCCACCGGTGGCGACCGGACAAGTGCCACCTTCACGAGTGTCGCGGCGCCCCTGCTCGCGCTGTACACCGACGTGGAGGGCGGGCAGGGCCGTTCGCCGGAGAGCCACCCGGAGCCGACCTGGGCGGAGTTGGCCGCCCGGGCCCGGACGGCCGGGCTTCGCCGGGGCCCGGGGTTGGTCTCCGCAGCCGACCGGATGGCGGCGCTCCGGCTGGAGCGGGCGCTGCGCGAGGTCTTCGGGGACGACGTGTACCTGCGCCCCCACTTCCCGGCCCTGCTGCGGGCGATCGGTGCCCTGGAACTGATGCGGCGCGCGGACCCCGACCTGTCCCGGGCCGCCCCGCACTTCACCCTGGACCTGCTGTACCGGTTCACCTTCGCGCACACGGTCGCGTCGGGCACCCCTCCCGGCCCCCTGACGGCACAGGACATCGAGGGGGCACTGCACGCGGCGGCGCAGGCCTGGTACTCCGGGAGCACGGCCGGCCCGGCGTTCGCGCACCTGCCGGAGGTGGTGGCGGTCGCCGCCCGGACGGGCCCGCCCGGCACGATGGACGACGACGTCCGCAGGGTGCTGGGCCTCGACGCGTCGGCCAGGGTGAACAGCGTCCACCGGTCCAAGTACTTCTGGGTCCAAGTGGTGACCGAGGAGGTGTACGCCCGGCACCGGGCCGACCCGGCCGGCTTCGAGGCCCGGATCCTGCACAGCCCCGCTCCCGCGTGGCCGGATCCGGCGCGGTCCGCCGCGGCCCGGTCGCTGGTGGCCAGGGCCCTCGCCACCGGGCGCGACCCGCGCAACCTCGACGCGCTGGCCGCCTTCTTCTTCGAGGACAGGGGGCTGCTGGGCGACGGCACCCGGATCCCCCCCACGGGTCAGTCGGCGGGCGGGCGGAACTTCGCCGGTACGCCCTTCGCCCACGGGATCGACGCCGCCCTGGTCAAGATCTCGGACACCGGCACCGACTGGGCACCGTGGCAGAACGAGACGAGCCCCGTCGGGCTGGTCGTCACCGGGGAAGCCCTGGGCAACGGGCTGGTGCGGCTGCGCGACCCGGGCGACCCGAACGGCACGTCGTACACGATCCCCGAGGACGAACTCGTCGAACTGCTCACCCGCGACCCCGCCGTGTTCTCCAAAGCGCTGGCGGTGCCACTGGTACTGGCGATGGACAAGGTCGGCCTCCTGAACCCGGACCTGCCGGGCAAGCTGCTGCACAAACTGGGCCGGCCGGTGCCGTACACCGACGGCGACATCACCTGGACCCGCGCGGACGGTGAGCCCGACACCGCCCTGCTGCTCATCGACATGACGGCACCGGGCGCCGGCCCCTGGCACTACCGCAGCTATCACCCTGCCCCGGCCAAAACCCCGGCCAATGCCCCCGCCATTGCCCCGACAAGCACCTCGTCGGCTCCGGTCACGCTGTCCGCCGGCAGCACACCGGGCCAGGAGCCCACGGACGCCCCCTCCTCGGCGGGACTGCCGACGCCGGCCGGTACGGAAACGCCGGTACCGCCGGAAACACCGGTGCTGCCGCCCGCCGAAACACCGCCCCCGCCTCCGCCCGTACCCGTCCTGACCGTCACTCCTCCGGCGGAGGACGGCGACCCCGCCGCGCCCGCGGGCCGGACCGTGCCCGAAGTGCCCGGCAACCGGATCGACGAGGAGTTGGAGGTCCGCCGCCCGGCCCGGGTGGACCACGGAATGCTGCCGCCGGGTACGGAGCACGGGCCCAGCGTCTTCAGCGACGGGAGCCGGCTGCCTGGCTACCTGGACGGGCTGCTGCCGCTGCCCGTCGACCCGGAGGAGCTGCTGCCGCTGGTGCCGCCCACCGAAACCGGCACCGGCACGGAGGCCCTCACCGAGGCCCTCACCGAGGCCGTCGCCGAGGTCCTTGCCGACCCCGACCCCGACCTCGCCGCCGACCCCGACTCCGAGCAGTTCGTCCTCGGCTCGGAGAGCGCCGTCCTGCGCGGCACCGGGCAGACGGCGGACACCATCCTCGCCCGGCTGGACACGGACCCGGAGACCCGCCCCGCCGAGAAACCCGAACAGCCGTCCAAGCACCGCCGCCGCGGGTCGGTGGGCACGCTGGACCAGCGGCTGCGCGACGCGCTGCAGTCCGACCCCCGGCCCTTCTTCGACCGCGCCGGACACTCCTTCACCTACAAGACCGAGTCGGGCCGGGCCCGCACGCTGTACGTCAATGCCCACCGGTACGCGAACTGGGAGCGGTTCTCGGACGGCGATGATCCGGCCAACGCGGTCAAGGTCGACAGCGCGAGCCGCCTCCAGACCACCACCGGCACCGCCAAGGTGGTCTCCGAGACGCGGATGCTGGCCCCCGGCTTCCCGGCCGGCCCGGCGGCCGGGATGCTCTCCCTGTTCGGCCGGGGCACCGCGCGGGTCGGCCGCAACCGGGGTGTCGTCTTCGTGGCGCACGACCAGGTGCAGAGCCAGTCCGAGACACGGCACGCCGACGGCTCCCATCTGCACCTGGACGACGTGTACTTCACGATCCGGGTCACCGACACCGAGGACGCGCGCCCGGCCCGCCCCGGTGTCCTCGGCACCGCTTGGCGGTCCCGGCCCGCGCTGGAGCAACTCGACGACAGCACCTACGGGTTCGGGGTGCGCAGGGGCCTCGGGCTGCGCGTGGCGGACAGCCTGACCACCGACCGGACCGCACCCCCACTGCGGGCCCCCGCCGAGATGAAGCTGGGGCCCGGCTCGGACTACCGCCTCGTCCGTACCGAGGGCTACGCCTCCGTCGAGCACATCCACCAGTGGGCGACGGACCGGCTCGGCCCCCGGGAGGACTCCTCGGCGCACGACGTCGTCAACGACCTCTTCAACTCGGAGAACATGAGGAAGCTGTCGGGGCGGCTGGCCAGGTCGACGGTGGTGAGCGAGCCGATGTTCGCCGACGACAAGCACCGCACACCGATGGGCGCCTTCGCCGTCCGGGTCGAGCCCGGCAGGGCCGTCCCCGCGAAGGACAGCGACCGGGCCGCCATCTGGGAGATAGGCCAGGCGACGACCAAGAACGAGCGCAAGCAGAACAAGTCGTGGTTCAAGGACGTCATCATCGCCCTCGGCCCCGCGTTCAATCTCAACCCGCTGGCCTGGATCGGCGGCCTCCTCGGCTGGGAGTCGGCCCGGCTGCGGGTCCAGTTCGGCCCCACCGCCCGCTACGGGCACGTCTCGGGGCGCACCACGATGACCGGCGGCTCGGGGACGGACAAGTCGATGGGCGCCGCGAAGGAGGTGCCCACCGTCCTGTACAAGGTCGAGAAGATCTTCTACGTACAGCGGACGGGTGACGCCCGGCCGACGCGGTTCGTGACGTGGAGCCTGGACCGGATGACGGTCACCGAGGCGCGGCGGCTGGCGGGCTGGGACGACGGGACCACCCTGCGCGGGGCGAGCGGCGCGGCGCCGTTCGCCCCGGCCTTCCTGACGGAGGACAACCCGCCGACGCTCGGGGGGAGCCGGGTGGAGCAGTTCCTCCACGCGGACGGGCGCTATACCAACCCGGTGGCGGTGCCGGCGGCGGAAACGACGGCCGAAACGACGGCGGGGACGACGGCCGAAACGACGCCGGGGACGACCGACACCACGGCCGGGACCACCGACCTGCCCGCCCCGCCCGTACAGCCGACAACCGAACCGCCGACGACCACGGCGCCCACGACCGTACAACCGACGACCGCACCGCCCACGACGACGGCGCCCGCCACCGATCCCGCCGATCCCGACCCGGCAGCCATCACCGACCCACCCACCCCTGCTCCTGCCCCCGCCCCGGAAGCCACCTTCCTGGACGCCACCACCGACCAGGTCCTCACCGCGCTCGCCGCCAAGTACCCGCACCTGGTGGCCCGGTTCGCCGATCTCGGCGACCCGAAGAAGTTCCGCAGTTTCGGCGTCTACAACGCCGTCCTGCAGAACACCACCACCGTGATCAGCGCCCTCACCCACCACTCGCTGGCCGGCAGCCTGAAGGAGGCCTCCCCGCAGGGCCTCCACCTGGCCCTGCTGGAGCCGGGCCGGATCACCCACACGTACCGCCACATCCGGCTGGACGTGGCGCTGACCGGCCGCCGCTACGAGGGCACCCAGAACGACCTCGGCCTCACCCACACCGTCATCGGCACGACCAGGGCGGACGGCTCCCGTCAGGCGGGCCAGATCGCCGAGGCCGGCTTCGAGGTGACCGTCTCCACCCGCAACACGGCCACCGACAGCGCCGGCCGCCCGGCCAACGCGCTCACCGGACAGGTCAGTGTCGAGGCGGGGCTGCAGCGCCAGGACAACACCGCGTACGGGATGACCGCCTCGCTCGAGACCGAGCACGCGCGCCCGGGGCCTTCCCATCTCTTCTCCTACGGCCTGCGGCTGACCGCCAGTTCCGACGGCTACTGGCGGTTCCGTGGGCTCTTCCGGGGCATCGCCTCGCTCGGCCTGCTGGGCACCGAGCTCTTCGGGTTCTGGCCGCAGCCCACCGTCGACCTGATCGGTGGCACGGCCGGCGACCCGATCACCGGACGGGTGCTGCTCAGCGTCTCCGACGCCGAGATCCCGGACAAGGACCCGCACGCCGCCGACGCGCCCAACCCGTACCGGACCACCGAGCCGGCTCGGACCACCGTGCTGGACCCGGCCAGGGCCCGGCGGCTGGCCACCGGTCTGCTCACCGACGAGGACCGGGAAGCGGGGCCGGGGCCCACCGACCCGGACCGGTCCCCGGGCCAGCTGCACGGCCAGCCCCACGAGACGCTCGCCGTGCTGGCCACCGGGGGCACCCCCGGCCTGGTGGACGAGGCGCTGCGGGACGCCTCCAGGGGCTTCGGCGACCGGCTGCTGAAACGCGAAACCCCCAAGGGCGCCTGGCAGTTGACCCAGCACGGCGCGCCCGCCCACGACGCCTCCGTACGCCCGCACCGGCCGCAGTACCTGGCCGCCGAATTCGACCAGGCCTCGGGCCCGATGGGCTCCCGGGTGACCGGCCTGTGGGGCAAGGGCCCGTACGTCGACTGGCTGGCGACCGTCGTCCACCAGGTCCGGGTCACCCGGCTGCGCGCACTGGGCCGCCCGGTGCCGGTGGCGACCACCACCACGGTCAAGTCGTCGGCCCAGGCCGGTGGTTCGGCGGTCAGAACGCAGTTCAAGCAGGCCGGCGGAGCCTTCATGTACGGCCACTCGCACCCCGGGGCGAGCGTGGGTACGTACGGCTTCGTGCTGCGGCCCTGGAAGCGCGGCCGGGGCCGGACCCTCACCGCCACCCGCTCGGTCACCTCGGGCCTGGGCCTGGTGCAGGGCGGCATGCACGTACTGACGGCCGGCGACGCGGCGCACGAGGTGGCCGCCTCGGTCCGGACCACGGGTCTGCTGCGGTGGCTCGGCCGCTATGTGCCGGGCGTGCCCTACGGCACCGCCGGCCGACGGCAGTCGGTGCCGGGCGGCTGGCTGGGCTACCTGCCCGAGCGCGTCGCGCACCGGCTCGACCTGCTCGACGACGGCCTGGGCGACCCACCGGAGTACGGGCGCCGCCCGTGGCTCCAGCACAACTGGTTCCGCGCCCGCCCGTTCGCCTCGTACCCGGTCAACACCCTTGACGCGTCGAAGGTGTTGGCGAGCATCGACAAGAAACTCCGGGACCTGGGCATCGACGACCCGGGCCGGGAGAGCGTGCAGCACCTGCTGTCGGGCCGGGTCACCCGGGCCCTCCGCCGCGAACTCATGGCCTCCGGAGCCTCGTTGCCCGTCCGCGTCGGCGGCCCCGGCTGGCACACCATCCGCATCGGCGGCCGCTCGGTGCGGGTCCGCGCGGAGCTGGTACCCGTCGAGGACGGCCAGCGGTTCGTCGGCCTGTGGCCGGGCACCGACACCGAGGACACCCGGGCCGCCACCACCGTCATCACCGAAGGCGGCACCGAGACCCGGGGCAGCGAAATCGGCACCCTCGTCACGGAGAACCTCCACACCGGCGACGCCGTCGCCCCGGCGGCCGGCCCGGCGTTCCGGGAGACCGTCTCGACGCGCCAGCAGGTGTCCTGGGAGCAGTCCGCGACGCACACGAAGACGTGGAAGGCGGTGTCGAAGGGGCCCCATGCGGAGTTCCGGACGCGGTACCGGTTGCGGGTGACGCTGGAGCTGGGGGAGAAGAGGGGGGAGGCGGGTGCGGGTGGGGCGCCTGCGGCGGGCCTTCACCCCACCCCGCCCCTTCCCGGCAGTGACACTGTGCGGCTCCGCCGGGTGGGGGCTCCGCCCCAGACCCCGGTACGCCCTACGGGCGTGCCCTCAAACGCTGGGCAGGCTGAAATACCAGCCCCGCCGCAGGCACCCACCGTCGGCCGGTCCAACGCCCGTCACCTCCTCCTCGTGGACGAGGAGATCGGCGAGATCACCGACCTCGTCCCGGTGAGCCTGATCCGCCCCGGCACCCTGCCGACCACGGACACCGGCACGGACGCTGACACGGGCACGGACGCCGCCCCTGCCCCCGACCCCCTCCGCCCCCCCGAGCCCACCCTTCCCACCCCCGCCCTCACCGTCCTCACCGGCGAAGCCAACCCCCTCCAGACCCAGGACCCCGCCGCCGCTCTCACCGCCTGGGCCGCCGTCCCCCACCCGGACGGCACGACCCGCCCCTTCCAGCTCCCGGCGAACGGCATCCACGTCCGCGACGTCATCGGCGACGACCTCGTCCGCGCCGCCTCCACCGTCGCGCTCGGCAAGGCGTTCGACAACCGGCTGGCCGACGCACGCGGCGAGCTGACCGGCGAAGCACTGGAGCGGGCGCTCGCCCAGGCCCTGCGCACCCCCCTCACCGCTGAGGGCACCGCCGCCGCCCAGGCGCTGGAGGACGCGTCGGGGCCGGGTCCGCTCAGCGCGTTCTTCCACACGACCACCCCCGAGCAGGGCGGCTACCGCACCGACGGCCTCACCCAGAACACCCTCACCGACCACGCCTCCACCGCCCTCGCCCTCTACACCCGCCCCGACCTCGCCGCCGCCACCCTGCTCGCGGTCACCGACGACACGGGGCTGGAGGCACCCGAGCTGTTAGTGCTCAGCTCGGCGTCCGACGGCTCGCAGGGGACCACCCAGAACACGCTCATCGGCGGCACCCCCGTACTGCGGTCGGACGCCATCGGCGCGGCCAACCCGGTCGTCAGCGGCACCGGCCTCGACACCGCCGAGGACGACGGCCAGGCGGTGGGCCAGGACATCGGCTACCAGGAGAACCTGAAGCCGGCGCGCAGCCGGACCTTCCTCTTCGCCGTCCCGACCAAATGGCTGGCCGTCGCCGAGGTGGACCGGCAGTTCAAGGACGGCCCGACCCCCTCCTGGCTCCGGAAGAACCTGGGCGGGACCCTCGGCCGCAAGCCCGAGGCCGGCGCCGTCGAGGCCGAGACCCTGGTCGTCGCGTGGATCCGTGAGGACGTGGCCCGGAGCCTCGGCCTGATCACCGACACCAACTTCCCCGCCCGGGTCGGGAAGGCCTGGGACCAGGTCGCTGAGGCGGCCACGACGTGGACGGAGGCGGACGCGGAATACCTGGCGCTGCGCCGCGAGGTCCCCGAGTTGCGCAAGGCCGTCGAACAGACGGCCGTGGCGCAGGCGGTGGCCCGCAGGGTGCGCAAGGTGACGCGGCGGGAGGTGCGCGAGGAGTATGCCGACGCGCAACGGGCGTACGACGAGGCGGTGTCCGCCGCTGCCGTGGCGGCCGTCGTGGCCGTGCCGCCCCCCGCCACGGACCCCGCCGGGCCCGGTGACACGGATCCGGCCGGGGAGTTCGCGGCGCGGCTCCGAACCGCCACCGACCAGGTCGCCCTGGCCCGTACGGAGGTCGAGGACGCGCTGTTCCTCGAACTCCTCGTCACCTCCCCGGCCCCGGCCGGCGAGGACGGCCCGCTCACCGACGACTTCACCCCCACCGCCCCCGTCACCGCCGCCGTGTCCCGGGTCGAGACGGCCCGGGAGGAGCTGGAGCAGGCGATCAAGGCGGTCGCCACCGTACGACGTGACGAACGCGCCCGGCTGGTCGCGGCGGCCGACCGGGCGCGCGCGGAACTCCGGGCGGCCGCCGACCGACGGATGAGCGAGGTGCTGGAGTCGGCCCGCACGGCGAACCAGGCGGCGGCCACGGCCCGGGATGCCCTGGCGACCCGGATCCGGAAGACCGAGGCACAGCGGGAACGGGCCGAGACGGCGGCCGACGAGTTCCACCGGGTGCGGGGGGAGACGGACCGGCTGACCCGCTGGCACCAGCTCCCGGCCGACGCGGGGACGGGTACGGTCACGACCGGCACGGACGCCGGTACGACCCCAGCCGTGACCGGCACGGACACGGGCACCGGCACCACGACCGGCACGGACACCGGCACGACCCCCGCCGTGACCGGCACGGGCACGGGCACCGCCGTGACCGGCACGGGCACGACCCCCGCCGTGACCGGCACGGGCACGGGCACCGCCGTGACCGGCACGGGCACCGGCACCGGCACCGGCACAGGCACCACCGCCCCCGCCACGACCGGCACGGGCACCACGACCGGCGCGGACACCCCCACCCCCGCCGTGACCCGGGCGGGCCTGCCCGAGCCCACGGTCACCCCGCCCGTCGCGCCGACTCCTGACCCCGACACCGTCACCGAGACCCCCCGGGAACCGGTCTACCGCCGTGTCACCATCGACGTCGACCCCGCCCCCGATGCCGACGGCACCGCCACCGGCCCCCTCGCCCTGACCGGCCCGGACGGCCGGACCCATCGCCTCATCGACGTCCACCGGGACGGCAACGGCTTCTTCCACGCCCTGGCCGAGGCCCGTGGCCAAGAGGAGACCGCCGAGCAGCTACGCCTCGCCGTCGCCAACGAACTCGCCAAGCTCCCCGAGAACTCACCCATCCTCGACCGCGTCACCCCGGACCGGCCCGACACCTTCACCGCCGACGAACTCACCGCCGCAGGGCTCGATTTGGGCACCGACACCCCGCAGCGCCGCGAGTTCGACGCCCTGGGCGTCATCCCGGACTCCGCCGGCGGAACCCCCGACCGTACGCACCTCCCGCTGAGCCCCGCGCTGCGCCGGGCGCTGGCCGTCGCCCAGCTCCGCCGCCCGGCGGACGCCGAACGCGACCTGGGCTGGGACCACGGCGCGGCGGACCTGTGGCCGACGCTGGCGGCCCGGCTCACCGTAAGCAAGGGGAACCCCGGCATCCGGATCGTGACGGAGGACGGCCTCCACCACGACCACGGCCCCGAACCGGACCAGCACCTCACCGACGTTCCCCGGGTCCTCCTCCACCTCGCCGACCGCCACTACCAGGCCGTACACCCCGTCCCGGAGCCCGAAGGCACACCCGTCACACCGGCCCCGCCGACCCCGCCCGCCGAACCGGCCGAACGGGGGCCGCTGCCGGCCCACACCCGACGGCCCTGGCTGCGGCCCGAGTCGACCGACACCGCCGACACCACACCCAGCACCACCGCAGCCGACACCACCGCGCCCGCACCCGTACCCGTACCCGTCTTCGACGCTGCCTCCGACCCGGCCCGGCTCACCGACCCCCACGGCCACACCTACCGGCTCGACCTGCCCCCCGGCGACGGAAACCGCTTCTACGCCGCCGTGGCCCTCGCCATGAACCGGGCCGGGCTGCGGACGCCCGACAACAACAGTGAGTACGAGTCCGACGACCTGTCCCGGCCGACCGACCGGCCGCTGCCCGACACGGCGTGGCTCGACCCCCGGGCCACCTTCACCGCCGAGGAGCTGACAGGGGCCCGCGTCGAGCTGACCGCCGGCGAGCGACGGATGTTCGAGCGCAGCGGCGGCCGACTGCCCCGAACGCACCTGCCGTTGCCCCGGGCGCAGGAGGTGGCCCTCATCCGGGCCCAGCTGTCGGCGGCCCGGCGGTGGGACGGTCCCACCGCCCTGCTCGCCGCGGAACACCTCGCCCAGGACGCGGGTCTCCACCTGACCCTGGTGCACGAGAACGGCACGATCGACACGTTCGGTACGGCGCGCACCGAGGGCGCGGGGAACGCCGTGACGGTGTACGAGCGCGGCGACGAATACCTCGCCGCGCTGCCCGAGGGCACCCGCAACCCCCATGGCCCGTACAACCACCGCACCACCCCGCCCCCGCCCCCGGCGGTCCTGCCGACGCCGACGCCGACGCCGGACAGCCCCCCGGCACCGGCCGAGGACCCGGCGCACGACGAGTACGCATCCCACGAGGACCTGTACGACGGGCCCATCCGGGACGGGGACCTGTCCTACGGGGCGCTGCACGACAGCGACCCGAACACCCCCGCCTTCGCCGAGTTCGAAGGCCGGTCCCGCCCGCACGCGGCACTCGAAGCCGGGTCGGACGGGGACTCCGTCGCGCCGGTCACGGACGTGCCCGTAGAACCCGTCGCGGAGCCCACCACTGACCCCGCTGCCGAAAGCACGCCCACCCCCGTGCCGCTCTCCCCTCCCCAGGTGCTGACGCCCAGGAAGCTGAACGAGCTGGTGGACGGCGTGGCGGTGACCGCGCTGGAGGCACAGGCGAAGGGTGCGCCGGTGTGGCGGTGCCTGCAGCTGCTGGAGGGGTTCCGGGACAAGCTGCTGCGGGACGTGTGGGATCGCGCGGCGGTGCGGCCCGCCCCCCTGGCGGGCCGCCGCTCGGTGGACGACTCGGAGCTGGACCGGCGCGGCGCGGCGTCCGATCTGGTGATGGGTCCCGGATGGGACCGGGTGGGGTCCTGGGACGCGGTGGCGGACGCACTGCGGAACGTGAAGCGTGCTGGGCCGGGGTCGGTGGCCCTGGTGCTGGCGCGGCGGCCCGGGTCGGTGTCGTCGGAGCCGGGGCAACGGCCGGAGGACGGGCTGGGGCACGCGTTCGCGGCGTACCACCTGCCGGGCGGCGTGGTGTGGGTGGACGTGTCGCGGGAGAGGGGGCACCGGGTGCTGCCGGTGCCGCCGGAGATGACCCTGTTCGACGTGCGGGCGGTGGTGATCGACCCGTCCGGGCAAGTGGTGAGGGACGCGCTGCCGCCGTTCGCGGAGTCGTCCTCGGTGCAGCACGCGCTGCTGGACAGGGCGGTGCGCGACGAGTACGCGGGCGTCGGCACCGGGGTCAAGTACCGCCATCCGACGCAGATCAACCTCTCCGATGAACTGCTGCGGAGCCTCGGCATCCCGCCGGGCGGGCAGCCCGATCTGCGGAACGCGGTGCTGGCGAGAGGGCCCGGGATCAAGGTCGTCCTCAGCGAGGCGACGTTCCACTTCGACCCCGTCACCCGTCGGCCCGTCGACATCGCGTCGCAGTCGCTTGCGGGGTCGGGGTTCACGGAGATCAGTTCGCACGTCCCGGAGGTCGTCGTCGATCCGGCGGCCGCCATCCCGGGCGAGCCGTGGCAGTCCCTGGAGGAGGCGGAGGACCGGCGGGTGCAGGTCGGCGACCGGCTGGCGCTCACGGCCAGGCAGGGCCCGACCTCGCTGGAGGACCTTCTGCGAGGTCTTCAGGACTGGGAGATCACCGAGGTCGGCAAGGCAGCCACCGTCCATCCCCCCGCCCTGGACTACGACGAGCGCTCCGCCACCCGGCTGTCGTCGGGGACCCCCGCGGTGGGCCGCACGCTGGTCCTGAGCCAGGCCGTCGACCGGTCGCCGCACACGGACCTGCTTCCCCTGTTCATGGCGGGGAGGGAGTTCGGGGAGCGGGCCGTCAGGGAGTTCGTGGGCGGCATGAACCTCGGCCGCGGCGCTGTTCCGCCGGAACTCGTCATATTCCTGTCGGCCGTCCCCGATGTGGACGAGCTCTGGGGATACGCCTGGACGGTGTTCAACCAGGTCGGCGTCAAGCCGGTCAACGCCGCGCTCGCGCTGGCGCCCGAGAACTGGCTCCCGCTCAGGAACATGCTGCCGGCGGCACCCCGGGCCGCCCTCGACTCCGTCAGGCGGGCCCTGCGGCCCGGCAAGCACAGCTCACGGGCCTTCCTCGGCGCGAACCACGACAAGCTCACCGCTATCGGCGAGGAAGTGCTGACGGACGTGCTGGAGCGTCTGTCCCGGCGTCACCGGCCGGACGGGGCCGTCTCGTACAGGTTCCTCGACGACACGGCCGGAGACGTGCCGTCCCCGCGCGAGCAGTTGACCGCCGGGCTGACGGGGCGCACGTCCCAGGGAGGGAGGGTCGGCCCGTACGAGTCGCTCGGCATCCCGGAACTCCCGGGCCTGGACACCGGCGCCGGCCGGCTGGCGGTCCCGCTGATCGTGGACGAGCTGCCGGCGAACACGCTCGACAGCACGAGAATCACCGAGCAGCGGATCGGGCAGTCCGGCCGGGAGCTGGGGGCGCTCGGTGCGGGGCTGTACCAGCGGGCGGTGGCGGCCAGGGTTCCGCTGTCGCCCCAGGTGCTGCGCCGGTCGGTGGGACGGATCCTGGGCGATCCGGTGGTCCGGGGGTTCGCCGGTCTCCTGGGGATGGCCGTCACCGGCGTGCCGCAGGCGGGTGCCCCACCCGTGCGGCTGCTGAGCCTGGCGGACCAGATGACACTGGCCGGGACGCTGGGCCGTCATGCCCTGGGGCACACCCGGTGGTCCGACATCGATCCGGCGTACCCGCTGCTGGAGGAGCTGGTGAAGCAGGGGTACGAGCTGCTGGCGGGCGGGACCGTGCCGCGCGGAATAGACCTCACGATCTTCGAGAAGGCCGTCGTGAACGCGGAGCGGGCGCTGCGGGAGCTGCGGGAGCCGCGTACCGAGCCGGCCCCGGCGCCGGACGTGATCGAGTGGCGGCCCGAGATCGCGGATCTGGACGGGAACATGGTCCCGGTGGACCAGTTGCGGCACGTCACGCACCGGAATCCGGCGGACGAGCCGGTGGGGGTGTCGTCGCGGCGCCACGGGGGGTGGCTGGGGTCGCCGGAGTCCTACGGCCTGCTGCCGGGAGTGACGCACCTCGCGGTGGTGCAGTGGACGCCGTCGCCCGGCGGCGTGGGACTGTCGGCGGTGGAGATCTCCCGGGAGAGGGCGCCGTTCGACCGGGTGTTCCTGGTGGCTCTGGACGGGGACGGGACCTCGGCGGAGCTGCTGCCCCAGGACCGGAACGGTCCGAGTGTGGCGTTCCGCTACGAGGGGGTGGTGGAGTACCTCTTCGCGCAGGTTCCGGCGCTGACGGCGGCGCCGCGCGACACGCACGTGGTGGTGCTGGGCGCGGACGTGGCGGGCCCGCACGCGTACGGCCGCGATCCGCTGGAGTGGCCGCTGGCCTCCTGGGTGCTGGCCGAAGGGTGGGACCGGTGGGCGTGGGCCTCCGCCACGGGCCTGGAGGTGGAGTTCGGCTCGCGTGTCGAGGAGGGGGTGGACGAGCACGGTGAGCCGGTGCGGACGACCTCCCTCCAGCTGACGGAGTTCGACTCCCTGGCCGGGGCCCGTCCACTGCCGACGTCGGTGCAGCTGGCCGGGTGGGCCGAGCGGATCACCGGTGACCGGAACAGGACGGACGCTGTCAAGCGGTGGTGGTGGGCGGTCCGGCTGGTGTACGGGCCGATGCTGGAGGACGACCACCCGGCGTTCGAGGCCCTGCTCCGGGGCTTCCAGGCGCTGGACCGGCAGCGGGAACTCCAGGGTGATGACACTCCGCTGACCTGGCATCGTCTGCGGACGCTGATCGACGCGCACTTCGACCGGCTCGGGCAGGCCATGGAGCCGTTGTGGGATGCGCTGCCGCCTGTTCTGGTGGCGGCCGCGCGTGAGGTCGGGACGGCCCTGGAGCTGCCGGGTCCCTTCGATCTGACTCCCCGGTATGTCGCTGTGCGGGCATGGGAGTCGGCTCCGGCGCCCGTAGCGGCGGGTCGGGCGCCTGCCGGCGACGAGCCCGGGGGTTCGCCGCCGACCCCGGCGGTGGGTGACGCTCCGGCGCCCGTACTCCAGGCGCCGCCCGTACCCCTGCGCCCCGAGCTGCCCGCGCACGGTGGCGCGGATGCCGTCGACCCCACCGGAGCCGACCTCGCCGACGACCTCGCCGACGACCTTCCCGACGACCTCGCCGACGACCTCGCCATCGACCTTCCCGACGACCTCGCCGCCGAACTCGCCGACGCCTGGGAGGAGCACACGGAGGCCCGGATCATGCTCGCCGAGGCTGCGGCCCTGGAGCGGGCCGACGGCGACAACGTGCCGATGGACGACGACTCCTGGGGCGGGGTCAACTGGGCGCGCAAGGAGCTGGAGAACACCGAGGCGCGGCTGTGGGCCCTGGGCATCCCGTTGGATGCCCTGGCCGAGGAGCGGGATGTCGACGAGGCCGGCGTGGCCGGCGAGGCGCCGGTCGTACCGAGGGATGCCGACCAGCGTCAGTGGATCGCCCGGGAGTTGACCGAGGCGGACCTGCCGCCCGATCAGGTGTTGCCGAACGCGGGCGCGACCGTCGGTCTGAAAGAGCTGCACAGGGCGGTCCCCGAGGTCCCCGGCTTCACCCCGTCCGGCGACCAGCAGGTCGAGCTGGTGATGCGCGGCGGGAACGAGCTGTCGGAGGAGGCGGTTTCGCTGCTGGACCTGGCCCGAGTGCGGATGACCCGGGCAGGCGCCTGGACGGACGTACTGGAAACCGCGGCGGCGAACGTGGCACGGCGGCTGTGGACATCGGCGACGGTGGCCTTCGAGAGCGCGGCACCCGCCGATGCCGTGGAGGCGGACGTCACCCGGGCCTGGGCCACCGCCGTCTTCCTGGTGCTGCCACGGGAGCCGCACGCGGTGCTGGCCGACTCCCGGTACGCCGGGAGCGACTTCCAGCACGCGGTGCGCGCGGTCGCCGATCTCGTCCTGGCGGGCGGACCGGACACGGAGACCACGCTGCGGTCCGCGGCGGAGCTGGCCGACGGGCTCCGGGAGCGACTGGGCCTGCGGAAGCGCTGGAATGTGCCTGTTGTGCCGGCTCCGGAGGCCACCGGGGTCTTCGGCGAGGACGCGAGCCTGGGCCTGGGCCTGGACCCGGAACTGGACCGGCGTCTGCGTATGGACGCGGAAGCGGAGGCGGAAGCGGGCACGGGCCTGCTCCCGGGCGCGGTCCCGGACCTGAACCTGGACCTGGACCTGGACCTGGACCTGAGCAGTCTGAGTCTGAACGCACACCTGGACGCGAGTCTCGATTCGGACGCGGACATGGACATGGACATGGACCTGGACCTGGACGCGTTCGAGGCTTCCGGCACGGATGACGAGTGGGCGGTGAGCAGCCGCCCCGGTTCCGTACCCGCCGCCGGGGGAGCCGGTCCGCTTCCGGCAGGTCAGCGGCTGATCGAGGTGCAGTTCCGGCGGGACTACAGGTCGCTGCTGCTCGCGATGTCCGAGAGTGACATCGACGAGTTGGCGTTCGAGATGGCGGCGGCCGGTCTGCGGGGCCGACCGCCGGAGGTCCGTATCACCGGGTATGGCGTCCACGGTCGTGATGCGCGGCGTACGGAGGCCGTGTCCGAGGCGCTCACCAGCCGGCTGGACAATGCGCTGAACACCCTTCAGCAGGGCTTTACCGAGGATGTGCCGAGGCTGACCGCGAGGAACTTCACGATCTCCGCGGAGCCGGGTGGCGAGGGCCCCCTCTCCGGTGTGTTGCCCGCGATGGAGCGGGAGGCGACGATCGAGGTCACCTTCTCCCCGGAAGCGGCGGCGGATCCGGTCGATCCGCGACGGGCCGGGCCGCTTCGGGCACTGTCGGAGCTGACCCCTGTGGTGTTCCCCACCCGTTCGGTGCGACTGTTCGAGGAGGGGAAGAGCACCCTCAAGCAGTCGGCGTTCGAGACGGCGTTGGCCGGTTTGCGGAACCGGGCGGCGAATGTCGCGCTGCCGACGATCGACATCACCGGGTACGGCAGAACAACGCCTCACGGTGACATGGGTATGACGCGTGCGGAGCGCGCGTACGAGGAGTTCATCCGCTGTCTGGAAGAAGCGCTGAACAGTCTTCAGCAGGGCCTCCCCGAGGGTGTGCCGCGGCTGCACACACGGCACTTCACGATCTCCGCCAAGCCGGGTGGTGCTCGACCCTCCGATGACGTGGCCGCGCGCGCCGGTGTGACGCGCAAGGAGTTGAGCGGGTGGGCCACGGTCGGGTTCACCCTCACCCCGGAAGCGGCGGCGGTGGCGAAACTGGACGTGCTGCGCGGGCGGGACGTGGAACTGCGTGGTGGTCCGTTCGATCTGGACGCGGTGGCCCGTCGTGTTCTGCGTCCGGCGGAGGGTGCGCCGGTGGACGACGCCGCGCGGGCTGAGCTGTTCGAACTGGTACAGGACGCCGAAGCGGCCGGGTGGACGGGAAGTCTGGCGGCGTTGGCGGCGGCTGCCGGATGGCTGCGTGGGGGCGCGCTGGAAGACGCTGCCATGGGCGCCTTGTCTCTCTCCGGTCCCGGTCAGGTGGGTGCGGCGGAGCGGTCGCGGATGTTCGGGGCACGGGTCAGGGCCGAGGAGGTCCTGGAGGCGGCCGGTGCGGACGCGGACGCGTTCGTCGGCCGGGTGCTCCGTAAGGGCCCGGGGTTCGAGCCCGATTGGATGGACCGCGAACAGGCGCTGGCGCTGCTGACCCGGGCGATCGTGAAGGGGAGGGAAGTGTCCGGCCCGGGTGCGGCGGTCGTGTACGGCCTGGAGGCGCGCGGGGCCTACGAGACCACCGCCGTGGACACGGTCCAGGACGGAGCCCCGGGGCGCGGACGCGACTTCGTCGGCGGGCAGCCCCCGCTGGTGGACCTGGCACGGGTCCGTACGCCCGGTGGCCTGGAACTCGCGCCCTGGCGGAAGCAGAACCCGGCGGGCCAGGTGAACGCCCCGGTCGCTTTCCCGGTGACCGTCACACCCGACGAGTGGGATCCGGACCGTCTCCAGCTGACCTTCGGGGATCTGACGGAGGACATGTCGGTCGACGAGTTCCTGGAGTTGACGGCGAACGACCCCGCTCTGACGGGCCAGGACCCGAACACTCCTGTCCTCCTGCTGTTCTCGGGACCGGGGCCCGGCACAGCGGAGCTGGCCACGCGGCTGGCGACACGGCTGACCACCCATCCTGTGTGGTGGAGCCCTTTCCCCACGGAATGGTCCGCCCCCGGCGATGAGGGTCTCCCGGTGCTCACCGTGTCCGCCGGAGCGCCCGTCGGCGCGGAGATCTGGCGGAAGGCGGTGCCGCTCGAACCGCAGTCCGTGCACAATGCCCCGGCGTCGACACCGGCACCGGGCGGAATGGTGCCCGAGGATGACGTGCCCGCGGCAGAGGCGGCAGAGGCGGCGGAGGCGGCAGTGGGGGCGGTGGCGGAGGCGTCGTCGGGCCCCGGGAGGGTGCCCTGGCCCGAAGACCTCCCCCCATTCGGTGACACGCGAAAGAGGGTCGCCGAACTCGCCGCCCAGGGGTATAGCAACCAGGCGATCGCCCAGATCGTGGGCATCGAGCTCAGTACTGTGAAATGGCATATCACTGCCATCTACCAAAAATTGAGCATCACTGGGTCGAATCGGGAAAAAAAGCGCCGGAACCTCGCCGTGCGGCTCGGGATCCTGGCCGAGGAGTCGTCGGGCCCCGGCAAGGCACCCGTGCCCGCAGACCTGTCCAAACTCACCACGGCGCAGAGGCGCGTCGTCGAGCTCGCCAACAAGGGGCATTCGAACCTGGAGATCAGCCGCATCCTCAAGATCAAACCCAAGACGGTGGCCAACCACCTCGTGACCGCGCGCAGCAAGTTGGGTATTGACGGCGACCGGGACTTCGCCCCCTTCTTCGCCACCCCGGACGGACGTCCGGAGGGCTCCGCGCCGGGCGGTGCGTCCGAGGCCGAGGCCGGGCCTGGGGCCGAGCCCGATTCCGAGCCCGAGCCCGAGGCCGATTCCGAGCCCGAGGCCGGATCTGGGGCGATGGAGTGGGAGCCGTCGAGGCGGCCGGTGCCCAAGGCGTCGCCGGGGCAGGCGATGCCCGGTCTGGAGATGTCCGCTCCCCGGGTGTTCACCGCGCCGGTCGATCCGCAGCCGTCCGCGCCGCGGGCGAATGAGCCGCTAGGGGCGCTGCCGGCGCTGACCCCGGTGATGTTCTGGGCCCAGGGAACGGAGATTCTGCTGGGGGAGGAGCGGAAATCCGTCAGGGAGCTGGCGTACAAGGTGGCGCTGGCCGGTCTGCGGAACCGGCGGGCGGGTGTCGCGCTGCCGACGATCGACATCACCGGGTACGGCATCGGCCTTGAGGACGACAAGCGTGCGCGGAACGCGCACCAGGCGTTCATGGGCTTCCTGGACGACGCGCTGCGCACTCTTCAGCAGGGGCTGCCCCCGGGCGAACCCCGACTGAGTGCGCAGAATTTCGTGGTCACCTGGCAGGCTTCCGGGTCGCCGTCCGAGGGCGCGGCCACCCGGGCCGGTGTGCAGCGGGACGACCTGGTGCGGCGGGCGACGGTGGGGGTGACCCTGTCCGAGGACGCGGCGGCGCTCCAGACGCTGGACGTGCTGCGGGGGCGCGACCACCGGTTCCGGAAAGGTCCGCTCCAATTGGACGTGGTGGCCCGTCATGTTCTGGGCCTGCCGCAGGGCGTACGGGTGACCAGCGCCGTGCGTGCGCGGTTGTTCGAGGTGGTGCGGGAGGCCGAGGCGGCCCGACGAGTGGGGAGCCTGGCGGAGCTGGGGGCGTTCCGCATCGAGAAGCGGGGGGCGATCGGGCGGTCCCAGAGCAGCTGGTTCACGGTGGGGGGCCGACGGAGGGCAGGTCTCAACTGGCTGGGGCCGGACGTCATGGGGAACATGGACTCCCTGGAACTGGACACCGACCTGAGCGATGTCCTGGTGCCGCAGCCGGACGGCTCGCTGGCCCTCTCCGCCGCTCCTGGACGGGAGACGCCGTGGCCGAAGGGGACTGTGCCGTACGTCGTTGCGGGCGACTGGCAGAACGGCAAGGTGGTGGTGCGGATGCCGGACGGTTCGACGGAGGACGTGGACATCGAGGAGTTCATGGAGCTCGTGGTGGCCGACCTGGCGCAGTCGGCTCTGCCGGCGGGCACCCTGGTCGTGCTGGCCGTCCCCTTCCTGGGCCGCCACCGCGAGCTGTTCCAGCAGCTCGTGAACCGCACCGGCCTGGAGGCGCGGTTGCACAGCGGCGAGGTCAAGGTCAGCCCGCGGCCCGGCGGGACGGGCGGCATCGACACGGTCGTCGGCCGGGCGGGAGTACCCAAGGGCGCCTGGCTCCCGCTCCAGCCGGGCGAGGGGCCCGTTCTCGATGACAGCGTGCCCGGCTGGTACCACGATGTGGTGATCCAGCCCCTCGTCGACCCGTCGACGGACAAGCTGATCGGCGACGCCTCGTTCGACCCCGAGCAGTTCGCCAAGGACTTCGAGGACGACGACAGCCATCTCCGCCAGGCGACGACGTTCGTCCACTACAACGCTGCCACCGCCGACTCCAGTTCGGAGCGCGAGCTGCCGCGTCCGGGCCCCGAGGGCCGTCCGTTCCCCCATGACGCGGCGCACCACTTCTCCACGCACGGCAGACCTGGCTACTTGGAGCTGCTGGTCCGGGACAGGGTCACCGGCAGGCTCGACGTCCGCCTCGTCGACGAGGAGGAGGCGATCGCCTGGGTGGTCTGGAAGACGTCCCAGTTGCCCAAGGACCACTGGATCGACCTCGCCTGCTGCTGGATCGCGTCTCCCAAGAACCGTGCCGTGCCGGGCAGCGCGCTGCTTGTGTCCCTGCCCGGAGTGTTCGTGCCCGATCCGCTGGCGCAGGTCTCCTTGGGGCAGCACATCGCGAACGGGGCGCAACGCTGGGTGCGTGCCTCCGAGGGCCCGCAGGGGATGTCCGACGCGCATGACGGCAAATACGTGCGGGACATCAACACCGATCCCCGAGGGCGGCACCGGGCGTGGGTTCTGTTCCGGCCGGAGCCGACGGGAGGGGAACTCGACCGGCTGGCGCGGGCGGCCGGGCTGCACTCGGGGCCTGGCCCGGTGCCGGAGGCGGAAAGGATACGCACGCTGCGTCTGGTGCGGGCGCTGAAGTCGATGTTCGGCGTCTGGGCGGAGGATCGTGCCGACTTCGAGGACATGCTGTACGGGGCGGCGGCAGTGGACGAGATGTGGCTGGCCGACCCTGCGTTCCAGCAGGCGGGTCCACTGACGCTGGATCTGTTGGAGCGCGTGGTGGCTGCGCATCGGGAGGCCGCCGGGGACGGGCTGGACCAGGAGGCCGCCCGCCGTGTGCTGATCGCGGCGGCGGAGGAGCGGGCCACACGGCTCGGTGCCGGAGTGCGCCCGGCCCGCTTCAGCGAGTCCGAGTTCGTGACGCTGCCCGACGCGGTGCGGGAGGCTGCCGGATGGGTGGCTTCGACCGGCATGAAGGGCGAGGCCGTCGACGCTCTGCAGCTGTCCGGTCCCGAGGAGGTTGGTGAGCCGGAGCGGTCGCGGATGTTCTGGGCGCGTGTCAAGGCCGGGGAGGTGATGGACGAGTCCGGTGCACACGTGTCCGAACTCGCCGCACAGGTGCTCCATCTGCCCCCGTACCTCGACATCAACCAGCCGGAACTCAACGAGCTGCGGCAGCTGCTCACCCACGCGTTCGCGGCGGGACGGGACGCGTCCGACCCGGACGCGGCAGCCACGTACCACCTGGAGAAGTACGGGTTCTACGACTACACCGCCACGGTCACGAACATGACTGGAACGGAGGGGAGCGGCCGTGACCTCACCGGCACTGTGCGGGAGACGGTGGATCTGGCGCAGATCCACACGTCCGCCGGCCTGGAGGACGCGCCGTGGCTGGACGACCTCTGGTTCCCCTATCCGGTGGGCATCGAGATCGACGGGCAGGACCCGGACAATCTTGGGGTGACCTTCGGAGGCCGGACGGTGACGATGCCGGGCACCGAGTTCCTGGAAGTGATGGCCAACGACCGTGTCCTGATGGGCCTCCACCAGGACACTCCCATCGCCCTCTACGGGCGGGGGCCCGGCATGGGTGAGCTGGCGAAGTGGCTGGCGCAGTATCTGGGCCGTCCCGTGTGGTGGACCGATGTCTCCACGGACCTGTCCCGGAGGAGCGCGAAAGACCTGCCGGTGCTCACCGCGCAGGCCGGATCCGCGCCCGGCGGAGGCTGGCAGGAAGCGGTGCCCGCCACACCGGCGTTCGAAGTGGACGCCCCTCCCCCGGTCCCGCGGCCGTACCCCCAGCCCGCCCCGGCCCCGGTCGGCGGGGTGGGACCATGACCTCCCGCGATGTTCCCACCGGGAGCACACCACCCGCCCGCGCGACCGCTGCGACCCCGCTCGCGCCGTCGCCGGACGTCGGCTTCTCCGCACCCCCCGAGTTCCGGGCATCCGAACGGCACGGCAGCGAGCACAGTGAACGAGGACAACATGAGTGACCCCAGCGGCGAAACCCCCGCCCCCGTCGGCCCCGTGGTCGGCCCCGTCCCGCCCGAGGACTTCGTCCGGGCCGCCAAGGCGGCGCCGAACCACTGGCTCTACCTGACCGACCCCACCTGGCGTGGGGAGGCCCCGCCGCCCGAGTGGGCGGTGGTCGGACAGTGGCGCTCCGACGCCGACGGCGAGATCGTCGAGTGGGTGGCCAACGAGGACTACCGGCCGTCGCCAGGGGCCCGGGGGTGGCCCGAGCCCACCGACGACGTGGACCGTGCCATCCAGCTCGCCACCACCGGCTACGGCCCGGCCTCCGACGTCACCGCCGCCCTGGCCGGGGCCGAGGTGGCCATGCTGGTCACGGCGGACGGCGAACCCGTACGCGCGTCCGCCCCCGACGGCACGGCGGTGGTCCCGGTCTACACCTCGCCACGCCACCTCCACCGGACCGGGCCACTGGGGTTCGAACAGGTGCGGATCGCCGACGTCCTCGACCGGATTCCCGAGGGGCACAGTCTGTGCCTCAACAGCTCGGCCGCGGTGAGCATGGTGCTGGCCATGGACGGGCTGGCGGCGGCACTGGCGAAGGCGGCGCCGGCGAAGGACGTGGCCGGGAGCCGACCACCCTCGACGCCCTGACCCCGATGACCAGTTGGATCAGCGACGACCCGTCGACCCGAGAGCCCGAGGACCCATGAGCGAGCCCACCACCGACGCGACCGCCACCGCCGTCACCACCGACCCGGCCACCGACACCACCGCCGTCGACCCCGCCCCGCCCGAGGAGTTCGTCAAGGCGGGCAAACTGCTCCCCGACCACTGGCTCTACTACGTCGACCCGACCTGGCGGGGCGAGGGACAGCCGCCGGAGTGGGCGGTGGTCGGGCAGTGGCGCACCGACCTGGAGGGCGAGATCGTCGAGTGGCAGGACAACGAGGCCTACAAGCCCTCCCCGGACGCGCACGGCTGGCCGGAGCCCGAGGACGTGATCGACGCGGCCATCCAACTGGCCACGACCGGCTACACCCCCGCCGAGACCGTCACCCGCGAACTGGCCACCGCCGAACTGGCCGTCCTCGTCACCCTCGACGGCACCCCGGTCTCCGCAGCCAAGCCCGACGGCACGGCCGTCATCCTGGCGTTCAGCTCCCCCGCCTTCCTGCACCGCTACGGCGAGCTGTCCTTCGAGCTGATCAAGACCCCCGACCTGCTGGACCGCCTGCCCGCCGACCACAGCCTGTGCGTCAACCCGTCGGCAACGGTGAGCATGGTCGTCGACACGGACGCCCTCCGGGCAGCGGTGGCGGTCGCGGCGACAGAAGCGGAAGCTGAAGCCGAATCGGAAGTCGCGACAGCAGCCATGCCGAGGGTGCCGACGGAGAGCGGCACCCTCGCGAACGACCCGCCCACCTCGGCCGACGACGCCGCCACCGACTTCGACCTCGACCTCGGCGACTTCGATTTCGGCATAGCCGAGAACGACGGCTGGCCCACTGCCGAGCCCCCCGCCGATCCCGGACGGACGGCAACCAACGCCCTCTTGTAGCGCGGACACGCGCGGTTCGGGAAACCCTTCCTGGCGACTGATCCGTGATCGACCGGCGGCCACCGCCGAGGCGGGCAGAGTTGGGTGGCCCCAGGTGCAATCACGCGCCGGTGCCCCGGTGCGCCGACGTCCCCGCTCCCTAGGCTGCCGGTGTTCATGCCCGTCTGCCCGTCTGCCCGCATCCGCCGGCGACGACGCCGAGGGTCCCGTACCTCACAACACCCCCCCCGCAATCCCACAAGGTGACGAACCATCATGAGTGAGACCGCAGCCTCGCCCCGGTTCCGGGCGGTGCGCCGGTGACCCGGAGCGGCCGCCGGTCGCGCTGGTTCGGCCGGGGCAGGGAGCGTCGCCCCGAGACGCCCGCCGCGCCCGGGGCGGAGTCGGCGCGGGCGGGCGGGCCCGGGGCCGGTGACGGGCTGCTGGTGGAGGAGTACGACGGCCTACGGCTGCTGCGCACCCCCGACGACGACACGCTGGACCCCACCGACCTGGCCGACCTGGTGCGGTCGCTGGGCGGCGAGGCCGAGCACACCGTGACGGTCATCGCCGGCGTGGGCGCGACGCGGGCAGCCGGGCTGTGGACTCGTCTGGGCGCGGTCCTCTCGGTGTTGCGCGAAGACCGCGTGGAGACGGTCCGGCTCGTCATGTCCGGGACCGGGGGTGGCCGTCCGGACCGTCCGGCGCTGGCCCGCCGTCTCGCGGACGGCTGGAAGCTGACGGTGATCGCGCCGGACGGCCTCGTCTTCGTGGTGCCCGGCGGCACGCTCTTCGCGCACGGCAGTTGGTGGCGGTTCGCGCCGGGCGCCGAGCCGGATCGACTCGGCGCCCGCCAGCCGGCCCCCGACTGGCAGCCCGCCGTGGAGGCGCTGCCCGCACGCACCGACGGCGGCTCCCTGATCGACCCGATCCCGGCCGGTGTGCTGGCGCGCTCCGGGCAGGCGGCCGCCCCGCGCCCGGGAGACCTGTGCTACGCCGTCCCGGTGGATCCCCGGGGGCCGTTGGTGCTGCTGGGCATGCCGGAGGACGAGGACATCCTCGGCGGGGACGTGAGCGATCTGCTCGGCGAACTGCCCACGGCAGTACGGTCCACCGTACGGCTGGCTCCGGGCGGCCCACGGGACGTGCTGCGCACCGGGCAGGCCGTGGCCGAGCGGCTCGGCGCGGGAGTGGTGGTGTACACCGGGCTGCCGTTCCTCGGCCCCGGGGCCGGCGGCGGGCCCGCGCCGGTACGGTCGGTGCTGGTGGGCGCCGACGGGGAGCCGAAGTGGCGGCCTTTCGTGGACTCGGTGATGTGCCTGCCCCCGGCGGAGGACGGCACCGTCCCCACGCCGCGGCTGCTGCGCTGGGAGTCGCCGGTGGCCGGCGAGCAGTCAGGGACGGGCGTCGTGCGGTTGTCGGAGCACTGGCAGGCGACGGTGACCCGGGCGGGGCTGTACATCTCCGGGACGGAGGGGGAGCCCTCGCCGGTGCACCAGCCCGTGCACCAGCCGGTGGACGCCGAGAGCCCGAGCATCGAGGTCGGCCGCCCCGGGGAGGAACTCGACGCCTCGCTCTGGCCCGTGCTGTCCCGGGTGCTGGCCTCGCTGTGGCCCGACGTCCGCCGCCGGGTACGGCTGTACATACGGGGCACCTGCCTCGACGGGGGCGCCGAACTCCGCCGTATGGCGGCCGAACACGACATCCGCGCCGTCCGCTTCACCGCCCCGCCTCTCCCGGCCCCGCGCCGGGCGCCGGTGGCTGCGGTGGCGGCTCAGCGGGGCGGCCTGACGGCTCCGACAGGTGCTCAGCAGGGCCGGATGGCGGGGGCCCGGCAGGGCGGCCCGTCCGCATCGGCGGGTGCCCAGCACAGCGGCCAGGCGGCACCACTGGGGGAGTCGCAGGGGAGGGTGACACCGACCGGAGTCCCGCCCACCCGGGCAACGGCACAGGCAGGGGGCTCGTCTCCCCGGGCGACAGCACCGGCGGGTGCCCAGCACGGGACAGCGGCACCGGCGGGGGATCCGCACGGCGCACCGACACCGGCCGGGGACCCGTTCGCCTGGGCAGCGGCACAGGCAGGGGGCTCGTCCGCCAGGGCGGCAGCACCGGCAGGTGCCCAGTCCGCCACACCAACACCGGCGGGGGACCCGCACGGCACACCGGCACCGGAGGGTGCCGAGCACGGCACACATACACCGGCCGGAGACCCGCACGGCCGGACAACGGCACCGGTCGGGAGTTCGCCTGCCCAGGCGGCGGCATCGACCGAGGAGTCGGCCCGGCTGCCCCAGGCCGGGGGGAATCCGGCCCCGCAGGCGGTACGGGCTGCCGCACCGGCCGAGGGCATGCCGTCCGGCATGGCTCCGGCCGCCCCAAGGGCGACCGTACCCGCCGCACCCACCCCCATCACGCCGCCGCTCGTCGGTGCCGCGCGCCAGGTCCTTGCCGAACTCAGCTCGGCGGACGGGCCGTTGGCCGAGCCCGAACCTCCCGTGCGGCCGGCTGCCCCCGTACCGCAGACGCGCACCTCACCACCGGAGCGCCCAGCACCCGCCGGGCCGCTCCGCCCGGAGCGAAGCCCCTCCCGCTCGACGCCGGAACGCCCGGAACGCACCGAGGCACCGAAGCCACCGGAGTCTCAGCTCCCGCCCGCCCCGCCCGGCGAACCCACCGCACCTGACGGGCTGTTGGCCGGCATCGACCGGTCGGCACGACCCGCCGCCCCCGTAGCGGCGATGAATGTCCGCAACCGTGCCGCCGCACCGGTGCCGGGCGCTCCGGAGCACCCGGAGACAGCGGGACCTCGACTCCCGCCCGTCCGGGTCACAACAGCCACGCCGCAACTTGCCGAGCCCTCCGAACCAACCGCAGCCGATGGGCCGTTGGCCGGCATCGACCCGGCGGCTCAACCCGCCACCGCCCCCGCAGCGGCGACGGAGACCCGCAACCGCGCCGCCGTGCCGGCACCGGAGCGTGCCGAGGCGCCTGCGCCGCCGGTCGCACCGGGATCGTCCCCGGTGCGGCCGGAGGGGAGCGACCCGGCGGAAGCCCGGCGCACGCCCGCCCCGAGCACCGCGACCACGCCATCGCCCTCGGCAGGGGCCGGGGAGGCTCGTCCGACCCCCTCCCGTGGGCCGCGCATATCGCCGCCCACCGAGCTGCCCGAGCGCCAACGTCCGCCCACGACCGGTGAGTTGCCGGAGCGGTCCCGGCTGCCCGCGCTCGAAGAGCCCCCTGTCCCGTTCCACCCCGGGCACATCAGCACCGAGGACGAGCGGCGGGCGTTCCGGGAGCTGGCCGAGGACGTGTGGGAGCGGCACGGGGCTGCCGTGGCCCGTGCCCTCATCCGGATGCCCGCTCTGCGCGCCCAGGATCAGGAAGCCGCCCGCGCCGATGTGATCGCACTGCACATCTACCTGAACTCCCCGGACGGCCCGCTCGCCCCCGAAGCGGTCGTCCGGGGGCTGCGATCCGGTGACGAACGCCTCCTGCCCTACGTCGCCTGCCTCGCCTCGGCCCTCCGCCGCCTGCCCTCCTACCGGGGTGTCGCCGTGCACGGCGCCGGAGGAGTGCCATTCGACGGCCTGGCCGTCGGAGCCCTGCTGTACGACTCGGCCCCGCTGGGCGCCGTACCCGTCGGGGTCGGCGGACCGCTTCCCGGTGGGCCGCAGTACGTCATCTGGTCCGCCACCGGGCGGCGGGTCCGCCAGCTGACCGACCGCCCGAGCGAAGGAGCGGCCGTCGAAAAGGTGCTGTTCGCGCCGGGCACCAGGCTGCGCGTGCTCGACGTACGGCCGTCCGGCCCGGCCCCGCTGATCATGCTTCGTGAGTTGCCGCCCGACGCCCCGGGCACTCCGGGCACTCCGGGCACCCCGGGCGGCCCCCTCCCGCAGCGCCCCGAACTCGACGACGCCGACCGCGCCGTGCTCGCCCGGCTGGACGACACGCTGCGCGGCCGATTCCCCGCGCCCGGTGCCTTCGCCTGGCCGGGCCTGTGCCAGGGGCCGATCGGCCCGGCACACACCACCCCGCAGGCGCCCCGTACGGCGCCGCACGCCGACTGAAGATCCGAGAACGGAGACGACATGCCTCGTCAGGAGCGCACGGGACCCGGTGCCCCCGCGGTACGCCGTGCCATCGCGGTGCCCGCAGCGCCGGGGGAGCCGGATGCGTCCCTCATGCCGCCGGAGGCCTCCGGTTCCCCTTCCGCCTCCTCGGAGGAGGCGTCCCGGGTGTCCGTTCCGGAAGGGACGTCCGGCAGCGCTCCGGCTTCGTCGGGGGTCCGGTCCGGCGGCCCGGCGGGGGAGTCGTCCGAGACGTCCGGGGTGGCGGCAGCCGCGTCGGCCGCCCCAGTCGGATCAGTTGCCCCCACCGCAGCGACCGCTGCGACCGCAGCCGCCGCATCGGCCTCGGACGACGACACGCAGGTCACCGCAAGCGTCGGGGCCGACGGCGGCGACGGTGAGCCGCCCTCCGGCCGCCCGACCAAGGCCCTGTTGGCGGGCGCGGGCATCGTGGGCGCGCTGCTGCTCGCCGTACCGCTGCTCTTCATCGGCGGGGACGAAGACGACCGGTCTGCCGAGCAGACCGAACCGGCCTCCGGTGTGGTGCTGCCGAAGCAGCTCGGACCGGGTGCGCCCACACCCGCCTACGGCACCGCGTCACCGACCGCGAGCCCCACTCCGACCACCAGCGCCGGCGGTGCGGGCGCCACGGGCACGGACCGGAACAAGCCGGGAAGCCAGAGCGAGAGCCTCGCCACCACCGGGACGGCGAAGTCCACCTCCGTCTCCGGCACGACGACCACGGCGTCACCGACCCCGAGGGCGGCCTTGACCCCCAAGGTGGCGGCGCAGCCCACCGTCAACATCGCCAACAGCAAGAACGTCATGTTGAAAAACGCGAGCACGGCCATGTGCGCCGACCTGGGCGGCTCGGCCAAGGGGAAGCTCGGCGCCGGGGTCTTCCAGGAGTACTGCTACCGGGGCACCGTCGACAACCAGATGTGGGACTTCGAGGTGCGCTACAAGGGTGCGGGCGCGGACGGGGCGGACGTCTTCCAGATCCGCAACGTCAAGGACGGCCTGTGCATGGACCTCCCGGGAACCGGCGCGGTCGCCATGCGTACCCACGTCAGGGAGGGCGCCTGCACCGGAACCACCGCCGACAACCAGCTGTGGTGGCTGGAGAGCCGGGGCAACGGCCAGTACTGGATCCACAACAAGGCCAGCAACGGCATGTGCCTGGAGGTGTGGGGCGCCGACGGCTCCGGCGGCCCCGACACCCGGCTGGGCGTCTACCCGTGCAGCCCCACCGACGACCACGAGTGGATCGTCAACTGACCTGGCGTGACCTGACCTGACCCGGCCTTCCCCGGCCGGGTCGGATCAGATCAGGCCGGAGCGTATGGCGTGGGCCACGGCGTGCGCGCGGTTGCGCAGTTCCAGACGCTTCATCAGACCGGACAGGATGTACTTGATGGTGCGCTCGGAGTACGAGAGCAGTTCCGCGATCTCGGACAGCTCCTTGCCCTCCGCGATCAGCCGCAGCACATCCGCCTCACGCGGTGAGACGCCCGACGCCGTCAGGCCGTGCGGGGTGAGGACCTCGCGGTGGGTCCACTGGACCTGCTCCATGAGCACGCCCTGCAGGGCCGGCGGAAAGCTGCCCCCGCCCTCCGCGACGGTGATCAGCGCCCGCACGAACGCCGCGGGGGTGAAGGTGTCCCGCCACAGCACGGCGCGTACCCCCCGGTCCACGGCGGTGAAGATGTTGGTCTGCCACTGTCGGCCGACGACGAGCACGAAGCGTGATTCACGGCGGTCGGACAGCGCGGCGAGCACGTCCAGGGTGCCGGCGTCGGCGGAGTCCACCGCCACCACCGTCACATCGGCCTCGCCGATTCTGCTGGGCGGAACCTCGGTGATCCGCCGGTCGAACTGGAGGTGGTTGGCCAGGCCGGCACGTATGACGGCATCGGGGGCGTGGATCGCCACCCGAACGGTGAGTGTGAGCGCCGACCGGGGCATTCGCCCTCCACTGGGTACCAGAGTGACGGAACGACATCAGGCGTTGCGAAAGGCATGGATGTCGTGGATGTCACAGAAGTCACGGATGTCATGGTTGGGGAATCAGGGCAACGGGAGGCCGATGCTGTCATGATCCAGCCCCGTACTCGGTGGGCAAACACCCCCCGTGCACCAAGGAATAGGGAAACCTGGCGCGAGTTCCGCCACCCCGACAGGCTCACCGCGTCACCCCGACAGACTCACCGCACCGGCCAGGCCGGCGCACTGCTGGTCAGCACCGCCGTGGCCACCTCCGTACGGGACCGCAGTCCGGTACGGCTCAGCAGCCGCGTCAGCCGGTTGGCGACCGCGTCCTCGCTCACGCGCAGTACCGAGGCGATCCGGCGGTTGCTGAGGCCCTCTGTGATCAGGGTGGCGAGCAACTGCTCGTTCTCGACGGTCACCTGCCGACGATCCGGCACGGCCAGCCCGGCCTCACGCATCGCCGTACGGGCATGGAAGCGACACAGCGCGGCACCGACCTCGCCGAACAGGTCGTACGCCTCGTACAGCAGTTCCTCGTGGCCGGCCCCCGAACGGGCGGCGGACACCAGGACGACCGCCGTCTCGAACGGCTGCTCACGCGCGCGGGCCAGCTCCACGGCGGCCGGCAACCGCTCCCGTCCGCAGTCAGAACCACCGGGGCCGCCCGCAGCCGCGACCCGCGCCGACGTCGACAACCACAACAACCGGGTCCGTTCGCCCCCGGTGCGCTCCGTGAGCGTCTCCAGGTTCGCCAGCGCGTCGGCCGCCTCGGGGACCCGCCCGGCCTCCGCAAGGAGTTCGGCCAGAAGGGCCCACAACTCGTCGATGCCGTAGGCATGTCCGCGCTCGCCCGCCACCGCCAGTGCGCGGCGCAGGATCCGCTCGGCCTCGCCCGCCTCGCCGAGGGCACGCAGCACCTCGGCCTCGGCCTGGTCCAGGAAGAGTTCCAGCGGCCCTTCGTGGAGGCTGCGCGCACTGTCCAGCAGCCGTCGCGCACTGGTGGCGCGCCCCTTGGCCAGGAGCATGGCGGCCGTCCGGGCGGGGAGCAGATGGTGGCTCGGCGCCGGGTTGAACGCCTGCCGGTTCGCCAGCATCCAGCGCGCGACCGCCAGCGCCTCGTCCCAACGCCCCAGAAGGTGCAGCCACAGGAAGCGGGTGTACGCAGGCATCCACTCCGGCGACAGACCGCGGAAGGCCAGCACTCGCGTCGCAGCGTGCAGATCCCTGGCGCCGAGGAGCTGATCGGCCGCGGCCATGCTGAGAGCGTGCTTGGAGTCGAGCGTCATGTCAGGCCCGTACGGAGCGCTCATCAGCTGCCGGAACCGCTCCGGCCGTCCGAGCACCCACTCGGCACAGACCCGGAACCACTCGGGGTTCCACTGCTCACGGGTGCCGGTCCGCCACATCGGCTCGGTCCGCGCCAGCAGATCACGCGCCTCGAGCCACCGCTCCGTGTTGCCGAGCGCCAGCGCCTGGCCCGTCAGGGCCGCTATCGGGGGCAGTGGCAGGTCCCGCCACCAGTGCGCGGAAGCCATCCGGGACACCTGCGCCCAGTCCTCCGAGGCGGCCGTCGAGGCGACCAGCAGCAGGGCGACGTCCTGGAGCAGGTCATCGGTGAGGCTGTCGGCGGGGTCGCGCAGGATCTCCTCACCCGTGGCCCGCGCGCGCGAGTAGTCGCCGACCACGTAGGCGGCCTTCGCGTACCGCAGCAGCATGTGTTCGCGCGCCCCGGGATCCTCGATCAGGTCGAGGGCCGCCCGAAGGTATCGCAGCAGGAGCGGCCCCTGGACATCGGGAAGCAGCCGATCCGCGGTCCGTACCAGCTCGTCGACGGCCCGCTCCCGGTCGACCAGCACACCCGCGTCCGCGATCCGGTCGGCCGGATAGGTCACGGCATCGGCCTCGGCCAGCAGGCCCCCGCCGCCCGCCGCGGCCGGCTGGCCCCCGCCGCCTGCCTCGGCCGGCTGGCCCCCGCTGCCCGCCTCCGCCGGCTGGCCCCCGCCGCCCGCCTCCGCGGGCAGGCGCTCGCCCCCGGCCCCTTCACCCCACAGCTCGGACACCGCCGCAGCCGACAGCCGCGCCCGCTCCAGCGGCCCGAGCCCTTCCCGGACGGTGTGCTCCACCAGAGGCAGGCAGAACATCCAGCCCCGGACGCCCCGACCACCGTCGCCCGGCCCCGCCGAGCCGTCCGCGCCCTCCTCCGGCCGCGCCGGTTCCTTCAGTTCCGTCACGATCCCCGCGCAGCCGAGTGCACGCAGCGCGGCCCACGTCTCCTCCGCAGACAGCCCGGTCACCTCGGCCGTGCGGGTCAGCGCCGCCCGGCCGAGCGGCCACAGGATGCTCAGCGCCCCGGCCACCGTCCCGTACGGCTCACCGAGCGCCCGCAGTTCCGCGACGAGCGGGTGGTCGTACGGCAGCAACGGCACCGGAACGCGGACGCTCAGGAAGGCGTGGCCGTCGGCCACCCGGATCGCGCCCTCCCGTACCCACCCGGTCAGCAGGGCGTCGACCGCCGCCGGCACACCACGGCCGAACTGGTGCACCCGCCGCACCAGATCCGGCTGCGGAGTCGCCTGCAACCGCCCGGCCACCATGGCGGCGACCTCCGGTTCACCGAGCCGCCGCAGCACGAGGGAGTACGAGGACAACTCGTCCGCCAGCCGCTCCACGGGCCGCCGACGGCCCGACCCGGCCGACGCGTTGCCGACCCCGCCCTCGGATTCGACCCCGCCGTCGCCCCCGACGCCTGTCCCGCCCTCGCCCCCGATGCCTGTCCCGCCCTCGCGCGCCGCTCCACGCTCGGCGACGGTGACCAGCAGTCGGACGTCCGGCGGAAAGAGACCGTCGCCGCCGTTTCCGCCCAGCAGGACGAGGGAGTCGGCGTCGGCATGTTCGGCGTCCTCGATCACCACGACCGTCGGCCTCGCACCCCCTGCCTGCCCCGATGCGACTGCCGCACCGAGCACCAGGGCCATCGCCGTCGGGTCCCTCGCCTCGACAGCGGCCAGCGCATCCGTGTCGGACCGCACCCTGCCTCGGCCACGCCCGGCCCCGGGCGCCCCGGGCCCGGGGCCAGGCCCGGCCGACCGCGCCATGGGCAGCGCCCGGACCAGACGCAACGCCAGCAACAGAGGGTGTTCCGTGTCCCCGACCGCACAGGCCAGCGGCAGCACCGCGACCCCCTCCGCCCGGAGCCGCTCGCCGAGCGTCCGCACGAACGCGCTCCGCCCCACACCCCGTTCACCCCGCACGACGACCAGACGCGGCCCGTCAGGATCCCTCAGCCGCGCATGGACCTCCCCCAACTCCTTCTCCCGGCCGACCACTTGCTCGTACGAATGGTCCAGCCGGGCGGCAGTGCCGCCCGGGACCAACTCGGTGTTTCTCCGACCTGCCACAGTCCGTGCTCTCCTAGTGCCGCGTGGGTCGCCTGGGCAGGCCGACTCCCCGTGCCGGGGCAAACCCGGTCGACCGGACCGTAAGGGCAACTGCAATTATTGCTGCGCCCGGTGCACAAACGGCCGGGACTGCCACGCGATCCCTCCTGGCCGTGGGACGCCGTCGGACACCGAACGGCGGGGCCCGGCTGTCCGGGCGAAGGAAGCGACGAACGAAGCGAGGAGTCGCCGTGCCGCCGAACCCCTTACCCGTGGCGCACTCCGGTCCGATCGGCCGGGACACCGAGATCACCGCGATCGCCCGTGTCCTGCGCGCCACCACCGAAGCCGGCACCCTGCTCGTCACCGGCGGCCCCGGTTCCGGGAAGACCACGGTGCTGGAGGCGGCCCGGTCGGCGGCGGTGGGTGACGGTGTGCGCGTGCTGCGACTGCCCGTACCGGCCGCCTTCGAGGGCTGGAGCACCGACGGACCGCCGAACCCCGGCGACCGGGGCGAGGAAGGGGCGGCGGTCGCCGCCGGACCGCTCGCCGACGCGGTGTGCGGGCTCCTCGCCAAGATCCGTGACACCCGTCTCTCGGCCCGGGTGAACGCCGTACGCCGCGCCCGGTCCCGGCTGGCCGAAGATCGCCCCGCGCCCCATGCGGATCCCCAGGCCTCACCCGCCGCGCTCGCCGTCCTGGCCGCGCTGGGCGAAGCACTGACGACCGCCGCCCACCGATCCCCGCTCGCTCTGATCGGCGACGGCATGGAACGGCTGCCGCCCGCGACGGCCGCCGCCCTCGCACTGCTGCTGCGGGTGTTCCGCCCGGCGGGCCTGCCGGTGGTCCTGGCCGCCGGGCCACCGCATGCACCGGGTCACCCGCCGGCGCACCGCGAGGACAGCGGCACGCCCCTGCTTGCCGCGGTCGACCAGGTCCTCGACCTGCCGCCCCTGCAGCCCCGAGCCGTGGCCGCACTCGTCGAGCGTCGCCTGGGCCGACCGGTGGAACGGGAACTGGTCGAGGCGGTGACCCATGACCTCGGCACCCTGGCGGGCAACCCCCAAGCCCTCCTGGCCCTCCTCGCCGACCTGGCGGACAGCGCCGCACTGCCGGAGGTGGACGGCCGACTGGGCCCCCCGCAGGCCCGTGGCGCCGTCACCTTCCCCTTGCCGGTCACCACACACGCCGACGACCTGATCCGTCTCAGCCTGATCCGTCTCGGCCGGCAGGGACACCCTCACCCCGGCCCCACGGCGACGGAAGCGGCAGCCACCCTGGCCCACCTCACCCACCGCGCCGAACTGTTCCTGCCCGACCTGCACCGCCTGACAGCCACCGGCACGGACGCCGGCACGGACGCCGGCACGGACGCCGGGACGCCGGCCCAGGCCATGGACGCCCTGTTCCGAAGCGGCGTACTGACCCTGGACCGCGACCGGGGCGAACGCATCGCCTTCGCGGTGCCCGCGCTGGCCACCGCACTGCTGACCCTGCCCGACCCCGGCCACCCCTCGCGCACGATCCCCGCCCTCCACGCGGCCGTGGTACGGCCACTGGCCGACCACCTCGGCCCGGCTGCCGCAGGAACCGGCTACCCCCGGCTCACCGACCATGTGACAGCCGCGGGCCAGGCCCTGGAGGACGCCACAGCCATTCCGCTGCTCCTCGCCGCCGCCCGCAAGGACACCCGCGCGGACCAGCCCCGCGCCTTGCGCGCCTACACATCGGCGCTCCGCCGCCTGCCCCCGGACGACCCCCGCACCCCCGACATACTGCGCCGGGCCGCCGCACTGGGTCTGGCCCGCGCGGCCCACGCCGAGGTCCTGGAACTGGAGCAACCCCTGCGCGCGGCCCTGGAAACCGCTCCGGACACCGCCCGGCACGACCGGCACAGCGTCGAGGCCACCGCAGCTCTGCACTTCACCGCGCAGGCCTGGACCCTGTCCGCCCTGCACGAGCACACCCTCCCGGCCGATCCCCCCGGCCACCGCGCGCTCACCGCCGAACTGCTCGCGACGGCAAGCCGGTACGGAATCGGCCCGGAGGCTCCACCTGCCCCCTGTCCGACCGCGACACCGGCCGCCCGAACCTCCGAAGCGCCGCTGCCCACCCCGGCCGAACTGCGCCTGCTGTCCGCAGCCACAGGCAACCGCTCCCTGTGGAACCGCGCCCGCCGTGCCCTGCCCCCGGAGGCGCTGGACGGGGCGGCCGAACTCCGGCTGCGGGCAGCCGCATCGTACGGCGACCTGGCAGGCGGCCTCGGAGCGGTGCTCGGCGACCGCTACCGCGCGACGGGGAACAGCGCCGCCGCCCGCCACCACGCCATGGTCCTCGCCTACCACACGGGCGACTGGGACGCCGCCCTGTCCACCGCCCGACGCATCGAGGCACGAACCCGCGCCACGCACCCCGACTCGTCTGCCGGTCACCCGGCCGTGCGCGCCCTGGCAGCCGAAATCCACTGCTTCCGGGGCGACTTGACACGGGCCCGCAGCTGGCTGGAACTGATCCCCGACACGATCGCCCACCCCTTGGCCGCCCGGGTCCGCCTGACGGTCCGCTCCTGGTCGGGACGCCCGGACGAGGCCCTGCAACGCGCCTGGCGGGATGTGGCACGGGCGCGGGAGGAGACCGGCCTGACAGCAGGCACAGAACGGCTTCTGCTGCGCATCCTGCGCTTCACCCTGGACAACGGACCGCACAACGCTCCGAACGGCCGTCCGCACAACGGTGCGGACGGCGGTGTCGGTGGCGGTCTCGACGTCGACCGGCCGGAGGCCCGACGCGTCGTACGGGAACTGGCGGCTCTGCACGACGAGACGGGCTCCCCCCTGGCGTACGAGGCACTGCTGCTGGCGCGAGGCGTGGTGCACCGGGACGCGGAGAGCGCGCGAGCGGCTCACACGTCTGCGAGCGGGCGTGGCGACTTCCCGCTGGCCCTGGAGTGCTCCCGCGTCCTGGCGGACCTCGACACCGACCCCAAGCCCTGGCTGGCCGACATCGCACGGGGGACGGCCCGGCTGGGCCTGGCGGGCCCTGCCCGCACCCCGCTGTCCGGTACGGCTCACCGCAACGGCATGCCAGTGCCCCGCCGCCCGGCCGGCCCGGGCCTGAGCGAGCAGGACGTACAACTGATCACCATGGTCGGTGAAGGCGCGACCAACCGTCAGATCGCCGCCCGCCTGGCATGCAGCGAGAAGACCGTGGAACAACGCCTCACCCGGCTCTTCCAACGCACCGGCCGCCGCTCCCGCGTCGAACTGACGACAGCCTGGCTGGACGGCGCCCTGATGCCCCGCGACGAGGGGGAGGGGAAGCGGACATAGGACCCGCCACCGGGTTGTCCGAACCCGGGCTGTCGGAACCGGCCGGCCCGGCAGCGGCCTTGTCCGCCGAGGCCAGGTGCACGGCGGCCTTGCCGCCGGCGGGCCGCCGAGGTCTTCGCGACGGGAGTTGTCGTGAGGGCGGGGTCGGCTTCCCACTCGGCGTCCAGGCAGCGGTACAGACCGGCGATCACGCGGTCGAAAGTCGATCCCGCCCCACGGCGGCCGAAGGCCTGCGCACTGCCGAGCGGGCCCAGGTGGCCGACGACGCCGACAAGGCGAGTCCCGGCGTCGAGAAGCCGGGCCAAGGTTCGCCCGGCGCCGCGCGGCAGAAGGAGCGGATCTCATCGGCTCGGTGCCACGCTGGCACCTCCTCGGCCAGAACCTACGCTCGATGCCGCTCGACAAGGGCTTGACCGGACCGAACAGGCGGATGTTGAGACCGCTTGGGACTACGCGGGCGGTTTGCCGACGCACCTTGTTGCAGGGTCGGCAAGGCCCAGTGGGTGGTGCTACGACACCATTCTTGGTGCTGGTGCAGCCCGCCGGATGTCGGTGACCGGGGAGCGTTGAGGAGGCGAATCTCGTCGTGGAGCGGAGCAGCGGACTCATAATCCGTCGGCCGTGGATTCGAGTCCCACCCGCCCCACCTGCGCAGTCTTCTGACCTGCGGAAACGTTCATTTTTAGGTGTCGGGGCGTCAACTTTCCCTGAACGGACTGAATCCGCTGCTCGTGGGTTTGGAGTCGTGGCCGTCTGTAGTAGGACGAGCTGGCCTGACCTGCAGAGATTCGTGGGCGTCGCGGTTCGGGAAGTCGCCGAGTGCGGCCGGTCCGTCGGTTGGACGTCGAATTCGGGACGCTCGCAGGACGCAAGGAAACGGAAGCCACTGTTCTGCTGTATTTCGTCAACGCCTGCCAGGGGTGGGCAGGGGCATCGGAATGGCGGGTGGCAGGACGTTGCTTCTGGGCTCCCTGACCACAGAGCCGCTGCTGAGGTCGGCCGGAGCGAGGGTTCACGGCCCGTACTGGAAACGGCCCAGAGACTTCTCGATGAGTGGCGTCACGGGGCTCGAGTCGCGGCCGGGGCCCCCTTGGCTTATCAGCGCGAGTGCCGCCGAGAAGGGGGCAGCCTTGATGGGTGGGTTGAGGATGCCGGTGACTCCGACATGCAGGAGTGAACTGATCTCCTCGGCGGGTGTGTCACCGATGGCGGCGAGCCTGTTGTGGGCGGTGGCGCGGCGCAGAGACAGCAGTGTCGTGGCCTGTGGGGAGGAGGGCAGGGGCCTTCTGAAGGCTGGTCCCCTCGACGTCGAGGTCGGGCAGGATCCTGTCCAGCCAGGCCGGCAGCCACCAGGCGCCCCGGCCGGCGAGGGCGAGCACCGCGGGTACGAGGGTCATACGGACGGCGAAGGCGTCGATGGCCACGCCGACGGCCAGGGCGAACGCGATGGGTTTGATCAGGGAGTCGTCCAGGGGGAAGAATCCGGCGAAGACGGTGAACATGATCAGTGCGGCCGCGGTGACGACCCGTACGCTGTGGCGTGCGCCGTCGATGACCGACTGGCGGGCCCGGCCGGTGTGGGCCCATTGCTCGCGCATCCCGGACACGAGGAACACCTCGTAGTCCATGGCCAGTCCGAACAGCACGCCGGTCAGGATGATCGGCAGGAAGCTGACGACGGGGCCGCTGTGCGGCACATCGAGGATGTCTGCCAGCCAGCCCCACTGGAAGACGGCGACGACCAGGCCGAGCGAGGCGCCCACCGAGAGCAGGAAGCCGACGGCGGCCTTGACGGGGATGACCAGTGACCGGAAGACGACCATCAGCAGGAGCAGGCTGAGCCCGACGACGATGGCGACGAAGGGCAGCAGCGAGTCGCTGAGCCGGCTGGAGACGTCGATGTTGACGGCGGTGGTGCCGGTGACCGCGATGGAGGCGCCGGTGGTAGCGCGGATGTCGGCGCCCGTCCCGCGGATGTCACGGACGAGTTGGCCGGTGCGGACGCTGTCCGGGCTGGAGGATGGCAGGACGGTGATGACGCTCTGGGCCGGGTCGCTGGTGGGCTGGGGCGGCAGGACCGCCTTGACGTTCTTGAGGGTCCGCAGCTTCTGGGCCACCTGGGTGCCGGCCTGCGCGCTCGCGGCAGCCGTGCCGTTCTTGGTCTCGGCCAGTACGAGGAGCGGGCCGTTGAAGCCGCGACCGAACTTGTCGCTGATCGTGTCGTAGGCCCTGCGCTCGGTGGAGGCGTGCGGGGCGGAGCCGTTGTCGGGAAGGGCCAGACGCATGTCCGTGGCGGGCAGGGCGAGGGTTACGAGGATGCCCGGCACGGCGAGCACCGTCAGCAGCGGCTTGGCGATGACCCACTTGGTCCAGCGGGTGCCCATCGGGGTGCGGCCGGTGGATCCTTCGGCGTCGGCGGCCCGCCGGGCGGCGCGGCTGCCGGGCTTGGGGGCGAGCCGGGAGCCGGCGAATCCCGCGACGGCGGGGACGAGGGTGATCGCGGCCAGCACGGCGATGAGGACGGCTCCGGCGGCTCCGAGACCCATCGTGGTCAGGAACGGTATGCCGATGACGCTCAGCGCGGCGAGCGCGATGATCACGGTGGTCCCGGCGAAGACCACGGCGCTTCCGGCCGTGCCGGTGGCCAGCGCGACGGATTCCCTCGGGTCGGTTCCGCGGGCCAGTTGCTGCCGGTGGCGGGAGAGGATGAACAGGACGTAGTCGATGCCGACGGCCAGGCCCAGCATGAGGGCGAGCGTGACGGCCGTGGAGGAGATGCTGACGGCGGGCGCGAGGGCGAGCAGCCCGGCCAGACCGACCGCCACACCGATCAGCGCGGGCAGCAGTGCCATGCCGGCGGCCAGCAGCGAACCGAACGTGACGACGAGGACGAGCAGGGCCACGGCCACGCCGATGATCTCCGACGGGCCGACATGGACGCCCTTACTGCTGTAGACGGACCCGCCCACCGAGGTTTGCAGCCCGTCCTTCTCCGCCGCCTTGGCCGCGTCCTCGATCGCGTCCACCGATGACGGACGGACCTCCGTGTTCTGCACGGGGTACTGGACCTGGACAATCGCCGTGGTCCGGTCCGCCGAGACGGCGCTGGAGGTGCGGGGGTCGACGACCTCGCTGACCTGGGGAGCATTCTTGGCTTCCGCCACGGTCCGGGCGATGGTCGTGGCGTAGGGGGCTTCGGTGACCTGGTGGCCCTCAGGGGCGGTGAAGACGATCTGTGCGCCCGCGCCCGACGCTTCCGGAAGGGTCTTGCTCAGGCTGTCCAGCGCACGCTGCGACTCGGTGCCGGGCACTGCGAAGCGGTCGTCGAGCTTGCCGCTGAAGACGCTGACGCACGTGATGAGCGCGGCCAGGACGAAGAGCCATATACCCAGGACGAGCTTTCGGTGCCGGTAGGCGCTGTGGCCCAGCCGGTGGAGCAGGACGGCCATGACGAACTCCCTAGGACGGTGGAATCCCGCCCGCCCGAGTGCGGACGCGGGGCGGGGGAAGCGGAGGGGGCGCCGGTCGGAGCGGACTCCGGGCACGTGACGGGCCGATGCCGACGGCACTTCGATCGATAGACCGACTTTATCACCCGCTCAAGTCGGGTGACCGAGTCAATCGACTGTTAGGCGTGCCACTTTCATCGAAAGCGCAGGCCGCGCAGAGTGTGCAGGTGAGGAAATCGATCGACCTTGTCGATTGACAAGGTGGGTGAGGGTGCCCCGGGGTGCGCGACCGTGACCGGTACGCGCGGCATGCAGGCCACCAAGGTCGTCGGAGCCGGGAGGCGGACGTCGTCCGTGGTCGGAGCGGGGGCGGCGGGGCCGACCGCGGCGGGGGATCTCCTCGTGGTCGGCAAGTCCCGGCCGGTCGTCGGGACCACATGTCGCCGGCCTGGGAAGGGGTGTCCGTCACGAACCAGGCCACTGTCCAGGGGGAGACAGGGGGAGAGGGGTCGCATGACGTGTCGTTGCAGCCGAGCGGTTCTTCGAGCGCGCACTCCCTGACGTGATCGCGCTGCCGGACACGGGCAGCGCGCCCTGGTCGGCATCGCACAGGCGGCGGTCAGGGTGCCCCCGGCGGCGGCGTGGCAGAGCCTCGAACGCCTTTGAGCCGGACAGCATGCCCTGCGAGGCCCGGCTGCGCAGGGCGGGGACTGCCGGGGCCGACCGCTGCCGTAGCGGCATGACCAGCTGTTTCCGGCTGCTGCCCTTCGTCACGCCTAAGCTGCCCTTCGGCGCGCCTGTGAAGGGCTTGGCCGTCCAGGGCAACCGATCCGGGGGGCGCACGGCCTGCGCGGCTCGGGTCTGCCGCGGAGAGGCTCATCATTGCGAGTGCGAGGTGTCCGGCGATGGCCAGCCCGTCGGTGAACCTGGCATCCCCCGGTCGGGGACCGAGGGCGCACCGCACTCGCACATGTACGGGTGCGCCCGACCGCCCTCAGCTCGCGGGTACGGGCACCAGGTCCAGCCGGCCCTCCGCCATGGCCACCACGGCGGACACGAAGGCCTGGAGGCAGGTGCGCTCGGCCTCCTCGTCGGGGTGGGAGAGGTGTTGCATGGTGAGCCCGTCGAAGCCGGCGAGGAAGAACCGTGCAATCGTCTCCGCGGGCTGGGCAAGAGGCTGGCCGGTGCGCTCGGCCGCCTCGGTCACCAGCCTCGCAGTCACCTCCGTCACGCTCCGGTAGTGGCTCTCGAGGGCCTCTCTCAGGGCGGGGGTGCGCAGCGCGAAGTGGGTCAGTTCCGTGAGGAGTTGATGGCTGGCGGGCTGCTCACGCACCGTTCGCCACAGGGCGGCGGCCAGCGCGCCGGCCGTCTCCTCGAATCCGGCGTCGGCCGGTGCGGCCTGCTCGACCTGTGTGATCAGATCCTGGGTGAGCTGTTCCATGACGGCGCGGTACAGCCCTTCCTTCGTGCCGAAGGTGTAGTGAACCGTGGCCTGGGCCACCCCCAACTCGGCGGCGATGGCGCGGGTACTCCCGGCCGCGACTCCTTCCCTCGTCATGAAGTCGATGGCCGCTTTGATCAGCTGAGGGCGGCGCTCGGCCGCGGGAACGTGAGCCATGACCGCATCATACCGACTTAGTCCTATGAACCAGTCGCACGAACAGGTCAGGCTTCGAGCAGACGGATGCCGTGGTCGCGCGGCCGCTGAGGTCCGGTCCGTGGCCGCGCGGGTCAGTTCCCGCTGAACGGCGGGTGCATACGTTTCCTTCAACACCCGTGAAGCGGGACGAAACGAGGAGGCAGGCCCGTGACGGACAGCCAGTTTGATACGTGCGTGATCGGGGCGGGACCTGCCGGGCTGGCGGTCGCCAGGGCCCTGGCGGAGCGGAGTCTGCCGTACACGCATCTGGAGCGGCACACCGCGCCCGGCGGTATCTGGGACATCGACAGTCCAGGCAGCCCGATGTACGAGTCGGCCCACTTCATCTCCAGCAGGACCCTGTCGGGCTTCGGCGGTTTCCCGATGCCCGACCACTTCGCGGACTACCCGCCGCACCGGCAGGTCCTGTCGTACCTGCGGTCCTTCGCCGACGCCTACGGGCTCACGGACCGCATCGAGTTCGGCGTCGAGGTCGAGAACGTCGAGAAGAACGCGGACGGCACCTGGACGGTCACCCGGGCCGACGGTCGGGAAAGCGTGCACGGGCAGGTCGTCGTGTGTACGGGCTCGCAGTGGCATCCCAACATCCCTGACCTCCCTGGTGAGTTCAGCGGGGAGGTCCGGCACACCGTCGGCTATCGCAGCGCGGAGGAGCTGCGGGGCAAGCGCGTCCTGGTCGTCGGGGCGGGGAACTCCGGGTGCGACATCGCCTGCGACGCCGCCCGGACCGCGGACCACGCGGTGATCAGCATGCGGCGCGGGTACTGGTTCATCCCCAAGCACCTGTTCGGCCGGCCGGTGGACACCATCGCCAACAGTGGGCCGCACCTGCCGATGTGGCTGGCGCAGCGGGTCTTCGGCGCCCTTCTGCGGATCATCAACGGCGACCCGACACGGCTGGGGCTGCCGAAGCCGGACCACAAGCTGTTCGAGACCCATCCGGCCATCAACTCGATGCTGATCCACCACCTCCAGCACGGCGACATCACCGCCAAACCCGGGATCGCCCGCACCGAGGGCAGGATCGTGCACTTCACCGACGGCACGAGCGACGACTTCGATCTCGTCCTGCTGGCCACGGGCTACGTCCACAAAGTTCCGGTCGCGCAGCGGTACTTCGGCGACGAGCAGCACCCCGACCTGTACCTGTCGTCGTTCTCGCGCGAGCACGAGGGCCTGTTCGGCATCGGCTTCGTCGAGACCAACTCGGGTGCGTACCAGCTCTTCGACTCCCAGGCGCAGTTGATCGCCGGGTACCTCCATGACGAGCGGCACCGGCTGCCGAACGCGGAGCGGTTCGCCCAGAGGATCCGCGCCGACCGCCCGGATCTGTCCGGCGGGCTGAAGTTCGTCGACTCGCCGCGCCACACCGGTTACGTCGACAGCGGGGCCTTCGTGAAGTACCTGGGCAAGGTCGCGGGGGAGATGGGCTGGCGCACCGAGGGCCGGCCGCCGCAGGTACGGTCCCTTCGCCCTGCGGAGGCGACGGCATGAGCGGGTTCGACTTCACCGACAAGGTCATGCTGGTGACCGGCGGCGCGGGCGGCATCGGCAGCGCGCTGTGCCGCCGCTTCGCCTCCGGTGGCGCCCGCTGCGTCGTCGTCGACATCGACGGGGTCCGCGCCATGAGGGTAGCCGCGGACCTTCCGGGCGCCGGGCATACGGGCATCGGCTGTGACCTGGTGGACCGCGCCCAGGTGGAGCGGTTGTTCGAGGTGGTCGCCCGGGATCACGGCCGGCTCGACGTACTCGTCAACAACGTGGGCATGACCAGCGCGGAACGCTTCGACATCCGCAGCGTCGAGAGCATCGAGCGGGAGATCACCCTCAACCTGACCTCCCCGCTGGTCGCGACCCGGATCGCCGTTCCTCTTCTCCTGGCTTCCCGGGACGCCCGGGTGGTCACCACGGTCTCCCTCGGCGGGATCTTCCCGCTGGGCGAGACCCCGATCTACACCGCTTCCAAGTTCGGGCTGCGTGGCGCGATGCTCGCCATCGGGCTCGACCTCAGGAGCAAGGGCATCCTGGCCGGGTCGGTGCTCCCGTCGGCTACCGACACCCGGATGCTGCGCCAGGAGGCCGTGGACGGCGGGAACTCCATGCAGTTCCAGGACCGGCCCCAGCAGCCCGCCGATGTCGTCGAGGCCGTGGTGAGCCTGCTGGACAGGCCCCGCCTGGAGGCCTACCCGCGGCCCGGTCAGTCCCGTCTGGTGCGGTTTGCGATGCTCATGCCCAACCTGCTGCCCCGGCTCTTCCCGCTGTTCCGCAAGCGCGGTGACCGCGGCATGGTCCGTTATCTGGAGGAACTGGGCCGACGCGGACTGGCCCGCCGGACCGACGGGCGCTGGGAGTTGGTGGAGGAAGCATGACCAGGAACGGGATGCAGAACGAGACGCTGCAGGTAGTCAACCCCACCACCGGGGAGCTGATCACCACCCTGCCAGCCGCGAGCGCCGACGACGTCGCCAAGGCCGCCGAGGAGGCCCGGCAGGTCCATGACACCGGGATGTGGTCGCGGCTGCCGGTCCGGGAGCGCGGCGCGGTGCTGCTGCGCTTGGCCGAGCTCATGGAACGCGACGCCGAGATCCTCGCCCGGCTGGACAGCGAGGACGCGGGCAAGCCGATCACGGAGTGCCGTACGGGCGACGTACCGGGCGCGATCGAGTCGATCCGCTGGTTCGCCGAGGCGGCCGACAAGGTCTTCGGCCGGGTCGCGCCGAGCGGGCCCGACGGTCTCGGTCTCATGAGCCGCGAACCGGTCGGGGTCGTCGCGGCGATCCTGCCGTGGAACTACCCGCTCGCCATGACCGCCTGGAAGGTCGGACCGGCCGTGGCCGCCGGCAACTGCCTGCTGGTCAAGCCCGCCGAGGCGACCCCGCGCTCGGCCCTGCACATGGTCGCACTCGCAGCCGAGGCAGGCCTGCCCGACGGTGTGGTCACGGTACTGCCCGGGTACGGCCAGGAAGCCGGGGCGGCCCTCGCCCGTAACCCCCTCGTGGGGGCGCTCTCCTTCACCGGGTCCACCGCGACCGGCCGCCGCATCCTCAAGGACGCCGCCGAGAGCAACTTCAAGCGCGTCTCGCTGGAGATGGGCGGCAAGAGCCCCCAGGTGTTGATGGCCGACGCGCTCTCCTACGGCGACGAGCTCATCGACAACATGATCGAGGCCGCGTTCCTGACCATGGGGCAGAACTGCACGGCCGGCTCCCGGGTCCTGGTGCACCGCAGTATCGCCGAGGAGGTCCTCGAGCGGTTCACGGCCGCCGCGAGAAAGCTCGTCATCGGCGATCCGGCCGACCCTCGCACGCAGATGGGGCCGCTCATCAACCACACCGCCTTCGACCGGGTCGCGGGCGCCGTGGAGGCCGCCCGGGCCGGCGGAGCCCAGATTCACACCGGGGGACTGCCCCACGGGCTGCCATCGCGCGGCGCCTACTACCCGCCCACCGTGATCACTCACGCTCCCGACGGCAGCGACGTCCTCACCAAGGAGCTGTTCGGTCCCGTCGTCACCGTCCAGACCTTCGCCTCCGAGGACGAGGCGGTACGCGGGGCCAACGCCACCGAGTACGGTCTCGCCGCCTCGGTCTGGACCCGCGACCTCGACAGCGCGCTGCGGCTGGCCCGCGGCATCGAGGCCGGCGTGGTCTCCGTCAACGCCTACAGCGAGGGCGACATCACCACCCCCTTCGGCGGCTGGAAGCAGTCCGGATTCGGTGGCGTGGAGAAGTCCACCGACGCCTTCACCCAATGGACCAGGGAGAAGACGATCTGGATCCGCACCCGCTGACCTCGACCTCGACCGCGGACTCAGAGGCGATCCGAACGCATCCGTTCCCGCAGCTGGACCGGGGAGGTGCCGTGCCAGCGGCGTACCGCGCGGCGCATCGCCCGTTCATCGGAGAATCCCGCCCGGCGGGCGATGTCACGTAGTGTCAGTTCCGGGCGGAACAACAGCTGTTCGACGCGTTCCCGGCGTACTCCCTCGACGAGTGCCTCGTACGTCGTGCCGCAGTCGGCCAGCCGCCGGCGCAGCGTCCGCTCGCTCGTCGCATGCCGCCGCGCCTGCTCACCGAACGAAGGCACCACCGGCAGGCCCTGCGCGACGGAGATCTCCAGCACTTCCAGCAGATCCTGCTGGTCACGGCGGGAAGCCAGCTGCGCGTCGAGCATCTCCAGCGTCGACGCGTAGCTCACCGGATCCCGGCCGGGCATCCGGGTACGGGCCCACGCGGAGTCGATGACCATGCGGTTGGCGGGGGCGCCAAAGCGGACCGGACAGCCGAACAGGGCGTCGTACAGGTCGAGTTGGCGCGGCGGCGGAAAGGAGAACTCCACCGCCCTCGGTACGAAGGCCGGGCCCACTGTCAGCCGGGACAGGGTGACCACGGAGGCGAACGCCTCCTCGCTCAGGAACGCAGCCACAGCCGGGTCCATGGCGGGATCGGGAAGATCGGCGCGCAGCACGAACGCGTCGTCCTCCTCACCCGCACCGGCGGACCACACCACCATCGCCCCGGACAGGTTCTGGTACTTCACTCCGGTCTCGATGGCGTGCCGCAGCGTGTCGTCGGCCATCAGGGCGAAGCCGAGCAGACCCCACGCGGTCAGGTGCTGCGCCGCGCCGACCCTCAGCCCCAGGCGCTCGTCCCCGGTGAGCTCCACCGCACGACGGATCACCGCACTGCCCTGCCGGTACGACACCCGCAGCGCGGCGGAACGCATGACCGTCTCGTCCAGTCCCATCCGCAGCAGCAGGGGCCGCAGATCGACGCCGTGCTCGTCGGCGACCACGACGAGATAGCGCAGGATGTTCGGCTGGATCGTCGCCGACGTGCTGCGGCTGGTCCCGGGAGCGTCCGCCGGGCCGGGGGCAGGGGACATCGCACTCACCTTCTCCTCGGCCACCACCGTAGGCACCGGGCACCATCGGTCGCCCGTCCTGGCCGCTGAAGTCCCCTGTACGGCCCCTGGCGTCCTGAGCCTGACTTCCGCGCCTGGCTACGGTTTCCGCAACCCGCACCGCATTCGACTCGCTGGTCCTCGACTGCTCACTTCGACGCACACAGGAATGAAGGCGCGACAGCATCATGTCCTTTAACGTTCCAACCCGGGCAGGAGTCGCCGGGCACCCGGTCTCCAAGACGGGCGCCCGAAGGGGCGCGACCCTCGCGTTCGCCGCACAAGGGGTGGCCGTCGCCGCCGTGTACACGACCGTCCCCGCTGTCACGGAACACCTGAAACTGGCTCCGCTCCTGACGACCGCCCTGATGGTCGCGGTCGCGCTGATGGCAGGGGGCGGCAGCTTCCTGGGCCTGGCGGCGATCCGCCGCGCCGGTCCCGTCGCCACGATGCGCGGGGCCGTGATGACGGCCGCCGCCGCGCTGGTGCTCATCGGGTGGGCCCCCGACGAGGTGAGCGTCATCTGCGCGTACATCGTCTTCGGGCTCGCTGTCGGCGCCCTCGATGTCGGGGTCAACACCCGGGCAGCGGCGATCGAACGCGCCTACGGCCGCAGCGTCTTCGGCTCCTTCTACACGGGATGGAGCGTGGGCGGCGTGGTCGCGGCCCTGCTCACCGCCGGGGCCGCCCGGCTGGAGTGGCCCGTAGCCGCCGGCCTGAGCGTTCAGGCCGGCCTCGTGGTGCTCCTCGCCGTCTGCATACGCACACACGCACTCCCCTCCTCCACCGCGGGGGCGTCGGCCACCGTCGCGCAGCCGCCGCTGGGGCGCCGCCTGTGGATCCGGCTCATCCCCTTCGGCCTGGTCCTCCTCGTCGTCTACGTCGTCGACTCGACCGTCTCGGCCTGGTCGGCGGTCTACCTGCGCCAGAACCTCGCCGCCTCCCTCACGGTCGCGCCGCTGGCGTACGCGGCCTACCAGGCCGGCACAGTCGTCGGTCGCGCCGCCACCGACCGCCTCGTGCAACGGCTCGGTGCGGTCGCGGTCGTCCGCACCGCGGCACTCCTGGTCGCGGGCGCACTGACAGGCATGGCCGCCGCACCGAGCTGGCCGCTCGCCGTTCTCGCGGCCGGGGGCGTGGGCCTGGGGGCGTCCGTCCTGGCTCCACTGTGTCTGGCCTCCGCCGCGCGGCTGCGCCCCGCCGCCTCGGAAGCGGTCCTGGCGCGACTGAACCTCTTCAACTACGTCGGCGTCATCACCGGTGGCGCGGTGAGCGGACTCCTCGGCTCCACCGGCCAGTTCCGTCTCGCTTACGCGGCACCGGCCGCCCTCGCGGTTCTTCTCCTGGCCGCCGCCCGCCATTTCCCCGAATTGTCCGCCTCAGCCACACAGTCGGCCACACTGGAACTCGGCTAGGCTGCGCGTAGACGTTTGACCTGTGACCACTGCCATAGAGGCTCTGCCCCAACACCCGGGCAGAGCCTCTGCGCGTGGGAAGGGAAATCCGCTGCGGCCGGATTCGAACTCCGCCCGCGAGCTCGCGATTTAGGCCGTTTGTGCTTCCGCTGTGGTCCTCACGGGACGTGTTCGGGACGCGTTCGGGACGCAAGGACAGGAACAGACCCACAAAGGCAAGGGCATGCCGACACGGCTTACCTGCTCTGACCTGCAAAAACGTCAAGGATGAGCATGGATCGGCAAGGGCCGCCAAGATCCTCAAAGGACTCATAATCCGTCGGCCGTGGGTTCGAGTCCCACCCGCCCCATCTGCGCAGGCTCTTGACCTGCGGAAACGTTCATTTTCGGGTGTTTGGGCGTCGACTTTGCCTGGGCGGGCCGAATCCGCTGCTCGTGGGTTCGGCGTCGTTGCCGTCGGCAGCAGTGAGAGCTCGGCTGACCTGCACAGATGCGGTGGCGCCACGGTTCGGGAGGTCGCCGAATACGGTCAGTGTGAGCGGCTGGACGTCGAATTCGGGACGCTCGTAGGACGCAGGGAAACGGAAGCCGCTCGTCCGTTGTCATGCCGTCGACGCCGTCGACGCCGTCACGGGGCTTCGGGTCGAGGCCGCGAGGTACGACGAGGGCGCGGTCCGCTAGCGGCGACCGTTCTCGTGGCGGCCCGCCATGCCTTCGTCTTCGGGCGCGACTGACCGTGCGGGGGAGGCTGGCTGGGGTGATCCCGTCGCGGTCCGCCCGTCAGTCCAGGTGCAGCAGGACGGTGGTGTCCAGCGGCAGCAGCCCGTCCTCGGTCACTGGTCCTGAGGCGAGGAGGGGGCTGCCGGCGTCGGGGAGTGGGATCGGGTGGTCGGTGAGGTTGATCGCGCACAGCAGGCCGTTGCCGCGTTCGAAGAGAAGTGTGCCGGCCGGGCTGTTTTCTAGGGTGGGTACAGGCCCCCCGAGAACGAACCTCAGAAGATCAACGAAGCCCTCCCGAGCCACGTCACACCACACCCGTCGACTTCTGCAGCCGGCTCGCGTTCCTGGGCGAGGCCGGGAAGATCACCGCCCGATGCGGCAGCATGATCAGCGGGCATGCTCGGGCCCGCGAGTTGTACCGGCTCTCCTGGGCAAGTCGGCGTGGCGAGCCAGGGAATCCGCTGACGGCAGGGCCTCAGGTCGCCCTCGCCTGCCCGGTGGCGACGGCCACGAGAAGAAGAGGAGGAGCAGACAAGTGTCGCCTGGTGACCATTAGGTGACCGCTGTCTGCCAGGTGCTTTGTGGGGTCACGGGAAATGATTGGGGAGCGTCATTGCGAGCGATCAGCCGCCGTCACGCCGCGCGAAATACCCGACCGCACCGGAAGGAATCTCACGTCATGACCGCGACCGCGTCCAAGGCTCCGACTGCACCAGGGGTGCGGTCCTGGTGGGGAATCCCGTTCGCCACCGCCGAGCGGTACCGCCGGCCCGTGGTCGCGGATTTCGATCCGGACCGCCCCTATGACCGCAAGGGCGTCGCCCCCGTCCAGCCCGACAGCGGCGACTGGCTCGAAGCGGACAGCGGGACGGGCGAGGACTGCCTGAACCTGAACGTGTGGGCCCCCGAGCGGCCGGCCGGGAAGACGCTGCCGGTGGCCGTGTACATCCATGGCGGCGGATTCGAGTTCGGCGCGAACACGCAGACGACCTCGAACGCCGCCGGTCTCGCCGCGACGGGACGCGTGGTGAGCGTGTCGGTCAACCACCGGCTCGGCGCACTGGGCGCGCTCTCGCTCTCGCAGTACGGCGGGCGGCTCACCGAGGCCAGCAACCTGGGCCTGCAGGACGTCATCGCCGCGCTTGCCTGGATCAAGCAGAACATCGCCCACTTCGGTGGCGACCCCGACGACGTCACCGTCTTCGGCCACAGCGCCGGCGCCTACTCCACCCTCGGGCTGCTCGGTGCTTCTTCCGCGGACGGCCTGTACCGGCGGCTGGCCGGGTTCTCCGGCGCGCCCTCGCGTCTCGTCCCGGCCTGGTGGGCCGAGGAGCTCGCGGAGCGGTTCGTCACCGAACTCGGTGTCGCGGGCAACCCCGACAAGCTGATCGATCTCGACGCGGCCTCCCTGGTGGCCGCCCTGCGCACGGTCTGTCCGACGGATCTCGGAGTCCGTGGCGGGATGGACAACCAGAGCCTCGGCGTCGTCCTGGACGCCGAACAGCCCGGCGGGGTGCTGCACGCCCACCCCCTGGACGTCCTGGCCTCGGGCTCGCACCGGGACATCGACGTCCTCCTGAGCACGGCCAGTGACGAGATGGGCTGGTGGGTGGCGAACGACCTCGACCGGTTCGACCCGCACGCCGTCGACCGCGTCACCGACGAATTCGCGGGGTGGCGCATTCCCCGCTCCCGCGCCAAGAAGATCGTCGATACCTACGACCAGGACGGCCGCACCCCTGCCGAGGTCCGCGCCGCGTCCCTGACGGACTACATTTTCACGCTCCCTGCCGCTCGCGGTGCTCTGGCCCACGCCGCCGCGGGCGGCAACGCCCATCTCCTCATGATCGGGCCCGCCGAGGGTGCGCCCGCCGTGCACGGCACCGAGATGTACGCCCTGGTCGGCCAGGAACAGCCGGGCCGCAGCCCTGAACAGGCCGACCGTGACACGCGTATCCGCGACATCGTCCTCGACTTCGTCACCGGCGAGCAGACCCGCCTGTGGCCCGCCGTCACGGACCGGCCCACCTCGGGAAGTGTCGGCAACCCTCCTTACGAGCCCAGCGCCCATTACCAGGCGGTCCTCGACCTGTTCGAGAACATAGCCCGCCCCTGACGGCCACCGGGCGATCCGGAACAACGCACCTGGGGGCGAGCACAGTTGGCGACCACAGTTAGGGAACTCGACATGAGCCGACCGACAGCAGCCGGCGACGCCGCACCGGCGACGATGCGGGCCGTCGTCGTCACCCGGCCCGGCGGCCTCGACGCACTGGAGATCAAGGATGTTCCGGTGCCCGTACGCAAGCCCGGCTGGGTGCGGATCAGGGTGAAGGCGTTCGGCGTCAACGAGTCCGAGGTCACCACCCGCAAGGGCGAGTCGGACGCGGTGGTCACCTACCCGCGCGTGCCCGGAATCGAGGGCGTCGGCGTGGTCGATGAGGCCGACGAGGACAGCGCGCTGCGGCCGGGACAGCAGGTGGCCACGATGATGGGCGGCATGGGCCGTTCGTACGACGGTGCTTACGCCCAGTACGTGACCGTCCCCGCGGCACAGGTCATCCCGTTCGAGACCGGCCTGCCATGGGAGGTCGTCGGTGCGCTGCCGGAGATGTTCCAGACCGCCTACGGATCGCTGACCACCGGCCTGGACCTCAAGGCCGGGCAGACGCTGTTGATCCGCGGCGGCACCTCCACGGTCGGGCTGAGCGCGGCCACGATCGCGAAGGACCTCGGAGCCACCGTGCTGTCCACCACCCGCAGCCCGGAGAGGGCCGGGGGACTGCGGGCCGCGGGCGTCGACCATACCCTCGTCGACAACGGCACGATCGCCGACCAGGTGCGCGAGCTGATGCCGGAGGGTGTCGACGCCGTACTGGAGCTGGTGGGCTGCTCGGTCCTCGCCGACACCCTCCGCACCGTCCGCCGGCACGGCACGGTCTGCTTCACCGGAGCCCTGGCGGGCCAGTGGACGATCCCCGATTTCACCCCGTTCATGATCCCCAACGGGGTGCGGCTGACGTCCTACGGCGGTCAGGCCGCCGACCTCCCGGCCGACGTCTTCGCCCGCCAGCTCCAGGCCATCGCCGCAGGGAGCCTCGAAGTCCCGGTCGCGAAGGTCTACCACGGCCTGGAACAGGTCCGTGACGCCCAGGCCGACGTCGAGTCCGGCACCACGCCGGGCAAGCACGTCGTCGTCCTGCCGACGATCACTCCCACAACACCCCAGAGGGCAGAACCCCTATGAGAATCCGACTGACCGCCGGAGAAACCGTCCTCAACGCAACCCTCGACGACAACGCGACGGCACGCGACTTCGCCTCGCTGCTTCCGCTGACGCTGCAGATGAACGACCTGTTCAAGCGCGAGAAGTACGGTCACCTGCCCCGGTCTCTCACCGCAGGCGGCGAGCCGCGGTCCAGCTATGCGATCGGCGACATCGCCTACTGGTCACCCGGTCCCGACATGGCCGTCTTCTATGACCACGACGGCCAGTCCATCCCCGACCCCGGCATCATCGTCCTCGGCGAGGTCGACTCGGGGGCCGATGCCCTCAAGAAGTACGACGGCACGGTCGACGTCACCATCGAGGCCGTCGACTGAGACCCAGCCGGAGACCACCGGGATCGTCAACCAGGGAGAGGAGGGGGGACGGTCGTGGCCTCGCCGGCCGCGAAGGCGGCCGGGGTGAGGCCGGTGCGGTCGCGGAAGAAGCGGCCGAAGTTCGCGGGGTCGGTGAAGCCGAGGTGGGCGGCCACGGTCCGGGCATCCCACCGGGCACCTCCCAGCAGGCGCCGGGCTTCCAGGAGGCGCCGCTCGTCGATGAGTTCACGTACCCCCTTGCCGGTGGCGTCCCGGGCGGCACGGCTCAGGGTGCGGACCGAACAGCCGAGCAACTCGGCGTAGTCCGCGGCTTGGTGCAGTTCGCGGAAGTGCAGCTCCAAGGCGTCCAGGAAGCGCCCGTACCTGTCGGCACGGCCCGTGCCGGCCGTGGCCGTGCCGACGGGGACGATGCCCGGGGAGTTGGCCAGGCGCAGCAGCAGCGATTCGAGCAGGCTGCGCTGCAGGGCGTGGTGGATGACGAGGGGGCGACGCCCCAGTGCGCGGTGTTCGTCCAGGAGCTGGAGTGCCGTCTGCTGGAGCCAGGCGGTGTCGTCGGGGTGCGGGCTGAGCACGGCAGGGGCCTCATGCGCGGTGAGCGGGGCCAGGAGACGGGCGAGGTCGGGCCGCAGCACGTCCGGTTCGAACAGGATGAACGGGCCGCGGGCCGCGCCGGGCGGATGCCAGCACTGAGCGTGCCCGGGACGCACCCACAGCCACTGGCCGGGGGCGACGGTCCGCGTGACGTAGTCGACGTCGTGCCGCAACTCGCCCTCGGTGACCAGGATCAGGTAGTGGAAGGTGGCACGGCCCGGACGGGGCGGGTTCCACGGCCAGTCGTCGTGCTGGGCGAAGAAATCCTCGACGGTACTCACCTCAAGGCCGTACGGAGTACCGACCGGGGGCTGGAAACCGTACAGCGGAACCGCAGCTGGTCCGGCCTGCCTGCTCGGCCCGCTCGGCCCGCTCGGCCCGGAGTGTCGCTTGTCGACCATCACGTGTCCGCAGCCTACCGCCCTTCCCGTCGGCTTCGACGGAAGGATGGGACGAGCCACCGCGTCCGCGCGGCGCGCCCTCCGCCTCCTTCGATGCCACAGTCCGTCACCACCCGAGAAGGCCCACTACCCATGAACGGATCGGCCCTGCACAAGACCGCCGCCGACTGCGCGGAGGAACTCCCCGGAGCCCAGCTGGAGCACCCCTTCGGCCCCGACTGGGAGGTCTACAAGGTGCGCGGCAAGGTGTTCATGCTGATGACCGATGTCCCGGGGCGTCCCGTCGTGATCCTCAAGGCGGACCCCGGCGAGGCCGACGCCCTGCGGGAGCAGTACAGCCACATCACCCCCGGCTACCACATGAACAAGAAGCACTGGATCACCCTGGAGCGCGGAGAAGGCGTCGACAAGGAGCTCGTCGGGGAACTCGTCACCGACTCCTACCGGCTCGTCGTCGCCCATCTGCCCAGGGCCGAGCGGCCTGTCGACCCGCGCACCTACGGCACCGGCACGCGGGCGGGCCGGTGACCGCGGCCGGTGACCGGCTCCAGGACACCGCCCGCCAGGCGGCCCTGGCCCTCCCCGACGTCAGCCACGGCTACCCCTTCACGCCGGGACTCGACGTGTACAAGGTCGCGGGCAAGGTGTTCCTGATCGTCACCGACGACCCGGACGAGCAGATCATCACGGTCAAGTGCGAACCCGAGCACGCCCGCGCTCACGTACGCGGCCACGCCTCGATCACACCGGGCCGCTACCTCGACAAAAGGCACTGGATCTCGCTCGGGCCTGGACCCGGCATCACCGAGCGGCTGGTCACCGACGCGGTCGAGGACTCCTACGACCTCGTCGCCGAGCGGCTGCCGCGACGCGACCGCGCCGGTGCCCGATGAGCGCCGCGAGCTTCCCCGCGAACGACTGAGCCCTCGCTCGTCAGCGTCCCGTGAAAGGGCTCGCCCCGTCCGCACACGCCCGCCTGCGACCCGAGAGACCGATGGAACCGACCGTGGTGATCCTGCCGCTCTTCGACGAGGAGCCCTCCCGGCCGGTCGCCGACCGCCTGCGCCCCACAAAGCTGGACGACGCCGTCGGGCTGGACCACCTCTTGGCCGCGGACACCGCTGCCGGGCCCGCACGGTCGTCCAGCAGCGCCTCAGCCCCACCATCCTGCGGGCCGCCCGGCGTCGGGAAGACCACCATCGCCCGGCTCCTCGCGGACGGCAGCGACATGGCCTTCGAGCCGGTGTCGGCCACCTTCTCCCTTTCCAGGCGTGGCCGAACCGGTCCAGGCCACAGATGGTAAGTGGAACGACTTGCCTCAAGGGTGGCGCGGAGGTTACCTTCAAGTGGTGAGTCCATCGACTTACCTCACGACTCGGCAAGGAACAATGAACATGAATCGTCTTGCGGGCAAGCGCGCCCTCATCACCGGCGGCACGAGTGGGATCGGTCTGGAGACCGCGCAGCGTTTTATCGCGGAGGGGGCCGACGTGCTGGTCACAGGCGTCACCCCGGCCAGCATCGACAAGGCGCGGCAGATCCTCGGGGACAAGGTGCCGGTGGTGCAGGCCGATGCGCGCGATCTCGATGCGCAGCGCGGCCTGGCGGAGCGGGTGCGTGAGCACTTCGGGAAGCTGGACGTGGCGTTCCTGAACGCCGGAGTCTCGGACTGGAGGCCGTTCGAGGACCACACGGAGGACAGCTTCGACCGGCTCTTCGACATCAACGTCAAGAGCGTCTTCTTTCTTACACAGGCCCTTGTGCCCGTGCTGGCCGACTCGTCCTCGGTCATCCTCAACGCGTCCAACAGCGCGCACGGCGGCTACGGGCAGTCGAACGCCTACGCCGCGACGAAGGCGGCTGTCGGTTCCCTGATGCGGTCGTGGAACGCGGACCTGCTCAGGTCGCACGGCATCCGGTTCAACGCGATCAGCCCCGGCCCGGTGAACACCCCGCTGTACTCGAAGCTCGGGATCGAGGATCCCGCGCAGCAGGCGGCGGTTCTGGAGGCGATCAGCTCCGGCATCCCTCTGGAACGCATGGGTATGCCTGGGGAGGTCGCGGAAGCCGTCGTGTACCTGGCCTCCGATGCCTCGGCCTTCACCGTGGGCCAGGACCTTATCCTGGACGGTGGCCAGACCGTTCTCTGACAGTGAGGATGCGGCTGGGAGACGGGCGAGGGGCGTGGGTATGTCGGTGGCGGACCGTGACCGAGCGGAAACCGGTGGCGATACGTGCCAGGCCGGGTATCACGCGCAGATCAAAGCGGAGAACCGCGCGCGCATCATCCGCGCCGCCCGCGACCTCTTCCTCGCCCGGGGATACGACAAGGCCTCCCTGGCCCAGATCGCCCGGGAGGCCCGCGTCTCCACCGGCACCCTCTTCAAGCGGTACCCCTCCAAGGCCGCGCTGTTCGCGGCCGTCACCTCCGAGCAGTGGCAGCTGGACGTGCAGTACGCCGAACCGCCCCCGCCCGGTGATCCCCGGTACGGTCTGGACCACATCGGCCGCGACTACGCCTGCCTGGTCTCGCGGCCCGGCACGGCGGCGCTGTGCCGCCTCATCATCACCGAACTTCCCCAGATGCCGGAACTCGCCGACATCGTCGGCACCGGCTTCGCCATCGACCGCGGACCCTTCTTCGACCGGCTCCGCGACTACCTGGACGCCGAAGCGCAGGCCGGCACACTCGACTTCCGTTCGGCCGACGGACAGCCACAACCGGCATCCGCAGTGGCCGAACAGTTCCTCGGCATGATCTGCGGCCAGCTCCTGTGGCCTCAACTCGTACGCACCGACTTCGTCCCGCCCGACCCCACCGACACCACGATCGTGGACGAAGCCGTCGCCCTCATGCTCACCCGCTATCGCACCGGATCCTGAACCCCGGACCACCAGTTCGCGCTGCCAGGACCCCGATACGTCGCCTTACCGCGACACGTGCAGGTATGGGTGACTCGACCGACAACAAATACGGGCGAGCGCGACCGGTCCTCCCAGTAACCAACAGCGGCCAACAGCTGAGCCGGGACCGTGTTGTGATCCCAGGGACAAGCGGAGTTGAACCGTTCAAGCCCGCAGGACACGAGGCGACAGGATCTTCATCGCCCCGGTCCATCAAGTCCCTGCGGCATGCACACCCCGTTCCGGAACAAAGATCAACCGCTCCCGGACTGCCGGACGCAGTCCAAGGAAGCGAGTTGAAAAACACCTACTGAACCGGAAGGCCAGCAGATGACGGTGCTCTCCGCGCAAGCGGAGGTGAACCGATACCGCCGTCAGGTATGTGCGTTGATCGGCGAGGACCGCCAAGATCCTCAAAGGACTCATCATCCGTCGGCCGTGGGTTCGAGTCCCACCCGCCCCACCTGCGCAGTCTTCTGACCTGCGGAAACGTTCATTTTTGGGTGTCGGGGCGTCAACTTTGCCTGGGCGGGCCGAATCCGCTGCTCGTGGGCTCGGCGTCGTTGCCGTCGGCAGCAGTGAGAGCTCGGCTGACCTGCACAGATGCGGTGGCGCCACGGTTCGGGAGGTCGCCGAATACGGTCAGTGTGAGCGGCTGGACGTCGAATTCGGGACGCTCGTAGGACGCAGGGAAACGGAAGCCGCTCGTCCGTTGTCATGTCGTCGACGCCGTCACGGGGCTTCGGGTCGAGGCCGCGAGGTACGACGAGGGCGCGGTCCGCTATGCGGCGACCGTTCTCGTGGCGGCCTGTCATTGCCTTCGTTTTCGGCACCTCCGGTGGACTCGTGTAGGTGGAGACCAGGGCCTGTCCGGTCGGCGGGGAGTGGACACCGGACAGGCCCTGGCGGATAAGGGCGCGACTGGGCGTGGGGGAGGTCGGCGGGTGATTCCGTCGCCGTCCGTCGGTCAGTCGCGGTACAGCAGGGCCGTGGTGTCGGGAGGCAGGAGGCCGTCCTTGTCCAGGGGGCCTGAGATGAGGAGGGGGCCGTAGCCGGTGGGGAGGGGGATGGGCCGGTCGGAGAGGTTGACCGCGCAGAGGAGGCCCTCACCGCGTTCGAAGAGGAGGGTGTCGGCGGGGCTGTCGAGCCAGCGGAAGTCCTCGCCGGTGAGGCCGGGGTGGGTGCGGCGCAGGCGCAGGGCGGAGCGGTAGAGCTGGAGCATGGAGGCGGGGTCGGCCTGGTTCGCTTCTGCCGTGTACGCCTTCCAGTCCTGCGGCTGGGGGAGCCACGGCGGCGCGCCTGAGGTGCTGAAGCCGAAGGGCGGGGTGTCGCCGGTCCAGGGGAGGGGGACGCGGCAGCCGTCGCGGCCTCGGACGGTGTGGCCGGTGCGTTCCCAGATGGGGTCCTGGAGGAGTTCCTCCGGGATGTCCTCGACTTCGTAGAGGCCGAGTTCCTCGCCCTGGTAGACGTACGCGCTGCCGGGCAGGACGAACATCAGGAGGGCGGCGGCGCGGGCGCGGCGGGTGCCGAGGGCCAGGTCGGTGGGGATGGGCTTGTCCCGGAACAGGGCCTGGACGCCGGTGTCGGCGCGGCCGTAGCGGGTGACGTGGCGGGTCTCGTCGTGGTTGGACAGCACCCAGGTGGCGGGGGCTTCGACGGCGGCGAGGGTGGTGATGCTGCGGTCGATGACCTCGCGCAGCTTGTCGGCTTCCAGGGGGCATTTGAGGAAGTCGAAGTTGAAGGCGGTGTGGAGCTGGTCGGGGCGCAGGTACTCGGGCATCCGGCTGGGGCGGACGTGGGCCTCGGCGACGAAGACGCGCGGGTCGGGGTAGCTGTCGGCGATGGCGCGCCAGCTGCGGAAGATGTCGTGGAGACCGTCGCGGTCCCAGTGCGGGTGGTCCTGCTGGTCCTCCCCGGTCAGGACCGAGAACTCGGTCAGGCCGAGGTCGGGGAGCGCCGGGTCCTTGACCATGCCGTGGGCGACGTCGATGCGGAAACCGTCGACGCCCAGGTCGAACCAGAAGCGCAGGATCGACTCGAACTCGGCGCGGACCTCCGGGTTCTCCCAGTTGAGGTCGGGCTGTTCGGGGGCGAAGAGGTGGAGGTACCACTGGCCGTCGGCCGTGCGGGTCCAGGTGGGGCCGCCGAAGGCCGCGTGCCAGTCGTTGGGCGGCTCGCTTCCGTCCTCGCCCTTGCCGTCGCGGAAGATGAACCGGTCGCGCTCCGGGGATCCGGGCCCGGCCGCCAACGCCTGCTGGAACCAGACGTGCTGGTCGGAGGTGTGGTTGGGGACGATGTCCAGGATGACGCGCAGGCCGACCTCGTGGGCCTCGGTGATCAGCTGCTTCGCCTCGTCGAGGGTGCCGTACGCGGGGTGGATGTCCCGGTAGTCGGAGACGTCGTAGCCGCCGTCGGCCAGCGGGGACGGGTACCAGGGATTGATCCAGATCGCGTCCACGCCGACGTAGGCCAGGTACTGCAGGCGGGAGCGCAAGCCCGCGATGTCACCGGTTCCGTCGCCGTCGCCGTCGGCGAAGCTGCGTATGTAGACCTGGTAGATGGCGGCCGTGCGCCACCAGTCGGCGTCGGCGTCGGGGTGCGGTGCGGTGGGGGTGGGGTCGGTCATGGTGCTCGGTCCTGACTGTCTGAAGAAGAGGGTGGTGGGGGGTGGGGGGTCAGCCCTTGACCGAGCCCTGGAGCAGCGCCTTGACGAAGTGGCGTTGCAGGAACAGGAACACGAGGATCGTGGGGGCCATGATGAGCAGGGCGCCGGCGTTCAACAGCACCTGGTCGGTGGCGTATTTGGTGGTGAACGCCTGGAGCGCGCCGGCCATCGTCCGCTTGTCCGGGTCGTCGATCAGCACCAGGGCCAGCAGGAACTGGTTCCAGGTGGAGAGGAACATCAGCAGGGCCAGGGAGGCGATCGCGGGGCGGGCCAGCGGCAGGTGGATGTGGAACAGGGCCCGCCATGGCCCGGCGCCGTCGATGCCCGCCGCCTCCGACAACTCCCTTGGCACGCCGGCGAAGTGGGCTCGCATCCAGAACACCGCGAACGGCATGTTCATCCCGATCAGGGGGAGGATCAGCGCCCACTGGCTGCCCAACAGGCCCATGGCCTTGGTCTGTTCGTAGAGCGGGACGATCACGATCTCGTACGGCAGGGTCAGCGTCATCACCAGGACGACGTAGAAGACGCGGCCCAGCGGGATCTCCAGCACGGCGATCGCGTACGCGGCCATCGTCGAGATCAGGACCGCGACCGGGACCACGCCGAGCACGATGAGGGTGCTGGACTTCAGCAGGATCGTGATGTTGGCGACGTTCCAGGCGTCGACGAAGTTGTGCCAGTGCGGGTCGGACGGCCAGCTCAGGCCCGAGGGGAAGGTTCCCTGGGGCGCCAGGGCCGCGCTGACCATGCTCAGCAGCGGGACGACCGAGTAGAGCGCGGCGGCCGCGATCAGGATCAGTCCGGGGGCGCGGCGGCGCAGTGTCCGTGCGGTCTGCGCACCTTGCGTCGCGCGTGCGGTCTGCGCTCCTTGCGGCGTGCGTTCGGTCTGCGTTCGTTCGGGCATGGTCATTTCTCCCGGAACAGGCGCTGGAGCGGGACGACGACCGCGATGACGATCAGGGCGAGGACGACGGCGAGCGCGGAGGCCGCGCCGAGGCGGCTGTCGTTGAAGGCGAGGGTGTAGACGGCGACGCCGGGGACCATGGTCTGGGTGCCGGGCCCGCCCTGGGTAGCGAGGTAGACGACGTCGAAGCTGGCGAGGGCGGCGATGATCGTGATGGTGACGCAGACGCCGATCTCGTTGCGCAGGCCAGGGAGGGTGACGGCGAAGAACTGGCGGATCGGTCCGGCGCCGTCGATACGGGCGGCCTCGTAGAGGCTGATGTCGATTTTTCCGATGCCGGCCAGGAGCAGCATCGTGCACAGCCCTGTGGACAGCCAGGTGCCGATGAATCCGACGGCGGTCAGGGCCCAGGTGTAGTCGGCGAGCCAGGCGCGGGCGAGGTCGCCGAGGCCGACGGCGCGCAGGGTCTGGTTGACCACACCGTTGTCGGAGTACATCCACGTCCAGGCCACACCCGCGGCGGCCCCCGGGATGATCTGCGGCAGGAAGAGGAGCGTGCGGGCGAGTGCGCCGCTGAAGCGGCCCTCGATCTGGCGCAGTACGGAGGCGGTGATCAGGGCCAGGGTCACCGGCAGGACGGTGAAGAAGAGGATCAGGTAGAAGGCGTGGAGGAGCGAGTTGAGCTGCTCGGAGTCGGTGAAGACCTCGGTGTAGTTCTGCAGGCCCACCCAGGTGGAGGCGCCGATGCCGTCCCAGTCGTAGAACGAGTACTGGATCGACAGCAGGACCGGGTAGAAGTTGAAGAGGCCGTAGAAGGCGAGGGCGGGGAGGGCGAAGAGCCAGCCGGCCCACCGCCGGGCCCGGAGCCTGCGGCGGCTCCGGGCGGCGGCGCCCTCCCTGGTCGGTCGGGTGGAAGGCATGGTGCTCAGCTGCTCTTGAGGGCGTCGGCGTAGGTGGTCTGGAGGGTCTTGACCATCGCGGCGGGCTCGACCTTGCCGGAGACCAGGAGCTGGAGCTGCTGGGTCAGCTTGGTGTTGACGGCCGGGGCGGAGTTCTGCAGCCAGCTGTCGAAGCCGTTGTCGGCGGCGATGGCGGCGTAGCCGGTCTGGATCTGCTCGGTCGACGTGCCGGACAGGGACGGCTTGCTCGGGGCGGCCGTACCGGAGGTCAGCGCCGCGTACCCGTTGTCGACGGCGACCTTCGCGGCCTCGGGCGTGGTGAGGAAGTCCAGGAACAGGGCGGCGGCGTCCTTGTTCTTCGAGTGGGCCGCGATGGAGAAGGCGAGGGTGTTGCTGGTCATCCCGGCGTACTGTCCGCCCTCGGTGGCCGGCGGCATCGGGAACACGCCGTACTTGCCCTTGAAGTTCTTGTCGATGGTCTGCGTGATCCAGCTGCCCTGGAAGAAGAGCAGGCCCTTGCCCCCGGTGAACTGGCCGTACGACGCCTCCTGGTTGAGGGCGTTGACGTCCGAGGCGAAGTAACCCGCCTTGATCCACTTCTGCAGGGTCTCGGTGGCCTGGACCGCGGCCGGGGTGTCCAGGGTGGCGCCCGGCTTGTGGTAGACGATGTCGCTGAGTTTCTGGGCGCCCATGTAGTCGCCGAGCAGCAGGTTGTAGAGGTGCCCGATCAGACCGTCCTGGTTCGAGGCCACGATCGGGGTGATCCCGGACTTCTTCGTCTTGGCCATGACGGCCTCGAGTTCGGCGATCGAGGCGGGCACGGTCTTCATGCCGACCTTGGCGGCCAGCTCCTTGTTGTAGAAGACGCCGACCAGCGGGCCCGCCGAACCGCCCGCCTGGTACAGCGACCCGGCGCCGATCACGCCCATCGCCACCCGGCCGGGGGCGAGCGCGGAGGCGGGGACCTTGCCGCTCCAGCCGTACGCCTTGTCGTAGGCGTCGAGGTTGGTGAGCAGGTTGTCCTTCACCCCGCCGAGGAGGTCGGAGGGCGCGGCGAGGTCGGGCGCGGAGTCGGAGGCCAGCAGCCGCGGCAGCACGGTGTTGTAGTTGTTGTCCGCCTCGACCCGCAGCTTGACCTTGATCTTCGGGTACTTGGCCTGGAAGGCGTCGGCCAGGCCCTGCTCGTACGTCTCCAGGCCGGCCGCGGAGAACAGCGTCAGCGTGGCCGGGGTGTCGGCGACGGCGGTGTTCACGGCGGTCGGGGTCGCGTCGGCCGACGAGCCGGAGCCCGCGTCGGAGCCGGGCCCGCTGCACGCGGCGAGCGTGACCAGCGCCGACGCGGCGGCTACGGCCGCCAGCGGGGCGCGCAGACGGCGGCCGACGGTTCTGGCGGGGGAGGTGGGGTGCTGCTCAGGCATGATGCCTCCTCGCATTCATGCGGCTGCCGCTCCATTCCATGGTCGGCAGTCAGAGGTCGGTGTGCTTCCCGGACCAGACCGCAGAGGGTGCGAGGCGGGTTTCGGAAGCGTTTCCGTTGCCGAAAGACTGAGGTGACCCAGCAGGTCTGTCAAGTAACGAAAACGCAACATGCATTTGACGTGCTGAAATGATCAGATGGCCGTACGGGGCGAGGTGAGGCGACATTGAGCCACTTCGGAAACCCTTCCGGGAATCATGGAAGCGTTTCCGAAACCCTCTGCGGGTGAGTTAACCTTCCGGCATGGCGCAGAGCTCCCAGAAGATCAACATGGCGGACGTGGCCCGCGAGGCCGGCGTCTCGATGGCCACCGCCTCACGCGCGCTCAACAACGAGAACGGCGTCGCCGAGTCCACCCGACGCCGCGTCCTCGCGGTCGCCGAGCAGCTCTCCTACGTCGTCTCCCCCGAGGCGTCCCGCCTGGCCGGCGGCGACACCGGCCGCATCGCGGTCGTCGTGCCGCACATCTCCCGCTGGTTCTTCGCGGCCCTGCTGGAGGGGCTGGAGTCGGTGCTGCGCGCGGCCGACCTGGACGTTCTGCTGTACCACGTCGACGGCATCGAGGACCGGCACGACTTCTTCAACCGGCTGCCTGCGAGGCGCAAGGTGGACGCGGTGGTCGTGCTGGCGTTCCCGGTCGGCGAGGAGGAGCAGCGGCGGCTGGAGCTGATGGGCGTCACGGTCATCGCCGCAGGCGGCCAGCACGCGCCCTACCCGAACGTCTCCATCGACGACGAGACGGCGGGCCGCCAGGCCATGGACCACCTGCTCTTCCTGGGCCACCGCCGGATCGCGATGATCGCGGCCGTCGACCCCGACCAGCCGGACGAGGTCCAGCCCTCGGGCCGCTCCAACGCCTACTACGCCGCGCTGCGCGACGCGGGCATCGACGTGGACGAACGCCTCGTCGTCACCGTCGACTGGGGCGGGGGGCAGGGCGCGGACGCCATGGCCAAGCTCCTCAGCCAGCCGGAGCCGCCCACCGCCGTCTACGCCCACTCGGACGAGGTGGCCCTCGGCGCGATCCGCACCCTGCGCCGGGCGGGCCTGCGCATCCCGGAGGACCTGTCGGTGATCGGCATCGACGACCACCCCGTCGCCGAACTGACCGACCTCACGACCGTGCGACAGCCGGTGCGGGAGCAGGGGGAGCTTGCTGGACGGATGCTGCTGAGCATTCTGAGCGGCGAGAAGATCGAGCGCGATGTGGTCGTACCGACGCAGCTCGTCATCAGGGGGAGCACGGCACCGCCGCGGGCGTGACTGCGAAGCGGTGGAATGACAATCCGCTGCGGGCGAGATCGAGCCTCTTCCCTGAGCTTGGCCCAACCGGCTCCGCGTCGACCGAGCCGGTCCATCCTGGACGCGTTCGGGACACGTTCGGGACGCAAGGAGAGGAACAGACAGGCAAAGGTCGAGAAGAGCGGACACGACTCATGGTGTCTGACCTGCAAAAACGTCGTGGATGAGCGTAGATCGGCAAGGACCGCCAAGATCCTCAAAGGACTCATAATCCGTCGGCCGTGGGTTCGAGTCCCGCCCGCCCCACCTGCGCAGGCTTCTGACCTGCGGAACGTTCTTTTTGGGTGTCGGAGCGTCAATTTTGCCTGAACGGACTCGATCCGCTGCTCGCTGGTCTGGAGTCCGGCGGTGGTCGGGGGAGTTCCCACCCCTCTGACCTGCGGCGGAGCACGTGATCGAGGTTGGCGCTCGCCGTACGGGCGACTGCCCTGAGGGCCGATGACATGACCCAGGGGCCGTACAGGGGGCGGGGCGGCGCGGCCGTGTCCAGGCCGACGGTGTCTCCGAGGCGATTCATCCGCTGGTTGCGCGGCATGGGCTGCGGTCCACGGGGCTGCCGGCTGAGAACCGGGCCGACAGCCAGGTCGCCTTCGTCACCGGTGTCGGCTCCGGAATGGGCCTGGCCACTGCCCGTGCCTTCGCTGAATCCGGGACCGCTGTCACCCTCCGCCGACATCGACGCGAGTGCCGTGGACGCGGCTGCGTCCCGCCGGCCCGACCGCGAGCCCGCTGCAGTCGGAGGGGATCCGATCGCATCCCCGACGGCCGCCTGCTCCACACCGAGATGTCCGTGCCCCGCACCCCACGTCGGTGTGCCCGCATCCTGGCGACAACCGCTTCTTCGTCACCACGGCCCGGTACGGGGTGAGGAGTCCGACCGTCACTACCGGCGCGGTGCTCAGTGGCCCAAAGAGGGGCCCACCCGGCCGGTCGGCCGTCAGACATGCTCGTTCGGTTCGTCCACGCGGTTGGTCCGGGCGTCGTTACCGAGGGCGAGTAGGCCACACCCCGTGTGGCCGACGCCCGGATCCGAACCGCTCAGCCGGCCATCGCCTCGCGGACGAGGGCGGTGTCGACGAACTGCTCGAAGCGGACGATGAGCCCACCACGCACCACGAAATGGTGGGCGACGCGGATGTCGATCGGCTTGCCGGTGGCCTTGTTGGTCGCGGTGTAGCGGGCGAGGACGACGACGTTCTCGCCGTCGACGACGTAGGTGTCGTCGTGGGCGGTCCAACTGTCCCAGTCCTGGCCGAGTTTCTCCATGACGTTGGAGGTGACGCCGTCGGGGGTGCGGTAGGTGCCGGCGAGGGGGAAGCCGGCCATCTCCGTCCACTCGACGTCGGGGGCGAGGGTGGCCCGAAGGGCCTCCAGGTCACCTGCCGCGGACGCGAGGTACTGACGCCGTACGACGTCGACGGGGGCGGTGGAGGTCGCGAACTCGCTCATGTCAGCCCCACTTCATTTCGCCCTTGGCGACCTTCGCACCGATCTGGGCGGCGATCAGCATGCCATTGTCCGGGTAACGCTTGACCAGCGCCTCGGTCAGCGCCGCACCGTCGGCCGCCGTGGCAAGCTCCTCCTCGAAGGCCAGAAGGTACGCGCGGGTGGCGGAGATGGCCGAGGCATCGGCCGCGGTGCCGGGCAGGCGGTGGCCGGGGACGACCAACTCCGGCTGCAGGGCGGCCATTTCGTCGAGCAGGTCGATCCAGGCGGCACGGTCGCCGGGGGTGGGGGTGTCGGCGACCCAGACGTGTTCCTGCTGGAAGAGGAGGACGCCGCCGAGGAGGGCGCGGTGGGTGGCCTGCCACAGGTAGTGGCGGTCGGGCAGCGCGGCCGGGCCGCCCTTGAGCTCGAAGCGGTGGCCCTCCAGGGTGAGGTCGCCGGTCAGCGGGGTGAGGTCGACCAGGCGGGTGGGCAGGTTCGGGCCGAGCGCGGCCCACGCCTTGAGCTTGCCCTCGTAGGAGTGCTGGATGTGTTCGATGACGATCGGGGTGGCGACGAAGGCTGCGTCGGGGAAGGCGTCGGCGATGACTTCGGCGCCGAAGTAGAAGTCGGGGTCGGCGTGGCTGACGAACACGGTGGTGAGCTTCTTGCCGGAGTCGAGGATCGCGGCGGCGAGGCGGTGGCCGTCGGCGCGGGTGAAGGCGGCGTCGACCAGGAGGGCCTCGTGCTCGCCGGTGACGAGGGTGGCGGTCTTGTTCTTGCTGCCGGCCGGGAAGTCCAGGTCGAGGATCTTGAAGGAGAGGGTGCTCATCGATGACTCCTTGCGGGGAGGGGGAGGGGGTGGGGAGCGGGAGGTTCAGTGGGTGGGGAGCGCCGCGAGCCGCTGGTCGATCTCGTCGGCGGTGCCGTGGCCGTGGGCCACGGCAGTGACGGAGTCGCCGTCGACGGCCAGCAGCGTGGGGAAGCCGGTGACGCCCAGCGAGGCGGACCGGTGGAAGTCGGCGCCCGCCGCCACCCGAACCTCGGATCCCTCGAAGGCGGTGACCACGGCGTCGGCATCCAGTCCGGCCTCCTCGGCGACCTTCCGGTAGGTGGCCGCCTCGGACAGGCTCAGGCCGTCGGCGTAGAAGGCCCGCTGCAGGGCGATCGCCAGCTCCACCGCGCGGGCCGGTGCGGCCTGGCGCAGGGCGGCGACACCGCGCGCGGCGGCCTCCGAGTCCATCACGAAGGAGCCGTCGGCGATCAGCCGCTCATACGCTTCGCCGAACTCGGCGCCGGTCAGCTCGGCGATCTTGGCGTTCGCGCCCTGGACATGGCCGAACTCGCGGACGGGTACCCGGCGCGACCCGGTGAACAGGCCGCCGGAGACGACCTCGACCGGCAGTTCGGGGTGACGGGAGGCGACTTCGCTCAGTGTTCCGGAGAACCCGTGCGACCAGCCGCAATAGGCGTCGAAGACGTAGACGAGCTTCATCGAGGACCTCGGCAGGGATGCGCGCTCGCCGGTTGCGAGCGATTCATCTGACAGAACAGTAACTGACGTGTCAGATATTTCGAGGTTCGTGTGAGGTGGGGCACATGGGCGTGGCTGACAACGTCACTACACCGACGTTGCCGCCGCTCCGCAGGTCAGGGCAGGCGGGGCAGCAGGTCCCGGGCCGTGTGGCTGAGGATACGGAGATCCTCCGAGAACCTCTTCCGGTCCGCTGCGGGCAGGGGGTCCACGAGGTACCGCTTGATGTTCTCCAGGTGGACCCGGGACGCGCGTACGACGGTCTCCTCGCCCCATGCGGTCAGCCGGACCAGTCGCGCGCGCCGGTCGCCCGGATCCGCTGCCCGCTCGACCAGTTCGGCCGCCTCCATCCGGTCCACCAGCCGGGTGGCGCCGCCCGTGGTCAGGACCTGCTCCTGGGCGATGGCCCGCATGGAGAGTCCCGGCTCGCCCGCCCGGCCGAGGATCAGCAGCACCTCGAACATCAGGTGGCTGATGCCGCACTCCACCTCGAGCGCCCGGCCGAGGATGTACTCCAGCCGGTTGGCCGCGCCCTGCAGCCGGCCGAACGCCAGGATCAGCTCGTGGTCCGCGGCCTGTTTCGCCGTCGTGATCTCCGTCTGCTCGCCCACGGTCGCGTCGCCCCTCTGATCGTCCCGGTACCACCGTACCGATCATGCCTTGGAGGGTCGGTACGACCATGGACATGAGGCGCTACGCCCCGGGCTGCAGGCCGAGCCGGCCGGGGGAAGTGGTGTCGGTGTGGACGGACCGGCCCCGCCGCCGCGACCGGTTGCACATCCTCGCTTCCCCTGGCCGCCTACGAGGACCTGCCGGCAGCACCCTCCGTCGGCTCACGGAGGCGCTCAGGGGTCAGCTGTTCCGGTCGGGCTTCTGCGCGGTCTTGCCCGCCGGGGCGGTGCGGAGCATGGCCTTGTAGAGGGCGTCGTGCTCGGGCGAGGAGGGCAGGGGGGCTCGCGCCGGGGCCTCGAAGGACTGGATCATCAGCGCGACGACGCGTCGCCAGGCATCGGGAGCGGCATCGCCGCAGGCGTTGACGACGCCGAGGTTGGCCATGTGCAGCAGCACCAGATCCGAGGGGTCGAAGTCCTCACGCAGCCGACCCGTGGCCTTGGCGCGGCCGATGAGCTCCACCATGCCCTCGTACGCCTCGTTGCGGCGCTCCTCCATGGCCCTGGCGGTGGGAAAGGTCATGGTCAGGACGTCGGCGAAGCCGTTGTCGGCGGCCTGCATCGCGCAGGCGGCCTCGATGTAGCCGACGAAGCCGTGCCAGGGGTCAGGGTCGACGAGGGCGGTGGCGACCGCGTCGGCGTAGGCGTCCATGCGGTCGGAGAAGACGGCGGCGACCAGCTCCTCCTTCGTGGGGAAGTGGCGGAAGACGGTGGCGATCCCGACGCCCGTTTCGCGCGCCACGGAGGCCATGGACGCGCCCAGGCCGTCGCGTCCGAACACGGTGCGCGCGGCGGCGAGGATCCTGCCGCGGTTGCGCTCGACGTCACTGCGCACAGGCTGGGCGGCGGGGGCGTCGTGGTGTTGGTCGCCGGGGTTCATGACGGGCAGTCTAGCAATCGGAAAGGCCTATCCATTTCCCGTGCTACGGTGGTCGCAGCGAAACGGAAAGGGTTATCCGGATCGGACGGCGAAACGGATAGCCCTTTCCGTAACGCCCCGTCTTCTTGACGCGTCCGTCGCCTCGACGGCGTTCTACGAAAGGATCGCTGTGACCAGCATCGCCATTGTCGGAGCCGGCCCTCAGTTGGGTCTGGCCATCGCCCGTACCTTCGGCTCACAGGGCTTCGACGTCGCCCTGATCTCCCGCAACCGCACCAAGCTCGACGATCTCGTCGGCACGCTCACCGCCGAGGGCATCACCGCTGCCGCGTTCCCCGCGGACGTACTCGATCGCGACGCCCTCACTCAAGCCCTCAAGGATGCCGCCGCGCAGTTCGGCGGCATCGACGTCCTGGAGTACTCCCCGGTGGGCACCATGGGCTCCACTGTGCTGACCACGCCGATCGAGACCGAACCTGGCCATGTGCAACACGAGATCGAGTTTCAGCTCTACGGCGCCATGGCCGCCACCAAGGCAGTCCTGCCGGCGATGCGCGAGGTCGGCGCCGGCACCCTGCTCTACACCACCGGCGCGGGCTCGATCGACCCCGTCCCGCAGGTCGGCAACGTCAACGCCGCTGCTGCGGCGCTGCGGAACTGGGCGCTCAACCTGCACAGGGAACTGGACGGCACCGGCGTGCAGGCCGCCCATGTCGGCATCGACGTGTCGATCGGTATGTCGGTCGTCCCCGGATTCCCGACGGCCCAGCCCGAGGAAATCTCCCCGGTCTACTGGGACCTGCACACCACCAAGCGCGACCAGGCCGAACTCGTCTTCAGCCGCTGAGACCACGCCTGGTACCTCGTTCAACCCGAACCGAACCCCTGCGGAGTGGTAGAGGCATACGCCAACGGCGTCCGAGTCTCGTTGAGGCGTGCCGACAGCCGCGAGGGACGGCGGTCGGACGTCCACGGTCGCACGGCGACCCGCACCCCGGCGTGCCGAGGCCAGCGGCTGTTCCACCGCGGTGTCCCATTCGGTCTGCGGCGGCGGGCTCCGCGACATCTCCCGCGGGTAGGCTTTGCCTGATCAGGCAAAGTCGGCGGGGACGAGGCATGGGCGGGGTCGAGAAGACGCGGGGTGGCGGGGCTGAGCGGGCGACCTCGCGGGATGTCGCCCGGCTTGCCGGGGTGTCGCACACGGCCGTGTCCTTCGTCTTCAACGGGCGTGCCCAGGGCAACCTCTCCGCCGAGACGCAGGAGAAGATCCGCAAGGCGGCCGAACAGCTCGGCTACCGGCCGAACGCGGTCGCCCGTGGCCTGCGCCGGCGTCGTACCGCCGTGATCGGTCTGGTCACGGACGAGATCGCCACCTCGCCGTTCGCCGGGCGGCTGCTGCGCGGGGCCATGGACATGGCGTGGAGCAGTGAGCACCTGGTGCTCACCGTCGACTCCGGGCAGGACCCGGTCGCCGAGGACGCGGCTGTCGCCGAACTGCTCGACCGGAGGGTCGACGGGATCATCTACGCCGCGCTGTCGTTGCGCCGCGCCCGAGTCCCGGAAGGGCTGCACCGCACGTTCGCCGTGCTCGCCAACTGCCTCCCCGAGGACGGCTCCCTCCCGGCCGTCATCCCCGCCGAGCGGGCCGGTGGCCGCAGCGCCGCGCGCGTCCTTCTCGACGCGGGCCACCGCCGTGTCGCCCTGGTGGGCGGTCTGGACGACATCGCGACCGCGGAACGGCTGCGCGGCTTCCGTGACGCGCTGCGGACGGTGGGGCTGACCGCCGAGAAGGACTGGATCATGCGGACGGGAGGGGAGATCTCCGCCGGGTACCAGGGCGCGCTGCGGCTGCTGGACGGTGTTCCCGCCGACCGGCGGCCCACGGGGATCGTCTGTTACAACGACCGGGTCGCCGCGGGCGTCCTCCACGCCGCCGCGCGCCTGGGCCTCGACGTGCCCGCCGAGCTGTCCGTCGTCGGCTATGACGACCAGGAACACATGGCGGCTTTCCTCAGCCCGCCCCTCACCACGGTCGCTCTGCCCCATCGCGCGATGGGGGAGACGGCCGTCCGCCTGCTCCTGGACGCCATCGACAGCGGGACCGCGCCGCCGGTCACCACCCGGCGGCTGGAGTGCCCCGTCGTCACGCGGGGTTCGGTGGGACCAGCTCCCAGCCCGTGACCTCGACGTCCGTCCCCCGCACGGTCAGCTCCGCGATGTCGTCGGCCCGTCGGTACACCCGTTCCGTGGCCGTCGCCCGGTCACCCGCGAACAGTTCCAGCAGGGAGCCGTCCACGAGGATCCGTACGGTGAGGGTCTCGCCCGGCGGGGTCGGCAGGACCAGGGGGGCTGTGCCGTCCGGGCGGGAGCGCGGCCAGGCCGTGCGGTCCAGGGTCACCGTGCCGGACGCCGGATCGAGTCGCACGGTCAGTTCGGCCCCGGACGCGGCCCGCAGCAGACTCACGGTCGCCGCTGAACGGGCGGTCACCAGCAGGTCGTATGCGAGGGGGAGTGGCCGGTGCGGTCCTGGTGCGGCCGTGAACGGGACGGCCGCTCGCAGTAGTTCGAGCTCGGGAGCCGGTACGACCCGTAGCGTGCCGTCCTCGTGGGTGTCCATCACCCGGGGTGCCGTGAGGACGCCGGACCAGCCCGCGCGGTCCACCTCCTCGGGCGGGCGGGACTCCCAGGACCAGCCCCAGAGCAGGGCGCGGCCGGACTCCGTGTCCTGGAGGACGGCAGGGGCGTAGAAGTCACGGCCGAGGTCCAGCGGTCCGCCGCCCGTACCGGCCGCGAACCTCGGTCCGCCGTCCGCCTGCTCCACCAGACGGCCCGTGACGTACGCGGTGCTCAGCGGGTCGCCGTCCCACAGGGCCACCGCCAGCACCCAGTCGCCCCCGGGCGTCGCCCACAACTGCGGGCACTCCCAGCCGATCGCCCGCTTGCCGAAGGCCCGGGCCGCCGCCGGGTCCCGGCCGTCCAGCAGGACCCCGGCGAACCGCCAGTCGTACAGGTCCTCACAGTCGTACACCAGGACCGACGGGGTGCCGTCGGCGTGGCCGGCGCCCATCAGCGCCCAGCGGCGTCCGGCGAAGCGGAAGACGAAAGGGTCCCGGAACATCGTCACGTCCAGGCCGGGTGGTGGGCCGGCGACCACCGGCACCGGCAGTTGCTTCCACTTCCGCAGGCCGTCGTCCTCGGTCACGGCGAGACAGATCGCGCTCAGGCCCTGGTGGTCGTGGTCGATCCCGGAGTACACCGCTGTCGGCACACCACCGTCGTCCACCACGCAGCCGGACCAGCAGCCCGCCTCGTCCGGGCCGTCGGGCGTGGGGCGCAGGGCGATCCCGTGGTCGTCCCAGTGGGCGAGGTCGGGGCTGGAGGCGTGGCCCCAGTGAACGTTCGTGTGCACGGGGGCGTCGGGGTTGTGCTGGTAGAAGAGGTGGTATCGACCGCCCCAGCGGAACGGGCCGTTCGGGTCGTTCATCCAGTTGGCCGGCGGGCGGACCCTGAAACGCGGGCTGTCGGCGTCGGTCGACCGGCTCACGGAACTCAACGATTGACTCCTGCGGATGTGATGCCCTCGCGCAGAGGGCGCTGGCCGACGACGAACACGACGACGGCGGGGAGCATGGAGAGGACGACTCCGGCGAGGACGACGGAGATCGAGCCGGTGCCGAGGTTGCCCTGGAGGGAGACCAGGCCCAGGGGCAGCGTGAGGTTCTCGGTGGAGGTTTCGAGGATCAGCGGCCGGAAGAACTCGTTCCAGTGGTAGTTGAAGGCCAGCACGCCGACGATGGCGAGACCGGGGGCCGCCAAGGGGGCGTACACCGACCGGAAGACGCGCCACGGACCCGCGCCGTCGATCATCGCCGCCTCGCCCAGGTCCTTCGGCATGCCCAGGAAGTACTGGCGCATCAGGAAGGTGCCGAAGGCCGTCGGGAAGGCCGGGACGATGAGGCCGAGCAGGGTGTCGGTCAGACCCATCGTCTTCAGTTCCAGGAAGACCGGGACCATCGTGACCTGCAACGGCACCATCATCGTGGCCAGGACCAGCGCGAACAGCGGCTTCTTGAAGCGGAATTCGAGGCGGGCGAAGGCATAGCCCGCCAGGCCCGCGGTGATCATCTGGCCGGCTGCGATCAGCGCGGTCACCAGGGTGGAGTTCAGTGCGTACAGCCAGACGTCGATCTGGTCGAAGACCCCGCGGTAGGCGTCGACGGTGGGGTCTGTGGGGATGATCTTCGGCGGCAGGTCGAAGGACTCCGCCGGCGTGCGCAGTGACGTCGACACCGTCCAGATGACTGGGCCGAGCGTCAACAGGGCGCACAGCGCCAGGCCTGCGATCCGGCCCCAGGGCGCCAGGCCGTGCCGTACGCGTGACGCGGTGGGGCTCATGCGGGGACCCGGCATCGAACCCGATACGGAACCCGGTATCGAACCCGATACCGAACCCGAGAGGGAACTCGTACTCATCTGACTCACCCGACTCACTGGTAGTGGACGTAACGCCGGCTGAGCCGGAACTGGAGTGCGGTGACCGCCATGATCAGGGCGAAGAGCAGGACGCCCACGGCGGACGCCTCGCCGAAGCGGAGCTGCTCGAAGGCCGTCTCGTAGATGACCATCACGACCGTGCGCGTCGAGTCGCCGGGACCGCCCGCCGTGAGGACGTACGGCTGCTCGAAGACCTGGAGGGCGTTGATGATGCCGACCACGGACGCCACCAGCAGCGTGGGCGACAGCAGCGGCAGGGTGATGGCGAGGTGTTTGCGCACCCCGCTCGCGCCGTCCAGCGAAGCCGCCTCGTGCACCTCTTTCGGGATGTTGTTCAGGCCGCCGACGAACAGCAGGAACGAGAAGCCGAACTGCTGCCAGACGTACGCCAGGACCACGGCCGCCATCGCCCCGTTCTCCGAGGTCAGCCACGGGACCGAGGGGATACCGACGGTGCCGAGGAGCCAGTTCACGGGGCCGAAGTCCTGGTTGAACAGGTACTTCATCACCACCGAGATGGACGCGGCGGACAGCACCAGCGGGAAGAAGAACGCCGAACGGAACACGGAACGCAGCCACTTGGGCATCCGGCCGTTCACCGCGATCGCCAGCACCAGCGCGATCAGCAACTGGAGTGCGACCGCGAGCACCATGAAGACGAGCGTGTTGCGGAAGGAGACGAGGACCGTCGAATCGGTCAGGATCTCCCGGTAGTTGGCCGCTCCGGCCCACCGCGGGTCGTCGATCACGTCCCACTGGAAGAGGCTGAGGACGACCGAGCCGACGATCGGTACGACCGTGAAGACGACGATGCCGACGACGGTGGGCGCGAGGAACAGTACGGCGAGGAGGCGGGTGCCCCGGGCGCGGATGGCGGTGGCGGCCGTGGACTTCGATGCCTTACGGGTCCGACCGGTCCCGCGGTTCCCGCGGCTCTTGCGGGTGCGGGCGGGCTCCGGCCCCACGGGCCTGATCTCGGTGTTCGTCACACTTCACGCTCCATGGCCTTCTCCAGGTCCCCCTGCAGCCGGCGCAGCGCGGGACGCACCGCGCCGGGGCTCGCGAGGGCGGTTCCGGTGTGCTTGATCAGCAGCTGCTCGACCTCGTTGACCTGCGGCGGGGCCGGGATCGGGCCGGTGCTGGGGATCTTGTCGAGGGTGTCGTAGAAGACCTGCCAGTGGGCCGGGCCGGTCTCCCGGTAGCGGGCCTCGTCGACCATGGAACGGCGGGCCGGAGTGGTCTGGTTGGCCGCGAAGAGCTGGGTCATCACGTCCTTGCGGGCGGTGTACTTGATGAACTCCCAGGCCTCGTCCCGCATCTTCGACGTGCGCAGCATCGCGTACCCGGCGGCGCCGAACTGGTGACGCCGGGTACGCCAACGCGGGAAGTACCGCACGTCGTAGTCGGCCGGTTTCATGCCCGCCTGATGCAGGCCGCCCGCCCAGAAGCCGCCCGCGGGCGTGACACCGACGCGGCCGGTGGAGAAGACGCCGACGAGGTTGCGGCCGTCGCCGCCCTCCGGCCGGGTGCACAGGTCCTCCTGGACGAGGGAGGAGAGGTAGTCGTAGACCTCCGCGACGCGGTCGGAGTCGGCCAGGGGTGTCGTCCACCGGTAGCCGCCGCCCCGGCCACGCCGCTGTGCCTCGGGATAGAAGGAGTTCCAGAGCCAGTCGCCGCCGGGGGCCTTGGACTCGGTGAGGAGGTTGGTGTCGTTGGCGAAGAGCCAGGGGACCACTCCGCCCCACAGCCGGTTGGTCCAGAAGTACGGGGTGAACCGGTCGCCGTTGCTGCGTTTCATCGCGCGCAGCAGCGTGGTGAAGTCGTCGTGGGTCCAGTCGTCGTCGGGGAGGTCGGCACCCGCGCGTTCGAGGACCCGGCTGTTGAGGTACATGTCGGCCGCGTTGAACTCGACCGGCAGCTGGTAGAGGCTCCCCTCGTACATCATCGACTCGACCAGCGAGGGATGGACGTCGGCGAAGTACGTGCGCAGCTCGGCCGCGTCCCGCTTCGCCCACCTGTCCAGCGGTACGCCGAGCCGCTGGGCGAAGAGCTGCACGCCCTCGGTGGCGACGTACACGAGGTCGGGTGCCGTGCCCGCGGCGATCTGGGTGAGGATCTTGGAGAAGAAGTCCGACCAGTCGTAGGCCTGTACGGGGTTGATGCGGATCCTGATGTCGGGGTGGACCTCGCGGAATCCGTCGTGCAGGGCGCGCTGCGCCTCGGGGTTGAAGGCGGAGCCCAGGGTGGCGATGACGAGCGAGCCGTCGTCGCGGCCGGGGATGTCGGCGCCGGTGAGGCGGTCCCAGCCGGCCGCGACACCGGCGAGAGCGGCGGCTCCGGCGCCGTACGCGCCGTAGCGCATCAGGGCCCGTCGGGAGAGGAGCGAGTCGGTCATCGGCGAGCCTAACTCGTGTTAGCCGAAGTGTGATTCCACGATGATGAGAACCCCGCTGAGGCTCTGTCAAGGGATGTACGCGGATGGGAAGTGCGGATAGGAAGTTGCGAACGGCCGGTGCGCGAGGGCTTGACCTTTAACGAGTTAGGTATACGGTTCCGGTCCCATGAGCCGCGTCCTGACGACGACGTCGGGGAAGGGAGCCGCACGATGCGTGGCATGAAGAGGAGTTCGCTCGGCCCAGGGGCGACACTGTCCAGGCGGTCGCTGCTGACGGCCTCGGCCGTCGGCGCCGCCGGTGTTCTGCTGCCGGACCTCGTGAGACCGGCGGTGGCGGTGCCCCGCGAGGCGACGGCCGCGTGCACGGGCAGCTACCGCGCCGAGTACCACTTCACGGTCCCCGACCAGTGGATGAACGACCCGCAGCGCCCGATCTGGATCGACGGCGAGTACCACTACTACTACCTCTACAACCCCGACTACTCGACGGGCGGCACAACGGCCGGCACCGCCTGGCGCCTGGCCACCAGCACCGACCTCGTCTCCTTCACCGACCGGGGCATCGCCGTGCCGAAGGACACGACCCCCAACGGCGATGTCTGGTCCGGCTCGGCGGTGGTCGACACGGACGACACGGCGGGCTTCGGCGCGGGCGCGGTGATCGTCCTCGCCACCATGGCGCCCGACGACGTCACCCAGGCCCAGTACCTGTACTACTCGACGGACGACGGCCGCACCTTCACCAACCACGGCACCGCCCCGGTCCTCCCCAACCCCGGCGTACGGGACTTCCGCGACCCCAAGGTGATCCGCGACGAGGAGCACGGGCGGTGGGTGATGCTGCTCGCCGAGAACGACAAAGTCGGCTTCTACCACTCCGCCGACCTCAAGGCGTGGACGTACGTCGGCGGCTTCATCAAGGGCGGCATCGGCGTCCTGGAGTGCCCCGACCTGTTCCGGATCAGGGCGGACGACGGGACCTGGAAGTGGGTGCTGGGCGTCAGCGCCAACGGCAAGGGCTCCGGGCTGCCGAGCACGTTCGCGTACTGGACGGGTTCCTTCGACGGTACGACCTTCACCGCCGACGCGTCCGATCCCCAGTGGCTGGACCACGGCTGGGACTGGTACGCGGCGGTCACCTTCGACAAACGTGACGCGAGCGGGGTCCTGGACCCTGACACGCGGTATGCGATCGGCTGGATGAACCACTGGGACTACGCGAACACCACGCCCACCGTCGAGTGCGACGGCTTCAACGGCACCGACTCGATCGTCCGCGAGATACGACTGAAGCACGCGTCGGGTACGTATTACCTGGCGTCCCAGCCGGTGGCGGCCCTGGGCGACCATGTGTCGCGCATGGTGGACCTCGGCGACATCGCGGTCGACGGCACACGACCGCTCGACTACACGGGTACCGCGTACGAGCTGACCTGTGAGATCACCTGGGACCAACTGCTGGGCGCCGGCCTCCAGTTGCGACGGTCGTCGGACGGTGGGCGCCACATCGACGCGGGAGTCTACGGCGACTACGCCTTCGTCAACCGCGGTTACACCGTGAGCCCCGACACCTCCGGCCGCTGGCAGGAGAGCCGCACGCCGTTCGACCTGTCCGCCGGCACGGTCCGCCTGCGGATCCTCGTCGACCGCACGTCGGTCGAGATGTTCGTCGGCGACGGCCGGTACGTGCACTCGACCGAGGCCTTCCCCGACCCGTCCGACACCGCACTGGCGCTGTTCACGATCGACGGGCAGGCGGTGTTCCGGAACGTGGTGATCCGGGAGTTCACGGTCTGATCCGACGGGGAGGCGGCCGGGGCGGGCCGAGAGTCTGGGCTGTCTTCCGGTGCGAATCCTGTCCGAGTCCACGGGTGGATTCTGCGGTGGGTCAGTGGGTGCCGAGCCGGCCGGCGAGGAGCCGGAGTCGTTCGGCGTCGGGGCTGCCTTCGGCGGCGGTGCAGACCATGAGCGCGGGGCCGGAGTTGCCCGGTATCGGGTAGGCGTCCCAGTCCAGGTTCAGTTCGCCGACCTGGGGGTGGGTGAGGCGCATCTGTCCGCGGGTGGGTTCCACCACGTCGTGGAGGGCCCACAGGGCCGCGAACTCGTCGCTGTGGACGGCGAGTTCGCCCACCAGCTCGATCGCGCGCGGGTGGCCGGGATCGGCGGCGACCTGTGTCCGCAGCATCCCGATCAGCTCCGCGACGGTGGCCGCCCGGTTCGGGCAGGTCCGGTCGGCCTCGGGGCGCAGGAACAGCGCCAGCAGGTTCCGCTCCCGCTGCGGCCGGCGGGTGAACTCTCCCAGCAGGGCGCCGCCGAGCGGGTTCCAGGCCAGCACGTCCAGGAAACGGCCGATGACCAGAGCGGGCGAGGTCATGCTGCGCAGCAGTCGTAGCGTAGTGCCGGGTACCTCCTCCGGCTCGTACGAACGCGGCAGACGGGCCGGGGTGCGTGTGGCGGCAGCGAGGCTGTGGAGGTGCCGGGTTTCCTCGGCGGAGAAGTTCAGGGCGCGCGCGAGGGCGTCCAGGACCTGTTCGGAGGGGCGTACGTCGCGGCCCTGTTCCATGCGCTGGTAGTAGTCCGAGCTCACCCCGGCCAGCAGGGCCAGTTCCTCACGCCGCAGCCCGGCGACGCGCCGCCTCGGCCCGGGTTCCAGCCCGACATCCTCTGGCCGCAGCCGAGTTCGGCGGGTGCGCAGGAACTCCGCGAGTTCGCGTCGGGGATCGTCACTCATGACTTGGGAGGGATCGGGCACGACACCAGTATGCCGTCGGTGCGGCCCGCGAGGGTGGGTCTGCCAGACCCAGGAAAAGGAGAACGACCGTGATGTCGCGTGCGGGGTCCAACATCAGACGCACCACAGCCGGTCACGGAGGGAACAGCGACATGAAGGCCGTTCAGATCACGAGTTTCGGTACGGCGGACGTACTGCGGATCAATGACGTGGACCGCCCAGCTCCCGGCGCGGGGGAGGTCCTGGTGTCGGTCGAGGCGTCCAGCGTGAACGGGCACGATGTGATCGTCCGGGCGGGGGAGCTGAAGATGGTGTCGGGACGCCGGTTCCCGATCGGTGTGGGCCTGGACTTCGCGGGCACTGTCGCTGCGACCGGTGCCGGTGCCGAGGGTTTCCGGGTCGGGGACCGGGTGTGGGGCATGGTGCATCCCCGGCAGCGGCACACGACCGCGGGGGCGGCCGAGTACGTCGTGGTCTCCGCGGAACGGATCGCGCACGCCCCGGCGGACCTCTCGTCGGTCGAAGCGGCCTCCCTGGTCGTCACGGGTGCCACGGCGCTGATCGCGCTGCGCGACAGTGTGCGCCTCGTGGGCGGCGATCGGGTCCTCGTGCGGGGCGCGGCCGGCGGAGTCGGCACGGCCGCCGTGCAGTTGGCGCATGCCCTGGGCGGTCACGTGACCGCGCTGGCCCGCGACCGCCATGCCGAGTTCCTGACCGACCTCGGCGCCGACGAGGTCCTGGACTACCGCTCCACCACCTCGGACCTGATCGGGCCGTACGACGTCATCGTCGACACCGTCGGCACGGAACTGCACTGCTATCGAAGCCGGTTGGCCAAGGGCGGGCGGATGGTCACGGTCGGACTGTCCGCGTCGGCCCTGGCCGCGATCGCCGCGTCGAGCGTGCACGGCTCGCGCCGTATCCGCACCTTCAGCGCCAACCCGGGCAGCGCCGTGCTGCGTGATGTGGCCGACCATGTCACGTCGGGTGCGCTGCGCCCGGTGATCGACAGCGTGTACCCGCTCGCGGACATCGCCGCGGCGCACCAGGCGTTCGAGCGCGGCGGCGTCGTGGGCAAGCACGTGGTGACGGTACCGCGTGGCTCCGTCTGACGGAGTCCGGTCAGTGGGGCGTGGTGTGCAGGTCGATGAATCCGTTGGGCGGAGCCTCGCTGGTGGAGCACGGAGAAGTAAATCGGTGGGGTGATGCAGGGGAATCTGCCACGCTCGTCGGATGGGTGCATTGGATGCAGTGGCAGGAAGGATTGCCGGCGGGGCCACCGTGACGTTCCGGCCCAGCGGCTCCTCGATGGTCCCGCTGATACGCAGCCGGCAGCAGGTGGTCGTTGCCCCGGTCGACCCGTCGAAGCTGGAGGTCGGGGACATCGTCCTCGCCCGTGTCGCCGGGACGGTCTACTTGCACTTGGTGTTGTCCGTGGACCTCGCCAGGAAGCGGGTGCAGATCAGCAACAACCGTGGCCGCGTCAACGGTTGGACCAGCCACGATCGTGTCTTTGGTATCTGTGTGGCAGTCGACGGCGTCACTCGGTCGGGAATCGTGGGCAAGGCGCTCGCGGCCGACTCCGACGACTCCTCCTGAACCTGACGTTCCGGCGGCATCGGGCCTCCTGGTCGCAGCCAGCAACGAGTGGCTGTGACCAGCACTTTCGAAACGAAATCAAGTCCGGGGAGCCGTCGGGCCGCCGCGGATCAGTCGAACCAGTCCGGATCCGCAGCGGCTATGTGCGCGGCGAGGACGGCCGGGTCACGGTGGGCTTCGTGGAGGAGGACACCCAGGCGCCGCAGCGCCTCGGCGTCCTTGCCGTGGGCGGCGAACATGCCCGCCTCGCAGTCGTAGGCAACGCGGTCCGCCAACTCCGGGGCGCGGGACTGCACGGCGGAGCGGGCGATGGCCTCCCAGTCGTAGCCGCCGCCCTCGTGGCCGTGCTCGTCGAACACTGCGGCGGTGGCGTCCATGCCGTCGCTCAGGATCAGGCCATAGGTGCCGGGGGCGTGATCGTACGCAAGGAACACCAGAGGGGCGAAGCTCTCGCGGTCGGTCGTCTCGGTCGTCATCGGGCAATCCTAGAAGCGGGGTACGACATTCCGGCTCTGACCTGTACACAGGTGCCGTTACGGAGCCGGCGAAGTCGGTGTGCTTGGGCGGGTTCAGGCGCTTGGGTGCTGCATTCGGGACGCCGGCAGGACGCAGGCAGTCGGACGGGGCTGTCTCAGCCAGCTGCGCCGCAGCGACGCTCCTGAACGACGCGGGAGGGACGATAGACGCCGTCCGGCATGGGACACCACGCGTAGGTGTCATCCAGTGCCGCCTTCAATCGGTGTCCTCGTCCGTCAGCTGAACCACGTTCACGTGACCCTCTCGCGCACCGGCGACGGGCATGGAAGTCCTCGATGGAGAAGGTGACGCCGAGGCGCTGCTCAGGCGTCCCGGAACCGGAATGCCAGTCCACCGGCCAGCAGCGCGGCCGCCGCGTACGCGGCGAGTACCCCCAGCCCGGGCCAGGGTCCGATCGGCAGCCTGTCCAGATTCCTGGTCGCCTGGACGGCCATCCCGGCGGAGACCGGCCCCCACTCCTGCAGCCGCTCGCGCCACTTCCCACTGGAGACCACTTCGACCAGCACCGGGAACGCGTACAGCAGCGCCAGTACCGTCGTGATCGCCCCCGCCGTGTCCCGGACCAGCGCCGCGACGCCCAGCGCCAACAGGGCGATCAGCCCGAGGTAGACCATCGACCCCACCGCGGCCCGCAGCGTCGGCCCGTCCGTCAGGGACGGTGGCGGATAGCCGGCCTCGGCGGTGAATCCGTTGCCGGGGAGGACCAGGCGGCCGACGAGCAGCGAGCCGAGCACACCGAGGGCGCCCGCGGCCAGCGCCAGCGCGCCGACCACCGATGCCTTCGCGGTGAGCAGCCGCCCGCGCCGGGGCACCGCGGTCAGCGACGCTCCGATGGTGCCGGTGCCGTACTCGCCGCTCATCGCGAGAGCCCCGAGGACCGCCACCGCCGCCTGCCCGGCCCACACGCCGGTGAGGCTGAGCTTCACCGTGTCCTCCTGGCAGTCGGCAGGCGTGGGGTAGCACTGGTCCGTCGTCACCGCCGCCGCTGCCGCGCCCCCGATCGCCACCGTGACCGCGATCACGGCCGCCAGCAGCCACCAACTGCTGGGCAGCGTACGCAGTTTCGTCCACTCGGCCCGTATCGCTCGCATGAGGATCACACGTCCCGCCGGCGCATGCGCCAGATCGCCAGCCCCAGCGCCACCGCCGCATACGCGCACAGCACCGCGAAGCCCGACCAGGGTCCCTGTGGATAGCAGCCCTCTTCGGGCAGACAGACCGCCGACGCCTGGTCGTAGCGCGTGATCGTGTCCTGGATCGCGAAGCCGGCCAGCGGCGTGGCCCGCATCAGGGCGTGTGCCGCGCCCAGGGGCAACCCGCTGATCAGGATCTGCGGCAGCACCAGCACCACCACGATGAGCGTGATGGCCGCCGCGGTACGGCGCAGCAGCGCGCCCAGGGCCAGGGCGAGGACGCTGACGACGGCGAGCAGCGCGGCGGTGCCGATGACGGCGCGCAGCACCGGGCCGTCGGTGAGCGCCAGTTCGGGCCACAGGGGAGGCTTGTGCCCGTTGCGCCGCGTGATGGGCTCGCCGATCAGGAAGCAGAGCACGGTCGCGATCAGCCCGGCCACGAAGGTCACCCCGCCCAGCACGATCGCCTTGGCGGCCAGCACCCGTCCCCGGCGCGGGCTGGCGGTCAGCGTGGTGCGGATCATGCCGCGCCGGAACTCGGCGGTGATGAACAGCACCCCCAGCGCGGAGAGCGGGATCAGCCCGATCATCGCTCCGCTGAGGGTGTCCCTGGTGATGTCGCTGTTCGCCTGCAGGGGGGCGACGTCCCCGGAGCCGTGCAGGTCGAAGGAGCCGGCGGCGAGGTCCGCGGCCGGGACCGCGTCCTGGGCCGGGACCGCGGTCTGCAGGCCGGGCCCGCCGATCGAGGCCTGCTGCCGGCCGCCCTCACCGCCGTTCACCGCCAGTTCGTCGAAGTGCGCGGTGGCCTGTCCGGCGCCCTGGGCGACCCTGGTGCCGCCCAGCATGCGATCCGCCTTGGTGTTCGGCGCCGCGGCCGTGAACACCCCGGCCTCGACGGTGCCGGTCAGTCCCGCGAGCCGGACCGAACCGACTCGGCGCCAGTCCTTGCCGTCGGCCGACTCGTAGCCGGTCAGGACGTCGTCCTTGCGCACCAGCCGCAGCCAGCGGTCCTCCTGCGGCGGGGTGGCGCTGCCCGCGAGGTCGTGCGTGTAGTCCCACTGCATGCGTACGCCGTGGCCGTACGTCATGACCACCGCTACATAGCTGCTGCCGGTCTTGGTGTTCGCCTTGACGACGACGCCCGCCTTGGTCCAGCCCGCTGTCGTGCGGGTGTAGACCCCGGGCGAGGCGCCCGCACGTCCGCCGTCGGGCGCGGAGGGCTTGAGGTTCTTCAGACCGGAGACCCGGGCGGTGACGCTGCCGTCGCCGGGCAGCTCCTCGTGGACGAGGTGCATGGTGTCCCTGACGGCCGTGCCGTCGGGGCCGACGGTCACGGCCGGCCCGCCGCCCTCGACCGAGCTTCCCGAGACCGCCAGCACGGAGATGAGCACGGTCAGTGTCATCGCGGAGAGCAGCACCAGGCCCCAGCGGGGCACGGTGCGCAGTTTGGTCCACTCCGCGTGCAGCAGCTGCCCGAAGCCGTCCCGGGCGGAGGTCAGCTGGGAGCGGTACGGGGGTGTCTTCACCGGCGCGGTCATCGCAGGTCCTCCTCGACGGCCGAGGCCCGGAACTCCGCGGCATCCCTCGTGAGCTCCATGTACGCCTCCTCCAGCGTCGCCCGGTGTGCGCTGACCTCGGAGAACGGCACGCCACCCGCGGCCAGCAGCGCGGTGATCCGCTCCGCGGGCAGTCCGGTGACGGACAGGCTCTCCTTCCCGTTGGCGGCGACGGTGGCCCCCTCGCGGGCCAGCACCGCCATCGCCTCGGTACGGGCGCTGGTGCGCAGCGCCACCCGGTCGCCGGAGGCCGTGGCCAGCAGCTCGGCCACGGAGGTGTCGGTGATCAGCCGGCCCCTGCCGATCACGATCAGATGGTCGGCGGAGTCCTCCAGCTCGCTCATCAGATGACTGGAGACCAGAACCGCCCGCCCCTCGCGGGCCAGCGACCGCAGAAAGCCGCGGATCCAGCGGATGCCCTCCGGATCGAGGCCGTTGACCGGCTCGTCGAAGAGCAGCACCGGCGGGTCGCCCAGCAGCGCGGCGGCGATCCCCAGCCGCTGCCGCATGCCGAGCGAGTAGCCGCCCGCCCGTTTGCGCCCCACCGAAGCGAGCCCGACCACCTCCAGCAGCTCGTCGACCCGCCGGGCCGGCAGCCCGTGCGTCTGGGCCAGCCACAGCAGATGGTCGCGGCCGCGCCGGGAGGGGTGTACCGCGGCGGCGTCCAGCAGTGCGCCGACCTCGGTCAGCGGATGGCGCAGTGCGGCGTAGGCCCGGCCGCCTATCAGCGCGCGGCCCGCGTCGGCCGAGTCCAGGCCGAGCAGGACGCGCATGGTGGTGGACTTGCCCGCGCCGTTGGGCCCGACAAAGCCGGTGACCTGGCCGGGCTCCACGGTGAAGGACAGATCGTCCACGGCGACGGTCTGCCCGAACTGTTTCTGCAGTCCCTGCACTTGGATCGTTGCTTCCATGACGACGAAGGTTAGGCAGCGGCGGGCACCGCGGTCGTCACGCGGCAGAGCACACTTCGCCGTCCCTGGCGTGAGGGACCGGCAGCGCCCGTCGTCCCCCGCGCGAGGGACGTACGGAACGTCCGCAGAGGGACGCGGGAGGAGGCCGACGCGGCGACAATGGTCGTCGTGAGCACGGGACTTGAGCGCACGACCCCGGCCGGGCGGCCGCCCCGGGGCATCCGGTCGGGCAGCCGTCTGGCACGCCGGTTCGGCATGGCGATGGACTCCGCCCCCGAGACCCCCGCGACGGCCGCGTCCGTGCTCGCGCTGCTCGCGTCGCTCGAGATGATCGTCCGCGCGGACAGCGTGCACACCGAGCTTCCGCTCGCGCTGCTGCTGGCGCTGGGCACCACCACGCCGTTCGCGCTGGTGCGCACCAACATCGTGGTGGCAGCCGTCGGCGTCACCGGCATGAGCGTGCTGGCCCTGACCGGCTATCAGGCGCTGACCCTCGGCGGGGCCGGGGCACAGCTGCTCGTCCTCTATCTGCTCGGCCGATCCGGCGCCCGCCTCCTTCCGCTGCTGCTGGTGGCGCCCTATGTGGCGGCGGCGCTCGGCAATCCCGACCTCGCGGGCATCCGCATCCCCGCGATCCTGCTGGCCACGTGCGGTGCCGCGGTGGCCGCCGCGGCGATCGGCCGCCGCGCCCGCAGCGAGGCACTGGCGCAGAGCGCCACCGAGCGCGCCATCGCCGAGACGCTGCTGGAGCATGCCGCGCGCGGCGAGCGGGCCCGGATCGCCCGCGAGCTGCACGACGTCGTCGCGCATCACATCTCGATGATCTCCGTACAGGCGGAGACCGCCCGCCTCACCACCCCCGACCTGCCCGAGGCCGGTGCCAAACGGCTGCTGGACATCGGCGACACGGCCCGCGCCGCGCTCACCGAGATGCGCCGACTGCTCGGCGTGTTGCGGGAGGACGCGGGCACCCCGGCCGAGCCCCGCCGCCCGCAGCCCGGCCTCACCCAGCTCAACGAGCTGCTCGACGAGGCCCGCGACGCCGGCCGGGCCTCCACCCGGCTCATCGTGAGCGGCCCGGTCGCCCCGCTCGACCCCGGCATCGAACTCACGGCGTACCGCATCGTCCAGGAGGCGCTGACCAACGCCCGTCGGCACGCCCCCGGCGCCGCCGTCGACGTCGAACTGCACTACACGGGCGACTCCCTCGACCTGCGTATCCGCGACAACGGGCCCGGCCCCGACCGCGAGACGCCCGCCTCGGACTGCTCCGGCCACGGCCTGCTCGGCATGCGCGAGCGTGCCGCGACCGTCGGCGGCCGGCTGCGCTCCGGGCCCGCGCCGGGCGGCGGCTTCCTGGTCGAGGCCACCCTGCCCGCCACCACGGAGGACACCCGGTGAGCCCTGCACAGACCCGCATCGTCGTCGCCGACGACCACGAGGTGGTACGGGCCGGCTTCGCCGGACTCCTCGGCACCCAGCCGGACTTCACGGTCGTGGCCGTGGCCCGCGACGGCGCCGAGGCGGTCCGCGTCTGCGCCGAGCACAGCCCTGACGTGGTGCTGATGGACGTCCGTATGCCCGGTATGGACGGTATCGAGGCGACCTCGCACCTCACCGCGGACGGCGCCGGACCGCGCATCCTCATCCTCACCACCTTCGACCTGGACGAGCACGTCTACGACGCGCTGGCCGCGGGAGCCAGTGGCTTTCTGCTGAAGGACGTCACCGCCGAGCGGCTCTTCGACGCGGTACGCGTGGTCGCGGCCGGCGAGGCGCTGCTGGCGCCGACGGTGACGCGGCGGCTCATCGAGGAGTTCGCCAGGCACCGGCCCAAGTCCCCGCCGCTGCCGGCGGGGCTGCCCGGACTCACCCCCCGCGAGACGGAGGTGCTCAGGCTGGTCGCCCGGGGCTTGTCCAACCCGGAGATCGGAGCCCGGCTGCACGTCGGCGAGGAGACAGTGAAGACACATGTGAGCCGTGTCCTGGCCAAGCTGGGGTTGCGCGACCGCACACAGGCAGTGGTGGCGGCCTACGAATCGGGTCTGGTGGTGCCTCGGGCCGAGGGCTGAGCCTACGCAGGTACGCGCCCGCCCCGGAGGGCCTACGCCCCGGCTGCGGCGTAGGGGATCGGCGACCGCCGGCGTTGCATCCTGATCATTGCCCACGCCCGGTTCCGGCTCGCCCGGCCTCTCACCGGGGTCCTCCGCCGGCCATGGGAGAAACCCGCGGCCCCCGACCGGTTCACCTGCGCTGACGTTCGGTGAGCTATGCAGCCTCAGTCGGCGGCTGGTGAGGTGAGCGGGGTGAGTTGGTGGATGTCGTGGCGGAGCCGTAGAGCCGCGATCTCGGCTTGGTCCGGCGGCCCCGAGGCGTTCAGCAGGTCGGTGAGTTCCTGGAGGTAGGTCTCGTGCCCGGCCGGGGACACGAGGAAGAGCATCCGGGCGGGTTCGGCGCCAGGGTTGGAGAAGGCGTGAGGGCATCCGGCGGGTACGAACATGAAGCTCCCGGGTCCGCCCCGCAACACCTTCGCGCCGGTCTCGGACTCCCAGGAACGCCAGTCGCCCGTGGCCTGAGGGGTGGGGTGGAAGGCGAGGAGGTCAAGTTCGCCTTCGAGGACGTAGAACACCTCCTCGGCCTGGTGGTGCAGGTGCGCTCCGACATCGAATCCCGGCGCGACCTCGGCCTCGAACGTCGACCAGGTCGTCGACCGTTCGGCACCCGCTTTCAGGGTCATGGTCTGGATCCGGCGGCCGCCACCCGGCGGCAGCAGCAGGCCATCGGTCATGTCTCCTCGTTTCCCGGGTTCGGTTTCCATCCGGTGCTGCGCAGCCAGGTTCCCAGCGTCATCAGGCCGGGTGCACCTCCCGCGCAGCTGAGATGTCGGGCGGGTCGGCGGGTTGCTCGTTGAAGAACTCGAACATCTTGGCGAGCCGGGTGGCCCGTCCTCCCTGGGGAGGACGGGCATGGTGCGCTCAGCGTGCGCTGTCAGCTGTCAGTTGTCAGTTGCAGGTCCCGTGGTCGTGGTCGGCGAGCCGTGGCACACCCCCCTCTTCTTGCGGTCTCTGCCCGGCTGAGGAGGTACGCCATGCTGAACCGGCCCTCCTGCGGTCGGCGCCCATGGGTCAGTAGAGCGCGATCGAGCTCACCAGGTCATTCCAGCTGCCGCTTCCCATGTACCCGTCGGACTGCCACGGTCCGACGTCGGCCTGGTTTCCCCAGCCACCGTTGTCAACCGCGAAGGACGTGTAGCAGCTGCCGGTCCTGTAGGAAGAGGTCTGGTCGTTGAAGCCGTAGACGTCGAGGTTCTGCCAGTAACCGCTGTCGTAGAACGACAGGATCCGACCCGCGGGGAAGGGGGCAGAGTTGAAGTTGGCGTGCTCGTACAGGCGTAGCGGGGTGGAGCAGTAGCCCTGGGCAGCGCTGGGGCTTGCGGTCTTGGCCTGTTGAGCGGCCCTTGTGTCGCTCGCTTCGGCGGTGCGGAAGCACTCGATGACGCCGCGCTGGACGTTGCAGGCCTTGGCAGCGCCCCAACCCTTGGACAGGTCGATCGTCTTGCCCTCGAAGCGTGCGATGGTCGACGTCCCGGCCGCCTGGGCAGTCGGTGCGATGGTCGACGTCCCGGCCGCCTGGGCGGTCGGCGCTATGACAGTGGCGCTTCCGACTGCCAGCGCGAGTGCGCCGAGCGTGATGCCTGCCTTGGCAAGGATTCTCTGCATTCTGCTTGCTCCCCTGGTCGGGTGGTTCGAGTCCTGGCGGAGGGTTGTGTGTCGCGCTCTTTCCTGTCCTGGACCAAGGTGCGTGGCCGACCGTCGGTGAATCTTGGACAAACGTTGAATCGGCTGGTCGAAGGTGCTATGCCAGGGTGGGGACTTGAGACTCGGGGGAGTGCGGTGACGGTTGAGTTCGCTTTGCTCGGCAGCGTCGAGGCGCGTGTGGACGGCCGCATCGTCGATCTGGGTCACGCCCGGCAGCGGTGTGTGCTCGCAGTGCTGCTGGTGGATGCCAACCGGGTGGTTTCGGTGGACCGGCTTGTCGAGCGCGTCTGGGCCGACCGTCATCCGCAGCGGGTCCGGAACACGCTCTACGGCTACCTCTCCCGTCTGCGGCAAGCATTGGCCGTCGCCGAGGGGGCGGATATCGTCCGGCGATCCGGTGGCTATGTCCTCGACGTCGAGGCGACCGCAGTGGATCTGCACCGCTTCCATGACGTCACCGCACGGGCCCGCGAGGCCGCCCGCAACGAGCAGGACGAGCAGGCCGCAACCCTGTTCGGGCAGGCACTCGGCCTCTGGCGGGGAAACCCCTTCGCGGGTCTGGACACTCCGTGGATCAACGCGCTGCGCGACGTGGTCGGCCAAGAACGGATTGCGGCCGAGCTGGACCACACGGACGTTCGGCTTCGCTGCGGTCAGCACAGAGGACTGTTGGCCGAGTTGTCCGCCCGGGTCGAGATGCACCCACTGGACGAACGGCTGGCCGGCCAGTTCATCCTCGCTCTGTACCGCTGTGGTCGCCCGGCCGATGCCCTCCACCACTACCAGCAGATCCGGCTGCTGTTGGCCGAGGAACTCGGCTGTGACCCCGGCCTCCCGCTGCGGCAGCTGCACCAGCAGATCCTCACCACCGACCCCGCACTGAACGTCCCGGCTGCGGTCCCAACACTCAGTCCCGCCGCGGTCCCAACAGTCAGCCCCGCCGCCGTCCCAGAGCCCAGTCCCGCTGCCGGGCGCGCTCCGGGAGCCGTACCCGCTCTCGTGCCGCGCCCGTTACCCACGCCGCCGCCGGTGCCCACCGCACCGGACGGCGGCGCCCTGCCCGTTTCACCGACACCGCGGCGGCCCCGCACGGGGAGCCGCCTGATCGGGCGGGCCGCGGAGTTGGCGGTTCTCGACGGCGCGATCGAGGATGCCCTGGCCGGTGCGCCGGGGGTGGTCGAGGTGGTCGGGGAACCGGGTATCGGAAAGACACGGCTGCTCGGCGAACTGGGCGAGCGCGCGAGACAGCGCGGTTTCGTGTCCTTGGCCGGCCGCAGCGTGGAGTTCGACCAGGCTCCGTACGGTGCGTTCGTGGACGCCCTGGACGACCACCTCGGCCATGTGGACTTCCTGCGGCTCCGGCACGACGGGTCATCGCCCGGCGCGTTCGCCCTGCTGAGTACGGTCTTCCCCGCGCTCTGCGACCGGTTCCCGGCCGGGCCGGATCCGGTGACGGTTGAACGGTACTGGTTCCACCGGGCGGTGCGGACGTTGCTGGAGACGCTGAGTATGGACGGCGGGCTCGTGCTCAGCCTGGACGACCTGCAGTGGACGGATGACGGTACAGCCGAGCTGATCGACCATCTGGTACGGCACCCGCCAAGGGGACCGCTGCTGCTCGCCCTCGCCTACCGTCCCCGGCAGGCCCCGCAGCGGCTGGCCGCGGCGCTGGCCCGGGCAGGAGCGGAGGGAAGAGTGGCCAGGGTCGAGCTGGGTCCGCTGTCCCCGGCCGAGGGAGCGGAGCTGTGCGGGGCCAGGCCGGATCACTGGCGATTCCAGCGACTGTACGAGGCCAGCGGCGGCAACCCGTTCTACCTGGAGGCGCTGACCCGAAGCGCCGGGAGGGAAGGCCCGCCGGCGGCCCCGGCCGACTCGGTGCCTGTGGCCGACGATCTGCCGCAGCCGGTGCGTGCCGCGCTGCTGGAGGAGCTGGGAGGTCTGTCGGCCACCGCGAGGGTCTGCATACAGGCGGCCGCGGTGCTCGGCGACTCTTTCGAAGCCGAGATGGTGGCAGTGGTGGCGCGAACCGGTGAGGCACAGGCCCTCGCCGCCCTGGACGAAGTCGCGGAGCGGGACCTGGTACGCCAGATAGGCTCCACGCGCCAGTTCCGGTTCCGCCATCCGCTGGTGCGGGCAGCGGTGTACCAGGGGGCGGGCGCCGGCTGGCGGATCGAGGCGCACACCCGGGCCGCGGACGGCCTGGCACTGCACGGCGCACCGCTGACCGCCCAGGCGTCGCACGTTCAGCGATCGGCGCGCGTAGGAGACGAACATGCCGTTGACGTCCTTGTACGGGCCGCCCGTCAGGTGATGACCATCGCACCGGCCGCTGCCGCGCATTGGACACAGGAAGCCTTGCGACTGCTCGGTGAACAGAGCCGAATGCGGCCCGAACTGTGGCTCCAGCAGGCCGATGCGCTGGGCATGGCCGGACGACTGCTGGAAAGCCGCGACATCCTGCGCACGGCCGCCTCGCTACTGCCCGCGCAGGCCCGGGGCCGACGGGCCCGGGTGACCGCCCTCCGAGCCACCATGGAGTGGGCGCTCGGCCGGTACGAAGAGGCCACGGCGCTGCTGCTGCGGGAGTTGGCGGACCACGAGGGCCAACTGCAGCCTGAGACCGCCACTTTGGAGTTGGGGGTCGCGGTGGTGGCGCTTCGTAAGAACGACTTCTCCACGGCGATCGATTGGGGCGAACGCGCGTTGCGTTCGGCGGAACGTATCGGCGACCCGCCGCAGACCACCGCGGTCCGCGCTCTCCTGGCCCTGGCGCACACCTTCGCGGGCGACGCCCGGGTGGCCGACCACCTCGACCCCGTGGTGGAAGTGCTCGACGACACCGACGACCGGGAACTGGCCGGGCAGATGGACACGCTCGTCATGACGGGCTGGACGGAGACGCTCAACGGACGCTACGACCGCGCACTGCGCCATCTCCGCCGAGGCCTGGAAGTGTCCCGCCGCACCGGCCAGAGCCTCGTGCTCGCCGATCTCTTCGCCGCCTCCGCCTATGCCTACCTGTGGCTCGGACGCCTGGACGATGCGGCGGCCTACGCCGAAGACGCCCTGGAGGCGGCGTCACTCGTCGGCAGCGGCGAGCCGCGCTCGTTGGCCGAGGTGGTGAGCGCGGCAGTCCTGATGTGGCGGGGAGACTTCGTCGGAGCACTGAAGATCTGTGAGGAGTCGCTCTCTTCGGCCGGCCCCGCACCGGTCGCGCACCGGTCGGCGATGGTCGGGATGCTCGGCCAGACGCTGCTGCTCAACGGCGATCCGGAGGGCTGTGTCAGCAAGGTGCTCGAAGCGGGCGGCGGCCCGCACCTGCTCGGGTTCGAAGCCCCGGTCCGTCCGATGTGGTTTCGGCTGCTGGCTGTCGCGGAACTGGCCCTGGGCGACGTGACAGCTGCCGAGATGTGGGCCGACCGAGCAGCCGCTGCCGCGGGGCTCGACCTGCCGGTCGGCCGGCGCGGTTTCGCGTTGCTGGCCCGCGCAGAGGTACAACTCGCCCGGCAGAACCCGGCGGCGGGTCCCACCGCGTGCCGGGCCGCTGCCGAGTTTCGCGCGGCCCGGATGCCCCTCAACGAGGCCATGGCCCGGCTGACCGCCGGTACCGCGCTGTCCGCCTCCGGCCGCCGGGCCGAAGCACTCGCCGAGTTGGAACAGATGAAAGCCCTGGCGGACACCTGCGGGACCCTCGCCCTGTCCGAATTGGCTGAGCACGAACACCACCGAATCGCCGCCCAGACCCCGCCTCCGACAACGGCTACGACACCCGGCGCCTAAGGCCTGAGCTTCTCAGGGGCGCCGCAGGGCGTAGGCGTTCCAGAGTTCGCCGGCGAAGAAGTGGCCGAAGCGAGTGAGTGCCGCGGTGCCGTGCGGGCCCGTTGTGCGGAACGTGGTGAGCAGGCGGGCGAGATCGGTGGCGCCGAGACTCGCCGTCCCCGTGCCCAGTGTTTCGGCGTCGGTCCCGCCCGGTTCGTGGACGTGTCCGTTCACGACGCGGAAGGCCAGCCTGGTCGTGTCGGTCCACAGACGGGCCGGGGCGCCGGGCGCCAGATCCTTGCGGCCGACGAAGGTGCGGGGGTGACCGTCGGCGTCGGTGAAGTGGAGCCGGTAGCGCATCGTGCCGCGGCCGTCCGCGAACAGGCGGACGCTGCCGTGCAGGACGGGGCGGCGCCCTCCGAAGGAGGGGCTGTCGATCCAGCCGTCCGCGCGCGCCTCGTGGTCCGGTTCGTCGAGGAAGACGTCCACGTCGTCGGCCGTGACGGTGAGCCGGAACGCGAACGGTTCGGTCCGGGACCCGTCCGCACCGGGTGCGTAGCGTCCGCGCAGTTCCTCCGTGAACTGGAGAGAGGTGTGGCGGGGGTACGTGCGGTGCGCGACCGCCCGTGGAGTGGCGGGCCGGTGCTCCAGCAGACGGGTGCACATACGGTCGGCCAGGGCCGCGATGGTGAGGGCCGGGTTGGGGCCCACTGGGCCGGGCATCGCCGCCCCGTCCGCGACGTACAGGCCCGGGTGGCCGAAGACCTCGCCGTACGGATCGCACACCCCGGTGCCGGGGTGCCGGCCGATGGGGGCGCCGCCGAGCGGGTGCACCGTGAGGACGCGGCCCCGGTGCCAGAGCGGATGGTCGGCGTATCCGCCGCTGAGCGCGCCGGCGATCTGCCGCATGAGTGTGCGCGTCCGCTCGAACTGGGCCGCGCTGCCGCCCCGTACCGTCCAGCTGCTGTCCAACCGGCCGCCACGCATACGCAGTTCACCGTCCGGCACATCTCGGCCCATCGCGAGCAGCGGCAGGGACGTACCGGTGAACGCGCCGTCGCCGAGGAGCTCGGCGAACGCGCCCGAGAGGCTGGGGTCCGGGGTGCGGGAGATCCGGTCGAGCAGCCTCCCGGCCAGGAAGCGGGCCGCCCGGGAGACTCCCTGCGGTGCGTGAGCGCCTTCGACGAGCCACTCCACGAAACCCGGGTATCCCGCGTCCTGGATGTACCCTCCGCGCCCCGCGCCCGGTATGCCGTCCAACTCGTCGGGCAGCCGGATGGAGCTGGTGATGACCGGACCGCGGCTGGGACGCATCGGCCGGGGCTCGTCGCCCTGCCTGGCCCGGAGCACGAACGCGAGGTGGTCGCCGTTCGTGGAGAACCGGCTGCCGATCGCCGGGCTCAGACCGGGCAGGTTCCGGCGGGAACGCAGCAGCAGCGAGACCGTGTTGTAGGTGCCGGCGGCGAGGACCAGACGGTCGCAGCTGATGGTGTGGAGCGTTCCGGAGGGGTGGGGCGATCCGGACGCGTCCCCGCCGCCGTCCGGATCACCCCTTCCCCCTCCCCCTTCGCCATTCGGTCCGTGTCTTCCGTGTCTGACGTAGTCCACCGCGTATCCGCCTCGCGCGAGTGCCCGCACCGCGCGCACCTCGTGCCCGGTGCGCAGTTCGGCGCCGTGCCGCCGTGCCGCCGACAGATAGGTGTGGTCGAGGCTGTTCTTGGCACCGTCGTTGCAGCCGAGGTTGCACTCACCGCACAGCCGGCAGGTACGGCGACCGACACCGTGCAGGTTGCCCTGGTCGGTGTCGGCCATCGGCAGTCCGGGCTCGGGGTCGGCGCCCGGTTTCGGGGCGAAGCTGATCGCGAGCGGCGGCCGCTGCGCCGTCAGGCCCAGCCGTTCGGCCGCTTCACGCATCGCGTGCGCCCGGGGCGTGTCCGTGTAACCGGGGCGGTCGAGCGGATACGGGACCGGGCGGAGCATCCGCTCGACCTCGTCGTAGTGCGGGTCGAGTTCGGCGCGGCCGACGGGCCAGGCCTCGTAGCCGCCGCCGGGCAGCGGCTGTTCGTCGACGAACCAGCGTTCGTCCTTGCGCAGCAGCACGCTCGCGTAGATGAGCGATCCGCCGCCCAGTCCGCTGGCGACGACGGAGTCGAAGGCGCGGAAGCTCCACACGTCGAACAGGCCGTGCAGGCCTGCCCGCGGGTCCCAGAACGCACGGCCGAGTTCGGCCGGGGAACGGGCGAAGCCGCCCGGCGGGTAGGCGCGTCCGCGCTCCAGCAGGACCACCTGCTGTCCGGCCGCGGCCAGCCGGTACGCGGCCACGGACCCACCGAATCCCGAGCCGACGACGACGGTTGCGACGTGTTCGGCGTGCGACTCCGTCATCTCACACAGCCCTTCGGTGGAGGAAGTCGAGGAGGTGCGGGAACACGTCCCGGTGCGCGTCCCGGCCGATGATCGTGTCCACGTAGCCGTAGCCGGGGGCGACGAACAGTTCGTAGCGGTCGGGGTCGGCCGTCTCCCGCGACATCTCCTCGTGCTCCTGGACGACGGAGTCCCCGAAGACTCGGTTGTGCTCGCCGGTCAGGAACAGCACCGGTGGGCCGCCCTTGGCCGCCGCCGCGAGGTAGTCGTCCGGGAGGCGCGCGTGGCGTGGCTCGGCGTCGTCGTACTTCACGGCACGACCCGCTCGTACGATCCTGCCGATGTGCCGGTGGTAGCCCAGCCCGACAGGGCCGAGCAGGTCCGCGACGCGGTCGTGAGTGACGGGGTCGAGTTTGTCGTGGCTGTAGAGCGCGGGCCAGCCGGTGCCCCACATGAAACTCACCATGTGGCAGGCCGGGTTGTCGCACTCCGGGTGCGCCAGTGACACCAGACGGGCGAACAACCCGCTCCGGCTGAACCAGGCCGCGTCGCCGCTCCGCGGGTCGAGCTGGGACAGCCCGAGCGCGCCCTCGACGAGCGCGGGGCCGTACGCCAGCTTCCAGCGCGACCAGGCCGGTACGCGCATCAGCAGACCGACCGCGCTGGTGACGACGCTGGTGACGTCCCGTACGGCGCCGGCGTACAGGCTCATGAGGAAGGTCATCGACCCGAGACAGTGCGCCACGACGTGCACCCGCCGCTCGCCGACATGCCGGCGCAGTTCGGCGAGCGCGGCCGGGTAGTCGTACAGGGCGATGTCGTCGAGGGTGTGTGCGTGCGGTTCCGTGTTGTACGGGAAGCGGTTGCTCATCCGCATGTCGAGCGTCCATACGTCCGCGAAACCGTTGTCGAGGAGGCAGGTCGCCAGGTTCCGGTGCTCGGGCATGATGAACAGGTCGCTGGACGCGGTCAGTCCGTGTACGAGGAGGACGACGTCGTCGCACTCCGCCCGGCGGAAACGGGTCAGTTGGAGGCCGAGTCCGTCGTCCGTGGTGACGGGGTGGACGGTGACCTGGGCGTCGGGAACGCCGGTTGTGGTGTGACGGGGGACGGCGGCGCCCTTCTGGATAAGCTGGATAGGCATGATCGTCCCCTCTCGGTCGGTCGGCCGTCCCACGATGGCGTCGGCGGCCAGGCAGAGGCCATCGTGGCGCTACCGACTTCGGTGTACCTGCGGAAAACCTGAAATCGGCAGGTCACGACGCCGATGCCAGGTCAGGCTCGGTTGCCGTCGCTCTTCAAGGCACCTCACCACGGCTGCGTGCGTTCGCGTACGCCGTGGCCGCGTCCCACGCCCTGGATCGGCGATCCACGTCCATGCGGTCCACGTCCATGCGGTCCACCTGCTGTGTCGCGGGCCGGTGGTGCCAGGCGTTTTCACGACCGCCCTGGGGCACGTCATCCGCCTGCGGCGTCCTCGGCCTCCCAGCGCAGCAGGTCGCCCGGCTGGCACTCGAGCACCTCGCAGAGCGCGGCGAGGGTCGCGAAGCGCACCGCCTTGGCGCGGCCGTTCTTGAGTACCGCCAGGTTGGCGGGCGTGATCCCCACGCGGTCCGCGAGCTCGCCCACGGACATCTTCCGCCTGGCCAGCATCACGTCGATGTCGACGGCGATCGGCATCAGATCACCTCGTTCAACTCGGCCTGCAGCTGCGCCGCTTCGACGTCGCGCGCGACGGCCT
>NZ_JBEYIL010000003.1:0-83038 GCF_040635845.1 Streptomyces sp. NPDC006872
TTTCCCTTTCCGGCGGTTCCGACTCTATCAGATCCTTTCGGCGCTGATTCCCAGTCAGAGGGGGTTGTCTTCGCGGCCCTTGGGCCGTTCCGACGTCTCAAACCTTAGCGGATCCGATCGGCAGCTCCTAATCGAGCTGCCGGCCCCAAATCGAATTGAATTCGGGCACGCCGAATTCAACCCCGTGGGGAGATCGTGCTGATGGTTTGTGGTGTCGCCAGTGCGACGGAGGTGCTGCCGAAGAACCGTTACGGCTCCGTGGCAACCCGGAGAACTTTACTTACCTCGCCCGGTGGCGTCAAGCGCCCCCTGTCAAGATCTTTTAATCGAGGTCGCTGAGCCGACCGCCGGCGTCCGGCTGGGCGTGCTCCACCCGGCGCAGAAGCCTGGTCAGGACCTCGCCGAGGTTCGTGCGCTCCTCCGCGGAGAGGTCCTGGAGGAGGTCCTCCTCGAAGACCGTCGCCATGCGCATCGCCTCCAGCCACTTCTCGCGGCCCTCGGATGTCAGCTCCACGATCACCCGGACCCGGTTGGACTCGTCCCGCTCACGGGTCACCAGTCCCTCGGCGACCATGCGGTCGATCCGGTGGGTCATCGCGGCCGGCGTGAGGCCGAGGCGCTTGGCCAGGTCGCTGGGGCCCAGGCGATAGGGAGCGCCGGAGAGGACGAGGGCCTTGAGGACCTCCCACTCGGCGTTGCTGATGCCGAGGTCCGCGGTCTGGCGGCCGTACGCGACGTTCATCCGGCGGTTGAGGCGGGACAGCGCCGAGACGATCTTCTCGATCTGCGGGTCGAGGTCCCGGAACTCGCGCTGGTAGGCCGCGATCTGCTCTTCGAGGGTCGGCTCGCCGCCGACGCCCGTACCGGCGCTGCCGGGGGTGTCGCCCATGTGGCCACTATCGCACGTCGCTCGTTCGCATCGAAGTCCTTCGAGATGTACAGTTTAGGTTCGAACTTTAGCTTCGAAGTCTTCGGTTCTAAGTACTGAGGCAGTAGAAGTACTGACCATCACCAACCGCACTGCTTGAGAGATGAGAGAGGTGAACGTGACCAGGGCGATGGGCGCAGCGATGCGCCGGATCCACGTGGGCAACGCACTCAGCGCGTTCGGGCTCGGCTTCACCGTCCCCTACCTGTACGTCTATGTGGCGCAGGTACGCGGGCTGGGGTCCATGACGGCGGGGCTCGTCCTCGCCGTCTTCGCGGTGGCCGCGCTGATCGTGCTGCCGTTCGCCGGCCGGGCGATCGTGCACCGCGGCCCACTGCCGGTCCTGCTCGCCGCCCTGGTCACCGCCGCGCTCGGTGCGCTGAGCCTGGGACTGGCCGGGAACGCGACGGCCGTACTGGCCGCCGCGGCCGCGCTCGGGGCCGGGCAGGCCGTGATGCAGCCGGCGCTGGCGACGATGATCGTGGACTGCTCGACCGCGGAGACTCGGTCGCGGGCGTTCGCGACGCAGTTCTTTCTGCAGAACCTCGGGCTGGGCGTGGGTGGGCTGATCGGCGGGCATCTGGTCGACACCACGCGCGTCTCCTCCTTCACTCTGCTGTTCGCCATCGAGGCCGCGATGTTCCTGCTGCTGGCCGTGGTGCTGTCGACGGTGCGGCTGCCGCACGCTCCGAAGGTCGGGGACGCCCCACGGTCCGCCAGGGGGAGCTGGAAGCAGCTGCTCGGCAATCGGGCCATGGTGCAGCTGTGTGTGCTGGGCTTCGTGCTGTTCTTCGCCTGCTACGGGCAGTTCGAGTCGGGGCTCAGCGCGTACGGGGTCGAGGCTGCCGGGATTTCGACGTCCGCCCTCGGCAGCGCCCTGGCCGCCAACACGGCGATGATCGTGATCGCGCAGTTCGCCGTGCTGAAGTTCGTCGAGCGGCAGAAGCGGTCGCGGGTGATCGCGGCCGTCGGGCTGCTCTGGGCTGTCGCGTGGGTCGTGGCCGGGTACGCCGGGCTCGGGCACGGCAGTCAGGCGATGGCGACGGCCGCGTTCGTGTCGACCTACGCGTTGTTCGGGCTGGGTGAGGCGATGCTGTCGCCGACGGTCGCGCCGCTGGTCGCCGATCTCGCGCCGGAGGGGATGGCGGGGCAGTATAACTCGGCGTTCGCCCTGGTGAAGCAGCTTGCGCTGGCCGTCGGGCCGGCGGTGGGCGGGCCGATGGGGGCCTCGCTGCACGCGCCGTACATCGTGACGTTCCTGCTGTTCTCGCTGGGGATCACCTACCTCGCGCTGCGGCTGGGACGGCAGCTGACCGCCGTCCAGGATCAGCCGTGGCTGGTGCGGAAGCGGGTGGTGGCCAGGGGTGGGGCCGCTGTGGAGCCTGTGGGCGCGGAGGCCTGACGCCCGAGGGTTCGCCGTGTGGAAGGCGGCCGTGGTCCGAAGGGACGACGGCCGCCTTCCGCGTGGTCAGCGGACCGCTGTCACCAGGGTCGCCGTGAAGGGGAAGGTCGTCGTGTCGTCGGGGAGGTGGGTGCGGATCGTGTCGGCGACGCTGGTGAGGGCCTGCTCGCCGCCGGCTTCGACGAGCGTCTGGCCCCAGGGGATCGCGGAGAGGTGGCCGGTGACGTAGTCCTCCAGTGGGGGGAGGGTGATGGCGAAGGTGAGGTCGCGGTGGGCGGTGGAGCGGAAGCCGGCGCGATCGAGGGCGCTGGTGAGGCGGTCCGCGGCCATGAAGGCCGTCCGGTAGCCCGCTGCCGCCTCCGGGGTGCCGTGCCGCTCCAGTGCCCGGTACTGGGCCGTGAAGTACGGGGAGTCGTCCAGGCGGGCCCAGACCGTGGCGGCGAAGCGGCCGTCGGGGCGGGTGACGCGGGCCGTCTCGGTCAGGGCCGCGTCGAGGTCGGGGAAGAACTGGGCGCCCTGTTGGCAGAGGACGGCGTCGAAGGCCGCGTCGGGGTAGGGGAGGTCGTGGGCGGGGGCGGCCGTGAAGTCGATGTCCGGGTAGAGGCGCGGGTGGCACGCCAGTGCGATCTTGAGCATTTCCTCGTTGACGTCCGCGCCGGCGACCCGGCCGGTGGGGCCCGCCTGTGCGGCGGCGGCGCGGGCCGCGAAGCCCGTGCCGCAGGCGAGGTCGAGGACGGTGGCGCCGGGGTAGAGGTCCGCGGCGTCCACGAGTGCGGTGACGAAGGGCGCCATGAGGGGCGCGACGTAGTGTTCGTAGCGCTGGGGGGCGCTTCCCGTGAGATGAAAGCCCGTTGCGTCTGCCATGGGGAGCTACTAGCACCGGGGGGCGTGTTCGCCTAGGTGCCGCGCGCGGGGGAGGTCGTTCCGTCGGGCTTCGGCAGGACGAACTCGCACCACACCGCCTTTCCGCCGCCCGGGGTGCGTCTGCTCCCCCAGTTGGAGGCGATCGTGGCGACGATGGCGATGCCGCGGCCCGATTCGTCGCCCGGTTCCGCGCGGCGGCGGCGCGGGAGGTGGTCGTCGCCGTCGGTGACCTCGATGATCAGGCGGCGGTCGGTGCGGCGCAGGCGCAGCCGCATGGGCGGGGTGCCGTGCTGGAGTGAGTTGGCGACGAGTTCGCTGGTGGCGAGGACGCCCAGGTCGTGCAGGTCGGCCGGGAAGCGCCAGCTGGTGAGGACGCCGGAGGCGAAGGCACGCGCGCGTGGGGCCGCTTCGACCCCGCCGAGGAGCTCCAGGGCCGCGTTGCGGAACAGCTCGCCGTCGGGGCCGGTGCGGGCCGGGTGCTGCAGGACGAGGACGGCGACGTCGTCGTCGTGGTCGGCGGTGACGCCGGCCGAGCGGACCAGGCGGTCGCAGACGACCTGGGGGGTGCCGGTCGCACCGGCCAGGGCGCGCTCCAGGGAGGCGATGCCTTCGTCCAGGTCTTCGTCCCTGCGCTCCACCAGGCCGTCCGTGTAGAGGACGGCCGTCGAGCCGGGGCCCAGGGGGATCGAGCCGGAGGCGTGCATCCAGCCGCCGGTGCCCAGGGGCGGGCCGGTGGGTTCGGCCGCGCGCAGGACGGTGCCGTTCTCGTCGCGGACCAGGATGGGCAGGTGGCCTGCGGAGGCGTACACCAGTCGGCCCTCGTTCGGGTCGTGGATGGCGTACACGCACGTGGCGATCTGGTTGGCGTCGATCTCCATGGCGAGGCCGTCGAGGAGCTGGAGGACCTCGTGCGGGGGCAGGTCGAGGCGGGCGTACGCGCGGACCGCGGTGCGGAGCTGGCCCATGACGGCTGCCGCGCGCACGCCTCGGCCCATGACGTCGCCGATCACGAGGGCGGTGCGGCCGCCGCCGAGGGTGATGACGTCGTACCAGTCGCCGCCGACCGCGGCCTCGGTGCCGCCGGGCTGGTAGGTGGCGGCGATGCGCAGGTCGTCGGGCTCTTCGAGCTCCTGGGGGAGAAGGGAGCGCTGGAGGGTGACGGCCGTCTCGCGTTGGCGGCGTTCGCTGGTTCTGAGGCGTTCGGCGGCTTCGGCGTGGTCGGTGACGTCGGTGGCGAAGATCAGGACGGTGCCCTTGCCGTTGTCCTCGGCGGCCGGGGTGCAGGTGAACGTGTAGGAGCGGCCGTCGGGCGCCTTGCGTGACTTCAGGGTGCGGGGCTTGCCGCTGCGCAGGGCCTGGTCGAGGAGGGGCAGAAGTCCGAGGTCGCGGAGTTCGGGGAGGGCTTCGGCGGCCGGTTCGCCGCAGGGGCGTACGCCGAAGGCCGCCGCGTAGGCGTCGTTGACGTAGGCGAGGCGGTGGTCGGGGCCGTGGACGAGGGCGACGAGGGCCGGGACCCGGTCGAGGACCTCACGGACCGGGAGTTCGTCGACCGCGGGCACCGGGGGCGGCTCGTCGGTGAGTTGTTCGGCGCGGGCCGCGGGGACCGAGCCCTCGCTCCGCCGGTCCGTGGTGGTGACCGGGTGCTCGGCTCGCGCGGCGGCGCGGCGCTGCGTTCCGGGGAGCCGGGCGCTCCAGCGCGTGAAGTTCACGAATCCTTGCCTCGTGTAGTCGTCGTCGGCCGGCTCCGGGCCCGGCCTGGGCTCCGGGGGCCGCGCGGCGGTGGCCGCACATTGTTACAGCACCCGGGGTGTGGAGCACGGGGAAACAGCCTCGTGGGTCGCGGGGCGGGCGGTGGCCCGCCGGGTGGGGCTCGGGAGGGACTCGAAAGGGGGCTCGGGAAAAGGCTCGGGGGAGGGCTCGGGAGGGGTTATGAGCAGGGAGCAGTCTGGCAGTGTGGCCGCCGTCCGGGCCGACATTCGTCATACGTGGGGGCGGCCGGTGGAGTTCCTGGATCCGTCAGGACGACCCCTTCGGGTCGTCGGAAGACTCCTCAGAAGGCTTTCCACCGGCAGCGAGTTCGAACTCCGCGCGGGGATGTTCGAGTGATCCCAGGGAGACGATCTCCCGTTTGAAGAGGCCGGAGAGGGTCCATTCGGCGAGCACGCGCGCCTTGCGGTTGAAGGTGGGCACGCGGCTGAGGTGGTACGCGCGGTGCATGAACCAGGCCGGGTAGCCCTTGAGCTTGCGTCCGTAGACGAAGGCGACGCCTTTGTGGAGGCCGAGCGAGGCGACCGAGCCGACGTATTTGTGGGAGTACGTCTGGAGGGGTTCGCCGCGCAGGGAGCGCGTGATGTTGTCGGCGAGGACCTTGGCCTGGCGGACGGCGTGCTGGGCGTTGGGGGCGGTCTCCGTGCCGGGCTCGTCGGCCGTCACGTCGGGGACCGCGGCGGCGTCTCCGGCCGCCCACGCGTGCGTGACGCCGTCGACGGTCAGCTCGGGGGTGCATTTCAGCCGACCTCGTTCGTTCCGCGGAAGGTCGGTGGCGGCGAGCAGCGGGTGGGGTTTGACGCCGGCGGTCCACACGACCGTACGGGTCGGGAAGCGGGCGCCGTCGCTGAGGACGGCGATGCGGTCGGCGCAGGACTCCAGGCGGGTGTTCAGCCGGACGTCGATGTTGCGGCGGCGCAGTTCGCTGACCGTGTAGCGGCCCATGTCGGCGCCGACCTCCGGCAGGATCCGGTCGGAGGCCTCGACCAGGATCCACTTCATGTCCTCGGGCTTGACGTTGTGGTAGTAGCGCGTGGTGTAGCGCGCCATGTCCTCCAGTTCGCCGAGTGCCTCCACGCCCGCGTAGCCGCCGCCGACGAAGACGAAGGTGAGGGCCGCGTCGCGGATGGCGGGGTCGCGGGTGGAGGAGGCGATGTCCATCTGCTCGATGACGTGGTTGCGCAGCCCGATGGCCTCCTCGACGGTCTTGAAGCCGATGGCGTGGTCGGCCAGGCCCGGGATGGGGAGCGTGCGGGAGACGGAGCCGGGCGCGAGGACGAGTTCGTCGTACGCCAGCTGCTGGGGGCCGGTGCCCTCTTCGTCGGTGGCGAGGGTGGTGAGGGTGGCGGTGCGCTTGGCGTGGTCGACGGCGGTGACCTCGCCGACCACGACCCGGCAGTGCGGCAGGACGCGGCGCAGGGGCACGACGACGTGCCGGGGGGAGATGGACCCCGCGGCCGCCTCGGGCAGGAAGGGCTGGTAGGTCATGTACGGGTCGGGTGTGACGACCGTGATCTCGGCCTCGCCCCGGCCGAGTTCCTGTTGCAGCTTCCGTTGGAGCCGCAGGGCCGTGTACATCCCGACGTAGCCACCGCCGACAACGAGAATGCGCGCACGTTCCTTCACTCCCCCATGACGCACCGGCCGCCGGAGTTTGTCCACAGCCTCGACAATTTGTGTGACCGCGAGTCGGCCGCGCCCCGGGTTGGCCGAAACACCGGAGTACGGATCAGGAGCGCAGGTCAGCGGGTGTGCGCCGGGGTGGGGGATGGGGCTCAATCGGGACGTATACGACCCGTACTCCGATCGGGGGGCGCTCCGTGCGGAACCTGCCCCTTCTGAATTGACTGCCTCTCAACTATGTTCGTATGTCGACGGGGTGTCAGGGGGAAGCGCTCTGCGGGTCTGCGACGGGCGGGCCCGAGGAGGCCGCCGTCCCCTGTGTTCCACGCCCCGGATTTCTATGGCGGGGAAAGTCTCCGGGGGGAGACGTCATTACCGGGGGATCATTCATGCACATTCAGAACTCGCATTGGTCGTCCGCGCCGACGCTCGCAACCGGCGGCGCGGTCGGTGCGGTCGGCACGGCAATGGGCAACGGACGCGGAGAGGGCGCGCGCACAGCGCCGCTCCGCGTGGACGCACAGCGCAATCTGGAACACGTACTGCGGGCCGCGCGGGAGGTGTTCGGCGAGCTGGGGTACGGCGCTCCGATGGAGGACGTGGCGCGGCGCGCACGCGTCGGGGTCGGCACGGTGTACCGGCGCTTCCCGAGCAAGGACGTCCTGGTGCGGCGCATAGCCGAGGAGGAGACCTCTCGGCTGACCGACCAGGCCCGGACGGCGCTCGGCCAGGAGGACGAACCGTGGTCGGCGTTGTCGCGCTTCCTGCGGACGTCCGTGGCGTCCGGCGCCGGGCGGCTGCTGCCGCCGCAGGTGCTGCGCGTCGGGGTCGCGGAGGACGGCGCCGAGGGCGGGTCGGCCGGCGAGGCACGGGTGCCGCAGCAGCGGACCCAGCCGGGCGGCGGCGAACTGCGGCTCGTCCCGGAGGACGGCACGACGGCCGCTGTCGACGACACCGGCGCCGCGGCGCTGCTCGAGGTCGTGGGCCGGCTCGTGGAGCGGGCGCGGGAGGCGGGCGAGCTGCGCGTCGACGTGTCGGTGTCGGATGTGCTGCTGGTCATCGCGACGGCGGCGCCCTCGCTGCCGGACCCGGCCCAGCAGGCGGCGGCCTCCGCGCGACTGCTGGACATCCTGCTGGAGGGCCTGCGGTCCCGGTCCTCGTGAGCTCGAAAGGGTGACTGTGGGTGGGGGGTGCCGCGCCGCCCCCACCTCCCGTCCACCGCACTGGACAGGGGTTGGACATTCGGGATATTTCGAGCAGCCGGCTCAACTCCTGCCCACAGAACGACAGTTGAACCTTCCCCGTATGGGTGAACCTTAGTACTGGACTGCGACAAGTCCCCACGGACGAGTGGACGGCCCGCCCGACGGGGTACTGACCAAAAGCCAATATGGCACTCTGACCCGGTGGTCGGGACTGGTTGTTGGGCAGGCGGCGGGGGCTTTCCGCGATGAGCGTTGACGGTCAGGACGAGTCACTCGGTTCATCCGGTGACGGTGACGCGAAGGCCGACGGCCCGACCTCGCCACAGGTACCGAACCAGGGCAGACGCGTGAGCGGTCGGGAGGGTCCTCAGGCCGATCCGTATCCGTCGGAGGGCACTGTTCCGGCGCAGCGCGAGTGGCGTGCCGACGGGATCCTGCCGCCGCCGCGGGACGTGCCCCCCGCCGACACCGACCTGATCGGCCGGATGCGCTCGGGCGACGACACGGCGTACGAGGAGCTGTACCGGCGACATGCCGACGCCGTGCGCCGCTACGCCCGCACCTGCTGCCGGGACGCCCACACCGCCGACGACCTCACCGCCGAGGTCTTCGCCCGCATGCTCCAGGCGGTGCGCGGGGGCTCGGGACCCGAGTACGCCGTCCGCGCCTATCTCCTCACCTCCGTCCGACGGGTGGCCGCGGGCTGGACGCGGTCGGCGAAGCGGGAGCAGCTCGTCGACGACTTCGCGATGTTCTCGGCGCAGTCCGCCCGACCCGCGGAGCTGTCCGACGACGACACGCTGGACCTGGGCGCGGATGTGCGCGCGATGCACGAGGCCGAGCAGTCCATGGCCATGCAGGCCTTCCGCTCGCTGCCCGAGCGCTGGCAGGCGGTGCTGTGGCACACGGAGGTCGAGGACGAGTCGCCGAGCGAGGTCGCCATGCTGTTCGGCCTCGACGCCAACGGCACGCGCGTGCTCGCCAGCCGGGCCCGCGAGGGCCTCAAGCAGGCCTACCTCCAGGCCCATGTCAGCGCCACCCTCACCAGCGACGAGGAGTGCGCCCGCTACGCCGACCAGCTCGGCACCTACGCCCGCCGTCGGCTGCGCACCCGCGCGGAACGGGGGCTGCGCAAGCACCTGGAGGAGTGTGCCAAGTGCCGGCTGGCCGCCCTCCAGATCGAGGAGGTCGCCAGCAGCATCCCGGCCGTCGTGCCGATCGCGGTCATCGGCTGGTTCGGCGCCGCCGGGTACGCCAAGGCGCTCGCGCTCATCGCCGGCGGTACCGGAGCGGGGGCCGCGGGCGCCGCGGGGGCAGCCGCCGCGGCAAGCGGTTCCTCCGGCGGGGCGAGCTCCGGAGGCGGGGCGGCGGCCTCCGAGGGGCTGGGCGCGCCCGTGAAGGCCGGTATCGCGGCAGGGGTGGTGTCGGTGGCGGCCGCCGTGGTGGCCCTCGCGCTCGTCGGCAACGACAGCCCGGCCGAGCAGCCGGAGGCCAGACCGCCGGCCTCCGCACCGGCGCCGGTCGCGCGGCCCGAGGAGCCGACGCCGACACCCACGCCCACCCCGACGCCTGCGCCGGTTGAGGAAGCTGAGCCGGAGCCGCCGGCGATCGTCCCGGTGGCGGCCCCGACGCCGACCCCCAGGTCGACGCCCACCCCGACGCTGACGCCGACACCCACGCCCACCCCGACGCCCGCACCGGCTCCGAAGCCCAGCCCGACCCCCACGCCGACGCCGACGCCTCCGCCCGCCCCGGTCGTCTACCAGCTGAGCGAGCTCGCCTTCGACGTCCACGGCGACGGCACCCGGCCCGAGATCCGGCTCCGCGGCAGCAGTTGGGTGTGGCAGCGCAACGCGCTGTCCATCGCGGACCGGCAGTACGCGCCCGGGGTGACCGTGTACGGCCACTCCTCGGTCACCGTCGACCTGAACCGGAAGTGCACCTCCTACGACGCGTTCGTCGGCGTCGACGACCTGATGATGAAGCTCGGCAAGGTCTCCTTCTCCGTCTACGCCGACGACAACCGGCTCTGGTCGTCCGGGGTGATCGAGGGCGGCGACCCGGCCGTGCCCGTCCATGTGAACCTCAGCGGTCGCACGAGCGTGCGCCTGGTGGTTGAGCCGCACGGTCACCTGGACTCGGTGGCACTCGCGGACTGGGCGGAGTCCAGGTTCACCTGCTCGTAGGGGCTGAGGGCCGGGGAGCGCGCGGCTGCTCGGCCGCCGAGGGGTGGCGGCGCATGGCCTCCGTGAGCTCGTGCAGGGCGTCGGTCGCGGTCAGGGGCTTGCCCAGGGCGCGCTCGGCCGCGTAGCGCTCGGCGCCCAGGGCCTCGCGGGCCGCGGCCTCGGTCCGCTCGGCCCGGATGTGCTCCGGTGCGGGACGCGGATAGGGGCCGCGCAGTCCGTCGGCGGCCGCGAGGAGACGGGCCGCGCGAGGGAAGTCGCCGAACCGGGCCAGCAGGTCCGCCGCGGTGTCCACGATCGACGCCGTGATCGCCTCGGCGCACTGGTCGGCCACCGCTTGCCGCAGCGTGTCGGCGAGCACCGGCAGACCGTGCTCCGGCCCGGACTCGACGGCCGTGAGGTCGCCGTCGAGCATGCCCAGCGCCGCCTTGAACTGGGGCGGCGGTGTGCCCTCCCCGATCGCCGCGCGGGTCTCTTGGCACAGCACGCGCGCGTGAGCGACATCGCCCTGCTGCAGCGCGATGTAGCCGCGCATCAGCAGGACGAACGCCCGGACGTCCGGCAGGCCGTGGCGGTCGGCGGCGCTGCTCGCCTCGTCCAGCGCCGCCATGGCGCCGTCGACATGGCCCGACCGGAAGGCGATCTCCCCGAGCCGGGCGATGAGGAACGGCGCTTCGGTGTACGCCCCGACCTCATGGGCGAGCCGCAGCGCCTCGCGGTACTCCTGCTCCGCCTCCGCGAAGCGGCCGCGCGCCATCGCCGCCTCGCCCGCCGCGCCGCACACCTGGGCCCGTATCCAGCGGTCGCCGACGCGCAGGCTGAGCAGCCGCAGCTCCGCCAGGTCATCGTCCACCCCGTGCAGTCCGCCGGGCGAGTCGACGACCATGTGCGTGCGGAACATCAGGGTGCAGCCGAGCTCCCAGTCGCCGCCGTGGGCACGGCAGTTGGCGACGGCCGCGTCCAGGATGCCCCGGGCGTCCACCGTGTCCCGCAGCTGGAAGGACGTCAGCGGCCAGAGCATGCCGGGCATCCGCGCCGACTGCGGGCCGCCCGGCTCGTAGGCGGCGCGCAGGCGGGCGAGGTACTCCCGGCGGCGCGGGTTCTCCGCCACGTCCTTCGGCCCCTCGGACAACAGGAACAGGTGCTGCATCCGCAGGTTCATGCGGTGCGGGTGCGGGTGCCGGTGGCCGCTCGGGCGCTGGTGCCCCTGCTCGGGGTGGGCGTCGTCGTCCGTCGTGGTGGGCTCGTCGAGGAAGGCGTCGACCGGGTCCACGGCGGCCATGCGGGCGGCGAGGTCGGCGGGGACGGGAAGGGCGGGGACGACGGCGTCGCCCTCGCGCATGGGCTGGAGTGTGTCCAGGACCGCGCCCAGGCGCAGGCTGCGGTCGGTCCACTCGGCGCCCTCGATGCGGTGGTTGCGGAGCCACCAGAACCAGCCCATGGCCAGGCAGAGGGCGGCGGCCTCCTCTTCTGCGCCCGCCATGAGCGCGCGCTGGAGGCCCACGCGGATGTTGTCCAGCTCGGTCTCCAGGCGGGAGATCCAGGGAAGTTGCTCGGCGGAGCGCAGCAGTGGGTCGGCCCGCTCGACGAGCGCGCGCACCCACGCCCGGTGTCGCCGTTCGGCCGCCGCGCTGCGGTGCGGGAGTTCGGCGGCGCGCTCGGTGGCGTACTCGTGGATCGTCTCCAGCATGCGGTAGCGCATGTCGTCGCCGCCGTCCCGCCGGCACGGGGCGGCCACGACGAGGGACTTGTCGACGAGCGCTCCGACCAGGTCGGCGACCGGGCCGGAGCACACGGCCTCCGCGGCTTCCAGGTCCCAGCCGCCCGCGAACACGGACAGCTCGCGCAGCAGCGTGCGCTCCGGTTCGTCGAGCAGGTCCCAGGACCAGTCGACGACGGCGCGCAGGGTCTGCTGGCGGGGCAGGACCGTACGGCTGCCCGAGGTGAGGAGGCGGAAGCGGTCGTCGAGGCGGTCGGCGATCTGGCGTGGGGTGAGCAGCCGGAGCCGGGCGGCGGCGAGTTCGATGGCGAGCGGCAGCCCGTCCAGCCGTCGGCAGATCTCCGCGATCGCCTCCTCGTCCCGCAGGAGGGCGGCCGCGTCGGGGCGGACGGCGGCCGCGCGCTCGGTGAAGAGGCGGCGCGCCTGGTCGGGGAGGAGGGGCTCGACCGGGCGGACCGACTCGCCGGGCACGCCCAGGGGTTCACGGCTGGTGGCGAGGATCGTGAGCTCCGGGCAGCGGGTGAGGAGCGTCTCGGCGAGGGCGGCGGCCGCGTCGATGACATGTTCGCAGTTGTCAAGGATCAGGAGTTGGCTGCGCGGGGCGCAGTACTCGACGAGCAGGGCGACCGGGTCGCCCTGCGGGGTCGCCGGCTCGGTGGTCATCAATGCGGTCTCGCGCAGACCGAGGGCACTGACCACCGCGCCGGGCACCGCCTCCGGCCGGTCGAGCGGCGCCAGCTCGACAAGCCACGCCTGCGGGAGCCCGGCGGCGGCTTCCTCGGCGAGACGGGTCTTTCCAGAGCCGCCCGGTCCGGTGAGCGTGACCAGACGGGCCCTGTGCAATTCGGAACGGATGGCGTCGAGCTCGGGTTCCCGGCCCACGAAAGAGGTAAGACGCGGACGGATGTTGCCGGTCCGTGGCGGGAGTCGGAGCGGGGCGAGACCGGTGAGGGAGGTCGTCCGGGGGCGGCTTTCGGGGTGGTTCAGGAGCTCGGCGTGGAGGGCGCGCAGGTCCGGGCCCGGGTCGGCGCCGAGGCCGTCGGCGAGGGTGCGGCGGGCGGTCTCGTATGCGGCGAGGGCGTCGGCGTCACGGCCGGTGTCGCGCAGGGCGCGGATGAGGAGGGCGTGCAGCGGTTCGTCGTAGGGGTGTGTGGCGGACAGTTCCGTCAGGCGCGGCAGGACTTCGCGGGCGCGGCCGAGGAGGAGGTCCGCCTCGGCGCGGGCGCGGGCCGCCTCCAGGTGGAGGGCTTCGGGGCGGGCGGCCGGGGTGCGGTCGGGGAGGTCGGCGAGGGCGGGGCCGCGCCAGAGGGCGAGAGCCTCGTCGAGGGTGCGCGCGGCGGTGGCCGGGTCGCCTTGCCGCAGGGCCTGGGTGCCCTGGCGTACGAGCCGCTCGAAGACGAACAGGTCGACGTCGTCCTCGGTCGCGGCGAGCCGGTAACCGCCCGGGGCGGAGACGACGGCGTCCTTGCCGACGACTCGGCGGAGACGGCCGATCAGCGCCTGGAGGGCGGCGGGGGCGTCCTGGGGCGGGTCGGCGGCCCAGACCTCGTCGATGAGGTCTCCCGGGGCGGTGAGCCGGCCCGGGCGCAGGGCCAGAGCGGTGAGCAGGGCGCGGAGCCGGGCGCCGGGGACGGATACGGCGCTGCCCTGGTCGTCCGCTGTCTGGGTGACGCCCAGGATTCTGTACCGCACACGGTCATTGTCGCCGGGGCACGGACGCGGGTCATCAGGTTTGCCGTCGGGTTGCCGAGCGGGGGCGGCGGACACGTGAGCGGGGGCCGGGCATGACCGCTGCCGACCTCGCCCTCACCCCCCGGAGGAGACCGCTCGTCTCTGTGGAGCGATGCCTGCCGGTACCGCGCGGGCTCGGGCCGGGGTGCCTGTCCAGCAGGTGCCTCTGCGGGAGAGGAGGCGGCGGAGCCAGAGTTCCAGGGAGATCAGGTCGGCGAGGCCGTCCAGGGGGAGGGGTTCGCCTGCCGCCGCGGCTCTGAGGGCCTTGCGGACGACTCTCGCCTCGATCAGCCCCGCCTCCGCGAGGAGCGGGGCTTCGAAGAGGGTGAGCAGGGGGTCCATGGCCATGCGAAGGCCGGCCCGGGCGGCCGCGTCGGCGGAGGCCTGGGAGGGGGCGCCCCAGCCGTGCGGGAGGTCGGTGACGCCGGCGCCCTTGAGGACGGTGCGCAGGATCGCCGCACGCGCCCCCGGTTGCACACGCAGGGTCTCGGGGAGCGCACGGCACGCGCGGACGACCTGGTTGTCGAGGAACGGGGCGTGCAGTCGCTGGGAGCGGATCTCGACGGCCTGTTCCAGGACGCGCAGGTCCATGGCGTGCCGGGTGAGGGCCGCACGCGCGCGATAGTCGCCCGGACGCTGGCCCGGTCCCACGCCGGTGCGATGCGTGGCCCCTTGTAGGCGAACCGATACTTCAGCCAGCGCCTCCCCCGTGAGCCAGCGCGCGGCCGGGCCCGCTCCGCCCCAGGTCAGGGCCGCGAGAGACGCCCCTACGGCGCCTGAGGGGTCGTCGAAACTGAAGCTGCGGTGCAGGAGTCTTTCGGCGAGACCCTCCACACCCGCGCGGTACGACGTACGGGCCAGCCGGCGGGCGGCGCCGTACACGCGCGCGGGGACGAGCACGGAGCCGTCCGCCTTGGTGAGCGCGGCTACCGGGCGCACGAGGTGGCGGCGCTTGCGGTCCATCAGCAGGTCCGCCAGGCGGGCCGGGTGGGCGTCCAGGACCTGGCGGGCGCCATAACCCGTGAAGTGGTCCGCGCTGCCCGCTGCGAGACGCGCGCGGTGGCGGGCGGCCAGGACCAGGCTGGGGCCGGGTTCGTCGGTCAGCGGTCCGTCCAGGTCGGCGTACGGCAGCGTCTCCTCGCCGCCGGCCACGACGACGTGGTGCAGGCGCGGGTTGGCCGCGAGGGCGCCGGCCCGTTCCAGTTCCGCCTCGCGGCCCCCGACGGCCAGGTCGTTGAAGGTGACGGCCACCAGCCGCTCCCCCGCGCCCGTGCCGTGGCCGAGCAGGGTGCCCGGCATGCCGGGCAGGCCCGCCGCGAGAAGCGCCAGCGTGCCGGAGGCCGGGCCGCCGGACAGGTCGGCGCCGATGCCGGGAACGGGCATCCCGCGCGCGGCGCGCCGTTCGGCGGGTCCCATGCCGGGCACCGGGCCGGGGTCGATGTCGGGGACGTGCCGGGGCGCGGACAGACGCGCGCGTACCGCCTCGATGAGCGCGTCGCGCACGGCGTCGACCGCGCTGTCCGGGTCGGCCGGGGGCGCCGCCACGGCGAGCGAGGCGACCGGCTCGTACCCGGCGACCTCGCGCGCCCCGGCGCGAAGGATGAGCGCATGCCCCGGCGGAATGCGACGCACGCCGTCGTACGGAGTGGAGTCGTGCAGCGCGGCCGGCACGTCGGGGGCGGCGAGCAGGGCCGCCAGGTGGCCGAAGTCGAGGTTGGCCTCGACGAGGTCGGCCAGCGGCAGCGCGGCCGTCGCGTACGCCGTGCCGCCCGCCCAGGGCGTGTGGAACACCGGGCGCGCGCCCGCCAGATCGCCGCAGACGGTGATGCGCCGGCCGACCTGGGCGATCGCCGTGTAGCTGCCCGGCCAGGCCGTCAGGTGCCGAAGTGCCCCTCCGCGCGCGGCGAACAGTCCGACGCGCAGCTGTTCGTCGGTCGCCCCGCACGTGCCGAGGACCGCGATCCGGGTCTGGGCGTCGACCTTGACCACCCGCACCTCGTCGGGGCGCCAGTCGCCGACCGCCCACAGCGGATCGGGGTCTCCCCACAGGAGTTGGGAGCCGACCGGCTGCAAGGTCTCGCCCTCGTAGCCGACTTGGCCCCCCTGGGCCTCTCGGCCCTCCTGGCCCCCGTACGCCGCGCCGCCGTCGCGCCGGCCGTCGTAGCCGACGGACCCGCCCAACGCGCCCGCGGCGGTGCTGCTCCAACCCACCAACCACCGCATCGACGCCTCCACAGGCTGTGGACAACCGAGTGCACCGTACGAACGGTTCACCATGCTGCCACGAAGAACGCGCTGCAGACGGAGGCTGCGCCGCTTGTGATCCGGAGAGTGCGCCCGTGTCAACGAGTCGGCGCCGGCCGGGACGGCTGTGGGCACCCCGGTGTCCGCGACCTGAATGCGCCCCCGGTACGCTCCCCCAGGACGCCCTGCGCGCCCTCGATTTCCATGGTGGGAGGCGTTGTCACTCATGGAACACAGGGTCGCTTTTCGGCCAAATCCCCGGCGTACGTTCGGTGTTGGAAACGTGCCGAGCAGGCTCCGCACACGCTCCGTACACACGCGCGCGACTCGAAGGCGCGCGCCGGTCCGGGAGGCGGAGTTCGCCCCCCGGACCGTTCCGCCGCCCGCGGGGATGAAGGCGGCGGTGTCCCCCAGCCCACTGGATCCAGTACAGCGGGCCGACCCACGCACGGCCCATGGAACCGCTCCCGCGGTGGCCGGAGAAGAGCGCACGGCCGGGCGCACGGCCACACAGCGGGAGCACACCGCAACGGTCCGTACCTGAGCCGACACTTTCGTACGGACCACAATCCCGCCAACCGGAAGAATGCCCCTTAACGCTTGGGATGCGGCGAACTACGCTGGGTTTACGAATGCCGCATGGTTATGCCAGCGCGGCAGCCGTCTGTGTCGAGGGGTGGCGCAATGTCCAGGGAGCAACGCGGGCCGAACGAAAAACTCGGCGCCGTTCTCGCCCTCGCGGGAATCAGCAACGCAGGACTCGCGCGACGCGTCAACGATCTTGGCGCTCAACGCGGGTTGACTCTTCGCTACGACAAGACGTCCGTGGCGCGCTGGGTGTCGAAGGGCATGGTGCCGCAGGGCGCCGCGCCGCACCTCATCGCGGCCGCCATCGGTCAGAAGCTCGGCCGCCCGGTGCCGCTCCATGAGATCGGCCTGGCGGACGCGGATCCCGCGCCCGAAGTGGGCCTTGCCTTCCCCAGAGACGTCGGCCAGGCCGTGCGCTCGGCCACCGACCTCTACCGCCTCGATCTCGCGGGCCGCCGGGCCGGCTCGGGGGGCATCTGGCAGTCGCTGGCCGGATCGTTCGCAGTAAGCGCGTACGCAACGCCCGCCTCACGGTGGCTGATAACCCCGGCCGACAGTTCGGTGGCGCGCGACATCCACCTCCTGGAGGGGTCCGGCGCACCGCTCAAAGTCGGCCACAGCGATGTGCAGAAGCTGCGGGAGGCCGCCGAGGACGCCAGACGCTGGGACTCCAAGTACGGAGGCGGCGACTGGCGTTCCTCCATGGTCCCGGAGTGCCTGCGGGTCGAGGCGGCGCCGCTGCTGCTCGGCTCGTACTCCGACGAAGTGGGGCGCGCCCTGTTCGGGGCGAGCGCCGAACTGACCCGGCTGGCGGGCTGGATGGCCTTCGACACCGGTCAGCAGGAGGCCGCTCAGCGGTACTACATCCAGGCGCTGCGGCTCGCGCGTGCCGCGGCGGACGTCCCTCTCGGGGGCTACGTCCTGGCCTCCATGTCCCTGCAGGCGACATACCGCGGGTTCGGCGACGAGGGCGTCGATCTCGCGCAGGCCGCCCTGGAACGCAACCGGGGGCTGGCCACGGCCCGCACCATGAGCTTCTTCCGGCTCGTCGAGGCACGCGCGCATGCCCGCGCGGGGGACGCGCATGCCGCCGGAGCGGCGCTGAAGGCCGCCGAGGGATGGCTGGAGCGCTCCCGTGACGGCGATCACGACCCGTCCTGGCTCGGCTTCTACTCCTACGACCGCTTCGCCGCCGACGCCGCCGAGTGCTACCGCGATCTGAAGGCGCCACGTCAGGTGCGGAGGTTCACCGAGCAGGCGCTGTCGCAGCCGACGGAGGAGTTCGTGCGGTCGCACGGGCTGCGGCTCGTCGTCTCGGCGGTCGCCGAACTGGAGTCGGGGAACCTCGACGCGGCCTGCGAGCAGGGGGTGCGGGCGGTGGAGGTCGCCGGGCGCATCTCCTCCGCGCGCACCACGGAGTACGTCAAGGATCTGCTCCACCGGCTGGAGCCGTACGGCGACGAACCGCGGGTGGTGGAGTTGCGGGAGCGGGCGCGGCCGCTGCTGATGACTCCGGCGTAGGCACTCCGTTCGGTGCCGGTGCCGCCGTTCCGTCTGCCTGGCTTGTGCCGGTTCGGGAGCGCGGGTCGACCGTGGCCGGTCGCGCGGTTCCCCGCGCGCCTTCGGGGCGCCGGCGTCACCCGGGTTTGAAGGCGTTGTCAGTGGCGCAGTGCACTATCGAAGCCGGGAGGTGGTGCACGTGCCGAAGATCGCTTACGACTGTGATGTGCTCGTGGTCGGCGGGGGCATCGTCGGGCTGTCGACGGCGTATGCGATCACGCGTGCCGCCCCGGGCACCCGGGTCACGGTGCTGGAGAAGGAGCCCGGCGTCGCCCGGCATCAGACGGGGCGCAACAGCGGGGTCATCCACAGCGGGATCTACTACCGGCCGGGGTCGCTGAAGGCCCGGTACGCGGTGCGGGGCGCCGCCGAGATGACGAAGTTCTGCGCGGAGTACGGCATCCCGCACTCGGTGACCGGCAAGCTGATCGTCGCCACGGCGCGGGCCGAACTGCCCCGGCTGCACGCGCTCGTGCAGCGCGGTCGGGAGAACGGGATTCCGGTGCGGGAACTGGGCGCCGCCCAGATCGCGGAGTACGAGCCCGAGGTGCGCGGGCTCGCCGCCATACGCGTGCGGACGACCGGGATCTGCGACTACACGGCCGTCGCGCGGCGGCTGGGGGAGGCGTCCGGGGCGGAGATCCGGTACGGCGCACGGGTCGTGCAGGTCGATCGGCGACCGGAGCGCGGGGTCGCCGTGCGCACCTCGCGCGGGGACGTCGTACGGGGGCGGGTGCTGGTGAACTGCGCCGGGCTGTACTGCGACCAGGTCGCCCGGCTCACGGGGGACGAGCCCGAGGTGCGGATCGTGCCGTTCCGGGGCGAGTACTACGAGCTGGCGCGGCCGGAGCTGGTGCGCGGACTGGTGTATCCGGTGCCCGATCCGGCGTTCCCGTTCCTCGGCGTGCATCTGACCAGGGGGATCGACGGGGGCGTGCACATCGGCCCCAATGCCGTGCCGGCGCTGGCCCGCGAGGGGTACGGGTGGGGCGTCGTACGGCCCGGGGAGGCGGTGGCCACGGCGGCGTGGCCCGGGGTGTGGCGGCTGGGGCGGCGGCACTGGCGGTACGGCATCGGGGAGCTGCGGAGGTCGGTGTCGAAGGGGGCCTTCGTGGACGCGGTGCGTCGGCTGCTGCCGGCGGTGGAGGAGGGGGATCTGGTGCGGGCGGCGGCCGGAGTACGAGCGCAGGCGGTCCTGCGGGACGGCGGTCTGGTGGACGACTTCCTGATCCGGGAGGGGCCCCGCGCGGTACACGTCCTGAACGCTCCCTCTCCGGCGGCAACGGCCTCACTGCCGATCGGGCGGGAGGTGGCCCGTAGGGCGCTGAGCGCGCTGGCAAGTGCCTGAGCGGCCGAGTCCCGCAGCGGCCACACCTGCGGGTCCGCCCGCGCGCGGGGCAGCCCACGACTGGGGTGAGCGCCCGGCCGCCCCCGCGAAGGCATCCCGCCCGCCCCGCTTAAGCAGCACGGTCGCCTCCGTAGACAGCACGGCCACCGGATGGGCAGCCTCGGCAAGCGGGCGGGGGACCCCGGCAGGCAGGTGAACGGCACCCCAGCCCACGCAACCCAGCCCACGCACCCACGGCGGCGACCCCAGCGACTGCGCGAGCGTCCCGCCCGCCCGTCCCCCACGAGTGGCAGCCGCACGGGTGAGGACTACAGGGACTACGCGGACTACGGGTCCCGTGCCGTGGCCGGCCGTGCGCCGTACCCACTTGTCCTCTCGCCGTAAAATCGTTCGCACTGTGTCTGATTCCGTGAATACCCCCGAAGTCCCCCAGGCCTCTCCCGGCGGCGAGCACCATCCGGGTGAGTCCGTTCGGCATTCCCGCGCCAAGGGGGAGCCCCGGTTCCCCGACGGGCCCAGGGCCGATCCCGCCGGGTCGCACTTCGAGCGGCGGATCCGGAGTTTCCAGCCCCGGCGCAGTCGGGTGACGGCCGGGCAGGCGGACGCCTTGCAGCGGCTGTGGGCCAAGTGGGGGCTCGATATCGATGGGCATCCCGTCGATCTCGCCGAGTTGTTCGGCAACGACCGTGCCGTCGTGCTGGAGATCGGCTTCGGCATGGGCGAGGCGACCGCGCAGATGGCGGCCGCCGACCCGGACACCGACATCCTCGCGGTGGACGTGCACACGCCCGGGCAGGGCAACCTGCTCAACCTCGCCGATCACAACGGCCTGACCAACGTCCGGGTCGCCAACGGCGACGCGATCATCCTGCTGCGCGAGATGCTGCCGGCGGACTCGCTCGACGGACTGCGCGTCTATTTCCCCGACCCCTGGCCCAAGAAGCGCCACCACAAGCGGCGCCTCATCCAGCCGGAGTTCCTCGACCTGGCCGCGACCCGGCTGAAGCCCGGCGCGATCGTGCACTGCGCCACGGACTGGGAGCCGTACGCGGAGCAGATGCTGGAGGTGCTCACCGCGCACCCCGACTTCGAGAACACCCGGGCCGACGGCGGGTTCGCGCCCCGGCCCGAGTTCCGGCCGCTGACCCGTTTCGAGGGGCAGGGGCTGGACAAGGGTCATGTGGTGAACGATCTGCTCTTCCGGCGCGTACAGCATCGCGTCCCGCAGGGAAGCCCACAGGACGTCCGGCGCGGGGATCACTGACCTACCGACTCCGTCCACCACAGTCCCCTCCCTCGTTAGGGTCGATGCCGTGGCCATCAGTCCCCCGTTCCCGCCCTACCCGCTGCATCCGCCGTATCCCGGCGGGGCGCCCGAGGACGGCGTCCTCCGGCACGCGCACTGGTGGCAGCGCAGATGGGTGCGGTACGGGGCGCTGATCACACTGCTCGCGCTGTCCGGCCTGGTCATCCTGGCGCTGGTGCGCGAACAGACCGGCACGGAGGGCTTCCTGGTCGGGCTCGGGCTCGCCGTGCTGCCGGTGCCGTTGCTCGTCGCCGTGTTCCGGTGGCTCGACCGGGTCGAGCCCGGGCCCTGGCGGAACCTGGTCTTCGCCTTCGCCTGGGGTGCGTGCGCGGCGGCGCTGATAGCCATCGTCGCCAACAGCTTCGCGACGAGATGGATAGCGATGGCGACCGCCGACCCGTCCGGTGCGGACACCCTGGGGGCGACGGTCATAGCGCCGGTCGTGGAGGAGTCCGCCAAGGCCGCGGCCGTCCTGCTCGTCTTCCTCTTCCGCAGGCGGGACTTCACCGGGATCGTCGACGGCGTGGTCATCGCCGGGATCACCGCCACCGGCTTCGCGTTCACCGAGAACATCCTCTATCTCGGCACCGCCTTCGGCACCGACCAGCTCACCGGCGACAGCGGCATCTCCTCCGTCACCGCCGCGACCTTCTTCGTGCGCGTCGTCATGTCGCCGTTCGCGCACCCCCTGTTCACGGTCCTGACCGGCATCGGCTTCGGCATCGCCGCGCTCTCCGGGGACGGTCGGCAACTGCGTCGCGCGCTGCTCCCGCTGGCCGGGCTGCTCCTCGCCATGGGCATGCACGCCCTGTGGAACGGCTCCTCGTCGTTCGGCGAGTTCGGCTTCTTCGCGGTGTACGTGGCGATCATGGTGCCCGCGTTCGGGCTGCTCACCTGGCTGGTGGTGTGGACCCGCCAACGTGAGTTGCGCACCGTGCGCGAGGAACTGCCCGCCTACGCGGCGGCCGGCTGGCTCACCCCGGCCGAGCCGTTCGCGCTCGGCTCGATGCGGGCCCGGCGGCTGGCCCGGGTGTACGCCCGCCGCCACCTGGGCCGGCCGGCGGCGCGGGAGGTGGCGCGGTACGAGGCGTACGCGACGTCCCTCGCGTTCCTGCGGCATCGCGGCCGACGGGGGCGGGCGAACGCCGACTTCGTCGTCCGGGAACGGGAGCTGCTGAACGAGCTGTGGCGCCGCAAGGACGTCGCCCGGCCCGCGCTGGACCACGCGGCCCGGATGACGGCCCCTCCGGTACCCGTACCGATGGCTGCGCCGCCCTGGCCGATGTACGGGGCCTACGGGTCGCACGGGTCGTCGTACGGGTCACACGGGTCACACGGGTCGCACGGGTCGTCGTACGGGTCGTACGGGCACCCCCAGTCGTACGGGTACCCCCAGGGGCACAGCTCCGGGTACCCGGCAGGGCAGGCCTACGGGTATCCCGGAGGGCCGTACCCCGCCCCCAACCCCTACCCCTACCAATAGCGGTAGCCGTGAGCCCCTGGGTGAGTCAGGCCGAGGCCTGCGTAAGGCTCGTGATCTCCGCCTCTGTCAGCTCCAGCTCCGCCACCCCCAGCAGTGCCGGAAGCTGCTCGACCGTCCGCGCGGACGCGATCGGCGCGGCCACGGTCGGCTGTGCGGCGAGCCACGCCAGGGCGACCGTGGCGACCTGAGTGTCGTGGGCCTGCGCGATCTCGTCCAGGGCGACGAGGACCCGTCGGCCCCGCTCCGTGTCGAGGTGCTGAGCGGCTCTGGGGGCGCGGGCGCTGTCCACCGTCGTACCGGGCCGGTACTTGCCGGTGAGGAAGCCGGACGCCAGCGCGAAGTACGGGACGGCGGCGAGGCCGAAGCGGGCGGCGAGGTCCTGGAGGCCGCCCTCGTAGGTGTCGCGCGAGACCAGGTTGTAGTGGGGCTGGAGGGCGACGTACCGGGCCAGGCCCTCGCGGTCGGAGAACTCCACGGACTCCTGGAGGCGCTCGGGCGAGATGTTGGAGGCGGCGATGTGCCGCACCTTCCCCGCCTTCACCAGTTCGTCGAGCGCGCCGACGATCTCCTCGACGGGCACCTCGGTCTTGTCGAAGTGCGTGAAGTAGAGGTCGATGTGGTCGGTGTCCAGGCGGCGGAGGGAGGCGTCGGCGGCGGCCTTGATGTTCGCGGCGGACAGGCCCGGGAACTCGGGGTGCTGGCTGACCTTGGTGGCGATCACGACGTCGTCGCGGTTGCCGCGGGCCTTGACCCACCGGCCGATGATCGTCTCGGACTCGCCCCCGCTGTTGCCCTCGATCCACGCCGAGTAGGAGTCGGCGGTGTCGAGGAAGTTGCCGCCCGCGGCGGCGTAGGCGTCGAGTACGGCGAAAGCGGCGGGCTCGTCGACGGTCCAGCCGAAGACGTTGCCGCCGAGGGCGAGCGGGAAGACCTCGAGGTCGGAGGAGCCGAGTTTGCGAAGAGAAGTCATGCTTCGTCAACGGGTGCCGACCGCGCGCCGATTCCATGCGCAACACGAAGAACACATGAACGCCCTGCAGCCCTGACGTCGGGGGTGGCCGTCAGGGCTGCAGGGAGTCGATCAAAAGCCGATCGGGGGCCGAGCAGAGGCAAGCAGAAATCGATCAGGGGTTCCCGGAGGGAGACCTCAGGGGTTGAGGCCCTTGCTGCGCAGCCAGGCCGCCGGGTCGATGCCCTCGGAGCTGCCGCCGGGGTGGACCTCGAGGTGGAGGTGGGCCCCGGTGACGTTGCCGGTGGCGCCCACGCGGCCGATCACGTCACCGGTGCCGACCTTCTGGCCGACACTGACGCTGATCGACGACTGGTGGGCGAACCAGACCTCGGTGCCGTCGTCCAGCGTGAGGATGGTGCGGTAGCCGTAGGAACCGGCCCAGCCCGCCTCGGTGATGGTGCCGCTGTGGACGGCCTTGATGAGCGTGCCGGTCGGCGCGGCGAAGTCGAGACCCGTGTGGTAGCCGGAGGACCAGAGGGATCCGGCCTGACCGAAGGTCGAGGTGATGGTGTACGAGGAGGTCGGCAGCGTGTACTGCGTGGCCAGCTCGGCCAGGCGCGCGGCCTCGGCCTTCTTGGCGGCCTCGTCGGCGGCCTTCTTCTTCGCGGCGGCGGCCTTGGCCTCCGCCTCCTTCTCGGCCTTGGCGACGGCGTCGGCCTGGGCCTTGGCCGCGGCGGCCGCGGCGGCTGCCTGGGCCTTGGTCTCGAGCTGGGTCTGCTGCGACTCGGCCTGCGCCATGATCCGGCTGCGCAGGGCCTCGCCGGCGTCGGTGGCGCTCTGGCCGGTCTCCTCGGCGGCCTCGGAGCCGAAGCCGGCCAGGGCGGGCGCGGCGTCCTGGGCGGGCTCGTCGTCGGAGATGAGGGAGCCCACGTTGGGCAGGTCCGGCATGGAGATGGAGACCGGGGCCTTGCCGGTGTTGGCGCTGGCCATGCCGCCCGCGCTGACGGCGGCTATGACGCCGACGCCGAGGACGGTGGAGCTGCGGGCGAACCCGCCGCCGCGCTGCTTGGCGACACGGTGCTTGCCGCGTACCGGACGAATGGAATCCGCGGTGGGGTTCCACTCCTCCCAGGGGCCCTCGTCGGTGCGGACGCTGCCGTAGGCCAAGGTCTCTGCGGACCGCTGGCTCGGCACGAACGGGGCTTCTGGGACAGGCCGGTTGGACGCCACGCGGGCGTACTCCTTTCCTTCCGTCGCCTACCGGGTTAGCTGACGGGTTCGGAGCGGGAAGGTCTCCTACGCGCGTAAACCGGTCGTGGACTCTGCGAGTTCACGGCGGCTTCCGCGAGATTCACCCCAAGGTGGTGGTTCCCCGGTTCCCTTGCGGGATTCGGCAGTGCGCACGGAGCCGACTCTTGTGTCGGCCGGGACGACCGCGCTGCGTTATCGAACGTTAATAGACCCGGGGTCAGGTTTCCAAGCTCTTCCGCTTGATCAACAACATTTCTGGCCTGGACTTTCGACCCATGACCGATGAAAAACGGGCGAGTTGGCCAGACTCAGCGATCACACAGGTATTGACAGGATGTCAGCCGCTACGCGGAGGGGGATCACTCGCTCACCTGCAGTGACGGCGGACGGCGCACCGAGAGAACGGGGAAAACACCGAGGGCCGAAATCCATGTTCTGGATTCCGGCCCTCGGCCTTCAGTAGCGGGGACAGGATTTGAACCTGCGACCTCTGGGTTATGAGCCCAGCGAGCTACCGAGCTGCTCCACCCCGCGCCGCTGAACACAACTGTACGCCATCTGCGGGGCTGCAATCACCACGGTTGAGCAGGGGGCCAGAGGAGGCGGTCAGAGGAGGCGGTCAGAGGAGGTGGCGGTTCGGGGCCTTCGCCCGCTCCTCGTACTCCGGGAGCACAAGGACGTCGACGCCCTCGGCCGTCAGCAGACCGGTTCCGTCCGCCTCCGTCACGAAGGTGTCCGGCTCACGCCAGGCCGTGACCACCCGGCGCACCCCCGCGTCGAGAATGAGGCGGGCACAGGGCGCCGGGCGCGAGGATCGGCGGGCGCACGGTTCCAGGCTGCTGTAGACGGTGGCCGTGGGCAGTCGGGGATCGGCGGGGTCGAGCTTGGCGAGGGCCGCCTCCTCGGCGTGCACGACCGGGTCGCCGGCCTCGCGGGAGTGGCCGCGCGCGAGTTCCGTGCCGTCGGCGGCGACGATCACCGCGCCGACGCTGAACGCGGTCCGCGACGGCGGGCACTGCGCCGCGAGCTCGCAGGCGAGGGCCAGCCAGTGCCGGTCGGCGGCGGCGGGCAGCGGTCCGACGCCGGGGGCGGTGGGCTCGTAGCGGTGCAGGACGACGTCCTCGATGCGCCGCGTCTCCAGCAGGCGCAGGCGGCCGCCCTGGTAGCCGCCCGGCCCGAAGAGGCGGGGCGCGCCCGGGTCGCCCACGAAGAGCGGGGCGAGGACGAGCTGGAGTTCGTCGGCGAGGCCCTGCTGGAGCAGCTGGGTGTGGACGGTTCCGCCGCCCTCGACCATGAGCCGCCGCACACCGCGCACATCGTGCAGGTGTTCGAGGAGGCGGCGCCAGTCCAGTTCGGAGCCGAGCGCCACGACGTCCGCGGCGATGCCGAGCGCGCGGGCCCGCTCGGCGCCCTTCTCCGTCGTGTACACGACCTTCTCGCCGCCCGTGTGCCAGAAGTTCGCGGCCGGGTCGAGGTCGCCGGAGCCGCTGACGGTGACCTTGAGGGGATACTCGGGCAGTCCGGCGGCGACCCGGGCGGCGCGGCGCTCGGGGGAGTTCACGAGGAGCCTCGGGTTGTCGGCGCGGATCGTGCCGGCCCCGATGAGGATGGCGTCCACGGAGGCCCGTACGTCGTCGACGCGGTCGAAGTCGGCGGGGCCGGAGAGGAGCAGGCGCTCGGGCGTGGTGTCGTCCAGGTAGCCGTCGAGGGAGACGGCGGCGGACAGCAGGACGTACGGGTACGGCATCGACGCACTCCCCGGGATGGGTCCGACGGCGGTCCTGACCGGACCGGGCCTTGGTTCAAGTTTGAAACAAACCTACACTGGCGGTATGACGACTCGCTGGCTGTCCCCCGCGGAGCAGCGCGCCTGGCGCGCGTACGTTGCCGGCTACCTCCTGCTGGAGGACGCGATCGACCGGCAGCTCCAGCAGGAGGCCGGCATGCCCCATCTGTACTACTCCATCCTCGCCAACCTCTCCGAGACACCGGAGCGACGGCTGCGGATGACCGACCTCGCGGAGCAGCTGAAGATCACCCGCAGCAGGCTGACGTACGCGGTGACGCGCCTGGAGAAGGACGGGCTGCTGCGGCGCGAAGAGTGCCGCTGGGACAAGCGCGGGACCGTCGCGGCTCTGACGGACGAGGGCATGGCGGCCCTGGAGAGCCTGGCCCCCGGCCATGTCGAGACGGTCCGCTCGGCCCTCTTCGACCGGCTCACCCCTGAGCAGGTGGGACAGCTGGAGGAGATCTTCACGCAGGTCGTGCTGGGGTTCCAGGACGGCGACGAGGCCGCCCCGGAGGAACTGCCGTGGCGCCGCCGCTCATCACCCTGTTCGGGAACCTGACGGCCGAACCGCATGACCGGAACCCGAACCGGAACCCGAACCGGAACCCGATGGCCGCGAGCACATGAGGTACGCGCCACAATCCCGTTGCTTCAAATTTAAAGCATGGGGTAGGGTCGCTCTCGGCACTCTGCTTCAAATCTGAAACAGGTAGACACAGGTGGACGCAGGTGCCCGCACAGACCCCACTCGCACCGGGAGACCCGCATGCCTGACACCCCCGCCGCCGCCACCCCGCGCGCCCGCGTCCGGGTACCGCTGCGCTTCCAGGACGGCTACTCCGTCGACGCCGAACTGGTCACCTTCCACGGCCTGACCGATGGCCAGGAGCACGTCGCCGTCGTCCTCGGCGAGCCGGCGCCCGGCGCCACCCCGCTGGTCCGGCTGCACTCCGAGTGCCTCACCGGCGATGTCTTCGGCTCCGCCCGCTGCGACTGCGGGCCGCAGCTGCGCGAGGCCGTCGAGCGCATAGCCGGGACGGGCGGCGTCCTGCTCTACCTCCGCCAGGAGGGCCGCGGCATCGGCCTCTACAACAAGCTCGACGCGTACGCCCTCCAGGACCAGGGCCTGGACACCTACGAGGCGAACGCGGCGCTCGGTCTGCCCGAGGACGGCCGTGACTACACCGCCGCCGCTCAGATGCTGCGCGCCCTGGGCATCACGAGCCTGGACCTCCTGTCCAACAACCCCGACAAGGCCGACCAGCTGCGCGGCCTCGGCATCGACGTCCAGGACCGTGTCCCGACGGGCGTGTTCACGACCCCGCACAACGTCCGCTACCTGCGCGCGAAGGTCCTGCAGACCCAGCACACGCTGCCGCTGGCGGACCTCACCGGGCTCAGCGGTCTCACCGGGCTCAACGTGGGCTGACCGCGGACGGCCGGAACGGGCCGTCCAGCGCCGCCCATTGGAGCAGCATGATGGTCTTCGCGTCCGCGATGGCGCCGCTGCGGACGAGGTCGAGGGCCTCGACGAAGGGCAGTTCGACGACGGCGATGTCCTCGCCCTCGGCCGCCACGCCCGCCGTCTCGACACCGGAGACGGAGGCGTCATAGGGGGCGGCGAAGAAGCTCAGCCGTTCCGTGACCGAGCCGGGGCTCATAAAAGCGTCGAACACATGCTCGACATCATGGACTGTGCGTCCAGTCTCCTCGGCCGCCTCACGACGGATCGCCTCCTGCGGATCGTCGCCGTCCAGCAGCCCTGCGGCGGTCTCCAGCAGCATGCCGTCGGGGTGCCCGTTGACGTACGCGGGCAGCCGGAACTGACGGGTCAGCAGGACCGTCCGCCGGTCGGGGTCGTAGAGCAGGATCGTCGCGCCGTCGCCCCGGTCGTAGGTCTCGCGCCGCTCGCGGCTGACGTGGCCGTCGCTGTGCCGGTAGTCGAAGGTGGTGCGGCGCAGCACCGCCCAGTCGCAGGCGAGGACCTCCACGTCGAGGATGCGGACCCGGTCGTTGCCGGTGAGGTCGCGCCCCTGCCGGTCGAGCCCGGTACGGCCGCGGGGGTCGGGGGTGTCGATGCCGACGGTCATGCGGGGCTCCCTGCGAGGCGGTGAGTGGGGGCGGGGACGTCTGCGAGCGTGCCGTAGATCCGCTTGCCGTCGGCGCGGGCCCGCTCGACCATCCGGTCCGCGCCCTCCGACGGGCCGCCGATGCGCAGCACCGCGTCGCAGCGGTCCAACAGGCGTTCGGCGACGGGATGGAAGAGCTCGTCGAAGAGCGCGCTTCCGGGGGCCGGGTCGCCGCCCGCCGTCTCCAGCAGGGGCAGCGCCAGTGCCTCGCCTGTGACGGGCAGATGCCCGGCGCGGAACAGGACGAGCGCGGCCTCGTTCATGGCCCGCACGTTGGCCGCGAGCTTCACGGGGTCGTCGCCGGTGCCCGAGCGGTACGGGCCGGCGACCAGGATCATCAGCGGTGTCATGTACGTCTGCGTCTCCTCAGGCGAGGCGGGTGTCGACGCCGGCCTTGCGCAGGGCGTCCAGGGTTCCGGGGCCGCCGGGATGGGTGGCGGGGTCGGCCGCGGCGGCGTCGGTGACGAAGGTGTGCACGGCGTCGAGCGGAGCGACCTGGCTGAACGCGCGCACGCCCAGCTTCGTCGCGTCGGCCACCGCGACCGTACGGCCGGCCTGGCCGAGCCCCGCCTGCTTGACGGCCGCGTCCTCGAGGGAGAACTCCGACCAGCCGTGCTCGGCGTGCACTCCGCCGATCGACATCACGAACACGTCGAAGGCCAGGGACTCCAGGGTGCGCAGCGCCAGCGGCCCGACGAGGGAGCGCTCACCGGGACGCGAGCGGCCGCCGACGACCAGCAGCTCGATGCCGGGCCGGTCGGCCAGCCGCACCGCCGCCTGCAGACTGAGCACGGCGACGGTCAACGGCCCCCGAGCGGCAAGATGTTCCGCCACGTGCACGGTCGTCGTCCCCGCATCCAGCAGCACCCGCGCCCCCGGCTCGACGAGCCCGGCGACGGCCGCCCCGAGCCGGTCCTTGGTCGCCGTCTGCCACGCCTGCCGCGCCTCGAACCCACCGCCCTCCTCGCGGGCCCGCCCGGCGACGGCCCCACCGTGCACCCGCCGCACCAGCCCCTGCCGCTCCAGCGCGTCCAGATCCCGGCGCACGGTCATCTCCGACACCCCGAGCCGCTGAGCGAGTTCGGCGACGGAGACGCGCTCGTGTTCTGCGCCCTGCACGAGACGCAGGGTCAGATCGAGACGATCGGCGACATCCATGCGCCATTTCTACCACGCCGATGTTCGAACGAACATCACCTTGTGAACCCATGGAATGAAAGAAGCCCCCAGCCCGAGGTACCTCGAAGTACCTCTGACCTGGGGGCGTTTCGGTAGGCCCTGTGGGACTCGAACCCACAACCAATGGATTAAAAGTCCACTGCTCTGCCAATTGAGCTAAGGGCCCACGCGGTGTTGCGTGATGTTGCCTCCCCGAGCATAGCCGGACCTGGCCGTCTCTCCGATCGGGTATCGGAGACACGGCCACGCCGGAGTCGGTTACAGGGTCTTCTGCGTTCTCGCCGCCTCCCGGGCCAGCGTCCGTTCGTGCAGGGGGTTGAGGAACCACTCCCGGGCCGAGACCTGCCACCACACCCCCGCGAAGCCCAGGACGACCAGGACGGCGACCGGGGCGTAGTTGAAGGTCTCCCAGGTGACCGGCGAGACCTGGGGCAGCATGAACAGGACCGTGATGACGGCCACCCACGCCACCGACACCACGCCGATCGCCTTGGACCAGCGGCCCAGGTGCCACGGCCCGCGCTCGAATGCCTCGCCCTTGCGGATGCGCAGCAGCGTCGGGATGACGTAGGCGATGTAGAGGCCGATGACGGCGATGGAGGTGACGGCCGCGTACGCGGTCACGTTGATCAGATAGGGCAGGCCGAGCACCAGCGCGCCGCCGGCCGCCAGCCAGACCGCCGCGACGGGTGTGCGGGTGCGTGGGCTGACCGTGTGCCAGAGGTGCGAGTAGGGGAGCGCGCCGTCGCGCGAGAAGGCGTAGATCATGCGGCTGTTGGCCGTCACTGACGCCATCCCGCAGAACAGCTGGGCCCCGATCACCACCAGCAACAGCAGCTTTCCGGCGGTCGCGCCGAGCGCGTCGAGCAGGATCTGGGCGGGCGGCGCGCCGGTCGGGGACTCCAGCGCGCCCTGGTAGGACTGGATGGCGTAGGTGAAGCCGAGCAGCAGGACGAAGCCGGCGATCCAGGAAGTCCAGATGGACCGCACGATGCCCTTCGGGCCGGCCGTGGACGCGTCGTGCGTCTCCTCCGTCATATGGGCGGAGGCGTCGTAGCCGGTGAAGGTGTACTGGGCCATGAGCAGGCCGAGCAGGACGACGTACACGCCGCTGCCCCAGCCCGTGTTGTTGACGAACTCGCCGAACACGAAGGACGTCGACTGGTGCTTGTCGGGGACGAAGGCCAGCGCCCCGACGATGACGCCCACGCCCAGCACGTGCCACCACACGCTCACGCTGTTGAGCAGGGCGACGATCCGCACCCCGAAGGTGTTCAGCAGACCGTGCAGCACCAGGATCCCGGCGAAGAGCAGGACCGTGCGCTCCGGTGTCACCTCGAAGTCGAGCTGGAGGTTCAGATACGCGCCGAGGAAGGACGCGGCCCCGAAGTCGATGCCGGCGGTCACCGCGACCTGCCCCAGCACGTTGAACCAGCCCGTGAACCAGGCCCAGGCCGCCGCCGATCGCGGGGGCGCCAGCCGGTGCGCCCAGAAGTACAGGCCCGCCGACGTCGGGTACGCCGAGCAGATCTCGGCCATCGCCAGGCCCACGAAGAGCGTCATCAGGCCGACGGCCACCCAGCCCCACATGATCACCGCCGGGCCGCCCGTGTTCATGCCGAACAGGTACAGCGTCAGACAGCCCGACAGGACCGAGATGATCGTGAAGGAGACCGCGTAGTTGGAGAACGCCGACATACGGCGGGCGAGAACCTGCGTGTAACCGAGCTGGGCCAGCCGCTCTTCGTCCGAGAGCCCCGAGAGCCCCGAAGGATCAGAGGGATCCGGGAGTTTCCCGGGAGACCGCCCACTCGCTATGCCGTCATCTGTCATGCCCCCAGCAATTCCCTCGCCGGGGGCGTGACATGCATCACAACTTGGCTAGAAAATACCCTTGTAGCCCTGCCAGCCGACGCCGATCTTCACCCGCGAGCTGAAGGACCCCTTCCCGTTCCCCGGAACCCGGTACAGCGCACCCGCCGTGTCCCGGGCGACCAGATCCGCCTTGCCGTCCCCGGTGATGTCGCCGACGCCGACGACCACGTTGTACGAAGGACCCCAGTTGGCGTACAGCTTCACGCCCGCGCCGAAGGTGCCCCGGCCGGTGCCGTAGAACCGGTACAGGTTGTTCGCCTTGTCCTGCGCGAGCAGGTCCGCGACCCCGTCCCCGTTGAGATCCCCGGCCCCGACGACCTTCTTGTACGTCTTCCAGTTGGCGTACAGCTTCACACCGGTCGCCAGCCGCCCCGCACTCGTGCCCTTGTACAGGTACACCGCGCCCGTCGCCGCGTTACGGGCGACCAGATCGGGACGACCGTCCCCGCTGACGTCACCGGTCGAGGTCAGCACGTCGAACTGGTTCCAGCCGCTGGTCCCGAGCGTCGTGTACGCCGTCGAGGGTGCCAGAAACGCGTTGCAGCCCGGCTTGTACAGCCGCAGCGCGCCGCTGCTCAGCCGGACCAGGACGTCGTTGCAGCGGTCGCCGCTCAAGTCTCCGACCGGGACCGCCTTGATCGTCGTCGCCCAGCCCTTGCCGCTGCCGTCCGTGACGAACGTGCCGTTGCCCGTGCCCCGGTGGTAGGTCAGCGCGCCCGAGGAACTGAGGGTGAGCAGATCCCCGACGCCGTCCGGCAACCCCCACGAGTTGCCCACGTAGTCATGGTGCACCGCACTGCCGTGCACCAGCTGAACCGTCCCCTGTGTCACCAGGGGAGCACCCACACCGTCCGCCGGCGTGACCGACAGCGTCCAGGTGTACGAGCCGTTGGGGAGGACCTTCGCGCCGTTGACGCCGTCCCACCCGACCTTCAGCTCGCCGCGCGCGGGGCCGCCTTCCTCGCTGTCGACGACCTTGCCGGTCGCCTTGTCGTGGACCGTGAGATGCCGGCTCGCGGCCGGCTTCGACAACAGCACGGTGGTCAGGGGGTAGAAGGCCGGATCGGTCAGGCCCGTGTCGACCATCCCCGCCTTCTGCACGTTGCCCAGCGTGCGCAAGGGCTGCTGGGCAACCCCGGACGGCACGAGGTGCACCTGCTCCGCGCCGTCCACATAGGCCGCGTTCGCGCCGGACTCGTCGACCGTCCAGCGCACATCCCGCTGCGAGACGCCCGTGTCGGACAGATCGCCGATGACCCGGCCGACGGGTGTGCCGTCCGTCACCGTCGTCAACGTCAGCTTCCCGGCCTGCTTGTCATGGGTGACGACGTACCCGTCGCCGAGCTTGGCCTCGTCGGCCGGCAGCGGCACGGACTTCCTCGCCGTACGGTCGTAGACACCGGCCCGGCCTTCGCACGTCCAGTACAGCCAGCGGCCCAGCGCCTGGAGTTCGGTGGGGGTGCAGCCGGCGTCGATGGCAAGGGTCTCGATGTTCTTCTTCGCCGTCAGGTCATACGCGGTCACCGTTCCGGGGCTCTCGCCCACAGTCCACAGGACGTCGCCCGAGAGCGCGGCGGGGCCGGGGACGCGCGTGACGGCAGGGGCCGCGTTGTTGTCCAGCTTGTAGACGTACTGCTGGTCAGCCGTGGTGTAGATCAGGTACTCGCCGGAGACATCGGTGATCCGGCCACCGGCGGGGACGATGTGCTGCCAGTAGTCGTAGTCCCCCGGCCCGTTGACCCTGATCCGGTCTTCCTGCTCCGATTCGCGTTGCAGCCAGGCGGTCCGCCCGTCGGCGGTGCCGAAGAGCTGCGAGCAGCCGACGTCCGTCACCGCGCACGAGCTCAGCCGCGTTTGGGTCCCGTCGAACAACGACCGCGCCCCGAACGTCGGTGTCCCGGTCGCGGCGACGGTCCGCCCATAGGTGTCGCGGACGCGGGCATCGTTGGTATCGGCCACGACGAGTCTGCCCTGGTCCAGCGAGATCCCCTGGATCTTGCGCGGCAGCTTGGGCAGGGGCTTGACCCGGGTGACGACCGGGCTGCCGTCCGGGCCCGGCTGGATACGCTGAATGCCCCAGTCGTCCTGCGCGGCGCCAGTGCGGCCCACCGCAAGGGCGCTGCCGTCGGAGGCGCCGGCGATGCCGGGGTCCGACGCGGGCAGCAGAGTTCTGGACGGACCGCCCGCGACGGACTTGGCGATCACCGCCGACGTACCGGGCCGGGTCACCAGCCAGTCGCCGACCGCCGCGAGATCCCCCGGAGAGTTCGTGCGGCCGCTGTCCAGCGTGACCTCGACCGGGGCGGCGGACAGATCGGAACGGGAGAACACGTGGACCGTGGGGTCGCCCACGTCGAACAGCACCACATGGTCGGCGGAGACCACCGCGTGCGCGTAGAGCTCCGAGCTCGGCGGGGTCGCGTCCCGCACCTCTCCGGTCCGTCGGTCGACCATGACCCACAGGTACGGTCCATCCGCCCGTCCAGCGACGAACAGCAGCCCGTCGGCGTCCCCGCCCTTGGGCTGACCGAGCTGGTACCCCTCGGGCACCTGGGTCACCGGAACGTCCCGCGTGCCGCCGTCGGCTTCCGGGATCAGCAGGTGCATCTCGCGCTGGACGGTCGTCCCGTTCTCGTCCTTCACCTGCCGGTAGGCGACCACCAGATCGCTGTAGGCGGTGACCAGCGACAGCCCCTCGGGGATGCGGATCGTGCGGGTGACGCCGTCCGCCGCGTTCCAGAGGTCGACGCGGTCGCCGGCGTAGCGGTAGGCGAGGACGTCGCCGCCGGCCGTGTTGTAGCTGGTGTAGCCGGTCGGGTGGACCACCTTGACGGACGTGCCGTCCGCGTACCGTGTCCAGACCAGCCCGGAACCTTCCAGGGTGTGGAACACGCCCTCGGGGCCGGCGCCGTCATGACCGCCGTAGGCCGAGGCTCCGTACAGCGCAGCCCCTGTGTACGCGCCGCTCTGGGTCGCCGGCACCACCGTCTCCGCCGCCGTGTCCGCGACCGCGGTCGACGGCAGCAGTGGGCTCAGTCCGGCCGTCAGGACGGCGGAGGCGGTGATGAGACGCAGGCGTGCGGAGACATGGCGAGCCAAGAGATTCCCTCCCCGGGAACGGAGACGGGCTGGACGCCGCTCCGGCGTCCACGGCCCCCCGGCCTTCACATCCGTCTCACAAGTCGGTTGATCGTATAACCGAACGCGGCTGAAGAAACCGAAACGCCGTGGCCCCCACCGGAATTCGGTGGGGGCCACGGCGTTCAGTCAGCTGAGGCCAGATCAGCCGTTGCGCTTCCAGCGCGGCTTGTCGTCGCGGCGGCCGAAGGAGGAGCCGCCGGTGGAGCCGGTGCCGCGGTGGTCGCCGCCGCGGTGGTCGTCACGACGGCCGTACGGGCGGTCGCTGCCGCCCGAGCGGAAGCCGCCCGCGGGGCGGTCGTCACGACGGTCGCGGTTGAACGGACGGTCGCTGCCACGGTGACCGCCGGACGGGCGGTCGTCGCGGCGGAAGCCACCGGACGGGCGGTCGTTGTCACGACGCTCGAAGGAACGGCCACCGCGGTCGTCACGACGGTCGTCACGGTTGAAGCCACCCGACGGACGGTCGTCACGACGGAAGCCGCCGGAGGGACGGTCGTTGTCGCGACGGAAGCCACCGGACGGACGGTCGTTGTCACGACGCTCGAAGGAACGGCCGCCACGGTCGTCACGACGGTCGTCACGGTTGAAGCCACCCGACGGACGGTCGTCACGACGGAAGCCGCCGGAGGGACGGTCGTTGTCGCGGCGGAAGCCGCCCGACGGACGGTCGTTGTCACGGCGGAAGCCACCGGACGGACGGTCGTTGTCACGACGCTCGAAGGAACGGCCGCCACGGTCGTCACGACGGTCGTCGCGGCGGAAGCCGCCACGGTCGCCCCGGTCGCCGCCGCGGTCACGGCGCTCGTAGTTGCCCCGCTCGTCGCGGAACGCCGGGCGCTCCTCGCGACGCTCCTGGACCACCGGCTCGGACGCCACCACGGCCTCGGCGACCTCGGCCACAGCGGCCTCCGTCACCTCGGCGACCGCGGCCTCCGGGTCCTCGCCCCGCTCACGCGCGGAACGGGCGACCAGACGGTCGGCCTCCTCGCGCAGCTCGGTGGCGCGGCGCGTCAGACGCTCCAGCTGCTTGGTGAGGTCGGCGACCTCACGCTCGGCCTGCTTGGCGGCGTTGTTCGCGGAGTCGGCCTGGACCTCGGTCAGCGAACGCGCACCGGTGATCTCGGCGACCTCCGGCTCGAACACGCCCGCGCCGCCCACGATGTGACGCGAGGCGTCGACGCCCGCGTCCTCCATCAGACGGAAGATCTGGCGGCGCTGGTGCGGCAGGGCCAGGGAGACCACGACGCCCGAGCGACCGGCGCGGGCGGTACGGCCCGAGCGGTGCAGGTAGTCCTTGTGGTCGCCGGCCGGGTCCACGTTCAGGACCAGGTCGATGCCGTCGACGTGGATGCCGCGGGCGGCGACGTCGGTGGCGACCAGCGCGTTGACGTAGCCGTCCTTGAAGTCGGCGAGCACGCGGGTACGGGCGCCCTGCGTCATGCCGCCGTGCAGCGCGTCCGCCTTCACGCCGGCCTCGACGAGCTGCTCGGCGATGCGGTCGGCGCCCAGCTGGGTGCGGACGAAGATGATCGTGCGGCCCTTGCGGGCGGCGATGGCGGCCGTGACCGGCGCCTTGTCCTTCGGCTTCACGACGAGGACGTGGTGCGTCATGGTCGTGACGTTGCCCTGGGCGCTGTCGACCTCGTGGCTGACCGGGTTCTTCAGGTAGCGCTTGACCAGCGTGCCGATCTCGTTCTCCATGGTGGCGGAGAAGAGCATGCGCTGGCCGCCCTCGGGGACCTGGTCGAGCAGCTCGGTGACCTCGGGCAGGAAGCCCAGGTCGGACATCTGGTCGGCCTCGTCGAGGACGGCGACCTCGACGTTCTCCAGGGAGCAGGCGCCCCGGTTGATGATGTCGCGCAGTCGGCCCGGGGTGGCGACGAGGACGTCGACACCGCGCTCCAGGGCGTACATCTGGTTGCTCATGGACGTACCGCCGCAGACGACCTTGATCTTCAGGCCGAGCACGTCGCCGTACGGCTGAAGGGCGTCCGCGACCTGCATCGCGAGCTCACGGGTCGGGGTCAGGATGACCGCGCGGGGCTTCTTCTTCTCGGTGTGACCGCCGGACAGCCGGGTCAGGGTCGGCAGACCGAAGGAGAGGGTCTTGCCGGAGCCGGTACGGCCGCGGCCGAGGATGTCCTTGCCGACCAGGGCGTCCGGGATGGTCGCCGCCTGGATCGGGAAGGGGGTGGTCACGCCGTTCTGCGCGAGCTTGCGCACGACGCCCTCGGGCAGCCCGAGGTCGGCGAACGTGACGGTCGGCTCGGCGGACTCGGCCTCGACGGCCTCAACGGCCTCGACGCTCTGCGCGATCTCGATCGCCTCGTCGTTGTTCTCGGGCACGACGGCGTGATCAGTACTGAAAATGGACATGCTGATGCGAAACCTTCCGGAGTCTCTTCGGCACGCGCCCGTCAACTCCGTGTTCGCATTGCATTACGACCGCCTCTATGCGGTCAGCCACGGTAAGGGAGAGAACGCGCCACACGGCGCGCTCTGCGGTGGCGCCGGGCAAATGGGATCAAACGATCTACCAAGATACGCACCCTGGCCCCCGAAGGCAAACTGGACCCCATCACCGCAGCTCAGCGGCCTCTCGGCCGTCGCCTAGACGGCCGGGAGACCGGCCTCCGGGGCGGGCTCCCGCTCCACCAGCTGCGGCGCCGTCCCCCCGCCCTCCTCGTGCGCCGACGACGACGGTTCGGCGACCGGCGGCTCCGGCGTGGGCGACGGCGGCTCCGGCGTGGGCGCGGGCGGCTCCGGGTCCGGCGAATGCGCGGGCGCGGACGGCTGCGCCCTGGTCGGCGTCGGCGCCCCCGGCTGATCGCTCGTCGCGGGCTTCACGGCCGCCCCCGGCGAGGCCGGCGCGCTCCGGCCCGCCGAGGGCGAGGCCGAGCCGGACGCCGACGCGCTCGCCCTGCCCTTGTCGCCCTTGCCGTGCCCGCGCTTGCCGTCACCGCCCGCCGCACCCATCCCGAACCCGCCGCCGGCGCCCGCCGAACCCCCGTCCGGCGCCTCACCGCCGTGCCGGCCCGCCGAGTGCGAGGGCTTGGCCCGGCCGCCCTCCCCGTCCCCCACGCTCATACAGCCGGCGGCCGCGGCGACGGCCAGAGCCGTCACGGCCAGACGAACGGGTACGTACAAGGGGCGCACGGGGCCACCTCCGGGGCAGACGCAAGGAGTCGACGTGTCCAACTCCCCCCGCCCGCAAGAAGACACGCGCCGGGCACGCGCGGGGCACGCGCCCCCTGCCCTACGGCTCAGCCGTAGCCGAGGGCGTGCAGCCGCGCGTCGTCGATGCCGAAGTGGTGGGCGATCTCGTGCACCACCGTCACCTCGGTCTCGGCGACCACTTCCTCCCGTGACGTGCACATCCGCAGCGTCGGCCCCCGGTAGATCGTGATCCGGTCCGGCAGCACCCCCGCGTACCACTCGCCGCGATCCGTCAGCGGGGTCCCCTCGTAGAGCCCGAGCAGCTCGGGATCGTCCGCCGCCGGCTCGTCCTCGACGAACACCGCGACGTTGTCCATCAGCCGCGTCAGCTCCGGCGGAATCCGGTCCAGCGCCTCGGCGACCAGTTCCTCGAACTCCTCGCGCGTCATCTCCAGCACAGGCCCATTGTCGGGCACGACACCCCCGCGTGAAGGGTGTGAACCGTCCGCATACCCTCAGCCACACCGGGGCATACGGCACCAATGGCCCGCGCCCGCGTCCCCGCCGCACTCCTGGACCGCCTCCACCGCCCCGCCCGCCGACGCACCACCCCCGAACTCGCCGCCCGGCCCAACCCCTGGGCGCGCGCCCTCGGCCTGACCGCCGTGGTCCTCGCCGGCGCCTGGCTGGGCCTGCTGGTCGTCGGGAACGTCCGGGTCTCCGTCGGCCCCATGGACACGACGATGACGCTGCGCCCGTCCGTCACCGGCGGCACGAAGATCAACGTCTCCCCGCTGGGCGCACTCACCCTGGACAGCCATATCGCCCCGGTCCGTCTCGACGTGAACGTCGACCAGCTCGACCCGGTCCGCGCCGAGGCCCTCGTCGACCACCCCGAGCGCCTCTCCGGCCTCCAGGACGAGGTCGCCCGCGACGTCGAGCACGGCACCCTCGACCTCGCGCTGCGCTCCTGCGTCGCCGTCGTCTCCGGCGCCACCGCCCTCGGTCTCGCCGTCTACCGCCGCCCCCGCCGCGCCCTCGCCGCCGGCGGCCTCGCCCTCGCCCTGCTGACCGCCTCGGGCGCGACCGCGTACGCCACCTGGAACCCCAACTCGGTGCTGGAACCCCGGTTCTCGGGCCTGCTGTCCTCGGCGCCCTCCCTCGTGGGCAACGCGCGCAGCATCGTCACCGAGTTCGACGTCTACCAGCAGGAACTCGCCCGTCTGGTCACCAACGTGACCAAGCTCTACGACGTCACCTCCACGCTCCCCGCCTACCAGCCGGACCCGACGACCGTCCGCGTCCTGCATGTCTCCGACATCCATCTGAACCCCGCGAGCTGGAAGATCATCGACTCGCTCGTCGAGCAGTACAAGGTCAACGTGATCGTCGACTCCGGCGACACCATGGACCACGGGAGCGCGGCGGAGAACGGCTTCCTGGACCCCGTCGCCACCCTGGGCGCGCCGTACGTCTGGGTCAGGGGCAACCACGACTCCCGCGTCACCCAGCGCTACCTGGAGGGCATGAAGAACGTGCACGTCCTCGACGACGGCCGCGCGGTCACCGTCGCCGGGCTGCGCTTCGCGGGCATCGGCGACCCCCAGTTCACCCCCGACCGCTCCACCGAACCCGGCGCCGCCCAGACCCAGGAGGCGGCGGGCGCCCGTCTGGCCCGGGCCCTGCGCGCCCAGCGGTCCGCCGGCACCCCGGTCGACGTGGCCGTCGCCCATGAGCCCTCCGCCGCCCGCGGCACCGACGGCGAGGTGCCCCTCGTCCTGGCCGGCCACCTCCACCACGAGGAGATGGAGGTCATGAGGAAGGGCACCAGGCTGCGCGTCGAGGGCTCTACGGGCGGCAGCGGTCTGCGTGCCGTCGAGGGCAAGTACCCGGACCCGATCGAGGCGTCGATCCTCTACTTCGACCGCGACACCCGCCGCCTCCAGGCCTGGGACGAGATCAAACTCGGCGGCCTCGGTCTGACGACGGCCGAGGTCAGCCGCCACCTCCCGAAGGAGAACCAACCGGGCGCCGCCCCGTCCCCGAGTCCCACGCCGAGCCCCTCCCCCGGCACGCCCTCCGGCACGCCCGTCAGCCCCTCCGGGACACCCGCCCGAACCCCTTCCGGGACGGCCCCGTAAACCGTTTTGGCGATACCCCCCGCCATCCCATATGCTCATGACGTCCCCGACGCGCTGCGAAGCGCCCAGGCGGGCCGATAGCCCTCATCGTCTAGCGGCCTAGGACGCCGCCCTTTCAAGGCGGTAGCACGGGTTCGAATCCCGTTGGGGGCACGCAACACCGTGTGCGACACTGTCGTACACAACAGCAAGGTCCTGTGGAGCAGTTTGGAGTGCTCGCCACCCTGTCAAGGTGGAGGCCGCGGGTTCAAATCCCGTCAGGACCGCTGAGGTTTCACGTGAAACCTCGTGGCTGGGTAGCTCAGTTGGTACGAGCGATCGCCTGAAAAGCGATAGGTCGCCGGTTCGACCCCGGCCCCAGCCACAACCAAGGCCCCGATCTTCGGATCGGGGCCTTTTTGCGCTCGCCGGCAGGCTCCCGCGCACTCGTGGGCAAGCTCCCACGCAAAAGGGTTCGCCATGAATTTCGCCGGGATGAGATCCTGGATCGCGTATGTCTACGCACCCCGCCCCCGGCGCCTCTGCTCCGGGCACCCCCGCCTTCGGCGCCATCGCCCCCCGCCTGGCCGAGCTGTCCCTGCGCGACGCGCACCGGCTCGGGCGCAGGCTCGAAGGCGCGCGCAGGATCCGCAAGCCGGAGGCCCGTGCCGCCGTCCTCGCCGAGATCGAGGCGGAGGTCGCGCAGGTCGAGGAGCGGATGACGCTGCGGCGCGGACGTGTGCCCGCCGTGTCGTACCCGGAGCAGCTTCCGGTCAGCCAGAAGAAGGACGAGATCGCGGCAGCCATCCGTGATCACCAGGTCGTCATCGTCGCCGGTGAGACCGGGTCCGGCAAGACCACCCAGATCCCCAAGATCTGTCTCGAACTGGGGCGTGGCGTCCGCGGCATGATCGGGCACACCCAGCCCCGTCGTATCGCCGCGCGCACCGTCGCCGAGCGTGTCGCGGAGGAGCTCCGGACGCCGCTCGGCGAGGCCGTCGGCTGGAAGGTGCGGTTCACCGACCAGGTGAACCCGGACGCCACCTTCGTGAAGCTGATGACGGACGGCATCCTCCTCGCGGAGATCCAGACCGACCGCGAGCTGCGCGCCTACGACACGATCATCATCGACGAGGCGCACGAGCGGTCCCTCAACATCGACTTCCTGCTGGGCTATCTCGCCCAGCTGCTGCCCCGCCGCCCCGATCTCAAGGTCATCATCACCTCCGCGACGATCGACCCGGAGCGTTTCTCCCGGCACTTCGGCGAGGCGCCGATCGTCGAGGTCAGCGGGCGGACGTACCCGGTGGAGGTCCGCTACCGGCCGCTCCTCGAAGAGGACTCCGAGGACTCCGACCGCGACCAGATCACCGCGATCTGCGATGCCGTCGAGGAGCTCCAGGCCGAGGGCAAGGGCGACATCCTCGTCTTCCTCTCCGGCGAGCGGGAGATCCGCGACACGGCCGACGCGCTGGAGAAGAAGAAGTACCCCCGCGCCGGAGGCGCTAATTGGCAGGGCACGGAGGTGCTGCCCCTGTATGCCCGGCTCTCGCACGCCGAGCAGCACCGGGTCTTCCAGCAGCACACGGGCCGCAGGATCGTTCTGGCCACGAACGTGGCCGAGACCTCCCTGACCGTGCCGGGCATCAAGTACGTCATCGACCCCGGCTTCGCCCGCATCAGCCGCTACAGCCACCGCACCAAGGTGCAGCGTCTGCCCATCGAGGCGATCTCGCAGGCGAGCGCCAACCAGCGCAAGGGCCGCTGCGGCCGTACCAGCGACGGCATCTGCATCCGGCTCTACGACGAGGACGACTTCGTCGCCCGTCCGGAGTTCACGGACGCGGAGATCCTGCGGACGAACCTGGCGAGCGTCATCCTGCAGATGACCGCGGCCGGCCTCGGCGAGATCGAGAAGTTCCCGTTCATCGATCCCCCGGACCATCGCAACATCCGCGACGGCGTGCAGCTGCTCCAGGAGCTGAACGCGCTGGACCCGACCGAGAAGGACCCGCGCAAGCGGCTCACGCAGACCGGTCGCAAGCTGGCCCAGCTGCCCGTCGACCCGCGGCTGGCCCGGATGGTCCTGGAGGCCGACAAGAACGGCTGTGTACGCGAGGTCATGGTCATAGCGGCCGCGCTGTCCATCCAGGACCCGCGCGAGCGCCCCGCCGACAAGCAGACGCAGGCCGACCAGCAGCACGCTCGTTTCAAGGACGAGACCAGCGACTTCCTCGCGTATCTCAACCTGTGGCGGTACGTGCGCGAGCAACAGAAGGAGCGCGGTTCCTCCTCCTTCCGGCGTATGTGCAAGCAGGAGTACCTGAACTTCCTGCGCATCCGTGAGTGGCAGGACATCTACTCGCAGCTCCGCACGGTCGCCAAGCAGATGGGGATCCATCTGAACGAGGAGGACGCGCCCGAGCAGAGTGTCCATGTCTCGCTCCTCGCCGGGCTGCTCTCGCACATCGGCATGAAGGACGTGAAGGACGGCAAGAAGAACGAGTACCTGGGTGCGCGGAGCGCCAAGTTCGCGATCTTCCCGGGTTCGGCCCTCTTCAAGAAGCAGCCGCGCTTCGTGATGTCCGCCGAGCTGGTCGAGACGAGCCGTCTCTGGGCGCGCGTCAACGCGAAGATCGAGCCGGAGTGGGTCGAGCCGCTCGCCGGGCACCTCCTGAAGCGGACGTACAGCGAGCCGCACTGGGAGAAGGACCAGGCGGCCGTGATGGCGGACGAGAAGGTCACGCTCTACGGCGTGCCGATCATCGCCCAGCGGAAGGTCAACTACGGCCGGATCGACCCGGAGACCTCCCGTGCCCTGTTCATCCGCAACGCGCTGGTCGAGGGCGACTGGCGCACGCACCACAAGTTCTTCTCGGACAACCGCCGGCTGCTCAGCGAGGTCGAGGAGCTGGAGAACCGGGCCCGACGCCGGGACATCGTGGTCGACGACGAGACGCTGTTCGACTTCTACGACCAGCGGGTGCCCGAACACGTGGTGTCCGGCGCGCACTTCGACTCCTGGTGGAAGCACAAGCGGCACGAGCAGCCCGACTTCCTCGACTTCGAGCGGGAGATGCTCATCCGGGAGTCGGCGGAGGCGGTCACCAAGGCCGACTACCCGGACTCCTGGCGGCAGGGTCCGCTGAAGTTCCGGGTCACGTACCAGTTCGAGCCGGGCGCGGACGCGGACGGTGTGACCGTCCACATCCCGCTCCAGGTCCTCAACCAGGTCACGGAGGAGGGCTTCGACTGGCAGATCCCGGGTCTGCGGGCAGAGGTCGTCACGGAGCTGATCCGTTCCCTGCCGAAGCCGATCCGCCGCAACTACGTGCCGGCGCCCAACTTCGCGCAGCGCTTCCTGGATCAGGCGGTCCCGCTGCAGGAACCGCTCACCACCGCGATGGCCCGCGATCTGAAGCGGATGGTCGGCGTCCCGTTCGAGGCGGACGACTTCGACTGGTCGAGGCTCCCCGACCACCTGAAGATCACCTTCCGGATCGTGGACGAGCGGCGGCGCAATCTCGCCGAGGACAAGGACCTGGAAGCCCTGAAGCTCCGGCTGAAGCCGAAGGCGAGGCAGGCCATCTCGCAGGCCGCCGCGGCCATCGCCGAACGGCAGGGCGGCGAGTCCCTGGAGCGTTCGGGCCTGACGGACTGGACGATCGGCACGCTCACCCGTGTCTTCGAGACCCGCCGCGCCGGCCAGCCGGTGAAGGCGTACCCGGCGCTCGTGGACGACGGCGACACGGTCTCCGTACGCCTCTTCGACACGGAGGCGGAGCAGGCCGAGGCGATGTGGAAGGGCACGCGCCGACTCATCCTGCGCAACATCCCGGTGAACCCGGCAAAGTTCGCATCCGAGAAGTTGACGAACCCCCAGAAGCTCGCGCTGTCCGCGAATCCGCACGGCTCGATCCAGGCTCTGTTCGACGACTGCGCGATGGCGGCGGCGGACCGGCTGATCGCCGACTTCGGCGGTCCGGTGTGGGACGAGGAGTCGTACCGCAAGCTCTACGACAAGGTGCGCGCGGAGATCGTCGACACGACCGTGCGGACGGTCGGGGCGGTCCAGCAGGTGCTGGCGGCCTGGCAGGCCTGTGAGCGCCGTCTGAAGGGCGTACGCAGCCCCGTGCTGCTCGCGAACCTGACGGACGTCCGCGGCCAGCTGGACGCCCTGGTGAAGCCCGGCTTCGTGACCTGGGCGGGGATCCGCCGCCTCCCCGACCTGATGCGCTACCTGGTGGCCGCGGACCGTCGGCTGCAGCAGATGCCGACAGGCGTGCAGCGGGACACCAGCCGTATGGAGAAGGTCCACGAGATGCAGGACGAGTACGCATGGCTGCTGGAGCAACTGCCGCCGGGCCGGCCCGTTCCGCAGCAGGTCCTGGACATCCGCTGGATGCTCGAGGAGCTCCGGGTCAGCTATTTCGCCCACGCGCTGGGCACGGCGTACCCGGTCTCCGACAAGCGGATCGTGAAGGCGATCGACGCGGCGGTGCCGTAACGGCTCCGGTACGCAGGGTGAGTTCGACCAGCGGGCGCACCCTCCTGTACAGTCCTTCTCGCAGCACAGCGCAACATCAAGTGCCGCAGAGCAAGGTCCTGTGGAGCAGTTTGGAGTGCTCGCCACCCTGTCAAGGTGGAGGCCGCGGGTTCAAATCCCGTCAGGACCGCAGTGAAGACAGAGGGCCCGCATCCCGGCCAGGGGCGCGGGCCCTCTGCACGTCGCGACCCACAGCGAGAGCCCGGATCCTCGGATCCGGGCTCTTCTGGTTGTCCGCCCGTCTCTTGACGGCGTCACATTCCGCCGGTACTCCAGAACTCAGGGCCCGTTCCTCGCGGAGCCCAGGTGGAGGTGGGGTATGGCGGCACCGGTCAGGCACGAGACGCGGGCACTGCTCCGCGCGCATCTGTCGGCCGCGTCGCCCTACCGGCACCTGACCCGCCACTGCCCGATCTGCATCCGCTTACAGCGGCTGGCGATGGACGGCGCCGCAGCGGGTACACAGACCCCTGAGGGGACCGTGGAGGGCGACGGCCCCTCGCCCGAGTGATCGCCGTCAACGGCCGTACCCGCGTGGGGTGATGGGGCATCCGCGCCTTCATTAGCTCAGGCGAGTGACTGGCGACAAGACCTCTGGCATGTGACGGGTGTCACGGCATATCTTTTGGAAACCCAGGTTCTTACCGGTCTCCTACAACTGGTCAATTTTATATGTGCAATTGCACCACTCCGGAGGATGCCCCCAGGAACCCTCCCAGAGCCTCCCCAGACTCCGACAAGCCTGCGCACAGAGCGACCTGATACGGCCCTGCAGACCGACTCAAGCGCACAAAAAAGATCGCGCTGGACTCGGCGGAGTCCAGCGCGATCAACGACGTTCCCGTGGGCGAGGGGCCTGTTGGGGCAGGACCCACGTCGCTTGGAGCCAGGTTCCGGGCGTCCGGACAGGTTGGGGGACCTGACGTGTTGCCCGGTTATTCAGTTGTTCAGGCCTCGCTGCGCTGCTGCGGGATGCCCGCAAGCAGTGCGCGGACCTCGGCCTCGCGATAACGGCGGTGTCCGCCGAGCGTACGAATCGACGTGAGCTTGCCGGCCTTCGCCCACCGCGTGACCGTCTTAGGGTCGACGCGGAACATGGTGGCGACCTCAGCCGGGGTCAGCAGCGGCTCAGCATCAGGGGTGCGAGCGGTCATGAGCGGCCTCCTCGGGAGAACCGAACCTTCTCGGTTCTTTCCTCTAAATTCTGCACCTTGACCCGCGTTGCCCGAAATGGCGGACGCGAGTCGAGTCGGTTATAGGACGAACGGCTTGTCCTCGGCACTACAACTACACCATCTGTCCAGCCGCGTCGGCCAAACCGATGGAATTGCCCCCCAGGTGTTCATCGGCGACGGAAGCCGATGGACCATGCCATAGCGGACAGTCACGCCACTGTGACGATCAGTCACAGGGGCGATCAGGAGTCACCAGACCCCCCAAAGCGTGCAATGCTGAGTTTTCCCCCCACAGTGGAGCATAAGTAGGCGGAGGAGCCCTCCCCGGACTCCTTGTCCTATTTTGGCACGAGGAGGGGCAAGCGGCGCAAGGGCCCTGTACGTGCGGTCCGTCACCCTTGCGACATAAGCCCGGATCGGGACCTACGTGGACCTACGTCCCGTCAGTTCCGTGAAGTCCCGTTGACCGTACGCTGTTCGAGCGCTCCACGGCCGTGACCTACGTCACTAAGGTAAGCGCTGTCACATCTGTCACATCGTCAGATCACAGATCGGTCCACACAACAGTTCACGGATCGGTCCGCAGATAGGTTCACCGACGGGTTCACGGATCGGTTCACGGACGAGTTCACAGATCAGTGCGCTGATCAGTTCGCCGAGCGCCGGTCCCGGACCGAACGCCAGCGCTCCACGAGCCGGCCGTACGCCTCGCCCGCCGCCGCGCCGTCCCCGACCCGCAGCGCCTGGATGCCGTCGGCCACGTCCTTCGCCGAGTGGTCGTCCTCGAGATCACCGGCCGGCAGGACGTGCACCAGGCCGCCGTAATCCAGTTCCACCAGCGAACGCGGGTGGAACTCCTCCAGCCAGCGCCCCACATCCACCAGGCCGTCGATGAGCGGTCCCTCGTCCGTCGCGTCCCGCAGCGTGCGCAGCGAGCGGGCCACCCGGCGGCGCGCCTGCACCATGGGCGTGCGGTAGCGCAGCACGGGGGCCAGCTCCGCCGTCCCCTTCTCGTACTCCCGCTCCTCGTCGGAGACCAGCACGAACCAGTTGAGCGGCACCTGCCAGACCGCCGTGCGGATCCACGGACGGGCGTCGGGGTTGCGCGCCAGCCACCGCTCGTGGTCCTTGGCCGCCTCCAGCCGGACGACCTCGGGGAGCGCCGCCTCCAGCACCGGCCGGGGCAGCTCCTCGTCCAGCTCCGCCAAGGCCAGCCAGCCGCGCAGCCGGGTGCGCCAGGGGCAGACGCAGAGCACGCCGTCCACGTCCGCCACGAACGCGTCGCCGCTCTCGTGCACCGGCACGGCGACCGGCGGGGTGGCCAGCAGGTCGGCCAGCGAGCGGCGCAGCTCGTCCTGGTAGGACGGCAGCTCGGGGCGGCGGGCGTAGCGCGCCCAGTGGGTGCGCTCGGGTTCGGGGAAGGCGGCCAGCGGTTCGTACACGCGCAGATACACCGTGTACGGAACGATCAACGAGGACACCTTGGGCACGCCTGCTCCCTCCCCCTTCCGCCGATCGGGAAACCCTGCGAATCGTCCCACGGCGGCACTTCGGGAGAAGGTGATCCGCAACACTGCGAGATCGGCGGGCCACGCAGGTCTACGCTCGGACCACAGGCCCCGCCACCCTTACGGTGCCTGCGTCCCGACCGCCGCTAGTTACCCGGGAGTCACCACAGTGACCGACGTATCCGGCGCACCTGCTGATGTACTGCACACCCTGTTCCACTCGGATCAGGGCGGTCATGAGCAAGTCGTGCTCTGCCAGGACCGCGCCAGCGGTCTCAAGGCCGTCATCGCCCTCCACTCCACCGCTCTGGGCCCCGGCCTCGGCGGTACCCGCTTCTACCCGTACGCGACCGAGGCCGAGGCCGTCGCCGACGCGCTGAACCTCGCGCGCGGGATGTCGTACAAGAACGCCATGGCCGGTCTGGACCACGGCGGCGGCAAGGCTGTGATCATCGGTGATCCCGATGTGATCAAGACCGAGGAGCTGCTGCTCGCGTACGGCCGTTTCGTGGCCTCGCTCGGCGGGCGGTACGTGACCGCCTGCGACGTCGGCACCTATGTCGCCGACATGGACGTCGTGGCGCGCGAGTGCCGCTGGACGACCGGACGCTCCCCGGAGAACGGCGGGGCCGGCGACTCGTCCGTGCTGACCGCCTTCGGCGTCTACCAGGGCATGCGGGCCTCGGCGCAGTACCTGTGGGGCGACCCGTCGCTGCGGGGCCGCAGGGTCGGCGTCGCCGGCGTCGGCAAGGTCGGCCACCACCTGGTGGAGCACCTGCGCGGCGAGGGCGCCGAGGTCGTCGTCACGGACGTGCGCGAGGACGCCGTGCGCCGGATCCTCGACCGGTACCCGGAGGGTGTGACGGCGGTCGCCGACACGGAGGCGCTGATCCGTGTGGACGGGCTCGACGTCTACGCGCCCTGCGCGCTCGGCGGTGCGCTGAGCGACGACTCGGTGCCGGTACTGACGGCGAAGGTCGTCTGCGGCGCGGCCAACAACCAGCTCGCCCACCCGGGCGTGGAGAAGGACCTCGCCGACCGCGGGATCCTCTACGCGCCGGACTACGTGGTGAACGCCGGCGGGGTCATCCAGGTCGCCGACGAGTTGCACGGCTTCGACTTCGAGCGGTGCAAGGCGAAGGCGGCGAAGATCTTCGACACCACCCTCGGAATCTTCGCACGTGCGAAGGCGGATGGGATTCCGCCGGCCGCGGCGGCCGACCGGATCGCCGAACAGCGGATGCACGAGGCGGCCCAGGCACGCGGCTGGTGAGGTCCGTCCAGGGCTCCGAGCGCCTCGTCCCGGGGTTTCGTCGGTACCGGCCGGTGGAAAGTTAGAGAGAACTCTCACTCTTCCCGGCGGGTCGCCCGCCGATAAGTGGTTAAAATCGCCACTGACCAGCAAGGACAGGGCGCTCGAAAGGTGCTGTGCACACGCGCGTGGTACGGGCGACGTACCGTACGGGCGTGGGCTCAGGTACCGTGGGAGCCCTACGACGGGCTCTCCACGGAGAGGCCGTCCTGGATCATGAACGCGTGTCAACCTGGGGCCGTCGAGCCCCGTCGTTGAGGGGGTCGAGCCATGGGGCGCGGCCGGGCCAAGGCCAAGCAAGCGAAGGTCGCCCGCCAGCTGAAGTACAACAGCGGCGGGACAGATCTCTCACGCCTGGCCGAAGAGCTGGGCGCATCGCCATCAAATATTCCGCCGAATGCTGAGCCATTCGAGGACGATGACGATGACGATGAGCAAGACGACGACCCGTACGCACGGTACGCCGAGCTGTACGGGGACGATGACGAGGATGACGGCGAGGACTCCTCGCAACACCGTCGCGGCGCTTGACCTTGTACTGAGCACCCACCCGGTCGGTGACTTCGGTCACCGACCGGGTCTTGTGCTGCCTGCACGGTCAACCGCTCCCGCGCGGTTACCCGGTCCTGGCCATGTCCAGGACCGGTTCTCCGCTATGTCCTAGACCGCGTAGTCCCCGACCAGCTCCGCGCCCGTCGGGTGCTCGCCGCGCTCGGTGATCTCGCCGGCGACCCAGGCCTCCACGCCTCGGTCGGCCAGCGTCGCCAGGGCCACGTCCGTCGACTCCTCGGGCACGATCGCCATCATGCCGACGCCCATGTTCAGGGTCTTCTCCAGCTCCAGGCGCTCGACCGATCCGGTCCTGGCGACCAGGTCGAAGATCGGGGCCGGGGTCCAGGTGGAGCGGTCCACGGTCGCGTGCAGCCCGTCCGGGATCACCCGGGCCAGATTGGCCGCGAGGCCGCCGCCGGTGATGTGGGAGAAGGCGTGGACGTCCGTGGTGCGGGTGAGCGCCAGACAGTCCAGCGAGTAGATCTTGGTGGGCTCCAGGAGCTCCTCACCGAGCGTGCGGCCGAGCTCGTCGATCCGGGACTCCAGGGCGAGGCCCGCCTGCTTCAGCAGGACGTGCCGGACCAGGGAGTACCCGTTCGAGTGAAGGCCGGAGGCCGCCATGGCGATCACCGTGTCACCCGTGCGGATACGATCCGGGCCGAGCAGCCGGTCGGCCTCCACGACGCCCGTACCGGCGCCGGCGACGTCGAAGTCGTCCTCGCCGAGCAGGCCCGGGTGTTCCGCCGTCTCGCCGCCGATCAGGGCGCAGCCGGCGAGCACACAGCCCTCGGCGATGCCCTTGACGATGGCGGCGACCCGCTCGGGGTGCACCTTGCCGACGCAGATGTAGTCGGTCATGAACAGCGGTTCGGCGCCGCACACCACGATGTCGTCCATGACCATGGCGACCAGGTCGTGGCCGATCGTGTCGTACACGCCGAGCTGACGCGCGATGTCGACCTTGGTGCCCACACCGTCCGTGGCGGAGGCGAGGAGCGGGCGCTCGTAGCGCTTGAGGGCGGAGGCGTCGAAGAGACCGGCGAAGCCGCCGAGGCCGCCGAGGACCTCGGGGCGCTGCGTCTTCTTCACCCACTCCTTCATCAGCTCTACGGCGCGGTCGCCCGCTTCGATGTCGACGCCCGCGGCTGCGTAGCTGGCACCAGTTGTCTCAGACATGACGGTGAGAACTTTCGTGTCGTACTGCAGACGTATTCAAAAAAAGCACAGCACGGGCTGCCTACGGGCGACGGATCGCGTCGGCCGCGGCCGTGGCTGCCGGACCGGCCGCCAGCTCGGTCTCCAGGAGCTGCTTGCCGAGCAGCTCGGGGTCCGGGAGCTCCATCGGGTACTCGCCGTCGAAGCAGGCGCGGCAGAGGTTCGGCTTGTCGATGGTGGTGGCCTCGATCATGCCGTCGATGGAGATGTAGGAGAGCGAATCGGCGCCGAGCGAGGTGCCGATCTCCTCGATGGTCATGCCGTTGGCGATCAGTTCCGCGCGCGTGGCGAAGTCGATGCCGAAGAAGCAGGGCCACTTCACGGGCGGCGAGGAGATCCGGATGTGGACCTCGGCGGCGCCCGCCTCACGGAGCATGCGGACCAGGGCCCGCTGGGTGTTGCCGCGCACGATCGAGTCGTCGACGACGACCAGCCGCTTGCCCTTGATGACTTCCTTCAGCGGGTTCAGCTTCAGGCGGATGCCGAGCTGGCGGATCGTCTGCGAGGGCTGGATGAACGTCCGGCCGACGTAGGCGTTCTTCACTAGACCCGCGCCGAAGGGGATGCCTGAGGCCTCCGCGTAGCCGATGGCGGCCGGGGTGCCGGACTCCGGAGTCGCTATGACCAGGTCGGCGTCGACCGGGGCTTCCTTGGCGAGCTTGCGGCCCATCTCCACGCGGGAGAGGTACACGTTCCGGCCGGCGATGTCGGTGTCCGGGCGAGCCAGGTACACATACTCGAAGACACAGCCCTTGGGCTTCGCTTCCGCGAATCGGGAGGTGCGCAGGCCGTTCTCGTCGATGGCGATGAACTCGCCCGGTTCTATCTCCCGGACGTAGGCCGCGCCGCAGATGTCGAGGGCGGCGGACTCGGAGGCGACCACCCAGCCGCGCTCCAGCCGGCCGAGGACCAGCGGGCGGATGCCCTGCGGGTCGCGGGCCGCGTAGAGGGTGTGCTCGTCCATGAAGACGAGCGAGAAGGCGCCCTTGACCTGCGGAAGGATCTGGTGGGCCGCTTCTTCGATGGTCAGCGGCTTGCCGTCCTCGTCGACCTGGGCCGCGAGCAGCGCGGTGAGCAGGTCGGTGTCGTTGGTCGCCGCGACGCGCGGGATGCGGCCTTCCTGCTTGGGCAGGTCGGCGACCATCTCGGCGAGCTGGGCGGTGTTGACGAGGTTGCCGTTGTGGCCGAGCGCGATCGAGCCGTGCGCGGTGGCCCGGAACGTCGGCTGGGCGTTCTCCCACACGGAGGCGCCAGTGGTCGAGTAGCGGGCGTGTCCGACCGCGATATGACCCTGGAGCGAACCGAGCGAGGTCTCGTCGAAGACCTGGGAAACGAGACCCATGTCCTTGAAGACGAGGATCTGGGAGCCGTTGCTGACCGCGATTCCCGCGGATTCCTGACCCCGATGCTGGAGGGCGTAGAGCCCGAAGTAAGTGAGCTTGGCGACCTCTTCACCGGGAGCCCAGACTCCGAAGACGCCGCAAGCGTCCTGGGGTCCTTTCTCGCCGGGGAGCAGATCATGACTGAGTCGACCGTCACCACGTGGCACGCCACCGAGTGTAGGCGAGATCGACCACTGGTCCGAATTGGGGATACCTGCCGGTAACCGGATCACTTGTCGGCGACGCTATCCATGATCGACTCATTTTTGCAGGTCAGACCTGATACACGATGATCCGATAGCCGATCGGACGTGCCGCGGCGGCGATCGCGCGAGGGCCGTTCCCCGGGTGCGAGTGAGGTGTCGCACACCATTGGGGGCGGGCGGAGGGCGGGATCTCATTCTCTGGTCAGTCGGACCTGGTCGCCGTCGGCCGTGCCGAGCGTCAGCGTGGCGCCCTTGACCTCGGTGGTGAGGGCGCCCTCGGCGAGGGCGGCGGACAGGGTGCGCTCGAAGGTCATGGGCTGACCCTGACAGGCCATCCTGGTCGCCCTGGCCTCGCTGAAGGTGACGCTGTCGCCCTTGACGACGGCCTTGGCGGTGAAGTTGTTGCAGCCGTAGCTGCCCGCCGCCCTGCCGTCCTCGATCTTCAGGTGCGCGCCGTCCGGGGCCTGGTGGGTGGCGCCGTCCACGATGACGCTGTCGACGTTCCACCGGACCCCGGTGACGGGCTGCTCCGCGCTCACCGCTCCGCTGCCGGGCTGCTCGCCGTCCGGCTTCTCCGCGCCGCAGGCCGCGACCAGCGGGAACAGCGGAAGCAGCAGGGCGGCGGCGGTCAGCGTCGTGCGCCGCCTGTACGTGTGCGTAGGGCTGTGCCTCTGCCTGTACATGCCGGTTCGACGGGACGGGTGGGGTGGTCGGTTCCACCTGGGTTCGGCCCGGGCGTCGGTTTCAGGACATGAGCGGCAGCAGGGCCGCGAGGTCGGCCCGTTCCCCGCTCGCGCCGACCTTCGCCGACTGCACGGCGTCCTGCCAGGTCACCCGGCCGGTGGCCAGCCGGATCCAGGTCAGCGGATCGGTCTCGACGACGTTGGGCGGGGTGCCGCGGGTGTGCCGGGGGCCCTCGATGCACTGCACCACGGCGTACGGCGGGATCCGCACCTCGGTCGCGCCGCCGGGCGCCTTGACGGCGAGGGCGTCGGCGAGCAGCCGGGTGGCGGCGGCGAGAGCCTGACGGTCGTGCGGGATGTCCAGGCCGGGGACGGCGGCGTTGAGGTCGTCGGTGTGGACGGCGAGTTCCACGGTCCGGGTGACGAGGTAGTCGGCGAGGGTGATGGCGCCGGTGCGGGCGGCGAGGATGCGGTCGCCGGGAGCGGCGGCGAGCGCCTCGGCGATGCGCTCACCGGTGCGGGCGTAGAGGGCGTTCAGGTCGGGGTGGGCCGCCGCGAGGTCCAGGGTGTCGTCGGAGATGCCGGCGGCCCGGGCGGCGGTGGCGAACGGCCAGTCCAGGAGTGCGAGCTCCGCCTTCGGGGGCTCGTCCCGGTCGAGGTTGCGGCTGACGGTCTCCACCGCCATGGTCACGTGCGCGGCCAGGTCCCGCACGGTCCAGCCCGCGAGCCGCGTCGGCAGCCCCAACTGCTCGGGCGTGAGGCCGGCGACCGCCTCGCGCACGTTCCCGAACTGGGCGAGGACCGCGGCCCGGGTCCTGACGGGGTCGTACGCGCGCGTGCGCTTCTTGGCCGGGGGCATGGCGGTGAGCCTAGGCCTGTCCGGCCGATCAAGTCACAGGAAATCGGCGGTGGCCTCGGTGGTGCCGAGGAGCCGGGGGGAGGGCGTGCCACACCCCGCGTCTGCGGCATGGTCGGCCGGGACAGCCCCTGGACCTGTCCCGGCCGACGGCGAAGGCCCCGTCCGTGGGTGCGGGCGGGGCCTTCGGAGTGCTGCCGGTGGAGCTGCCGCTTATGCGAGCAGCGCCGGGATGGTCTCCTCGTGCGCCTTGCGCAGCTCCTCGAGGGACAGCTCGAACTCGCCCTGGAGCTCGACCGTCTCTCCGTCCACGACGCCGATGCGGGTGACGGGCAGACCGCGCGCCCCGCACATGTCGTTGAAGCGGAGCTCCTCGGAGCGCGGGACGGCCACCACGGCACGCCCGGCCGACTCGGAGAAGAGAAGGGTGAACGCGTCGAGGCCGTCCGGTACGACCAGCCGCGCGCCCTTGCCGCCGAGCAGCGCCGACTCGACGACCGCCTGGATCAGACCGCCGTCGGACAGGTCGTGCGCGGAGTCGATCATGCCGTCGCGGGAGGCGGAGATCAGGATCTCGGCGAGCAACCGCTCCCGCTCCAGGTCGACCTTCGGGGGCAGTCCGCCCAGGTGCTCGTGGACGACCTGGGACCAGGCCGAGCCGCCGAACTCTTCACGCGTGTCGCCGAGGAGGTAGAGCAGCTGGCCCTCCTCCTGGAAGGCGACGGGCGTGCGGCGGGCGACGTCGTCGATGACGCCCAGCACGGCCACCACCGGGGTCGGGTGGATGGCCACCTCGCCCGTCTGGTTGTAGAGGGAGACATTGCCGCCGGTCACCGGGGTACCGAGCTGGAGGCAGGCGTCGGCGAGACCGCGGACGGCCTCCGCGAACTGCCACATCACCGCCGGGTCCTCGGGCGAGCCGAAGTTCAGGCAGTCGGAGACCGCGAGCGGCTTGGCACCGGTCGTCGCCACGTTCCGGTAGGCCTCGGAGAGAGCCAGCTGCGCGCCCGCGTACGGGTCGAGCTTGGCGTACCGGCCGTTGCCGTCGGTCGCGATGGCGACGCCGAGCCCGGTCTCCTCGTCGATCCGGATCATGCCGGAGTCCTCGGGCTGGGCGAGGACGGTGTTGCCCTGCACGAAGTGGTCGTACTGGGACGTGATCCACTTCTTCGACGCCTGGTTGGGCGAGGCCACCAGCTTCAGGACCTGGTCCTTCAGCTCCTCGCTCGTCTGCGGCCGAGGCAGCTTGTTGGCGTCGTCGGCCTGGAGGGCGTCCTGCCACTCCGGGCGGGCGTAGGGGCGCTCGTAGACCGGGCCGTCGTGGGCCACGGTCCGCGGGTCGACGTCGACGATCTTGCCGCCGTGCCAGAAGATCTCGAGGCGGTCGCCGTCCGTGACCTCACCGATCACCGTCGCGATGACGTCCCACTTGTCGCAGATCTCGAGGAACCGGTCGACCTTCGCCGGCTCGACGACCGCGCACATGCGTTCCTGCGACTCGCTCATGAGGATTTCCTCGGGCGAGAGCGTCGAGTCGCGCAGCGGGACGTCGTCCAGGGTGACGGTCATGCCGCCGGAGCCGTTGGACGCCAGCTCGGACGTCGCGCAGGACAGACCCGCCGCGCCGAGGTCCTGGATGCCGACGACCAGCTTCTCGGCGAAGGCCTCCAGGGTGCACTCGATGAGGAGCTTCTCCTGGAAGGGGTCGCCGACCTGCACGGCCGGGCGCTTCGACGGCTTGGCGTCGTCGAAGGTCTCGGAGGCGAGGATGGACGCGCCGCCGATGCCGTCGCCGCCGGTCCGGGCCCCGTACAGGATGACCTTGTTGCCCGCGCCGGACGCCTTCGCGAGGTGGATGTCCTCGTGCCGCATCACGCCGATGGCGCCGGCGTTGACCAGCGGGTTGCCCTGGTAGCAGGCGTCGAAGACGACCTCGCCGCCGATGTTCGGCAGCCCCAGGCAGTTGCCGTAGCCGCCGATGCCGGCGACGACGCCCGGCAGGACGCGCTTGGTGTCGGGGTGGTCGGCCGCGCCGAAGCGCAGCGGGTCCACGACCGCGACCGGGCGCGCGCCCATCGCGATGATGTCGCGGACGATGCCGCCGACGCCCGTGGCCGCGCCCTGGTAGGGCTCGACGTAGGAGGGGTGGTTGTGCGACTCGACCTTGAAGGTGACCGCGTAGCCCTGGCCGACGTCCACGACGCCCGCGTTCTCGCCGATGCCCACGAGCAGCGCATCGGACTGGGGGGCCTTCTCGCCGAACTGGCGGAGGTGGACCTTGGAGGACTTGTAGCTGCAGTGCTCGGACCACATGACCGAGTACATGGCGAGCTCGGCGCCGGTCGGGCGGCGGCCGAGGATCTCCACGACCCGCTCGTACTCGTCCTTCTTCAGGCCGAGTTCGGCCCAGGGCAGCTCGACGTCGGGGGTCTCGGCCGCGTGCTCGACCGTGTCCAGAGGCGTCCGGCTCATGCGTTGACCAGCTTCTTGAGGATCGAGGTGAAGAAGGGGAGGCCGTCGGTGCGGCCGGAGCCGATGAGAGGCTCGACGGCGTGCTCCGGGTGCGGCATGAGGCCTACGACGTTGCCGGCCTCGTTGGTGATGCCGGCGATGTCGCGGAGCGACCCGTTGGGGTTGAAGTCCATGTACCGGAAGGCGACGCGGCCCTCGGCCTCGAGCTGGTCGAGGGTGTACTCGTCGGCGACGTACCGGCCGTCCATGTTCTTCAGCGGGATGTGGATCTCCTGGCCCGCCTCGTAGTCGGCCGTCCAGGCGGTGTCCGCGTTCTCCACCCGCAGCTTCTGGTCGCGGCAGATGAAGTGGAGGTGGTCGTTGCCGAGCATCCCGCCGGGCAGCAGATGGGCCTCGGTGAGGATCTGGAAGCCGTTGCAGATGCCGAGGACCGGAAGGCCGGCCTTCGCCTGCTCGATGACGGTCTCCATCACCGGCGAGAAGCGGGAGATGGCTCCGGCGCGCAGATAGTCGCCGTAGGAGAAACCACCGGGAAGGACGACCGCGTCGACCTGGTGGAGGTTCTTGTCCTTGTGCCAGAGAGCGACGGGTTCGGCGCCCGCGAGGCGGATCGCACGCTGGGTGTCCCGGTCGTCGAGGCTGCCCGGAAAAGTGACGACGCCAATACGAGCGGTCACTTCGCGGCCCCCGCGACTGCTTCTTCCGACTCGACCTTGACGGTGAAGTCCTCGATCACGGTGTTGGCGAGGAAGGATTCCGCAAGATCGTGGATGCGGGCGAGGGCGGCCTCGTCGACGGGTCCGTCAACTTCCAGTTCGAATCGCTTTCCCTGACGTACGTCGGAGATGCCTTCGAAACCCAGCCGCGGCAGTGCGCGCTGCACCGCCTGGCCCTGGGGGTCGAGGATCTCCGGCTTGAGCATGACGTCGACTACGACGCGTGCCACTGGCACTCCCGGTGGTGTGGTGCTGAGCAGGCTCCTGCAGGACTACTTCCAACAGGTGTCTTCGGTGTCTTCAGACTACCCGTACAAAATTTCTACGCGGGTAGAGTTGTAGGAAAGTACGTGAGCGCCATCACGATCAGGTATCGGACCTGTGCCTTCGCGGAAATTTCAGGGAAAGATCCGGGGTGCACCCGCGTTCCCTATTGCCCTGGGACACGCGGACAGATTTAGTCGGGCTTCACATTGCAATGCCGGGCACTGTACAAATGAATTGGTAATAGCCGATACTTTGCCCCATAACAGGCGAACAGTCGACATCTCCGCGACGTCTTGGCACGTCATCGCAGAGCTGTCGCACGAAGGGACCGATATTCGTGGCGCAGAAGGTCGTGGTCACTCTCTTTGACGACATCGACGGCTCGGAAGCGGCGGAAACGATCGCCTTCGGGCTCGACGGCAGGTCGTACGAGATCGACCTGAATGAAGCCAATGCCAAGAAACTGCGTAAGGCCCTCGCGCCCTACGTGGACGCCGGCCGCAAGCGGTCGAAGTCCGGCAAGGCCTACAAGCAGACCGAGGTCGCCCCCGACCCGTCGGCGGTCCGCGCCTGGGCCCAGGCCAACAAGATGGAGGTGCCGGCCCGCGGCCGCATCCCCAAGAAGATCTACGAGGCGTTCGCCGACGCGCAGTGAGCGCGGCCGCGTGAGCCCGGCCCGGTGAGCACCGGGCCGACGGCCGGTCACCCGCCCCTCGAACGAACCGACTTGCGCTGCACCCCTCCGGGTCGGCTAGAGTTTGGAGCACGCCGAGGGGCGGGGCCCGAAAAGCCCAGCTCACGGAGTACATGCGGGTGTAGTTCAGTAGCAGAACATCCCCCTTCCAGGGGGAAGGCGCAGTGTGCAATTCCTGTCACCCGCTCTGCATCGCCGGTCTGACCAGTCTTCTGGATCAGGTAGGCTGGTGCTCGCGCCGACCGGTGAAAGCTGGTCGGAGGCAATGCGGACGTAGCTCAGTTGGTAGAGCGCAACCTTGCCAAGGTTGAGGTCGCGAGTTCGAGCCTCGTCGTCCGCTCTTGTATCAAGCCCCCCGGCTGTTGCCGGGGGGCTTTTTCGTGCGCGCCCACCCTGGTCTGACATTTGTCATACGGAGTGGTGACACCTCGCACTGCTGCCGGTCCCCGTCCGCGGGGACGCTGGAGGCATGGACACGAATGAACACGTGATTGAGGTCACCGACCTCCGGCGTGTGTACGGGGGCGGGTTCGAAGCGGTCCGTGGGATCTCCTTCCACGTCGGCCGCGGTGAGATCTTCGCGCTGCTCGGCACCAACGGCGCCGGCAAGACATCGACGGTCGAATTGCTGGAGGGCCTCGCGCGGCCCGACGGCGGGCGGATCGCCGTCCTCGGCCACGACCCGTACGCCGAGCGGGCCGCCGTCCGGCCGCGCACCGGCGTGATGCTCCAGGAGGGCGGCTTCCCCTCCGAGCTGACCGTCGCCGAGACCGCCCGGATGTGGGCCGGCTGCGTGAGCGGCGCCCGCCCCGTCGCGGAGGCGCTGGCGCTGGTCGGGCTCGCCGGGCGGGCCCGCGTCCGGGTCAAGCAGCTGTCCGGGGGTGAGCGACGCCGCCTCGACCTGGCGCTCGCGGTGCTCGGCGAACCCGAGGTGCTGTTCCTGGACGAGCCGACGACCGGCCTGGACGCAGAGGGCCGCCGGGACACCTGGGACCTGGTGCGCGCCCTGCGCGACGCCGGTACGACGGTGCTGCTGACCACGCACTACCTGGAGGAGGCGGAGAACCTCGCCGACCGGCTGGCCATCCTGCACGAGGGCCGCATAGCGGCCGCCGGGACACCCGGCGAGGTGACCGGCGCCCAGCCGTCCCGGATCGCCTTCGAACTGCCCGAGGGGTACTTCGTGGGCGACCTGCCGCCGCTGGCCGAACTGGGCGTGTGCGATCACGAGGTCGAGGGGCGCGTCGTGCGGCTGCGCACCCGGGAGTTGCAGCGGGCGGCGACCGGGCTGCTGGTGTGGGCGGAGCGGGCCGGGGTCGAGCTGCGCAGGCTGGACGTGCGGTCGGCCTCGTTGGAGGAGGCGTTCCTGGGGATCGCCCGGCAGGCGTCGAACAGCGACCGGACCGGCGACCGGACGGGCGACCGGACCGAGGAGGTCACGGCATGAGCGGGACGACGGTGAAGGACTCGACCGGCCGGGCGGCCACGCGGGCGGTCACCACGCCGGTGAGCCGGATGGCCGCCCTCGCGCGTGCCGAGCTGACACTGCTCGGACGCAGCAAGAGCACGCTCATCGCGGCCGTGCTGGTGCCGCTCGCGCTGCCGGTCAGCCTGGTCACGGTGGTCGAGGACATGGAGGTGGAGGACGCCGGGCTCAGCGTCGGCCTGGTGCTGCTGCCCGCCGCCATCGGCTTCTCGCTGCTGTTCGGGGTGTACTCGGCGCTGGCGGCCATCTACACCGCCCGGCGCGAGGAGTTGGTGCTGAAGCGGCTGCGCACCGGCGAGCTGCGGGATGCGGAGATCCTCGGCGGGGCGGCGCTGCCGGTCGTCGCCACCGGGCTGGTGCAGTCCCTGGTGCTGGTGGCCGGCTCGACGGTGCTGCTCGACATACCGGCCCCCAAGGCTCCCCATCTCGCCGTTCTGGGGCTGCTGTTGGGCCTGGCGATGTGCGCGGCGCTCGCGGCGGTCACGGCGGCGGTGACCCGGACCGTGGAGAGCGCCCAGGTCACCACCATGCCGATGGTGCTCGTGTCGATGCTCGCCTCCGGGATCACCGTCCCCCTCGAACTGCTGCCCGACCGACTCGCCTCGGTCTTCGAACTGCTGCCGCTGTCCCCGGTGATCGCCCTGGTACGCGGCGGCTGGACCGGCGATCTGTCGGTGTACGAGTCCCTGGGCGCCCTGTTGACCGCACTGGCCTGGACCGTGCTGGCGGTGTTTGCTGTATGGCGGTGGTTCCGGTGGGAGCCGCGGCGCTGAGAACGGGGGGCTACGGGGAGATGCGCGGGCCGGGAGGCTGGTGGCGGCAGAAGAGCACACCGGCGAAGTTCGAGACGTACACGCGATGTTCGTTCCACTTCTTCGGTGTGACGGAGATCCTGGGCGTCGGGTTGCCGGCCCTCGGCGCACTCGGGCCGGCCCTCGGCGCGGGACTGCTCGCCGCGGTGTCCCTGCACGCCGCCGTCTGCATGCTGACGGTGTCCCGGGCGCTGGACTGGACGCGCGGGCGGCGCCCGCAGCCGGTGCGGCTGCTGTGGACGCTCGCCTCGCTCACCGCCGTGATCGCGGTGACGGCCCTCGGGATCGCCGAGCGCGGTCCGCGCGGCGAGAACGTGGACGCCGCCGCGGGCGCGGTCTTCGGGGTCGTCCTGGTCATCGGCGCCGGGGTCATGGCGCTCGGCGTGCGGGAACGGCGACGCGTCTACGCGATCGTGGGCGGCTTCGCCCTCGGCGCGGGGGCGGTCTCGTTCCCGCTGGGTGCGCCCGCACCCGTCAGCCTGCTCACCATGGGGGCCGTCTTCCTCGGCGGCGGGTTCCTCGCCTTCACGGCCGTCTTCTCCGTCTGGCTGCTCGACGCCGTCTACGCGCTCGACGAGGCCCGCGAGACCCGGGCCCGGCTCGCCGTCGCGGAGGAGCGGCTGCGGTTCGGACGGGATCTGCACGATGTGATGGGGAGGAATCTGGCGGTGATCGCCCTGAAGAGCGAGCTGGCCGTGCAACTGGCCCGGCGCGGGCGACCGGAGGCCGTGGAGCAGATGATCGAGGTCCAGCGGATAGCGCAGGAGTCGCAGCGGGAGGTGCGCGCTGTCGTGCGGGGCTATCGGGAGGCCGACCTCGGCGTCGAACTCGCGGGTGCACAAGGCGTGTTGACGGCGGCGGGGATCGCGTGCGAGGTGCGCGGCGAGACGGACGGGCTGCCCGCCGAGGTGCAGTCGGCGCTCGGCTGGGTGGTGCGGGAGACGACGACCAATGTGCTGCGGCACGGGGACGCCGGGCGGTGCTCGGTGGCACTGCGGGTGCTGGAGGGACGTGCGGTGCTGACGGTGGAGAACGACGGGGCGCGGGAGCGTGACGACGAGAGCGGCGGGTCGGGGCTGATCGGGCTCCGGGAGCGGCTGCAGGCGGTCGACGGGACGCTGGAGGCCGGGTTCGCCGGCGCGGGCGTGTTCCGGGTGGTGGCCGAGGTGCCCCTGACTCCCGCGATTCCTCGGACTCCCCAGACTTCCGTACCCGCCCAGGCCATTGTGAGCGAGGTCACTTCATGACGGTGCCGGTGCCGGTGCGGGTGCTGCTCGCCGACGACGAGCACCTCATCCGGGGCGCGCTGGCCGCGCTGCTCTCCCTGGAGGACGACCTGGTGATCGTCGCCGAGGCGGCCACCGGACCGGAGGCACTGGCCATGGCACGGGCGCACCGGCCCGATGTGGCCGTCCTGGATCTTCAGATGCCGGGCGCCGACGGTGTGAAGGTCGCCACATCCCTGCGGACCGAACTGCCCGGCTGCCAGGCCATGATCGTCACCAGCCATGGCCGGCCGGGGCATCTCAAGCGGGCGCTTGCGGCGGGTGTGCGCGGGTTCGTCCCGAAGACGGTCAGCGCTCAGCGGCTCGCGGAGATCATCCGCACGGTGCACGCCGGGAACCGTTACGTCGACCCGGAGTTGGCCGCCGACGCGATCGCCGCCGGGGACTCGCCGCTGACCTCGCGCGAGGCGGAGGTGCTCGAACTCGCCGCCGACGGAGCGCCCGTCGCGGAGATCGCCGAGCGGGCCGCGCTGTCGCAGGGGACCGTGCGGAACTATCTGTCGTCGGCCGTCTCCAAGCTCGGCGCGGAGAACCGGCACGCGGCGGTGCGGCTCGCCCGGGAGCGAGGTTGGGTATAGTTGCTCTCGCGCCACGGCACCACGGTGACCACGGCGCGATGCGGACGTAGCTCAGTTGGTAGAGCGCAACCTTGCCAAGGTTGAGGTCGCCAGTTCGAACCTGGTCGTCCGCTCGGCATTGGGAAAGGCCCCCGGTTCTCCGGGGGCCTTTCTCGTTGTGTGTCGGGCGTCACGCCCAGCTGGTGCCCGTCAGGCGCTCGTAGGCCTCTACGTACTTCGCACGGGTCGCTTCCACGATGTGCTGGGGCAGGGGCGGCGGGGGCTGCTCGCTCGCGCGGTCCCAGCCGGACTCGGCCGAGGTCAGCCAGTCGCGCACGAACTGCTTGTCGTACGAGGGCTGCGCGCGGCCCGGCTGCCACTGGTCGGCCGGCCAGAAGCGGGAGGAGTCCGGGGTGAGGACCTCGTCGGCGATGACCAGCGTGTCCCCCTCGAAGCCGAACTCGAACTTGGTGTCGGCGAGGATGATGCCCCGGTCGCGGGCGATGTCGCGGGCCCGGCCGTAGACGGCGAGGGTCGCCTGCCGGAGCTGGGCCGCGGTGTCGGCGCCGACCTGACGGGCGACCTCCTCGTAGGAGACGTTCTCGTCGTGCTCGCCGACGGCGGCCTTGGTGGCCGGGGTGAAGATCGGGGCGGGCAGCTCGCTGCCGTCGACCAGGCCCTCGGGCAGGGCGAGGCCGCAGACCGTGCGGGACTCCCGGTACTCGAGCAGGCCCGAGCCGGTGAGGTAGCCGCGGGCCACGCACTCGACGGGGACCATCTGCAGCGACTTGCAGGTCAGGGTGCGGCCGGCCCAGTCGGCGGGGGCGCCGGCGGGCAGTTCCGTGCTGAGGACGTGGTGCGGGACCAGGTCGGCGAGCTGGTCGAACCACCACAGGGAGAGCTGGGTGAGGACGCGGCCCTTGTCGGGGATCTCGGTCGGCAGCACCCAGTCGAAGGCGGACGTACGGTCGCTGGCGACCATCACGAGGTCGCCCGCCTCGTTCTGGTACAGCTCGCGCACCTTGCCGGTGTGCAGATGCACCAGGCCCGGCACCTGAAGGGGCTCGGGCTTTTCTACGAATCCGGACACGGTTCCTCCCCGTGGTTCTGTCCTAGGGGATCGATTGTCCCGTACATCGGGATTGGTCGAGGACAGCGGGTGGGGCGAGCGGGTCGGGACGCGGGCGGGAGAACGGGCGGAGCGGGCGGGCGGGGTGGGCGGGCTCGCGGGCGTCAGTCGCGTTTGCAGATGCGGTCCAGGAGGTTGGCCGTGGCGCGTTGGATGCGGGGGTCCATATGGCCGGGCCGGTCCAGGGCCGGGGACCAGGCGAAGGTGCCGGAGGCGAAGACCAGGGCGCCGGAAGGGGCGCGATAGAGGGAGGTCTCCTGGTGCCGGAGGACGCCGTCGCCGTCGGTGTACGGGGAGTGGGCGAGGAGGATGCGGTCCTCGTGGGACGGCAGCGGGGTGCGCGGGAAGTAGCGGTCGGCCTCGCCCGCGACCAGGTCCTCGATGCCGTCGCCCTCGCCCGCGCCGGTCGCCTCCCACAGCCAGTGCTCGGCGTTGCGGACGATCAGCGGATGCGGCTCGGGCACCCGGCCCGCGTACTGGATGCCGATCAACTGCTGCTCGGCGCGGTCGATCTCCCGCCACAGGACGGGCTTGCCGGGCCCCCTGCGTTTACGGCAGGTGAGCAGCCGGCCGGGCACGCCGAACGGGGACGGCCCCAACTCCACCTGCCAGTAGAGGGAGTTGGCGGACAGGAACACGAGCGAGGTGCCGCTGTCGCGGGCGAGTTCCACGGTGCGGCGCATGCTCGCCGACCAGTACTCGTCATGCCCGGGGAAGACCAGGCCTCGGTAACGGGTGGGGTCGATGTGACCGGTGTGCAGGTCGCGGGCATCGGCGTAGGCGAGGTCGTAGCCGTAGCGCTCGGCCCAGCGGATGAAGTCGTAGGCGTGGCCGACGTGGAGGGGGAGGCCGGCGCCGGCGTACGGGCGGTCGAAGGAGACCGTCGTCGCCGCGTCCGCCTCGCCGAGGAGACGGCCGCTGTCGTCCCACGCGTGGTAGAGGCTGGCGCCGGTGCGGCCGTCCTCGGGGTAGAGGTTGTAGGCCTGCCAGGTGATGTCGGGGAGGACCAGGAGCAGGTCGGCGGGGTGGTCGTCGCGGACCGTGAAGGGCACGTGGGAGCGGTAGCCGTCGACGGTGGTGAGGACGGCGACGTACGCGCCGACGTTCCAGTACGACGGGACCTGCAGGCGCCAGGAGAGCCACCAGTGGTGGCAGGAGACCGTGCGGTCGGCGGTCAGGGGCGGGGGCTGGACGATGCCGGAGAGGCGCGGGCTGGTGGTGATCTTGGCGGCGCCGTCGCCGTCGTAGTGGCCGATGCGGTAGATGTCGACGCTGAATTCCTGGGGCGGGTCGACGGTGATGTGGAAGTCGACGGCGTCGCCGGGGGCGACCGCGCCGGTGGAGACGAAGCCCTTGATCTGGCGGCGGACGTCGTCGGCGGAGCGGGGAGCTCCGGCCCCGGGGGCGGTGCGGGGGGCGGGGACGCGGGGGGCGCCCTGCGCAGGGGCCGAGGCGGGGGCCGGGTCCATGTACCAGGGGACGACCTGGCCGGTGTCGTCGAAGTACGTCTCGCTGCCGCGCAGCCAGGGGAGGGGGCCCTGTCCGAAGGGATCGGTCACGGCGTGGGCCAGTGCTCCCGACTCCCATCGGCGGATGCGCTCCGGTCCTGGTCCGGGTCCTGGTCCGGGTGCCATGGTTCTCCCCTCCCTCGTGCCCCCGTGGTGGTTCGTGCGTACGTGACCGCCGTGCGCGTTCGTCTCGTGTACCTCGCGTGCCTCGCGTACTTCGTGTGCCTCGCGTGTGTCTCGCGTTTTGTCTTATGTCGCGAGCCCTTGCCATGGGCTCTATCGGTCCCAGCACATCACATAACGCGCGCAGACAGTCACTATTCGTTGCGAATTGGCCGAAAGTGGAAGAGGGTGCTCCGGTAGGGCATTGCGGTGGCGATGCGGGCGGCGCGGTGGCGGTGGCGGGGTGGCGGTGGCGGGCGGCGCGGTGGCGGGGCTGCCGCTTCGCCGCGCCTCGCCGCGCTCAGCCGAGCCGTACCGGCTTCTCCGGACGTATGCCCAGCTCCACGAGCCAGGTGCGCAGCGGGACCGCGTCCCCGTCCTCGACGAGGCTGAGGATCCGGGGGGCCAGATCGGCCACGCGAACGCCGTCGACCATGAGTGTCGGGCCGTCGAGCCAGTCGAGGCCCGGGGTCGCGCCGACCGTGTCCATCGCGGCGCAGCAGACCATCGCCGTGACGTGATCGGCGAGGAGCTCGCGGTCGGTGCGCGGGGGCTGGAGGGGGAACAGGGGGAGCGCGGCGTCGTTCCAGAGCGCCGTGTCGGGGCCCTGGCCGGGCGTCGGGGGACCGACGGGAGCCGTGGGCGCGGCCGCCGCCTCCTCCCGGCCGACCTCGACACCGAGCCGGGCGGCAAGGGCGGCGCTGCGGGGGTTGGGGGGCAGGAGGTCCTCGCCGTCGAGGGCTTCGGGAGTGCGGGCGGGGTCGGAGTCGGCCGTGGGGGGCGTGCCGAGCGGCTCCGCCGACGGAGGCTCGGGCGGCGGGGCGGCCGGGTCCGTCGGGTCCGTCGGGTAGGACGTGTCCGTGTGGGGACCGTCCGCGCCCTGGTCCTCCTCCTCGGCGTCGGGCCGGTCCGCCAGGTGGTCCAGAACTCGGGCCAGGGTGGGGCCCCCGGGGTGGGTGATGCTGGTGGAGTGGGCAGAGCTCGTGAGGTCGAGGCTGCTCGTGGGGTCGAGGTGACTTGTGGGGCCAAGATGGCTTGTGGGGTCGAGACGGCTCGTGGGGCTGAGGTGGCTCGTGGGGCCAAGGTGGCTCGTGGGGCCGGGGGTGCGGCGGACGCCGAGGGCGTCCAGGACTCGGTGGAGGCGGGCCGCGTCGGTGCGCCACTTGCGGTCCACTACCTCGTCCGGGTAGTCCTCCCAGGCCACCGGTGACCAGTCCGGGCCGGGTTCCGCCGGGCCGCCGTGGAACAGGCGGGCGGCGAGCAGCGAGGCGGCCTCGTCGACGGCGCCGGGCTCTTCGAGCAGGTCACAGGCGGGGCGCTCGCCGAGCCGGGAGGCGAAGCCCTCGGCCAGCCGGTCGCGCCGGGACAGCTCGGTCAGGGCGGCGACGACTCCCGCGTCCAGCCGGGACGGCCAGCGGCCCATCCGCCAGGCGGGCAGCGCCACCCGTGTGAGCAGCCGGTCCCAGCCCGCGTACGCCAGGCCCACCTGTTCCTGCGCGACGATCCGCAGCCCGTAGTCCACAGCCTGTGCACGTTCGGCGGCCGCGGCGGCCACGCCCCGCTCCATCTCGCCGGCGTGGACCTGGCAGCCGCGCAGCATCAGCCGGGCGACCCAGCCGATGCCCGAGCAGAACGGCCGCAGGACGGGATACCGGCTGCCTCGGTCGGCACAGCCGGCCACCGCCGCGTCCAGCCCACGCACGAAGCGCCGGGCCGCGGCTATGTCCGGGTGCGCCGAGGGGCCCGTACCGGCGACCACCGGGGCGAGGACGGCGCGCAGCTCTCCGACCCGCATCCACCACAGGAACGGGGAGCCTATGACGAGCACGGGCGCTGCTGTCGCACGGCGGTGGAGAGCGCCGTTGGAGCCGCCCGCGCCGGCTATCTCGTCTCCGTCGCGGGGCGGGGGCGGGCCGTGGGCCGGGTGGGTGCGGTCCTCCAGCCAGCTGTCGCAGTCCGGGGTGAGCGCTATCGCGGAGGGCACAGGGACGTCGAGGCGGTCGGCGAGGTCACGGACCAGGCGGTACAGATCGGGGGCCGCCTCCTCGGCGACAGCGACCGTGGGACTGACAGCGGGGCGCGCGCGGGCGACGACCAGGGCGATCACACCCGCGGCGAGCAGTACGACGAGTGCGACGACGGACACGGTCCAGCGCGCGGCATCCCAGCCCGGGCCGACGAACTGGCCGGTGGAACCGCCCGCGAGCAGGATCACGGCGGCGGCCGCGGGCAGCAGCGCGACGGCGAGCGCCCGGCTGCGGATGCGCAGCACCGCCAGCGCCCGGGCCCGCGCGGCCTGCGCGCCCACCTCCACACCCATACCGGTCACGACCGGACCTCACCCCCTCCCTGCAGTCCTGTTTCCCCCGGCTGTCTTCGCAGTTGTCACTCCCCCACTGTGGCACCCGCCACTGACATCGCAATGCCGGTGGGCCAAGTGCCGGAACGAGTACCGGATGGCTTGCGCCGCACCCTAGTTGGCGCTCCGGCCCCCGTCAGCCGGATAGCTCAGCGCTCACTCGATGGAATGGCCTTGGGGAAAGGTGTATGACGCTGGGCAACGATCAGGCCCCGGGTTCCATGGGTCCTCGATGAGGAGTTCCATGGCGGCCCGGGGCCTGGGAAATACCTGGTCGGCGTGGGTGCCTACGCCTCGGCCGCCGCCTTCGCGGCGATGTCCGTGCGGTGCTGGGAGCCGTCCAGACCGATGCGCGCGACGGCCGTGTACGCGCGCTCGCGGGCCTCGGTGAGGTCCGCGCCGGTCGCGGTGACGGACAGCACGCGGCCGCCGGCGCTGACGACCGTGTCGCTGCCGTCGCCGTCGTACTTCGTCCCGGCGTGCAGGACGTACGCGTGCGGGGCGTCCTCGGCGGCCACCTCGGCGAGGCCGGTGATCGGGTCGCCGGTGCGCGGGGTGTCGGGGTAGTTGTGCGAGGCGATGACGACGGTGACGGCCGCGTCGTCCTTCCAGCGCAGGGCCGGCAGGTCGGCGAGCTCGCCGGTGGCGGCGGCCATCAGGACGCCCGCCAGCGGGGTCTGCAGCCGGGCCAGGACGACCTGCGTCTCGGGGTCGCCGAAGCGGGCGTTGAACTCGATGACCCGGATACCGCGGCGGGTGATCGCGAGGCCGGCGTAGAGCAGACCGGAGAACGGGGTGCCGCGGCGGTGCATCTCGTCGACGGTCGGCTGGAGAACGGTCTCCAGGACCTCCTGCACCAGCTCCGGGTCGGCCCAGGGCAGCGGCGAGTACGCGCCCATGCCACCCGTGTTCGGGCCCTCGTCGCCGTCGAGCGCGCGCTTGAAGTCCTGGGCGGGCTGGAGCGGGACGACGCTCTCGCCGTCGGTGATCGCGAAGAGGGAGACCTCCGGGCCGTCGAGGAACTCCTCGATGACGACGCGCTCGCAGCCGGCCGCGTGCGCCGCGGCGGCCGCCAGGTCGTCGGTGACGACGACGCCCTTGCCGGCGGCCAGACCGTCGTCCTTGACGACGTACGGCGCGCCGAAGGCGTCGAGGGCCTCGGCGACCTCCTCGGGGGTGGTGCAGACGTAGGAGCGGGCGGTCGGCACGCCGGCCGCGGCCATCACGTCCTTGGCGAACGCCTTGGAGCCTTCCAGCTCCGCGGCCTCCTTCGAGGGGCCGAACACCGGGATGCCCGCCTCGCGCACGGCGTCGGCGACCCCGGCGACCAGGGGCGCCTCCGGGCCGACGACGACCAGCTCGGCGCCGAGCTCCACGGCCAGCGCGGACACGGCCTTGCCGTCCAGGGCGTCGACCTGGTGCAGCTCGGCGACCTCGGCGATGCCGGCGTTGCCGGGCGCGCAGTACAGCGCGGTGACGGCGGGGTCGAGGGACAGTGAGCGGCACAGGGCGTGTTCGCGGGCGCCGCTGCCGATGACGAGGACGTTCACGGGGGTCAGCCTAACCGGCGGGGGCCGCGGTGTTTTGTGCGGGCTTCCGAGGGCGGAGGGGCGACGGCCTTGTGCGTTCCTCCAAATGAGTGCCGGTGCCGGGCCGGGGCTGGGGCGCATTTAGGGGCGTTTGGGGGCTTTTGGTGGTCTGCTCGCTCTACTCGCTACACGTTCCACTCGCTACTCGTTGGTGAACTCCTCCACCACCGTGGCCCCCAGCTCGCGGACGATCAGTTCGTAGCCGGAGAGGGCCGACTCGTTGAGGTCGGGGTCGTCGTCCTCAGGGGTGTCGTCCTCGGGGGCCACCGGTTCCGGGGCCGGGGGGCGCGGCGGGGCGGGAGCCGGGGCCGACGTCGACTGGGGTGCGTGCTGGGCAGGAGAGGCAGGGGCGGCCGGTGAGGGCGTGGACGGGGGCGGGGGCTGGGGTGCGGCCATGGCCGACGGCGCCGACGGGGTCGTCCCGCCACCGCCGCCGTAGCCACCGCCGTAACCACCGGTGTTGCCGGGGTTGCCGTAGCCGCCCGGGGCGCCGCCGCCTCCGCCGCCGAAGCCACCGCCCGCCGGGGGCGCCGAGCCGCCGGACGGGTCGACGATCGCGTCGATCTTCCATTGGACGCTGAACTGCTCGGACAGCGCCTGCCGCAGCACCTCCTCGCTGCCGCTGCTCGCGAAGTTGTCGCGGGCGCCGGCGTTGACGAAGCCGAGCTGCAGGGTCGTGCCGTCGAAGGCGGCGACGTGGGCGTTCTGGCTGAGCAGGATCCAGGTGAAGCGGCGTCGGTTCTTGACGGCTTCCAGGATGTTCGGCCAGAGCATGCGGGGGTCGAGACCGCCGGAGGGGGGCGCATACGCGGCGGCCTGCGCGGCTGATGTGGGCGACGCGGTCGGCGCAGTCGGCGCAGTCGGCGCGGGAGTGTGGGTGGGCGCCTGGGGACCGGTGGGGGTGGGTGCCGCCGGGGGACGTCCGCCGCCGCCTGCGGGCGTGGCCGTGGGCCAGCCGCCGGGTCGGCGCCCGCTGCCCGCCGCGGTGGCGGTGGGCCAGGCGCCGGGGGCGGGCGCGGCAGGTCCCTCGTCCACGGGCGGGACGGCTTGGGCCGCGACGGGAGCGGGAGCAGGCGTCGCGGGGGCCGGCGTCGCGGGAGCTGCGGGCGGGCTACCGGCTACCGGTGGCTGAGCGGGAGCAGGAGCGGGAGCAGGAGCCTGCGCGGCAGGCGGCTGACTCGGCTGCCCCGGCTGGCCGCCTTGGCCGCCCTGGGCGCCTTGGCCGCGAACGGCCGCACGGGCCGCGGCAGCCCCGCCGCCGGGCGGAACCGGCTCTCCCGGGCCCATGGCGGCACTGCTGTGCGCCTCGGGCCCGGGCACGTAGCCCATCGCCGGCATGGCGGGTGCCCCCTGCGCCACTGCCCCCATGCCTGGGCCCGCCATTCCTGGGCCCGCCGAGAAGTTCACGCCGCGCTCGATGCGGTCGAGCCTGGCCATGACCGACCGTTCGTCCCCATAGGCGGCGGGCAGCATCACGCGCGCGCAGATCAGCTCGAGCTGGAGACGGGGCGAGGTGGCGCCGCGCATCTCGGTGAGACCCTCGTTGACGAGGTCGGCGGCGCGGCTCAGCTCCGCGGCGCCGAAGACGCCGGCCTGGGCCTGCATGCGCTCGATGACATCGGAGGGGGCGTCGATGAGCCCCTTCTCGGCGGCGTCCGGCACGGCGGCGAGGATGACGAGATCCCGCAGCCGCTCCAGCAGGTCGGCGACGAAGCGGCGGGGATCGTTGCCCCCCTCGATGATCCGGTCGACGACCTCGAAGGCGGCGGCGCCGTCACCGGTGGCGAAGGCCTCGACGACGGAGTCGAGCAGGGAGCTTTCCGTGTAGCCGAGCAGCGAGGTGGCCATGGCGTACGTCACACCCGCGTCGGTGGCGCCGGCGAGCAGCTGGTCCATGACGGACATGGAGTCACGCACGGACCCCGCGCCGGAGCGCACGACGAGGGGCAGCACGCCCTCCTCGATCGGAATGCCCTCCTGCTGACACACCTCACCGAGGTAGTCCCGCAGCGTGCCCGGCGGGACCAGGCGGAAGGGGTAGTGATGGGTCCGCGACCGGATGGTCCCGATGACCTTCTCGGGCTCGGTGGTCGCGAAGATGAACTTCAGATGCTCCGGCGGCTCCTCGACGACCTTGAGGAGCGCGTTGAAACCGGCTGACGTGACCATGTGGGCCTCGTCGATGATGTAGATCTTGTAGCGGCTGCGGGCGGGGCCGAAGAAGGCCTTCTCTCGCAGGTCACGGGCGTCGTCCACACCACCGTGCGACGCGGCGTCGATCTCGATGACGTCGATGGAACCCGGCCCGTTCCTGGCCAGGTCCTTGCACGACTCGCACTCCCCGCAGGGGGTCGGCGTGGGCCCTTGCTCGCAGTTCAGGCAGCGGGCCAGGATCCGCGCGCTGGTGGTCTTCCCGCACCCGCGCGGCCCACTGAACAGGTACGCGTGATTGACCCGGTTGTTCCGCAGCGCCTGCTGCAGCGGGTCGGTGACATGCTCCTGCCCAATGACCTCGGCGAACGACTCCGGGCGATAACGGCGGTACAGCGCGAGAGACGACACGCATACGAGGTTATAGGCGACCACTGACATCGAGCCCCACGCACGAACCCCACCGCACCGCCCCCGCCCGAGCTACCGGAGCCTGCGAGCCGCCCGGAAACGCAAGCGCCCCCCACGCACCCGCCAGAGCCAACCTACCCTTGCTGCCTTCCGGCCCTGGGGGAGTTCAGTCAGATAGCGCCGCGTGAGGGGCTTCGCACAGGCTACAGGATCTGAGCGGGGGGAACGAGTTCGCGAGCACTCCTCAACGTCTTGTATTGTTTGCGGCGGAGGATTCGCCTAGAGGCCTAGGGCGCACGCTTGGAAAGCGTGTTGGGGGCAACCCCTCACGAGTTCGAATCTCGTATCCTCCGCCAGTGCCTCACCGGGCACGATGTCGAAGGGCTCCGCTGCTTGCAGCGGGGCCCTTCGTCGTTGTCCGTCTCACTTTCCGTCTCAGTTGGTTCCAGGACAGGTACCCGGCTCACGCCCAGGGGCTCCCGGTGCTTGCTGAGCGGTCATCCGCTGCGCCCACGTTCTATGCCACCGCCGGTTACCAACAACGGCTGGAGCACGGCCGGCCAATGCGCCAACGCGCTGGATTCGGGTGTGGAAGCACACCGTCCCAGGAGTTGCGCACCTAACCATCTGAGGGTGTAGGGCCCAACGGATCAATACGACCGAAGCGACAAAGACGCAGCTCAGGCAGGGGTTGCGGGGCTAACCCCCGCATCGCTGATTCTCGCCGTGCTGTCGGGGACCCCCGCAGCCCTCGGAAGGGATGGAGCACGCGTGCTCCCCCTCTCACGTGCGGGTCGCACGCCTACTCGAAGGTTGTTCTTGATGATCCTGATCATGCTCGTGCTCGCGACGGTGGTCGTCGTTCACACGCCGCTCGTGGCATCGGCGCGCGGTGGGCTGGTGCCCTTCCGCCCCGCGCTGACGGCGTCGGTCCAGGTAGCGATGAGTGACGTTATGACGATGGTGGCGCTGATGGCCGCTCTCAGGGCCGTCACCCGCTGACAGTCGCAGAGCGCATATCGCCCCTGCGAGACCCTCCGTCTGTTCCTTAGGCAGTCGAGAGCCCCGGCACATGATGGGCCGAGGCTCTCGACTTCGCCCGTCTCAGTTCGCCTTCGGGAGTTCCCACAGAGCGCCGCCGACTTGCTGCGCGACTTTTCGGAGCATGGTCCCCGTCACGTGCATGTACCGGGCGCGCATCCGGGCCGCTCCACCAGGCTCCCAACCCATGATCGAGTCGATCACGACGTCCGGGACGCCGAGGATCAGCAGGACGGTCGCGGCGGTGTGGCGAGCGTCATGGAGACGGCCGTTCCGGACACCCGCGTCCCGCAGGAGTCGCTTCCAGGTGTGGAAGTCGGTGTTCGGGCTCAGCGCTCCGCCGATCGGCGAGGCGAAGACGTACCCCTTGCCCTCCCAGTCGACACCGGCCGCGATCCGCTCCCGCTCCTGGGCTTCCTGGTGCTGGCGGAGAATCTTGATCAACGGATCGGGCAGCCCGATGGTGCGCCGCCCGGCCCGGGACTTGGTCGATTTGTGCTCGCGACGCGTCTGCTCCCGCTTGGGGCAGTAGCCCGCCTTCCGCCCGCACGGGTTGGGACCGCATCCGTGCGCGTACTTGGGGCGCAGTCGGTTCTTACGGATGCGGACGTATCCGGAGGCGAGGTCGACGTCTTCCCAGTGCAGGCCGAGCGCTTCCCCCTGACGGAGCCCGAGCGCCAGGGCGACGACCCATCGCGCGCTGTTGCGGAGCTTGGCCGCTTCGACGAGGAGGCTCTGCACCTCTTCGATCGTGTAAGGCTCGATGTCCTCTTCTTCGAGGCGCGGAGCTTTGGCGATCTCGGCCGCGTTGGTGGTGACGTGACCGCGTCGGACGGCTTCACCGAGAGCGACCCGGATGGTCCGGTGGGCGTGGTGGGCGGTGCCGGCCGAGCTCCCGGACGCCTGCATCTTCCGGTAGAAGCGTTCGAGGTGCTCCGGTTCCAGTCGGTCGAGCTTGTGGGCGCCCAGGCCAGGGGCGAGGTGAACACGGACGTCCACCTCGTAGCCGTCGTATGTGTTCTCGGAGACGTACGGCTTGGCGATGTTCTCGACCCAGTGCTCAAGCCAGGCTTGCAGCGTCCAGCTCTGCCCGGGCTTCCTGAGCTTCTTGTCGTCCCGCGCCCGTTCCATCTCGCGGACGGCCTTGGTCACCTCCGCCTTGGTCTTGCGCTCGATGTGGCGGCGGTCGGGCTTGCCGTCATCGCGGACGCCGACGGTCACTCGCCCGTGCCATTTGCCGTCCTTGCCGAGGTAGATCGACGAGGCACCGTTGGGCTGACGAGTGCGGTTCTTCTCTGCCATGTCGTCCCTTCCCTCAGGCCGCGTAGGCCGGTCGGTGGCGGAGCTTGGCCACATAGGCGGGTACGGCGTCGGCCGGAACTCGGCGGAGCCGTCCGACCGTGATCGACTCGATCTCTCCAGCGAGGACGAGGCGGAAGCACGTCGTACGGCCGATACGGAGGCGTCGAGCGGCCTCCTCGACGGTCAGGAGGGCCAAGGACGGGTCGTAGGGGTCAGTCGCCAAGGTGCGGACTTGGGGCTCAGCCATGGGTGGGCTCTCCTTCCGTTCCGGGGGCGGGTTCGAGGGATGCGGCGAGCCAGGCTTCGGCGTCGGATAGGCCGGTTCCGGCGAAGACCCAGTGAGCGAGGACGTACGTCGTCTCGGGCGCGTTGTCGGGTGTGGTGGCTGCTGCCTGTGCGCGTCGCCATTCAGCGCGGGCGTCGCGGAGTGCGCCGAGGGTGGTGGAGTAGCGGCGAGACTTGGTGGAGAAGTGGCCGCGGAAGCCGAGCATGTGGGCCCAGGCGCGCAGGCGGAGGTGTTCGAGGTCCTTGCGTGCGCCGAGGGCCCAGGCGGTTCGGATCAGGTGGCGGGCGTGCTCGCTGAGGTCGAGCTGGGCGAGTTCGGCGGCGAACTTGAGCGGGCGGTCGAGAGCTCCCGTGGCGGTTTCCGCGCCCTTGGTGGCGTACTTGGCGATGTAGGCGGCGACGGCGCGTTCGGTCAGCTCCTGGCCGTCGTTGAAGTCGGCGGAGCGGATGGTGCGGACGTCGAGTTGGCGGCCGAAGGCGAAGGTGTGGGCGCGGCCGTCGATGGTCGGGCCGTCGACGGCGACTTTGGATGCGGCGGCGTCGATGGCGTCGGTGAGCAGCTCGGCGGTGGCCCAGGCCGGGGGCGGGGTGTCCCCGCCGGTCGGGCCGTCGATGCGGATGACGGCGTGGAAGTGGACCGCTCCGCGCTTCTGGTATTCGGCGACCTTGGCGAAGGACACGCGTGCGTGGTGGCGGAGACGGCGCTGGGAGAGGCCTGCACGCTTGGCGACTTCCCGGTGCAGGTAGATCGAGAAGCGTCGCCAGAGGGGGCCTGCGTGGGCGTTCCAGAGGACGGCGGCTTCGTAGTCGTAGGTGTCGGGGTTGAGCGGGGTGCCGAGGGCGTCGTCGTCCTGGTCGTGGTGGGTGCCGCAGCGGCAGGGGCGGCCGTCGGTGCGGCGGTTGTGGACCGGGCCGAAGCCGGGGCGGTGAAGGTGGCGAAGACGCGGGGGTGGGTGGCGACGTGTTCGGGGGTGCCCCTGCCGCCACGTAGTCCGGCGGTGATCAGTTGGAAGGTGTCGCGGCGGTAGACCTCGGAGCAGGCCGGGCAGCGGGTCGTGCGGCGGTTGTTGCAGCGGACGAGGAGTTGGCCGGCCGGGAGGTCGCCCGAGTCGAGGCGGTGGAGGATGCGGCCGATCTCGCCGGTGGCGGTGTCGACGTCGTATTCGGTGCGGTGGCCGTCGAGGCGGATCGGGTGGGTGCAGCCGCCGAGCCCGGAGAGCTGGCGGAGGATACCGGGCAGGGTGCCGCCTGCGGCGAGGTTGCTGAGTTCTGGGAGTGGGGGCGGGGTGGCGCGGGTGAAGATGGCGGTTCTCCTTCTGACGGGCACTTCGGGAGGGGTGGGCCGCCGGGGCGGCGGATGCGTGGCTGTGTCGCGCCGCCCCGGAGGTCTGGCCGCAGGTCAGCGGCGGTTGTGGTCGCGGAGCAGGGAGCGCAGGACCACGGCGGCGACGGCGACCGAGATGGCGGTGACGGCGACGGCGGCCAGGAGCGCGGTGAGGACGACTCCGCCGACGAGGACGGCCGCGACGGTCTTCTGATCGATGGACACCGAGGGGAGCGAGCGCCGGACCGGGACGGGGGTCGGGTCGGTCGGGGTGTGGGTGTGCGCGGGCGGTGGGGTGGGGTTGTCCGGGTACTTGGGCAGGAACACTGCTGCGATCTCCTGTCTACTCGTCTAGATGTGTTGGCCGTTTATGACGGTCACGCCGGAGCGCGTGCCGGATTCGATGGCGGGGGCGAGGAAGGTGCGCGAGAGCCAGAAGCCGAAGAGGGTGATCAGGACGACGATCCACACTCGGACGCCGAGGTACTTGATGGCCGCCCAGGCGAAGAAGCCGAGGACGACGAGCGGAAGACTGACGGTCACGGGGTACGGGGTCCTTTCAGCGGACGGGACAGCGGTGGGTGCGGGCGGCCAGCTCGGCGGCGGCGCGGCTGTCGTAGTCGGCGGAGAAGTTGCAGCGCGGGGCGGTGCAGGCGACGGTGTGCTTCTCGCGACCCCGGTGGTCGTAGGCGGTGCCGACCTGCACGGGGCCGATGCGGGTGACGTTGCGGAAGCGGCGGTTGGCGGTCATCAGAGCTCCCTTTAGAGGTGGGCGGCGATGGCTTCGGCCATGGGCGCCGGGACGCCGAGGCGGGCGCGCAGGGTCGGGACGTCCATGGGGGTGCCGGTCCGGGTGTGGTGCTCGGCGGCGACCTTGCGGGCGTGGTCGATGAGGGCGGCCGGAACCGGGACGGCGGGACGTTCCGGCGGTGCCTCGATGGCGGGTGGGGCGGGCGGCTCGGGTTCGGATTCGGGCTCCTCCTCCTGGCCCTCGATGGTCATGACTTCGTCGGCCGCCTTGGGTGCGGAGTGGGCGAGGAGGGTTCCGCCGAGGAAGGCGACGGCGGGCCAGCCCGCGACGAGGATGCGCAGCCAGGCCGGGACGTTGCCGAGGTCGAGCAGGCCGGCCGTGGCGACGTTCGCGCCGAGGGACGCGGCGAGCGCGATGACGAACCAGCACCAGGCCGCACCCTTGGCCGAGCCGGAGCGCAGTCGACGCCAGGCGGCGACGAGCAGCAGGTCGACAGAGACGGGGTAGGCCCAGGCCTTCCAGCCGTCCTGTCCGGCCGCGACGGCGACGTCATGGATGTGCGCGAAGGACAGCGCGGCGGCGATGAGCGCCTGTACGAGCACCGCGTCGACGCGGGCCAGTTGGGCGCGCATGGCGGCTCCTTCCGGGATCAGGCATGGGAGGGGTAGGGACGTGGCGCGAGGAGGTCACGCCGACCGTTGAGGTGAGGGGTGTCAGTCCGTGACGGGGTGCGGCTGGACTGCGGGGGCCGAGGTCTCGACGGGCCGTACGGGGACGTCGGGCCGGAAGGGCTTCAGCGCGGGCAGCTCGGGCACCAGGTGAGCCGTCTCGCGGCAGACGTCGGCGGCGTCGCCGAGGGAGAGGTACGGCGTGCGGATGCGGGACCAGCCGCCGGAGGTGTCGCCCGCGACGGCGAGGCAGGGGCGTTCAGGGGCGATGGCGCAGGCGGCGAGGACCGCTTCGGGCGCGATGTCGCCGAGGGCCATCTTCGCGGAGGCTTCGTCGTTGACGCGGTGGCAGACGCGGCCGGTGAGCTGGGCTCGGAGCATGGTCGCGCCCTTGCCCAGCTCAGCGCCGAAGCGCTGCCCGCAGACCTCCAGGTAGATGCCGGCCGCGCGGCCGAGCTGGGCGAGGCGGATGAGGTGGGTGACCATCTCGTCGCGCCGTTCCTCGTCCTTGCGGGTGGCGGTCAGGAAGAGCTCGGCCACCTCGTCGACGAACAGCACGATGGGCACGGGCCGTTCACTCTCGGGCAGACCCCAGATGTCGGAGGTGATCTCTTCGTCGGGGAGATCGGGGGCGATGCCCTGTCGGGCCTTGATCAGGTCGTATCGGTCCTCCATCTCCTTGACCAGGACGGGCAGCAGCTCGGATGCTTCGTCCGGGGCAGTGGCGAGGGCCGACAGACGCGGCGCGAACGGGGCCAGCTCGACCCCGCGCTTGCAGTCGACGCCGACGAGGGCGACGTTCTGAGGGGCGAGCCCGGCGACCAGGTGTCGGAGGTACATGGACTTGCCCGAGAGCGTTGCGCCGAGGGTGAGTTGGTGGGGCACGGCCCGGTAGTCCCGTATGAAGGGCATGGCGTCCTCCCGCAGCGCGACCGGCACCTTGAGGAAGCCGCCTTCGACCTTGCGGGGCATCCGTACCTTGCGCAGGACGTCGAAGCCGACGAGCCGCAGTTCGACGACACCCGGCTTGACGGTGGAGACGTACACGGCATGGACGCCCCAGGTGTGCCGCAGCCGTTCGGCCGAGGCGGCGACGTCGGTGGGTTCCTGCCCCGGAGCGAGGCGGAGCCGGAGCCGTAAGCCGGTAGTGGTCGGCCGGATGATGCCCCGGCGGGGCGGTACGGGCCGGACCTCACGGCGGGTGGTGGCTTTGACGGCGAGGACTCGCAGTCGGGAGGGGGCGACGGTCAGGCCGCAGGCTTCCATGACCGAGGCGTACGAGCTGAGGAGGCGGACGGTGGATATCGGACCGCCGACCGCCGACCAGTAGAGACCCGGGTGGTTGGCCCGGGTGTAGGCGGCCCCGCCACCGAGCGCGGCGACAGGACCGCCCACCTCCAGGAGCGTCGTCAGGTCGGACATCAGGCCGAGGCCCCCATGAAGGCCGGGAAGGCGGCCGGAGTGACGGCGGCGGCGCGGTAGGCGATGCCGTGACGCTGCTGCCCGTTGAACACGGACTCCCACGGCCGGGCGATGAGCCCCGGCAGCGAGACCGGAGCCCCGAGGTTCAGCCCCTCGGAGACACCGCCTTCCGGGACGGTGACCTTGATCAGCGAGGACTCGCCGTCCTCGATGTAGACGACGCCGATGGTCATCAGCGCCTCACCGCTGACGGCGTTTTTGGCGATCTCGCCGGTCTGACGGTCGCGGACCTTCGGCTCAGGGCTTCCGTCAGGAGGACGGTCGCGGCGGAGGTCTCAACACGGATGGTGCGCACAGTGGCGCTCCTATCTACTCGTCTATACAAAATGCGATCTGCGAACCCGATCTCTCGGGCTCACGACGATCACCCTGCCGCACAACTTGCCCACTCGTCTATACGAGTAAGCGTGTTGGGGTGTACGAGTTCGGAGAAGCGTCCTCCACGCACCGCCCTACCCTCCAGCGACGTCACCCGAAGGAACCGTCCTCACGGATGGCGAAGGAATCGCAGCCGTCATGCTCGAAGCGCACCCGCCCGTCGAACGTCGAGTCAGGATCAGTGCAGACTCCCCAGTCCCGCCCCAGCTCGCCGCTCAGCGCGACCCAGAACCGGCAACCGCCGCACTGCTCGTCAAACCACTCATCCCGGTATCCGGGCTGATCAGTGCGCCTATTCTGCACCCGCAACCAGCGCTCATGACATGCATCGTTGTGCTCGCGGTCGTCGCCTGTCCAAGCCCCACCAGGCATCAGGCGGTCCGCGCTCACGTGGCCGGGAGCTGGTACGACAGGACGTAGGCGTCCGCCGCCATGACCGTGTCGCAGACCTCGACCGGTCGCTCCTCGGTGTCGAAGGCGGTCCGGATCAGATGGATCACGGGCACGCCGGCCGCCAGGCGAAGCGTCTTCACCTCGACGGGCGAGGGCATCCGGGCCCGGATCTCCTCCTCGAAGTGGTCGAGGCGGTGCCCCAGCTCTTCGAGACGGGCGTAGATGCCGCCGGGACCGGGGTTCGGCTCGGCGATCTGCGTACCGCGCGCGATGTCGAGCGGCAGGTAGGAGGTGGCGAACTCGACCGGCCGCCCGTCGAGGAGATACCGGCGCCGACGTGCAAGGACCCGCCGCACGGACCCGAGCCGCGTGGAGATGTCCTGACTGGCCTTCTCCTCCTTCACCTCAAGACTGTCGACCTGCGGGTGACTGCCGACGGCATCGGCCTCGACGATGAAGGCAGACTTCCCCTGCTCGCGGTGCCGCCGGGCGAACCGGTCGGAGGCGAGCCGTCGAACGGGCGGGCGCGGCCGGACGAACACGCCCTTGCCGTGCTCGGCGTGGACCAGGCCCTCGCCCTGGAGGATGGAGAAGGAGTTTCTGACCGTCATGCGGGAGACGCCGTAGTGGTCGACCAGCTCGGCCTCTGAGGGTAGTTTCTCGCCCTCACGAAATCGCCCGCGGTCGATGGCCTCACGTAGTTGGTCGGCGATCTGGCGAAAGACCGCACGATCGCTCGTGGGGTCGAGATCACCGAGCAGGCCCGAAGACAGAGGGCTCACGTGTACTCCTTTAGGTATCTAGACGAGTGGGTGAGTGTTGTTGCTACGGTGGAGAGCCTAGCCATCCGAGAGGGCCGAGGAACGTGAGCGCAGAACGCCCGCACTCCGTGAGCGTGGCCGGGGTCGTCGTCGACGACCGGGGCCGAGCCCTCCTGATCCAGCGCCGCGACAACGGTCACTGGGAACCGCCGGGCGGCATCCTCGAACGCGGGGAGACCATCCCCGAAGCCCTTCAGCGCGAGGTCCTCGAAGAGACCGGCGTCAAGATCGCGCTTCCCGCGACCCTCACCGGCGTCTACAAGAACATGACGGGCCTGATCGTCTCGCTGGTCTTCCGCTGCGAAGCGGCCGACGGCACGCCCACCACCGGCGACGAGACGCGTGCCCTGCGCTGGGTCACCCGTGAAGAAGTCTCCGAACTCGCCGACGAGGCGTACGCGATCCGCGTCATCGACGCATTGGACGCGGCGTCTCCGCCGGCCATCCGCGCCCACGACGGCGTGAAACTCGTCTAGTCCGAACCCGCTGCACATGGCGGCCTACCAGCATGAAGGAACTTGTATGCACGAGTATACGAGTACTGCCCGGGTCTGGGGACTGTCTTGCCCAGGTTTCCCGGAAGAGGTCAGCCGGGCTCGCCGCTGGACGCGCGACATCCTGCGCGGCTCCCCTTTTGCCGAAGACGCCGAACTGATCGTGAGCGAGCTCAGCGCGAACGCGATCCTCCACACGGCCAGCGGCTTGGAGTCCGGCAGCTTCCACCTGGCCGTAGCGGTCTCGGCGCAGGTGGTCGCGGTCTCGGTCACGGATGACGGAGGCACGGGCACGGCCCCCAAGGCCGAGCACCAGGACCAGGACGCCGAACACGGCCGGGGCCTGGGCATGGTCAGCGCGATCGCCCACCGGGTCGTCATCCACGACAGCGACGGCGGCCACACAGTCACCGCGGAGCTCTTCACACAGACTCGCCGAGGAGTCCACCCATGCTGAGGATCACGACCAGGAGCGGCTTCTGGTGCGAGTGCTGGACAGAAAAGCTGGACGGACAACATCCGCCGACCCTCTTCGGATCCTTCGACGCCTACTCGGCGGTCGAGGCGAACAACTGGGTGGCCGCGATCCTGCGCACCATCTCACCGGCCCTCGACACGGCCGCCTCCCAAGAAGCCTGGACACGACTCCACGACCACCGCATCGACACGAGACGAGCCCTCTTGCACCGGGAGCCGTGGACGGTGTCCATCACCCACGTCAGCACACGCATCACATGGACAGTCCGACCAGCGCTCTTCCTGCCAATGGCGCACCGCCAGGACGTCGAACTCCCAGCCTGCACGAACGACTTCAAGCCCCGCAGCACCGACTGAGTTACAACCTTCTTTACGGGTTCAAGCACCCGTCGTCGCTTCGCTCCTCCGGGCGGGCGCGGGCGACCGGCGGCGCCCGCACTCATGTCTCCGCCCCGCTCGGCACCGCCGGCCGCCCGCGCCCGCCCAAGAGGCAGGCATACGGGCATGAAGTCAGAACACGTCGTGGCTGGGGCGGTCGGCTCCACGACTTTAGGCAGCCACTTTGGGGCGAGCCTCGAAGATCATGGCCCAACGTCGTGCTTTAACGGGCAGGTCCACAGACTGCCCGACTCGCCATCAGCTTAATGGGCCATGATCACTCGCCCCAAAGCAGCTCCAGCCCAAAGTCGTTCCACCGACCGCGTGATCGGGCTGGGGGCGCGAGCCAACCTCACGAATGCGCTGCACGAGTGAGCTGGTTGCGCCCTCCATGCGACCTCAACTGCCTGGCAAACTAGGAGGCTGGATGCCCTAAGAACACTTTTCATGGGGGTATTAGTGGATCCCTTATGGATTCTCCTTATAGCTGACGCTTCAATATTTTTCCTACTCTTTGTCGTGATCAACGCCAAGGATCTCGCCAGGGCCCTCGCTAGGGTCTTCAGAAAACCGACTCCTCACTCACCTTCGCGCGTGCGACCTGCGAGTGCCCGATTCGTTGCAAGTCGCCGTGAAGTGAGGGACACATACCCGAGGTTCAGGGCCGGCCTCAATGAGGTCACGGATATTCACCCTCGCTAAGCCGCGGCGTCGGTCCGCGTTGCGCACCCTCCGGGCCGTCTTGGGGCCGCCGGAAGGTACGCAACGACGACCAACGCTGACAACCACCGACAGCTAAGTCGCAGGTCGCAGCGTTGATCGATTGCGCGGCCACAGGTCAGAGACCCGGCCCTTCACTTCTTCGGCTACTGATCGCTCGCGGCGGCACTTGACTCGCATAGTGAGACTCCGCCGAACGCGATGCCAAGATCTGGGTTCACGAGGCGAGGAGGGCCGCAATCTGGGCTATGAGCCCGACAGCAATGAGGAACCAACCGAGCACCTGTTCATGTAGGCCTTCGAGGGCATCACGCTTCGCCTGTTCATCGAGCGCCGAGATCTGCGTTCCGAGGTGCGAAGCAGCTTGTTGATCTCCCTTGTCTCGGACCTGCTCCTCCTGTCTCAGGTCATGTTGCACGTCCTGAGCCAACTGGAAGACGCGGTTCAGCCGACGCTCAACCTCTGCCGTGAAGGCTGCTGGCTCCTGCGTTACGTCTGGCAAGGGCCCGAACTGAACGAGGCCACGGACACTCATGGCGGCCTCCACGGACAGAGCCGTGCCGAGGGTGGCTGTGATGGTTGGAGCGGGTCGTCGAAATGCGCGGCGAACGGCACGGGTGAGACCAGAACGCCAGCGCTCAACCATCGCAGCTTCAGTTGCGAGCACGCGCTTGAAGAACGAATCGCCAGGGGCAGCGACACTCTTGAACGTTCGGCGAAAGCCGTCGGCAGCATTGAGCAGCCCTAGAGCCGAAAACCCAACGCTGATCAAGTTGAACGTCGTTTCAGCGGACACGGGATCATCATGATGTCGGGTAGCAGATCAAGTCACGCGGTCAGGGTGCCTGGTCACACCGGAGGCCAGCCCCGGAGTACGCCCCAGACGCCCTGAGCTTCCCAAGCTGAGGTCTCCGGCCATCGTCACGGGCCGGCCGTGTCCGCTTGCTCTGGTCGACGACACACCCCCATAGCGTGGCTGAGACCGGTGGGGGTACAGCGAGGCATACGCGTGCGTGGTCGGTTGGCGCACCCGCCGTCGTGGTTGACTGTCGTCGGCTGAGGTTCATACCACTGTCGTGCCAGATGCAGGGGTCAGCCACGATCAACGGGGGTGTATCGGGGTCGTGTTCTCGGCAACCTGCCCTGGTTCAGCCCTCACGACATCACGTTTTGAAGATCAGTAGTTGCTGTGCTCGTAGGAGCCCAGGCAAATACGCCTACGCTGCACAGCGCGGCTGGCGTCGGCCGGACAACACGCGCCGCCCTCCATGCCTACGTCATCGGGCCCGCGTCATCACCCGCCCGCGCCCACAGGGGCGCGAAATACCAGGCCGGGGGTGGGGGCGGTCGGCTTGGGTGTAATGCCCGGGAAGCTCTCGGAGCGAAGAGGCGCTGGTCAACGAATATTGTTGATAACCGACATAGCCGTCTGATGGCGCAGCGCTTGAAGCTGGTTCAGCAGTACGCCCATCTCCTCCTTCTCATTGATTCTCTTCTGCAGCAAATACCGAGCGCGGGCTTTTGGGTCCATCAAACTCAACATTGCCCGTTCGTCCTGAGTCAGGTGCTGTTCGGCGGTGTCGTTATCGTCGCGGGCGCGGGCGAGCCCGCCCAGGGCGAGGGTGGCAGTTGCCTGACCGAGAGGACTGCCAGTCTTCCGGTAAAGGCCGAGGGCGTCGCGGTAATGCCGCTCGGCAGTTCCGTAGTCAGAGCGGACCTGGGCGAGCTCACCCAAGCCGAGGGTGGCAGTTGCCTGACCGAGAGGACTGCCAGTCTTCCGGTAAAGGCCGAGGGCGTCGCGGTAATGCCGCTCGGCAGTTCCGTAGTCAGAGCGGACGTGGGCGAGCCCGCCCAAGCCGAGGGTGGCAGTTGCCTGACCGAGAGGACTGCCAGTCTTCCGGTAAAGGCCGAGGGCGTCGCGGTAATGCCGCTCGGCAGTTCCGTAG
>NZ_JBEYIL010000003.1:83135-83499 GCF_040635845.1 Streptomyces sp. NPDC006872
CGCCCAAGCCGAGGGTGGCAGTTGCCTGACCGAGAGGACTGCCAGTCTTCCGGTAAAGGCCGAGGGCGTCGCGGTAATGCCGCTCGGCAGTTCCGTAGTCAGAGCGGACGTGGGCGAGCTCACCCAAGCCGAGGGTGGCAGTTGCCTGACCGAGAGGACTGCCAGTCTTCCGGTAAAGGCCGAGGGCGTCGCGGTAATCGCGCTTGTCGGCGTCGGTATTGCCGGGGGCGGGACTGGTCAGGCCAGCGCCGGTCAAATCAACGGCGTACAGGCTGGCAGGACTGGCTCGGAAGGCCGGTGCTGTGCGTCCGAGCACAGCGCGAAGCTGCGAGAGGAACCCTGAGCGAAGTGAGGGGTCTTGGTC